>CAYREY010000168.1:0-2572 GCA_964423405.1 uncultured Chitinophaga sp. | reverse complement strand
TTTAACCCACCCCGCACTATCTTCAATATTTTACCGTAAATTTGGGTTATGGCAGGAAGTAATTACAGAAACATAACAGATATAAAGCCGAACCCGAAAAATCCGGTTTTACCTGTTTACCGTAATGTAATTTTCAGGTGCCAACAATGTAGCTGTGCTTTTGTTTCTAATAAATTATCTGCCCACAGGAAGCCTCTATATTGCTCAAAGGCATGTTACAGCCAAAGCCTTAAAATAAACAAACCTTGCGCCCATTGTGGGGCTGCAATTAACGGTAAAGGCGCTGCCGTACATAGCAGGGTTTATTGTTCAGTAAAATGCCAGGGTAATGCCAGGGCAGGTGTAGAATTGCCCGCTGAGTGGAAATCTGCATTAAGCGCAGGTAGGTTGTCGTCCGAAAAATGCAAAGGCCCGAACCTGTATAACTGGAAAGGAGGAAAAGAAACCGAAAAATTAAGAATGAAGGCAGCGTTTTATAAAAGAAAAAAATTATTAACCCTGCCTTTTGATGCTGAATTCTTAAAACGGGTTCTTATTGCTCAAAAAGGGCTATGTTTTTTCTGCGAAACATCACTGGAAAAATATAAAGCTATTGAACATTTAACTCCTGTTTCACGTGGAGGAGATAACGAAAATTATAATTTAGTGTATTGCTGTAAATCTTGTAACTCAAAAAAGCGGCAGCAAACATTGGAAGAATATGCCATAAATAATCGTAGATTCGATTGGTTGGCTAAATTTGAAATAGTATATGCAAGCTCAATCTATTAAAATATCTTTGCTGGTTTCTAACACAGGCCAAATACCAGGCCTGCCAAAGAACCCCAGGCTAATTAAAGACGAAAAGTATTTAAAGCTAATACAGTCGTTAAAAGATGATCCTGAAATGCTGGAACTTCGGGAGCTTATTGTTTTTCCTTTTGAGGGTAAGTATGTAGTTATCGCAGGGAATATGCGGCTAAAGGCAATGTCTGAATTAAAATATACAGATGCACCATGTAAAGTATTGGATGCTGGCACTCCTGTTGAAAAACTAAAGGCATATACGATTAAAGATAATATTGGCTACGGAGACCACGCATGGGACGAACTACAGGCTGATTGGGATTTAGCTAAGTTGGAAGAGTGGGGGCTGGATATTCCTCATCAGTTTAAGGTTGAACCTGAAGCTGCCGAGGATGATTACGAGATACCGGATGTTATTGAAACGGATATTGTATTAGGTGATTTGTTTGAGATTGGGGAGCATAGGTTGTTATGTGGGGATAGTACCCATACGGATACGTTTGAAAAATTATTTGTAGGGCAGCTTGCCGACCTGGTGGTTACAGATCCGCCTTACAACGTAGCTTACGAGGGCGGAACCAAAGAAAAATTAACGATTATTAACGACAAACAAACGGACGGAGATTTCTATCAGTTCCTTTATGACTTCTATACAGCATTAGGAGCATATACAAAAGCAGGTGGTGCATGGTATGTATGGCACGCATCATCCGAAATAGTAAACTTTGCAAAGGCATTTCAAGATAGTGGATTTCTACTCAAACAGCAGCTTATTTGGCTAAAACAGACAATGGTTATGGGCAGACAAGATTACCATTGGAAACACGAACCTTGTCTTTACGGATGGAAAGAAGGTGCTGCACATGGTTGGTATTCAGACAGAAAGCAAACAACGGTATTGGAATTTGACAGGCCGCAACGTAACGCCGAACACCCCACGATGAAACCCATCCCGCTATTTGCCTACCAAATAGGAAACAGCAGCAAGCAGGGCGATATTGTGGCCGATGGGTTTGGCGGTAGCGGCACAACCATGGTTGCCTGCCATCAAATGAATCGGAAGGCATATCTTGTAGAGTTTGACCCAAAATACTGCCAAGTAATTATTGACCGCATGCGTAAACTTGATCCATCGCTAACTATTAAAAAGAACGGAGAACCGTATGAGGCAAAGCAAGAAGCATAGCGTTTACGAGTCGGTGGCCAATGTTATTGCCGGGCTGGTGACCAGCTTCCTAATACAGCTTATCATATACCCGGCGCTTAACATACCAGTTACTATCGGCCAAAACATATTTATTACATTTATATTTTTCACTGCCTCATTCATAAGAGGCTACATCATAAGGAGGATATTCAATGCCATTTAAAAAAGGAATAACGCCGCCGGGTGCTAAGCCATTTAAAAAAGGCAATAGCGGAAATCCCAACGGTAGGCCGTGCAAGATACCGGAACTTGATAAACTTTTAGCGGAGGTATTAGGGGAGGAAAAAGAAGGTGTGGCTGCAGCAAAGGCAATACTTATGGCATTAAGGGCAAAGGCTACAAAGGGCGATGTAAGGGCAGCCGAGGTGCTATTAGACCGTGCTTATGGGAAGGCAAAAAATCATGTCGAACTAACCGGCGCTAACGGCGGTCCGGTACAAATTACAGGAATGAATATTTTGTAAGTGAACTACCCACACACTAAAAAGATGAATGGGTTTTACGCTCCATCATATAAAAATTCACTATATTTGTTTTTTACAAGGTCTTTATGTTGCTGGGGAGCGCAAAGACTTTTTT
>CAYREY010000167.1:0-2580 GCA_964423405.1 uncultured Chitinophaga sp. | reverse complement strand
CTCCCTTTGGCGCAAGAATGTAGCCAAGCTTAGAGCCAAGCTTCTTGTGCCGGGGTTAATAATGCAATTTAAGCAAACCATTATTTTTTTCGTAGCCAGCAGCACTGCTATATAGCCAATCTTCAGCATTTTTCACAAACCCGCTCGTTACAGGGTTATTATGTATGTATGCTAAACATTGCTTAAACATATTATCGTCTTTAATTACCAATGGATGGTTGTTTTGCTGCCAAAACTGAAAATTATTGTTATTGCTGTTTTTCTTACCAGCGCGCTCGCACATCCATAGCAGCCACTCTTTACGGCTTTCCTGTGGGTGTTCGCTAATGGCCATACGTAACTCTTTTGAGGTATACTTCTTCAAATCCCGCATTATATCTTGCATGGCAATATTTTCACTACCTATTATCATATGTGCATGGCTAGTCATCAAACACCAACCATAAACTTCAAGCCCTTTCTTTTTCTGGCAATATTCAACACTTTCTATCCAAATGTTACGATATTCCTCTCTAATAAAAACATCTAACCAATAAACCACACTGTACGAAACAAAGTATAGCCTATCTTGCTCGTAAAATTTATACTTTCGGCTCATATAGCCAAAGTAGTATATTTATTCCGGCACAAGAAGCTTGGCTCTAAGCCTGGCTACATTCTTGCGCCAAAGGGGGGCTATAGCAACTGTTAATACAGGAAGGGTTGATGGCAATGCATACGATGATAACATAACCCTTAAAACTACTAAGGAACAAGACGCTACTATAGCCTCTAATGCAGCAAATTTACAGCAGGCTTATGCCAATAACGACGAAAAATATCATCTAATTACAAATAACTGTGTAGATGCTGTACAAGATGTAGTGCAAGGAGATAAAGGTATTAGTACAAAAATTGAACTGCCAAGCGATACGTGGACTCCCAAACCTAATAGTTATTTTGAAAGCTTAAAAGCCGCTGTACCATTTATTAATGGCGATATGATATTTGTAGCACCTAAATCTAATATGGATAATTATCCTGCAAAACCTATTCCTGTAGCATCTCCTAATTAAACACTCCTGTTATAACAGCGTATAAACAACAATCAATGAAAAAAATAGTATTGGTGGTGGCAGCTATAATTTTGATAGTGTTGGCTTATTACTATTGCAAAATGAGTCCCTTTGCTGTAGGAGTAAATGAAGATACAAAACAAAGAAATAAGTTGCTAGAAAAAAGGAATAGTGATACAGTAATTTTCAATGCAAACGATAGTGTCAGGTTTAAATAAAACTGTGGCCCTAACTCGGCGTAGGCTATATGCCTACGCCTTAGCAAGTAAGTAGCTTGCAGCTACAAAGGCTACTCCCCCCTTTGGCGCAAGAATGTAGCCAGGCTTAGAGCCAAGCTTGGCCAGGGTTAAAACCACGTACAACGATGTTAGTTAGTTATGCTTAGCTGCATTTTTTCATAAACCTTATCCAGCTCTGTATTCATATACGTTTGGCTATACGCCACATACCGATGGAAAGATTTACTATCGCCTGCGTGGCCCGAGATGTGTTTAACGAGGTTTTCGGGCATGCCCAGGGTAAGCATATTGGTAATAGCGGTACGGCGCATAAGGTGCGATGACATGGTATCGCAAAACCTAACAGTGTTTTTGGGGCTACTATGTAACAAACCTGCGCGGCTTCGGCTTTTACTAATAGGTTGTGTAAGGCCTAATGCCTCACCAATTTGCTTTAGTTGTAAATTGAAGTTAAGTAGAGATAAGCGGGGGAATAAAAATTTATTGCGTGTAGAAAAATACTTCATAACAATATCTACCGCATAGCCAGGTAGTTTAACCGCTTGCGTTGCTTTGTTTTTTTTAGCCTGTATTTTTACATACCATTCACCATTTACCTGTTCAATGTTATGGGGTTTTAACAGCATCAAATCGGAGTAGCGTAGGGCTGTAGTGCAACCAAATACAAACATATCTTTGGTTCGTTGTAAGTGCTGCGGCAACTTACTTTCAAAATCTTTATCATAAATTAATCGTAACAGTTGTTCGCGGCTTAGGGCCGTTACCGGCACTTCCTGTTTTACAATTTTAAATTGCTTGTAATAAGGCCCTGTATCAATTAGTTTATCTTTATTAAGATAATTAAAAAATGTTTTAAGGTGCTTATACACGGCACTGGTGTAGTTATCGTGCGCATTACGTTGGTTGTGCAGATAGGCCGTAAATTCCCGTTCAAATTTTTTCCAATACCGGGCCTCTGCTAATCTTTCGCGCCTGGTTAGGCGCTGATAATTTTTTATACGTAATTCAAACTTCTGCTCTAAGGAAAATAGTTGAAGTAGCTTATAGGTATTCCTGTATGTTTCTACTGTTTGTGGCTTTATCCGTTCGCCGCTTGTTTTAGTCCGTTTACCGTTCGCGCTTTGCTTAATAAACAAATTAAACAGAGCAAATACATCGTGGTTTGTGTTTTGCATTGTTTAAATATAACCCCTTTGGCTCAAAGCCTGGCTACATTCTTGCGCCAAAGGGGGATTTGAAATACGAAGCCAAGGTGTAAATTTTAGGTCGTAATGGTAAGCGTACGT
>CAYREY010000166.1:0-2625 GCA_964423405.1 uncultured Chitinophaga sp. | reverse complement strand
CTACTCAAACCGTATTGCCTTCACCGGCGATATGCGGCTTACGAGGGTAGATGGTATAATGAGCAATACCAGAGTAAAGGCTATGGTGCCCAGGTTGAGCGCGGCTATCCAGGCCCAGCTAAACTCTACCGGTGCGTAGGTAAGGTAATAGCTCTCTTGCGGTAGTGTTATTACGTGAAATTTTTGCTGTATGTAACACACGCCTATACCAAATACATTACCGGCTATCAGGCCAATACCAATAATAACCGCGCTGTAGTATAAAAATATACGCCGTATAGAAACATTACCGGCCCCCAGTGCTTTCATTATGCCTATCATGTTGGTGCGCTCCAGTATCAATATCAGCAGGGCGGTAACCATGTTAATGGCGGCTACTACTATCATCAGGCTTAGTATAATCAGTTCGTTCATGGTTTGCAGGTCCAGCCAGTCAAAAATACCGGGGCTGATGCTTTTAATCGTCTGCACATCCAGCTTGGGGTTGCTCATCCGGCTGTAAACATCTTCGCCTATGTTCTCCAGCGGGTCACGGCGCAGTGTCTCCAGTTTTTCTTCGTTCAGCAAGCCACCAAACAGGGTAATAAAATAAGACTGCAACCGGCTTTTAAACAGCTTATCTTCTTTTAAAAAAACTTCGAACCCGCCTACGGTATCTTTACCCCAGTTGTTCAGGTCCTGTATCAGGCCAATATCTACCAGCGCATATTTTTTATCAAACTCTTCCATGCCGGTGTTAAAAATGCCCTGCACTTTAAACGGACGGTTGCGTATGCTGTTGCCCATAAACGATACCACCACTTTATCGCCCAACTTTAATAATAGCCTGTCGGCTGTAGCCTGCGAAACCAGTATTTGCTGTTGGGCATTATCGGCTCTCGTATCAATCTGGCTGCCCTGTACCAGGTAGGGTGTCATGTTTTTCCAGTCGTAGTCGTCGCCTACACCTTTCAGCACTATGCCTTCAAAATCGTTATTGGTTTTAAGCAACCCGCCTTTTAGTGCGGTTACCTGTATGTGTCGCGCTTCGGGTATCAGGCTTTTGTTGGTGTAAAAGTCCTGGTAGCGGTACACGCCCTCTTCCTGTAGCGAGCTGCTGAGCGAGAAGGGAACAATTTGCAGGTGCGACCAGAAACTAAGCACCTTGTTGCGTATCTCTTTCTGAAAACCGTTCACCATGCTGGTAGTAATTATCATGGTACTAAGGCTTAATGCCACCGCTGCCACCGCAATGCGGATAATAAACGAAGAGAAACTCTTCGGGCTGCTGAAGGCTATGCGCCGTACTATAAATAATTCTGCGTTCACGCCGTAGTTTGCTGATTTTTAAACCGTAGCAACGTTAATGCTTTTTATGTATATCTGGCACGGCAATGGTAGTATGTGAAAACAGACAGCCGCAATACACACCTTTACAAGTTTTATGGGTTTTTGTTTCGGTGTGTAATTGTAAAACCTGAAGTTTGACCCAATGAAAAAAGTAAACCTTTTACTGATTGCCGTTTATGTACTATCGGCTACGTTTGTACAGGCCCAACAGGGTGGCCGTCCGGCTACCGGCCCCGATGAAATTATTTGTGGTGCCGAACGTATGGATCAGCTACTGCCTTTGCTGAAAGATAAAAAGGTAGCCCTGCTGGTTAACCAAACAGCTATGGTGGGCAATACCCATCTGGTAGATACTTTAAAAAGCCTGAAAGTAAACATCAAAAAAGTGTTTGCCCCGGAGCATGGTTTCCGTGGTGGTGCCGATGCCGGTGAGATAGTAAAAGACAGTGTAGATGCACGTACCAAAATCAGAATCATATCGCTGTATGGCGATAAGAAGAAACCATCGAACACCGACCTGAAAGATGTGGACGTGGTGATATTTGATATACAGGATGTAGGGGTAAGGTTCTTTACGTTTATATCATCGTTACATTACCTGATGGATGCCTGTGCCGAAAACGGTAAGGAACTGATTGTGCTGGACCGCCCCAATCCCAATGGTTGGTACATAGATGGACCGGTGCTTAAAAAGGAGTTTAAATCGTTTGTGGGTATAGACCCTATACCGGTGGTGCATGGCCTTACCGTAGGTGAGTATGCGCAGATGGTGAATGGCGAAAAATGGCTGGAAGGTGGTAAAACCTGCAACCTGAAACTAGTGACCTGCTTAAACTATACGCACCAGATGAGGTATGACTTACCGGTTAAGCCATCGCCTAATTTGCCCAACAACGTAGCTATCTACAACTATCCTTCTATCTGTTATTTTGAAGGTACCAATGTTTCGGTTGGCCGTGGTACCGACCATCCTTTTCAGGTAATCGGTTCGCCGGATATCACTGTACGCAGTTTTTCGTTTACACCGCAAAGCAGAGCAGGTGCCAAATCGCCGCCAAACCTAAAGCAGGTGTGTTTTGGTTGGGACCTTCGCCGGGTAAACTACACCAAACCGGGTATTAATCTGTCGTATCTGATTAATGCCTACCGCAGCTATAGCGATACAACTAAGTTTTTTCTGCCTACCAACTTTTTCGATAAACTGGCGGGTACCGGCGAGCTACGCAAGCAGCTTATGGCCGGCAAAACCGAAACGGAAATAAAAGCCAGCTGGCAGAACGACCTGGATGAATACCG
>CAYREY010000165.1:0-2716 GCA_964423405.1 uncultured Chitinophaga sp. | reverse complement strand
AGGGATTGAACAGCCAATACATATTTACTGAATTACGAATTGACGAATTACTATTAATAAAGCCACGGATTGCGCGGATGAATACAGGATGGAAATACAATACACCCCACCCCGCTCAGAGCAGCGGACCACCTCCGCCAATAGTTACTTTTTGCTCTGGGCGATTACGTAATCCAGGTTCTTTTGTGTGTTGACCAACGATGGATGATCGTCTTTAAAAAATTGTTTTTTTATAGCTAAAGCCTTTTGAAGGTAACTGATGGATTGGCTGTAATTGTTTAGGTTAAAATTAGTTGTACCAAGGTTATTACAATCCGTAGCTGTAGATGGGTGATTTTCGCCAAATACGTTTATATTGATAGCCAGTGACTGTTCGTAGTATTGTATAGCTTTGGTATAATCGCCTAAACTACTATATGCGCTACCAAGGTTATTATACCTGATTGCAATTTTGGGATGTGACTCGCCAAATATTTTCACATCCATAGCAAGCGCCTCCTCATAGTACTGTATAGCTTTAGTATTATCACCTAGAGCTTTATGTGCGCCGCCAAGGTTATTGTAACTTCCTGCAACATATTCATGAATCTCTCCAAACGTATTTTTAAAAATTGACAGGGCCTGCCCATAGTATTGTATTGCTTTGGTATAATTACCTAAACTATGATATGTCTGCCCAAGATTATTATGACAGACAGCTACTTTATGATGTATTTCACCAAACGTCTCTTTGAAAATCGACAGCGCCTTTTCATAGTATTTTATAGATTTAGCATAATCGCCCAAACTATGATATGCCTGCCCAAGGTTATTGTAATCAATTGCCGTATTAGGGTGACTTTCGCCAAAAATTTCTATATCTATATCCAGTGCGAGCTCATAATATTGTATTGCTTTGGGATAATGGCCTAAACTATCGTATACGCTACCAAGATTATTGTATCGGATTGCAACACTGGGGTTTGACTCACCAAACACTTTTATGTCTATAGCCAGCGCCTGTTCATAGTATTGTATAGCCTTGGTATAATCGCCTAAGCTATCATAAGCGCTACCTAGGTTATTATAATTTGTAGCAACGCTAGCAGATTCTTCACCTAGGGCATTGCGGTTAAGCAGCAAGGCTTTTTCGAGCAAGGGTATAGCAGCAGCATATTGCCCCAATGTTTGCATAAGATGGGCTGTATTGTTCAGGTACAGGGCATTATCGGGTTGCAGGGCCAGCGCCTGTTGGTATAGGGCCAGCGCCTGGTTGTATTTCAATTGCAGTTCCTGTAAACCGCCGCGCTGGAAGTAGAAGGCAGCGGTTTCTTTCAGCTTTCTTTCAGTTTGTTCGGCCAGTAGCTTTTCGGCTTCGTCGTAGTGGCGTTTGGCAATAAGCCCGTCTATTTCGGCTTTAAGTTTTCCATCCAGCCCCATTTTATCGCGCTCCTGTTTCAGTTCTCGTATCAGTTGCTCTTCGCGCTCTTTAGAGAGGGCTATCTGCAGGTGGGCGTCGCTTAGTTGCTCTTTGGTTTGTGCTAACTCTGTTCTTAGTTGTTCTAACTCGGCCAGGCGGGTATCGTAATCGTGTTTAGAGATAGAATGAGATGATAGTGCCTCTTTCATCATTTGCTCAATGCCCCTCACCCGCTCGTTGGTATCTTCACCAGTCTGCTTCATTGTTGTAAGCAGGCTAATGGTCATATCTATAAACAGCAGCAGCACGGCCTGCATGGCCTGTGTGCCCTGCTTTAGTTCTTCTTTAAAATAAAAGCTGTATTGCTGTGGCAGGTGTTGCCAGAATACACGGGTAAATTCGGTAGTTAAACCTTCTTTCTGGTATTGGTCATTAAAATCTGCGTGCTGTTGTAGCAGGGTGCGCAGGTTATCTTCGCTAAGTTGCCGGGCGTTAAGTTGTGCCAATATGCCGTTAAGGTTGGCGGTGGTTTCGGCGGTTAAAAAGGCACCGGTGGTTTTATCGTTCAGCCAGGTAAAAAAATTATTTACGCCATCTTCGTTATCGGCAAAGTGGTTAAGGCAGATTGCCTGCGTTTGTTGCAGGGCCTGTTGCAGCGCCTGCTGCATAGCCTTTTCTATATCGTGGTTAAATGTACCATCGGTAGTCACCCTATCGAAAAAACGGCGTGAGTAGTGGTCGAGATGGTCGCTAAGCCAGTTGCTGCCAATGCCCGAAATGGTATTGGCCAGCGTAGTGCCAGCCGAGGCTGCCATTGCCGCCTCTGGCGAACCGGTAAGCACGCCCACACCAAAGCAACCCAGCACCGATAGTATGCTGGCAGATATGCGGAAAATGTTGTCTTTATTTTCGGGGGTCATGGATGATTACAGTAGAAAACACATAATAACATTATCATGCATTTGTATACCGAAGATAATAAAAAGAACGTGGACCTGTGGTACGAAAACGCTACCGTACCCACTCCATCGCTTCGCCATTGATATTTATAAGCAGCGGTTACCGGTACTACTCTGTGCCCGTTGGTAGTTACATAGGCGCGCTGGGGGCATTTGCGTGAGGGATGGCAGCGGAAAGCTGCTGCTATCTACTCTCTGCCCCTATAAGCGCAACAACTACAAGCAGCACTTGCAGCGTACAGCCCGACGGCACGAAGCCCGGCTTTAGAGCCAGGGGTGCCGGCACGCCCACCTTTATTTACCACTACGATTGATGCACAAACCTCGCCAAAAACGTATTGCAGAAATACCGGAACGT
>CAYREY010000164.1:0-2785 GCA_964423405.1 uncultured Chitinophaga sp. | reverse complement strand
GGTAGCACAAAGTTTACGTTTGTAAAAACCTCTGAGTAATGAACAGTAACCAGCCCTCTGGCCCGCCTTCCCCAAAAGCAGAACCTGCGTGGGTATCTGTTTTGCCCGAAGGGCTAAGGGGCTTTTTAATGGAGATAGGAGAGATATCCCGTTTTATTGCCCGGTTTTTTCGTGAGGTATGGTCGCCGCCCTACGAGATAAAAGAAATACTGCATCAATCGTACGAAGTTGGTTACCGGTCGTTGCCTTTGGTGGGGCTAACTGCGTTTATTATAGGGTTGGTACTTACACTACAATCGCGCCCCACGCTGGCCCGCTTTGGGGCCGAATCGTGGCTGCCGGCTATGGTGGGTATCAGCATTATCCGCGAAATAGGCCCTGTAATTATAGCACTTGTTTGTGCAGGTAAAATCGGTTCCAGCATAGGTGCCGAATTGGGCTCTATGAAAGTAACCGAGCAAATAGATGCTATGGAGGTAAGCGGCACCAACCCGTTTAAATACATTGTAGTGTCGCGCATTTTAAGCACTACATTTATGATACCGGTACTGGTAATAATAGGCGATGCTATTGCGCTGCTGGGTTCTTACCTGGCCGTTAAAATAACCGGCAGCGTAAGCTTAACCCTTTTTTTTAATGCCGTTTTCGAGAGTGCCGATTTTAGTGATTTTATACCGGCGTTTATCAAAACATTTTTTTTCGGTTTTGCTATCGGTGCTATTGGTTGTTATAAAGGATATAACTCTAAAAAGGGTACCGAAGGTGTAGGGGAGTCGGCTAACTCATCGGTAGTGGTGGCTTCTTTACTGGTATTTGTTATTGACCTGGTAGCTGTTCAGATAACCCAATTTTTAGGCTACTTATGATACCCGCTACTACACCACCACAGCAAGGCGAGCCTATTATACAAATAGCGCAGTTGCAAAAATCGTTTGGCGATAACCACGTACTGAACGGCTTTAATCTTACACTTAACCGTGGCGAAAACGTAGTGGTGCTGGGCAAATCGGGCTGTGGTAAATCGGTGCTTATTAAGTGTATTGTAGGTTTGCTAAAGTACGAAGGCGGATCGCTGATAGTATTTGGTAAAGAAATAAACAGCCTGAAACAAAAAGAACTAGACGAAATGCGCGCCCGTATAGGGTTTGTTTTTCAAAGCAGTGCCTTGTACGATAGTATGACTGTGCGCGAAAATCTGGAGTTTCCGCTGCGCCGGCATGGTAAAAATAAAACGAAAAAAGAAGTAGAACAGCTGGTAGAAGAAATGCTGGAGAATGTAGGCTTGCGCAATGCCATCAACCTGATGCCTTCTGAGCTTTCGGGCGGTATGCGTAAACGTATTGGCCTGGCCCGCTCGCTTATTTTAAAACCCGAGCTGGTATTGTACGATGAGCCTACTACCGGCCTCGATCCTATTACTGCCGGCGAAATCAGCAACCTGATGCTGGCTATGCAGCAAAAGTACAATACTTCTTCTATCATCATTTCGCACGATATGCATTGCGCCCGTGTTACAGCCAACCAGCTGGCCGTAATGATAGGCGGAGTAAACTACGCACAGGGTACTTTTGAAGAACTGGCAAAGATGGACGATATGCAGGTACAAGCATTTTTTAAAAACGATATGGTATGAATAAAGAAGCAATAAATAATATACGCCTGGGTTTTTTTGTGTTAACCGGTACAGCGCTGCTTATACTGGGGCTTTACTTTATTGGTAGTAATACCAACCTGTTTAGTAAAACTTTTAAGGTATACGCTAAGTTTAGCAATGTAAATGGCCTTAAGCCCGGCAACAATGTACGCTATGCCGGTATAGATATTGGCACGGTGAAAAGTATAGAGATAGTGAACGATACTACTATACGCGTACAGATGTCTATTGAAGCCGATTTGAAAAAAGTTATCAGAAAAAACTCGGTTGCCAGTATTGGCACCGATGGGTTGATGGGTAACAAAATTATAAACATAGCACCCGGTACTGCCGCTGTAGAACTGATAGCTGAGGGCGATGAACTGCTGAGCGTAGCTGTAATTAATACCGACGAAATGCTGCGCACGCTTGATAAAACCAACAAAAACATATTGGTAATATCCGATAACCTGCGCACCATTACGCAAAATATTACCGATAGCCGAGGTACACTGTACACCGTGCTGATGGATACTACTATTGCCGCACAGCTAAGGCATACGTTGTATAATGTAGATGTGGTAAGCAATAATATTTTGCAGGTATCGGCCGATTTGAATGATATAATGAGTGATGCCAAAAACGGCAAGGGGCTGCTGGCTACCATTATTAACGATACCGCTGTAAGTGCCGACCTGATAAATGCTATAAACGAAGTAAAAATGGCTGGCGAAAAGGTGAACAGCTCTGCCGGTACACTTAAACAGGTGTTAGAGCGGGTTAATACCGGCACGGGCACGGTATCTACCCTGGTAAACGACACCGCTACGGCTAACAGCGTTAAGCGCAGCTTGTATAACGTAGAAATGAGCACGCAGAAATTCAGCGAGAACATGGATGCACTGAAAGATAATTTTCTGTTCAGGGGATACTTTAAAAAGCAGCAGAAGAAAGCGAATGCTAAAAAATAGCGGTTCTTTTACAGCCCGGTTGAAAAAAGGAGTAGTGTTTTTTGTACTGTAATAACCTGCTTGCATTGATTAACTACGAGGCATATACAAACACACTTTTTACCACGGCACAAGCGCAGTTGCAGCAGTGTGTAAAACACGTGTGCGCACAAAAGCAGTTGCACCACCTGCGGGTTGCCTT
>CAYREY010000163.1:0-2802 GCA_964423405.1 uncultured Chitinophaga sp. | reverse complement strand
CCACTGTTTTGTTAACCCTGTTGTTTTTTTAACGGGGTTGATATGTATATTAAATGGTAGTGACTCATTTTGAATTTTAGGGTTCTTTCCTAATTAGCCTGTGTTCTTATCTTTGCAATATGAGCAAAGAAAAAAAGCCTAAAGACATTAATCAGCTGGCAAAATATCTTGTAGACAAAACTACTGGCCAAGATACTAACCCTCCCCAAAAGCCAATTACAAAGGTAAAAAAGGCAAAGGGGAAATAGTATTTAATCTTTCTTGATGTACTAGGCCATAACAGTAATTGATAGCTTTTTGCCTAACGTAGTGTTACATCGCTAGTTTCGCAGTCTACAACCGTTACTATGGTAGATATTTCATCCGGGTAAAATACATAGCCACTTTGTTGTACAAACTTCATAGAACGATTACCTGAGGCCACACCGCCATAATAGCCAACAAAGCTACCCGATACTGTACCTTTATAGCTGTTATCAATGTAAACCTTATAAGGGTCAGAAAGGTTGTTATAAACGATGATTTTACCATAATGGTTGTATTCGCATGGCTCTGGTGAGGTATTACCGCCACCACCGCCTCCGCCGTTGTTATTCCCACCACCGCCATTATTATTTTGGTTGGATGGGGTTGGATCCTTTTCTTTAGAGCAACTTTGAATCGTAAATGAGCTGATTATTGTCAGTAATAATATAATAGTAACAATTTGCTTTTTCATGGTGTTTATGAGGGGTTTTAATGGTTACTTAGTATAACTAAATGCATAGACCTGTGTAGCACCTGGCATCATAAAGAATAATTCACCGGGTTTTAGCTTTTTATCTAGTGTTACCAGATATAGTCCGTCTCCTAAATTTTTAAAGCTGATAAGCACATCATCGTGTTGTGCTTCTTTGCCGTGCATACCGGTAGTAGACATAACCCATTCCCGGCGTTTAAGCTTATCATTAGTCTCACATGTATTGAGTACGCATAAATTTAATGGTTGCGCTTCTGCTTGATCAAATCGTATTAAGAATTGTGGTTGCTGCTTTTTAGAAAAGGTAACCGTTGATACTAAGCCCGGCAGTATGATTACATCATGTTTACCCCAAGCACCACTACGCACTCTTTCAGTTCCAAAAGTTACCTTTTCCAATTCCTGCAGAGAGTTGTGGCCGGCATCGTAGAAATACGGAACATTCGGTTCAGCCAATGTCGGATAACCTTTGGTACCAGCGAGCTTATTTTCCTTGGCCGTAGATTGAACAGCTGTAGGTACTGGGTCAGCCTTTGTTTCTGTACCAGCTCCGAAAAAGTCGCTTTGGCCATTTTCATACTTTACCTTAAATACTTCGGATTTATCGATGTTATAGATAGGACCATCTATATTCTCCCATTTTTTGTATTTAATGACAGTCCCGGTTATCTCAACAACCTTTACTTTTACTTCATCCCCATTTTTTTTGATGATAATGTCTTGTGCCCAAAGACTGGATGCACCCAGTGCAACGGCGAATAGCAACATAAGCAGTTTCATGCCAAACAATTGTTATTTCCATTCTGAACACTTAATGGAGGGTAAAAAAAGAGGCGTGAGTTCAGTAGTCATCTGTAAGGAGGTAGTGGAATACCTGTCACCAAATGCCACTGACCCACGCCAAAGCGCAGGGCCAGATAGCTTTCTTGGTAACTTGAAATTTTCCACTTTTCCTTACAAGAAAGGCTAACGCCTAAAAATTTTGAACAAAAGTTCAGCATAAATGTATAAATGTTTCTGTAAATGCGAACTACTTATAGTTTAGCATTTAAACACCCATGCCGTGCCCAGAAATAAATTCGGCCAGCCAACGAGAGAGATAAAGTATGATATATACATTAAGGACCTGCCTAATTATCTTAGGTACGAGAGGCTAATTCGGCAAAGCATTGAGCAGAAGAAAGATGTATCATACCGGCTACTTAAGGGTTACCTGGATGTTTTATATGGACCACACAATCAGGAAATGCCCAAAGCCCGGCGAAAGGCTTTAAACGCGGACATCGATAAGCGGCGCGACATTGTGCTGGCCTTTTTCAAAAACAAACCTCATTACCAGTTTCAATATCGTAAAAGCAGATCGCAACGTATTATGAGGCTTGATATGCAGGTTCAACATATTTATTCGCTCAATGATTTTATAACAAGTTTGTTTACCCTCCTGAAAGAAGACTTCTTACATCATGTAGTTAAGAATAAGTATTTATTGATGGAGTATGTATTTGAAGAATTAGAAAGCTATATCAAGGATTCTAAGGGCCATTCCATTACCCGGTATTCTAAAGGCGTAATTATAGGTGCAATCTGTATGGCTTTCGATTTTCTTCTTACGGAAACTGAACATAACAAGCGCCCGGCAAAAAGTAAGAAACAAGCTTACACCGAATATCTTTCTGATTCAGTAAAATATCTATTTAAGTCAAAGAATAGAGTTGGTTAATTAGGTACAGAAAAAACACCGGTTATTTTTCTGTACAGAAAAACATTTCTGTAGTCTTCTGATTTGACTATTTCCACATCTCTCACATTTGGCAACGAAAAAGCCCCGACACCAATGGTGCCAGGGCTTTGATAGGGCGGGTAGCATAAACGGCGAATGCAGCTCTCTGATACGGATCACATGCGGGTTCAACTCCCGTCCCGTCCACGAAAATAGTTTATTGAAAGATAAAAATGAAAAAGCCCCGGCACTTACGATGCACAGGGCTTTAAAATAGGGGCGGAAGCAAACGGCTTAGCTAGAGGCCTACGAAACTTCTTATAGCGGGTTCGACTCCCGTCCG
>CAYREY010000162.1:0-2817 GCA_964423405.1 uncultured Chitinophaga sp. | reverse complement strand
GGGCTACCAGTGCCTATACCCACATTGCCGGTTGCGCCGCCATAAGCCTGTAAAGTTAAGTGCGATGCGCCTTTGGCTATAAGGTTCAAATCCTGATCGGTATTATAACCGGTGGCATAAATGGTATTATAACCAATACCTATACCCTGGCTGTTGCTGCTATGTCTGAACTCAACTCCGCCGTCATAACTCTGACCGGTACCGTTATCGCTCATTACATACAACTCTTTATTGTCTTCATAAGCACCCGGCGAGCCGCCCTGTTGCACTAATAACCTTGCATCGGCTGTAGTACCGCCTATAGTGGTATTACCACCTATACTTGCCGTGCTGCTGGCTGTAAATGCGCCTGCCATGCGGGCGGTACCATTTACCTCCAGTTTATAGCTTGGGTTACCAACACCTATACCCACGTTACCGGTTGCACCACCATAAGCCTGTAAGGTTAAAGGCGAGTTACCTTTGGCTATAAGGTTCAAATCCTGATCGGTATTATAACCGGTGGCATAAATAGTGTTATAGCCCAAGCCGATACCCTGGCTGTTGCTGCTGTGTCTGAATTCGAAACCACCATCGTAGCTCTGGCCTGTACCGTTGTTGCTTAATGCATATAGCTCTTTAGTATCGTCGTAAACGCCTGGGTTGCTGCCATCGGTTACCAGCAAGCGTGCATCGGCAGTTGCTGTACCTACACTCAGGTTAGTACCTACTACACCATTACCCGATATGTTGAAGTTAGCTGAAGATTGCTGAGTGGTAGTATTTTGTATAACACCGTTACCACCTTCCTGCGCAGTACCACCGCCGCTTACCCACGTTTGGCCTAACTTTAAGGTGATACCGGTACCTAACCTTAATGTGTTATCATCGCCGCTACGTAATGCCAGCAATAACCAGTTCTCTGGTATGGTAATACTGCCGGTATGCTGAATAACGCGGAAGTTTGACGGTAGCGAAGCATTGTTACTGCCTACAGGCAGAATATAGTACAAGGCCTGCCATCCGCCCAAAGGTATACCACCGGCTGTAACAGTTGTATTACCTGCGCCACCTGCGCCTGTAATAATTGTACCTACAGCAGGAATTTCGATATCAAAGTAACCGTTGTTGGCAAAGTGTCCACCTCTACCGTTAGAAATAACAATAAACCGATTGCTCCAACGCAATTCTGCACTGCTGTTGTAGGTGATATTACCACCGCCTGTAACGTTGGTTTGTGCTTTTAAGGCTTCAGCATAAGCAGCGTTCATAGCAACTGTAGGATTACCCGAAACACCGTTGCCATTGGTTACATCTATTTGATTTGTAGTACCGGTAATGGTTCGGGCGCTGCTTACTACATTACCACCGCCGTCTATTGCTACCAGGCCATTGGTTAACCCGGCCAGCGGAGATGCCGGCTTAGGCTGCCAGGTACCATTACCGCTACCATCGCTGGTAAGTATGTAGTTATTAACCGCGCCATTGGCCATTTGGAAATTGGTTGTTATGAGGGTGGTGGTGCGCGCTGTACCATTCACATCCAGTTTGTATGATGGCGAAGTAGTGCCTATACCCAAATTACCGCTGGAGTTAAGAAACATGACATCGCTACCCATGAACTGGAAACGCAGGTTATCGCTTCCATCATCGCCCCAGTTTAAAAGAGCATCTTTACGATTGCTGCCATAATCTTTAAGGCCTACAAAAAAACCATCTGTATCCCAGTTATACATGGTTCCTAATGCAGTACCTGAGCCATAATACCCGGTAGTATAGCCAACTGTTGACCATGCACTGGATACGTTCTGGTAAGTACCCGATGTAAGCTGACCTATATTGCCGCTAACAACCAACTTATCGGCAGGGCTTGTTTCACCTATACCTACATTGCCCCCGTTGTTGTAAATATTACTGCTGCTTACTACCCATGCACTACCGTTCCAGTAAGGGGTGTTGCCTGCCGCACTACCAGCAGATAGTAAACCTGTGGCACCGGCTGCTCCTGTAGCACCGGTATTACCCTGCGCACCCGTAGGGCCGGCTATACCTTGTATGCCTTGCGCACCGGTGGGGCCCGTGTTACCGGTTATACCCTGAATGCCCTGTGCGCCCGTAGGGCCTGTTTCGCCGGTTACACCTTGGATGCCTTGCGCACCGGTTGGTCCTGTGTTACCCGTTATACCCTGAATGCCCTGTGCGCCCGTAGGGCCTGTTTCGCCGGTTATACCTTGTATGCCTTGCGCACCGGTTGGTCCTGTGTTACCAGTTATACCCTGAATACCCTGTGCGCCCGTAGGGCCGGTTTCGCCGGTTACACCTTGTATGCCCTGCGCACCGGTTGGTCCTGTGTTACCGGTTATACCCTGAATACCCTGTGCACCGGTAGGACCAGTAGGCCCGGTTCTACCAGTAGGCCCGGTAATACCCTGTATACCTTGTGCACCCGTAGGGCCTTGTAAACCGGTAGGGCCTGTAGGACCTGTCTCGCCCTGCAAACCAGTATTACCCGGTATACCCTGAGCGCCATCGTTACCCTGAACACCCTGTGGGCCTTGCGGACCCACCGGACCGGGTTCGCCTGGTTCGCCCTGCAAACCATCGGCACCGGTTGCACCTTGCGGGCCGGTAGCACCAATTAATCCTTGCGCTCCGGTAGGGCCGGTTGGACCGGTTAAACCAACATCGCCCTGTGGGCCGGTTGGGCCGGTTTCTCCGGTGTTACCAGTTATACCTGGAATACCCTGTAAACCCTGAGGCCCCGGAAGACCAGTTGCGCCCTGCGCACCAGTGGGGCCTGCTTCGCCCTGTGGACCTGTATTACCTTGTATGCCCTGT
>CAYREY010000161.1:0-2939 GCA_964423405.1 uncultured Chitinophaga sp. | reverse complement strand
TAAACCTGTGCCTGTATAAAGTAAACCAATATGCCGATGGCCGCTTTGAAATAGAACTGAATTGCCATCAGGAGCATTTGAAGGATATGTAGGATTTTGGATTTTAGAATGCTGATTTTGGATTGAACAGCCAGATCGATTTTAGATTTCGGAAGTATGATTTTGGATTGAACAGCCAACATAGCTTTGTGTTGCTTAGTGCCCTTAGTGGTTAAGTCATTTTTTCTCGCAGACTGCACAGAAGGCACAGAAAAACACAAAAGCACTGCGATAGGGTATTGTCAGTGGTTTCTGTGTGTTCTGTGAGCAGCTTCATTTTAGATTTTGGAAGGGCGATTTTGGATTGAACAGCCAACATAGCTTTGTGTTGCTTAGTGCCCTTAGTGGTTAAGTCATTTTTCTCGCAGACAGCACAGAAGACACAGAAAAATACAAAAGCACTACCATTGGATATTGTCAGTAGTTTCTGTGAGCAGCTTAATTTTAGATTTTGGAAGGGCGATTTTGGGATGAACAGCCAACACAGCTTTGTGTTGCTTAGTGGTTAATTGCAGCTACCCTGTTTGCTGCAGATGGGATAGATTACCTTACATAAACGCAACCTGTATACGCCCACCCAATTGGTGGATGGTATTGCTATAATACCTTACACCGTAGCCCCGAGGAATATAAGAGGGCAAATCGTAGTTGGACTCCTTGTAAAAAAGAAACCTGTAATCGGGCGAAAAGGTAAGATAGATGCGCTTGCTTACGTACACACTAAACCCAAAACCTGCACCAGCATACATGCCATGTTGCCCCGGCGATCCAGAGTTGCTGTTAGAAAACCGCTGATACAAATACCCCAACCCAACGTGAAAATGCGGTGTAACCTTCCCTTTAAGTATGTTCATATTAAAGCAGGCACCCAGCGGCACCAGCATGCGTCTTTTACTGCCCTCTAACCCCAACGATACAGTTGGGAAATAACGGCGCTTTATGTTAGCCCCTAGTTGTAAATTAATACCTACACCTGCCATATTACCCAATGCTAACGAATTGGTATATTGCTGTGGCGAAACCTTATGCTCTACATCGCCAAACAATACCGGCCCAACTATTACACAAATATCATCGGGGCGCTGTATAGCAGGTGTCGGCTGCTCTTTGGCCGCCGGCGCTGTATTTATTTGCAGCTCGCGGGCTTTAAGTATTTCGTATTCTGCCTGTGTTATAAGCCCGCCATCGTACAGCTTTTTGTATTGCTGTAGCTTTAGCTCCAGGCTGTCAGTTTGACTGTAACCAACCATAACACATATAAATAACAAGGAAGTGAACAGGTATTTCATCGGTACTAAAACATTAATGAAAAATGAGTTGCAGCCTTAAACCCACCTCGTGTAAAAAGCGGTAGGTATTATATACTATACCGCCTTCCGGATTTTGAATAGTAGTTCGCGTACTTTGTTGTATAATGCATAATAACCTGTAATCCGCACTCAGTGCCATATCCATTTTGCGGCTTAATTTAAAGGTAGCGCCTACACCTAATGGTGTTGTAATGCCATTATAGTTTAAATAAGTGTTGTTTACATAAATATCTCGCACCAGCACATAGCCAAAACCCAAATGCAGATATGGGCTTACTTTTTTCTGCATAAAGTTTACATGGTAATGTACATACACCGGCAACTGAAACCTGCGCCGGCCGCCCTCAAAACCTATAGCCACATTTAAAGCATGCCGCTTTTTAATAAGTGGGCCGGCCTCCATGTGTAGGCCACCTTCGTAAACATTAGTTACTTTACCCGATGTGCTATAGTACCGGTCTTTCTGGTTGCGCCAAACAGCACCATAAAATACAGGGGCTATACGCACATTAAAATTATGCACCCGTGCACTGTCTTTTTTCTCTTCTACCTTTAAGGTAATCTTTAATTCCTTTTCGCGTAGCGCCTGATACTCGGTACCGGTAATAAGGCCCTTTTCGTACAAGCTCTTATACTGCTGCAGCTTAAGCTCCAGGCTATCGGTTTGCGCCATTACTGCGGTTTGATATACAATCAATAAAAAAACAAGTACAGGTCTCATAGTTTGTTTTGCAATTAGTTTTGATACTACCATATAATAAACTGCACCCTTACACCTACCTGGTGTACAAACCTGGGGTATAATTTACTTGTAGTTAAAAATTCATTTTGTGGTAGTGGTACGGGTATGTACAGGTAATTAAACCGGTAATACAAAAACCTGTATTCGGGGGTTATGTTAATGGCAAAGTGTTTGGCAACTGATACGTGTAAACCAAATCCCAGTAATGCATTCATGCCATGGTTTCTGTCGTTTTTTTCGCCGGTAAGGCCATGGTAGCTTTTTACAAAAACATAGCCTGCCTCGGCCTGTATAACCGGGCTAATTTTTTTGCTTAGTATTTTCATGGCAAATGCTGCATTTACGGGTACTAGTATCCGGTGGGGCGCAGCTTCAACACCAATAGATAAATTGGGAAAATATCGGTCTTTTATACAGGGGCCTGCCTGTATATGTACACCAGCGCTGTAGGTAAGGGCGTTGTAAGTGTAGGTTTTATTGTTACCACCTAATTTAAACAGGTGCAACACATCGTAGTAAAACACGGGGTTTATGCGCACATTAAACCTGTGCTTGCCAAAGGCTTTGCTTTCTTTTTTAACGTTAGTCGGTGCTATATCAAGTTCGCGGGCTTTTAGCTTTTGGTATTCGGCGCTATCAATCAACCCTTTCTCGTACAGGCTTTTGTATTGTTGTAGCTTAAGCTCCAGGCTGTCGGTTTGGGCAACCGCTAACATGGCTAATACCAGTAGTGGTAGTAGTAAAAGTCGTTTCATAGGTAGCGCGAATATAGATATTTTGCCATATGGTAAAACCCGTTGAAAAAAGTGGCTTTACTGTTAATTAATTCACAAAGTTTTTACCCGTAA
>CAYREY010000160.1:0-2956 GCA_964423405.1 uncultured Chitinophaga sp. | reverse complement strand
CGTGCCGAGCGGCCGCTACCCAGGTATTTGGCTATAGCCCCATAGCTGGTAACCCTGCCTTTGGGTATCAGTCGCGCTACTTCGTACACGTTCTGAAAAAACGTATAGCTTTTGCTATCTGCTTTAGGCACAGTTTGGGCCGGGGCTTTTTTAGCTTTAGCTGCTTTTTTCTTAGGCGTAGCAATAGCCTTTTTCTTTTTAAGCGGGCTCATTTTTTAAGTTTAATGGCTCTCACAGACAACACAGATGTAAAGCAAATACATTCTGTCTTTGTCAGTGTATTCCGTGTGTTCAGTGAGATCCTTATTCTGCTTTTGATAACCGGAACCTAATATAATTGATAGTGCGCCCTTCCG
The DNA here is from genome assembly GCA_964423405.1 of uncultured Chitinophaga sp. Taxonomy (GTDB): domain Bacteria; phylum Bacteroidota; class Bacteroidia; order Chitinophagales; family LD1; genus Bog-950. Next base: position 2,600 of record CAYREY010000160.1, on the reverse strand, counting down.
CAAGGTGTTTTTTCTCGTAATAGGTTTGTATGCTCAGTTCGTCGTATTGCAGCGGGGCGCTGTATATATCTTCCTTACAGTAAATTATTTCGGGGCTAAACTCCTGCGCCGTCTCTTTGGTAAACAGGTGCAGCGGCAGGTCGTCGGTTTTAAAATGCAGCACCGCGCCCGGTTTGGCTATCTGCCGGTAGCGCTCTAAAAACTTAGGGGCGCTCAACCTGCGTTTCGCATCGCGCAGTTTAGGAAACGGATCGGGGAACGTAATCCATATTTCATCTACCTCGCCGGCGGCAAAGTAGTTGAGTATGTTCTCTATTTTAAATCGGGCAAAGGCCACATTGGTAAGGCCTTCATCTAAGGCTGTTTTGCTACCGGTAAACAGGCGCGCGCCTTTACTATCTACCCCAATAAAATTTTTGTTTGGGTAACGGCGGGCCAGTGCCAGTGCATAATCGCCTTTGCCGCAGGCCAGCTCCAGTATTATCGGGTTATCGTTTTTAAATACTTCGCTTTTCCATTTGCCCTTCATGTCCTGTTCAACCCCTTCGTGGTTTATCATGTTGGGGTTGGTGTAATGCGTGTTCTGGTACACGTTCGGAAAATCGTTAATGCTGTTTATCTTAAACATTTTGGCCTTGCCCATAGTACAGTGCTGTTTACAGTGCGCGAAAGTATTTTTTCTGCCGTAAATAATGCCCCCTAAGCAACGCCCGGGGCGTTTGCCTCGTTTTAAGAACATACAGCTTCAGGGCGTTGTGCGGTAATTTTAATTGTCTTTGGTTTCCGTGCAGCACCTTGTGGCTGTATTAATACCCTGCCCATGAAAAAAATACTACCCCTGTTACTGGTAATGCTGCTTACCGGCACTATACGCGCACAAATACCCAACGGCGGAATGGAATACTGGGACGCACAACCGGTATTACAATTCTGGCAAACCAACAGCCACCCCATGACCTTACCCCCCTGGGACCCCTACACCGTGCGACAGGACACCGACCGCTACAGCGGCAACTATGCTGCTAACTTTTTTGCCAACGGTGTGTTTAAGCCCATGGCAACTATTACCTACCCCATGCTGCAACATCCGCAGGGGTTAAGTTTTTATTATAAGTACGAATTTGCCCCTTGTGTAAACGAACCGGGACAGCCGTATAAAGATACCCTAGCTATAAAAGTAGAACTACTACAGGGCAATACGGTAGTAGATAGCGGCCACTGGATGCTGGACACCAGCGGCTTTACACCCGCCTATAAGTATGGCTATATACCCATTACACAAAACACGGTACTGTTCGACTCGTGCCGCATAACTATACTGGGTGGCTCGCTGGTAGGCGGTTGTGGCATTGTAGCGGCAGCCACTCAGTTTAAAGTAGATCATCTGCAATTTGATTTACCGGCATGTAACCACACCGGCGTAATAGTACAGGGTACTAATTGCCTGCTGATAGATACAGGCACCGGTAACCTGCTGGTGCCCTGCAACACCAGTATTGCTATGCTTGGCTTAGAGGCCGGCGATACTATCCGCTTTTCATTTACAGCCAACAACACCTGCAAAAGCATTTGTATGGAAGGCACCACTATAGATATTACCTGTATAGATACTACCCGGCAGCAGCAACCCTGCAATGCTACCGTACAGTTACAAAAGCAAAACCCCACCTCGTTTATAGCCAACAACGGCTGGCTGAAGGCTACAGTTAGTAATGCGGCACTTCCGGTTAATTATGCGTGGAGCAACAGCGTTAGCGGTATGAACGCCGACTCGATAAGCAACCTGCACGAAGGCAACTACTGCGTAACCATTACCGATGTAAACGGCTGCACCGCTACCGCCTGCGATTCGCTGGCCGGGCCGCATGTATGTATCGACTCGGCATTGATATGCCCGCCGGGCAGCCTTTGCTGCGATGCACCATTATACCAACCGGTGTGCGGCTGCGATAGTGTAACCTACCCCAATGCTTGTGCCGCAACGTTCTGGGGTGGTGTAACATGGGTCTATCCCGGTGCGTGTGCAACTACCGGTATAAACGATATAGCCACTAACAGCAACATACTTATACTGGCACCGGTACCGGCTAAAGATGTATTGCGTATTACTTATGCCTTTGCCAAAGCCGGCAATGTGCAGGTGCGCATAACCAATGCATTGGGGCAAACCATACGCATACAGCAGGCCGGTATACAAGCTGCCGGTGCACATACAACCGAGCTGGCGCTATACGATGTTGCCGCAGGTATATACTTTGTAGAAGCCCGCACCGAAACCGAACGGCAGGTTAAGCGCTTTGTAAAAGAATAATGCCGCTTGTTTGTATTGCTTATTATGCCACAAAGGCGCGAAGACACGAAGAATAACGTAGTGTCTTTGTGGCTACTGCGTTTTTAAATTTAATTCAATCCGTATTTCTTCGAAAACTTCTGGTTCAGCTCTTTTTGTTTGTTGTTCAGGTCTATCATACGGCCGTTGATAAAGGCGTACTCTATGTTAGAGGTACGCATATCCAGCACATCGCCGCTCGATACGATGATGGAAGCATCTTTACCTTTTGCTATAGAGCCAATCTTATTATCTACCCCTAAAATTTTAG
>CAYREY010000159.1:0-2963 GCA_964423405.1 uncultured Chitinophaga sp. | reverse complement strand
AAACCATACACTACTGGCGCAGCGGCGAGCGCAACATTACCGTAGAGCAGCTATGCGCGCTGGTACATGTGTTTAATGTAAACCCCGATTACATGCTGAAACAAAAAGGCAAACCCTTTGGTACCACCGGCCCCGAGCTTACCGATATAGAAAGACGGTTGCTGGCGGTAGAGAAAAAACTGGCAACTAAGAAATAGTAGTGCGTACGGAGTATTGAGATACATACTGAATACATGTTAGTGCGCATGGGTAGGCTGCGACTTTAAGCGGTGTACTACATTACAGGTGCTGCCGCATATGTGGTTTAAATACCTTCTAAATAAATTAACAAAACATAGTCTTTTCGGCTAAAGCCAGATGCATCCATCTTGTTTTTTTTGTGTGGCAAAACAGTGCGAAAACCACCTCAAAAAACAATACATGAAAACCGGGCAACGTATAAAACTTGTTTTAATACTATTAGTAGTTACAATTGGTGCATGCCAAAAAACCTGTACCGACCTGCGCTCTATATCCTACAGCCTGGATACAGGAAGCCGTACGCCTAAGAGCGACCCCTCGTTGTGTGAGTACTCTAAGGTTGTTTGGTATATACCGCCCGGCGATACCACGCTGGATGGGATAAGTAACCTTTTCCCGGTTTCGCTGTTGCTGGATGGCAAACAGATAGGCCAGCTAACCGATACGGCAACCGTACTAACCAACATTTGCGATGATATACTGCCGGGTGGCATTTATATAACCACCACACTACCCGATGGTGGTGTACACAGCTGGGCGGCCTTTTCGGGTGGGCAGCTATGCGCTAATGATACCATCCGTGCATCGGCGCTTTATCCGTGTATATCGGTTAAAATAACCCGTAAACGATAGTATATGAAACTACCCGCACTATACCTGCTGGCACTTATAGTAAGTGCATTATATTATACCCCTGTACAAGCGCAATGCAAAGCCGGCGATGCCGAACAGAAAATTACCATCAGCCTGTTTTTTAAAGAAAACCTGAATGCCGGCGATAAGGTTAGTGTGTACATTAAAGATAAAAACGACAAAGCTATTGTAGCCACTAAATTGCTGTACGATGTAACTGATACAACAAAAACATTGGATAGCCTGCTATGCGATATAGATGATGAGAAGTTTACAGCAAAAACCATCAATCGCAATTATATTATAGATGTGATAGTGTATGCTCCATCCAATTTTCTGAAAAATAAAAGCTATGCAGACTTAATGAAAATGAAAACAAATATGTGTGGCTACAGGGTAACTTTTGCCCGCTACTGCGATGAGCCTACCGGATTTGATGATGGATGTAGTACCAAGACTAACACTAAAGCAAATTTCAATATACAGGAACAATGAGAATTACCGCACTAGCAGTATTTATTATGTGTATGTTTTGGGCAATGCCGGTATTTGCACAAAATACAGACACGGTAACGAAACCAAAGCAGCCAGCTTTGTACCCTAAGCTGCGCGAGGATAACGAACAAAGCCGCATAAGTATAAAGGAGGCTGTAAATGGCGACCTGTCGTACCTGCTTACCGGGGAGAATTCGGATATAATAAAAAACTCGTTTACACTAAACTTTGCCCAGCCACAGGCTTCGGCTAACTTTCTTATAAAACTTACCCCCAACAAACCCCGCAATTATTTCGAGATTATTAATGCATCTGATAAAGAGAGCTTTTTGTACACTACCGATGAAGAATCAAAAAAGCAAACTACGTGGTTAAAGTCCAGCGTATTGGCATTGCAGATAAAATATAGCGGGGGCTTTAATAACAATATATCCAGCGTATTTACCAATACCAAGCTTAATGCAAAAACATCGTTACAGTTGGGGTTGGTATGGATTCTGCCTTCGCTCCAAACATTCTCACACGATCAGTATGTAGATCTTAATACAAAATTCAGAAAAGTTACTATTACGGTTGATAAAGAGTATAAGTCAATAAAGAAACGTATAGCCGCGTACGATGAACTACTGAAGAAATATGAAGAGTCGAATATAAACCCACCGCTCAATGTTAATTCGTACAGAGATAGTGTATATAAATTTAGTATAATAGAGTTGCGCGATTCGCTTAGTAAGCAAAAGGAATCGATGCGTAAGGATATGTCTAAGATTGTAATTGGTGCATACGATAAGGTTTTTGACAGCTATAAGCCCGAGCGTAAAATATTTCAGTGGTTTTATATTTCTACGGCACCTACCTACAACGAAAACGTAAGGTACACCCCTAAAACCGATTTTAATATTGCGGCCATAGATACAGCCAGGTATTTTACCATTAACAACGGTATATCGTACAACCTGATGATAATAAAAGAGAAGGCCCTGCAAAGCATGTACCTGAGTGTTAAAGGCTCTTTTTCGTATTCCGATAACCTGCAAACCGCTACTGCTATCAAAATTAGAACTTCTGATACAACGCTTACTACCACCCAAAACTTTACCGTATATAAGCCTGCTTTTTCGGCCGATGCTTACTATGCCAAAGATATAGCCCAGAAATTTAATTTTAACCTTAGCACTACGGTAATCTGGTACCTGGATAAAGCACGGATAGTGGGTTTTAACCCTACTTTAGATGTAATTGCAATACCCAACAGGCCGGTTGCCTGTAACCTGACTATGGGCCTTGTATTTAGTGTGCCTAAAAGTGCCGGTGCCATCAGCGTAAACGGCGATACTAAAAAATCGGTGTTTAACCTTACCCCATTTATTGCCCTGCGCGACCTTAGCCAGGGGCAGATAGATGTTGCCTCTAAATTCAGGTTTACCAACCACGTAACCTTTGGGCTTAATTTTGATGTGCCATTTACCATTTTTGGTAAGTAGGTTATGCGGCCTGTGTACACAGCGGCTTAACAAACATGGCTAATATTAACAGGTAACCCCTTTATTACCAAACGCCGAAGGCATATAGCTCTGACACGCATACGGTGGCGT
>CAYREY010000158.1:0-2995 GCA_964423405.1 uncultured Chitinophaga sp. | reverse complement strand
CTTTGCTTTCTGCTACGCCGTTTTTCTGGTACTTCAAAAAGCTGTGCGAGTAGCCATCCATTTTCAGGTAATCATGAAAAGGCATATCGGTAATAGCAAGGCTGGTGGGGCAGGTTATCATTGTTTACAGTTTATCTACCTCTTTAAAAATGATACCTGAGGGCTGAAAATTGTTGTCATCGCACTTAACCTTTGCCAGTGCATTGGCAGCCTGTGCCGGGGTAAATGAAAACCACTTTGTAACGCGCACTTTGGGCATACACAACTGTATGTTAGCCGTAAAGGCCGCCAGTATGCGTATAGCGTTCTCGCTGGTTTCAGGCATATCTACCTCATAAGCCTTTTTAAGCGCCTTAGTGGTAAACAAATCGGGTGTTTCGGTAACAGCGGCGCTTTCAATCTTTGCGGCCATTTGCGCCTGTTGCTGTTGTTCTAATATCTCGGCCTCCTGTCGTGCCTTTTCCTCGGCAGCTATGCGCAGCGCCTGAGCTTTGTTATTATAGGCTACGGCATAATCACTGAAACGCTTTTCAAGTTCATCAACAAACAGCACAACATAGCTTTCGCGGTCTACCTGGTAGTGTTCGGCCTTTAGCGCCTCCACTTCGGCATCGGTGTGGTACATCTGTGGTACCTGATACGCTGGCGATACAAATGAATTTACACTAACCTTAACCCGGCATTTTCGCAGGTATTCGTCTTTGTCGGCAGGTTGCAGGTTATATTCACCCAGCGCGTAGGTATAGGCTTTGTCTACCTTATCAAGTACCAGATTTTTAAAAGCGGTGTTGGCAGCGTTGGCGGCATTTTTAATTGCCTCTATTATCAATTTATGCTCTGTTGCTTTTAGGCGTTCTTTGGCCGCTGCGTCTTCGTGCTTCTTTTTAATCTTAATGATTGCCGCCTCCAGCGTTTTGATAGGCTCGTCAAGGCTCTTTTCCGGCTCCATCAACCTCTGAGTAAGCGCATCGGTTTTGCTAGTAATCGCTTTGCGTTCATTTTGCACCTCTGTTTTGGTTGCTTTCAGGGTTTTTAAGAGCGCCTCTGCTGCGGCAATATCTTCTATGGTATTTGGCAGCGTTACGCCGTTAACGGCTGCCAGCGCCTTATTGCTTATGGCTATCTCGGTAGTATATACCGCTTCGCCAAACTTGCCCCATGCGGCGGCTTTCTGTGCAAGTTCCTGTTGGTTTACTGTTGCTAATTGCATTGTTGTGATATTTATAGTTGATTAATAATTACAGGTCCAGGTTATCTATGTTCACTGCTTCATGCACCGATACTATGTGCGTTGGCTGGTTAGATATATCGGTAGTTTCGGTGCTGTCAATCACCTCGGCGTTAATAACTTCGTGTGGTATATCCACCGTTTTAACCACCGGCTGTATTTTTACAGCGTACTTTTCATTTACGTTGGTGCCTAACTTTTTAAGTGCATGGCGTATTGCCTTAGCGCGGGCAAATTCAGGGTCAATGCCGCCTTTCCAACTGGTGTAGTGTGCGTTGGCGTAGTTTAGTTTGCTGCTGTCTGCGTCTTGTTTATTGCGGCCATTCTCTTTATGGCTGGCAGTTCTCCAGCGTAAGAAGTCAGATTCATCAAAGGAGCGTTTCTCCCATCGGCCATTGTGTAGCTGATATTCAAACTCTACACCGATAACTTTACCGGTACCGTCTTTAATTACGTCTGGATTTTTGTGGTCTATTACTTTCCCGCATTGGTAGTTAACGGATAGTATGCCGTTGCAGCTTGGTGTAATCTCAAGTGCTTTTTTCCACTCATTACCAACTTTTACATTTCGCGTTTTTACGTACACCAGGCCGGCAGACGGGTCAAGTGTAAGGTTGTTTTTAAGGCAAGACTTAACAGCATATACAATAGTGTCGGGTATGCACTCCAATATTGCGGGGTTGGTAAACGCAATCTGTTTAAGGTAGTCAAGCTCCTGTAATACAAGCGCTTCGGCGTTTACACCGGCTGGCAGGTTGATACTTGCAAGGGCTTGTAAGGTGGGTTTGTTCTGGTCTAAAATTGTTAATACGTTGCTCATGTTGTTGTGATTTTTATAATTGATTAATTGTTTACGGTTAACCCCCACATCGGCACTTCGCAGTAACTATCTGCCCGTCGTGGTTGCGGGGGTATATTTTAAAATACCTTTCGTGTACCCAGCTTACCATACTGCGATTGAGTAATGCACTCTACCGTAGCCCGGCAGTCTTGTTCTTTATTAAGCTGGCTGGTGTAGTTCGAAGCCTCGCGCATAATGGCCTTATCATCTTCAGCGTACATGAAAAAGCTCACTGTTACTACATAGCGTTTCTTGTCTGTTGGCTTTATTATCTTTTTTTCATTATTAGAAAAAAGCAGCGCCTCTGCATCAGCGTAGCGGCCTTTGTGCACTAACGCCCAATACCCTGTACCCTCTGGTGAGGTTATCCAGTCAAACGCAACGTCTAAACCCCAATCGCCCAATTCATTAAGAGCATCTTTTCCCAATTGTGCTACCACGTTTTCAATCGCGCGTTTTTTGTGTAGGCCGGGTAATGTTTCTAAGTATTGCTGTAGTGTTTGTTGTGTTGTGGTGTTCATGGCTAAATGGTTTGTTTTTGATAAGTAACCTGTATTCCTAAATACATGGCAATTGTGTGCTCTATGATAGCGCCCTTGCTATCCGTCCAGTTGTTCAACATGAATATTCCATCACAATCGCACAACGCACGTACATCTTCTTTCATGTAGCTGTGCCATGTTTTATCATGGTTGTGGTTTAGCTTCATTGGGTTTACTGTATCAAACCCCATTTTTTGCAAGTGGCGCTCTGCCTCTTCAAATAGCTTAGGAGCCTCTTTTTCAATGCCCGATATTTTTCCGCTGATATATATTTTCATATTATATGTTTCATTTTCATAATTGCCAGTATCAATATGCCGGCGCTGGCTGCCAGTACAGATATTGCTATCTCGTACCAGTTGGTTTTTTGCTTAGCTCTTTTTT
>CAYREY010000157.1:0-3015 GCA_964423405.1 uncultured Chitinophaga sp. | reverse complement strand
TTGGTAAACGTAAAGCCGCCGTTTTGCGTAGCTACCAGGTTTATTACCGTGCTATCGGCAAACTGCAAGGTGGCAGGGTACAGCGGTGGGGTAGTACCATTTACGCTTACATTGCCGCCACCGGCCGGTGTTACCAGTACGGTCAGCGTAAACGTATCGGTAACGGGCACTGCGGTAAAGGTTGCCAGCAGGGTATCATCCTGCGTAATATTAAATGCGGCATTGGCCGTAGTATTGTTAGGCGTAAGGCTGTGGTGCAGTAAAGTATAATTGGTAAAGGTATAGCCACCGTTGGCCGTAGCAGCCAGGTTTACAGCGGCACCGTCGGCAAACTGTAAAGTAGCAGGGTACACCGGTGGGGTAGTGCCGTTTACACTTACATTGCCACCACCGGCTGGTGCTACCAATACGGTAAGCGTATGTGTATCGGGCACGGCGGTGTAGTTAGCTATCAGCGTATCATCCTGCGTTATGGTAAAGGTAATGTTGCTGGCTGTGTTGTTAGGGTTAAGCGTATGGTGCAGCGCCAGCCAGTTGCTAAACGCAAAGCCTGCATTGGCCACCTGCGAAACAGTAAGCGCCGTATTTACCGGAAACCGGTACACCGTAGGGTACGTGGCCGGTGTGTTGCCGTTAACAGTTATGTTACCGGCACCTACGGGGTTTACATACACCGTCAGGTCAACCGAATCGAGCGGTATAAACACCGCTACTACGCTATCGGGCAGGGTGCCCATATCAAAATACATACTATCTACCGTTGCAGAGGGCAGCGGCGTATGGCTTACCGTTTGCCAGTGCGAAAACACATAGCCTGTATCGGCGGTGGCTTTAAACGAAATATTCACCCCGCCAAAATATTCGGACCGGTACACATATGCGGTTGGTGTAATGGTGTTGCCAATGGTAACCGTACCGGCATTGGGTGGGTACACATCTACTGCCAGGCGGTAAGGGCCGGTTACGTTATAGCAACCGGTAAAGGCATTATCATAAAATGCACAACGGTTGCTTATCTGCGTGCGCAGGTATTGTACATTGTTCAGCCAGGTATTGTAGTTGCCGCTCCAGCGCGTACACTGGCGCTGCATTTCGGGTTGTATGCGGGCCACCATCGTATCCAGGTGGTTTAGCATATTGGTGCAGCTAAACGGCCCGTTCAGCAGGTCGGCCATACGGTTTACATACAGCGCCCTGAAATTCGGGTTGGTCATTAGTTTATTAAAAATAACTATGTGTCCCATCTCGGGGCCTATGCCGGGGTCGGTAAACATACCACCGTTAGCGCTGTTAATGTCGCAGGGGTCGGCGGTGCTGCTGGTATTGCCCCAACCGGTGTAGTCTTCGCCCAGGTCGAAAATATTATCGGTATCCCACAGCCAGTATTTCCACTTAACCGGGTTAGGGCCTTTGCGGCCACGCCACCAGGCGGTGTTCCAGTTCAGCCAGTCGCTGTTTACGGTGTACAGGCCCAGCCCTACCATATCTATCAGGCTCATTACATCCAGCCGGTCGGCTACATGCTGGTAGTTGGCCTGCACAGTCATGTTGTTGGCCACTACATAGTTGTACAGGTTGGTCCAGGCGGTGTCGCTGCCCATATCTACATCCATACCGCCCCAGTATTTCAGGTTATCTACGTATTCTTCCTGCTGGTCGTAGTAGTAATCAAAATAATCTTCATCTACTTTTTCGCGGTACTCGTATACGCCCCAGTATTGCCCGTTTACAAACACCAGGCAGTGGTCCATACGGCGCACATCCAGGTGCATGTTATACTTTTCGGCCAGTGTCTGGTCAAAGGCATCGCGTATATGCGCACAGCGCGATGGTGGGTTATCGCCCCCATCGGGAAAGTTATCGCTGCCGGCCGCTTTAAATATCAGCCACTTAAATTTTTTGCGTGGCGAGGTGTAAAACATCTTTTTGTTTATCAGGTCGCCGGTACCGTACTGGTCTTCTACATCAAAATCAAACCCTTTCTGGCTATAGGCCCACGAGTCGTTACCATGCGGACTAAACTCGCCGCCTATTTCAAACACCTGCTGGTTGCCACTGCTAAAAAACTCCAGGTTGCCGAAACGCAGGTTCAGGCTGCCGTTGGTCAGTTCATTGGTAAGCGAGGTGGCACTAACCGATACTACCGGCAGCGTGTGGTTCTCATTTATAAAATAGGTATTGGTTTCTATAAAGCTGGGTACGGTGGCGTTGGTGTTATCAAACGCTTTGGCACGTATTACTGTAGTACTGGTTACACTAATAGGCGTAGAATAAGCGGTAGATGCAGCCGTAGGAGTAGAGCCATTGGTAGTATAGCGGATAGTAGTGTTGGTTTGGCTGCAACTGAGCGCTACACTTTGTGTGCCGGTGTAAAAACCGGCCGGCAAGCTAAACGTAACTTTAGGCACATACGATGGATAGGCCGTTTGCGTATTGTTACTGGCATTGGGTGTAGGGCGGGTAAATATGCCCCAGGTAGCGGCACCGTTGGTTACCCGGCCACGGCTATCGTTACTATCGCAGGGGAAAATAGTAAGCGAATCTATTATAGCCAGCGAAGGGTTGGTGAGGATGATATGCTCGCTGGTATCGCTTTGCGTTAGTTTAAAATTGGTGTGGTACTGGCCGCTTACCAGGCCGTTGCGCCCACTGCAAAAGAAAACACGGTAGCTGTTATTGGCCAGCGTAATACCGGCGGGTATCTGCCATTTGGTAAGTGTATCGGGGTTATCGCTCAGGTACCAGCCGCTTATGTTTACAGCCGCGCCCGAGTTATTGTACAGCTCTACCCAATCGTAGTAGTTGCCGTTGGCAGCCGCATAGCTGCTTTTATTGGCCGCCGAAAACTCATTAATTACAATTTGTGCTTTGCTTAAGCCTGTAACAAGCATAGCCAGCACTATCAGGGTATAATGTCTGTACATAGTGTATAATGAAAAAAGCTATCTAAAATAAGCTATTCTTAACATATAGACTATTATTTGTTAACAGGGGTTGGCTGGCGGCCGGGCGCCT
>CAYREY010000156.1:0-3020 GCA_964423405.1 uncultured Chitinophaga sp. | reverse complement strand
TTTACTTTCTGCTTTTATAATAAACTGACTAATCAGTCACAAAAGTAAAAACGGGATTTGAATTTGCAAATGCAAATCACTGTTGGATGAGATTTTAGCAGCCGTTAACAGTTTGAAATTCTCCGGTTAGTGGACTATCTTCATGAGTAAACAACCTAAATTAAGTGGCGAAAACATTAATTGAAGAAGATTTTCAAAAAATAGTATGGTTGTTACAGCAACATCAGTCCTCCAATATTTTAAGCAAAGAAGCAGTACAATGCATTTGGAATGGGGAAATACAATATAGGAGTTTTGATAACGATAGTTCCCCCGGTACAAGCAAAGAACATCTTCTGAAAATTTATGAAATGAGGGGGAAGATGGAAGAAGAACTTAGAAAGGGAAATTCATTTGTAATTGGTTATGAAAAACTGTTGCCTGTTTTTCGCCAAACAAAACATGAATTTGTATGTATATCTAATGTTATAACTAACCAAGGCACGTACATTATATTTAGCGATTACGCTAAACAGGATTTAATAGGCATACTAAAATCGAATAGAACTTTAGATGAGATTAGAGATAGAAATGAAGATATGCCTACTCAATATAGGTCTAAAGAATATGTTTTTGCTAAGGGTATTTTACAGGTATAATTCTATATGTGCCATAATTTAGTACAATACCAGCTTTAACTTTTGGCGCTGCTATATACACCTGGACTACTTCGTCGCCTGGACTTTCACCTTAGCTAATGATTGTAGTAATCTACATATCTCCAATAACAAATCTGTTGTAATAACCGGTGCAAAAATTTACCTGTTTAGCTTTACGCCGCATACCGCTTACGGCGGTAGAAACCAAAAGCCACACCGGCTAAAATGATAAGGCCGATAGGCAGGGCTATATTAATAAGCTGCCATTTTAGCTTTTCATCGTTTACCTTAATGGTGTTCAGCATACGCAGTTTCACTTCTTTATTGCGGGTTTGTAGTATGCCGCTATCGTCTACCAGGTACTCAATACAGTTAAGTATAAACGATTTATTGGCAAACTGCTGGCGGGTAAACATATAGTAACCCAGCGGGTAAGCGCTGCTATCGCCACGTACTTCGTTGCGTATAATATCACCATCGCCTATCACAATCATTTTGCTTGGCTGGCTGTGCTCCTTTGGTTTTAGTGCTGCTACTGTATCAAAAGCAGCGCGCATTTCGGGCGATACACGGTTACTGAAAGCACTGGTAAACTCCCCCTCTAACAATACAGCTATGGGCAGGTTAGGTTGGTTATAATATGCCGGGTTAGGGCGTTTACCATCCATAGGTATTATACCAAAGTGTACGCGCGTAGGGGTAAGCTGTGCGCGCGCATTTTCGGTGGTGTGTAGCAACACTGTTTTCTTTACGCCTTTGTTTTGTATCGTATCTACCGAGCTGGCAAAAAAGCTGGCAACAGGGTCCAGGTTCTTTACTATAGCATGGTTATTATCCGATACCAGTAACGGAAAGTAAAACCACGGAAACAACTCGGTTTGCGGGGCGTTACCCATTTTACCTACTATCAGCGGTATAGGGTTGTTCAGGTTTATATCCTGCACCACATCGTTGTTTACACGGGCACCGTATTTAAACAGCATTTCCTCCAGCCCCATATCTGCCGCTTGTACAAACTGCCCGGTTGGGCTGGTGCGCAGGCTATCCAGCGATGCATTACTGCCATCTACCAGCCACAGCACTTTGCCACCACGCATAATGTATTGGTCCAGCTTGTACTGGTTCATCGGGCTAAAAGGCTGTTCGGGTTTGGCAATTACCAGCACGTCAATTCTATCGGGTATGTGGTAGCTGCTGTCTATGTGCAGGTCTTTTACCTGGTATTCCAGTGTGCTGAGTGTCTGGCGTATATCGGCAGTTTCAAGCACGTTCAGTTCACCATTGCCATGCAAAAACGCTACCTGTGGCGGGCGGTATTGGGTTAGCTTTTGTATAGCATTTACAAACTTATACTCCAGCAATACCTCCGAGTTGTTCAGTATTTGTTGTGGCGAGTAGCCTATCTGGTTTTCCAGTAACTGCACCGGTATCTCGCGGCCGGCAAAGGTTACTATAGCCCCCGGAAAAATAAGCTGCTGGTTGCTGCCGCTTTTGCTTTTGGTGGTAAGGTTGGTAGGTGCCAGGCCCCGCTCTATCAGGTCGGTCATCAGGGCTTTGCGCTCATCCAGGTTTTTAATGGCCATAGGATCTATAAACTCAAACTCTACGTTTTTGCCACCGTAGGCACGTAGTTCGCCCAGCAGGTTGCGGGTCGATTCTTTTAAGCGCGTAAAGCCGGCATTCAGTTCACCATCTAAAAACACTTTTATGGTTACTACATCTTTCAGCTCTTTCACCATTTTTTTCGATGGGTCGGAAATAGAGTAGCGTTTCTCGGCGGTAAGGTCGAACCGGTAATAAAAATAGCTGGATACTACGTTTGCCAGCAGTACAATAGCAAACACCAGTACCAGTAGTATAATGGCATCGCGGCGGTTGGTTATATGCGATTTCATGTTTACCATCTGCGGCTGCTTAAGGCGGTACGGGTAAATAAAATAAAGGCGGCTATCATGCTTACAAAGTATACCACATCGCGGGTGTCAATCACCCCTTTGCCCATGGCGTCGTAGTGTGCACTAAGCCCCAGCAACTCTACCAGGTAATCGGCTTTACCAATAAACACTGCAAACTGCGACAGGTAGCCAAACGCCATGTACAGAAAAAAGCAAAGGAATACTCCTACTATAAAAGCTACAATCTGGTTAGATGTGATAGAAGAACAGAAGATGCCAATGGCTACAAACACAGCCCCTAAAAAAAACAGTCCGAAGTACGAACCCAGTATGCCGCCCACATCTACATTGCCCACCGGAGAGGCCAGCATGTATAAGGTAAAAAAGTAAACAAACGTAGGTATAATGGCAATAAACACCAGCGTAACGGCAGCAAAGTACTTACCCAGTATTATCTGTAGCTCGGTAACGGGGCGGGTGCTTAGCA
>CAYREY010000155.1:0-3033 GCA_964423405.1 uncultured Chitinophaga sp. | reverse complement strand
GGTGAAGGATTTGGTCATTCGAATTTTTATTATTCGAGGCGCGAATATAATTGACTGGACTGTGATTTGTATGCCTTACTGATAAGTATAGTTGGTTTGTGGAAAAATAGGGCCTCACCCTAAATCCCTCTCCAACATAGAGGGACTTTAACAGCCAATACCAAGCGGATAAGCCTGCTGCGCTACCTTCTAACTCCCTAAAGGGAGAACCGCCACGCAGAAAGCAAAATACAGTTGCCACGAATGCACTAATAAATACAGGATATAGGCAGTTGACGCCCGTTCAGTTCCCCGCCTATTTTAAGCGGAGTGACCGCTCAAGGCGGTCGGGGCGGTAATGCATTTTAACTCAATGGGCAGTATAAAGGCAGAAATGCGGTTAGCCACGAATGCACGAATAAATACAAGACAAATAAGGCACCAACTATCTGCCTTTAATTCGTGAAATTCGTGGCATAATTGTGTTTATGAATTTTAACCCCAACACCTGGCAGCGCGATGCCGAGAAGAAGAAAAAGGAGAACCGGCAGTTTTTGGATAAGGCCAAACGGATGCGGGGGGTAGAAAAACACCTGCCCGACCTGCACGATGAGGCGTTTAGTAAAATAGATTGTCTTAACTGTGCCAATTGCTGTAAAACGATATCGCCAAGGTTTAAGTCGCCGGATTTAGTGCGCATTTCTAAATACCTGGGTATGAAACAGGGCGATATGATTGACAAATACCTGCGGTTGGATGAGGATGGCGACTATGTGGTTAAAAAATCGCCGTGCCCGTTTTTGGGTGCCGATAACTATTGCAGCATTTACGATGTGCGCCCACGCGATTGCGAAAAATACCCCTACACCGATAGCGGTGAGTTTTTTGAATATACCAACACTACCCACCTTAACAGCACTACGTGCCCGGCTGTGTATTATGTGCTGGAGAGGTTGAAGGAGGTGATTTAATACAGTATAACCATTAAGGGCATTGAGAGCATTAAGAAATACGTTTGCCACGAATGCACGAATAAAGGCATTAGTCTGAACCAGGATTTACAGGATTAAAGGATGGGCAGGATAAAGGCGGAGATGCAGTTGCCACGAATGCACTAAGAATGCAGGATAAATGCAGCACTTAAACTTCCGAAGTTTGGTTAGCGTATTTTGTAATAATGTAGATAGCCCGTAAAAACTTCGAAAGTTTTAATATGGTCGGTATAAAGGCAGTATGCAATTGTAAGTAGTAGCAGATTAAGAACTGCTACTGCACCGATAGGCTTAACTCTGCTTTATAAAACCAGGTGGTGGCTACGGCTGCTGCGGTAAAATACATTGCCAATATAATAGAGCCATAAGGCACAAATGTATTTAAGCCAAACCAATCGCCTTTTAGCAAACAAAAAACTGCAATACCAACAGATACCAGCACCATGCTGATAACGCCATATTGCTTTTTATCGAGCAGAGAGGTGAAACCGAAAATGGCCAATAAAAGAAAAATGCCGTTGGCCAGTGCTGCGGTTTCTGCTATTTCACCAAAACGGAAAAACAGAAAACACACCATGGCAAACAGCACATGGATGTGCAGAAAGCTAAGGTTAACAAACCACTTGCTGTAACCCGGGTCATACTTTTTAAGCTCGCTCATTTTACTAATGGTAAACAGCGGATATTTTTCCTGCACATCGGCAGGGCGCCAACCGGTGGGCATAAACCATAGCTTTAATTTATCGCTCCACTTTTGGGTGTGGTACGCATCTACTGCCAGGGTGTACCAGTGTTTGTAGTTAATAATAAAAGGATTCCAGCTTTGAGCGGGCCTGCGCATACCATACACACAAGGCTCAGAAGCCAGTTCGGCCTGATAGGTGCCAAACAGGCGGTCCCACACAATAAATATGGCGCTAAAGTTTTTATCCATGTAAATATCGTTCATGGCGTGGTGCACACGGTGGGCCGATGGTGTAACCAGAATATATTCCAGCAGACCCATATTGCCAATGTAGCGGGTGTGGTACCAAAACTGGCTGAAGATATGCACCGGTGCCACAA
This sequence comes from uncultured Chitinophaga sp., assembly GCA_964423405.1. GTDB lineage: Bacteria > Bacteroidota > Bacteroidia > Chitinophagales > LD1 > Bog-950. The sequence continues at coordinate 997 of CAYREY010000155.1, read as the reverse complement.
TACTTAAAACCTGCACAGGCACACCCAGTAAAGCCAGCGGCAAAGCCGTTATTGTGGTTACGTTGGTAACCATAGTAATACCCTGGCGTAGTGCGCAGGGCAGGTTAAACTCCTCGCTGCTGTGGTGTACCACATGGTGGCCCCAAAAAAAATTGACCCGGTGGCTTAAGCGGTGGGTCCAGTAGCTTATAAAATCCATTACCACAAATGTGATGATGTAAGTACTGATACTGTTGGCGTTTAATGTAACTACATGCAGGTGTGTTACCATCCACTTGTAAGAAACAATAACAATAGTAAGCCCCAGCGTGGCTTTTAAAATATTGGTAAAGCCCGAGGCTACACTGGCAATAGAATCTATAAGCGGGTGTTGCTCGTTATACTTCCAGCGGGCCCAGGCCATCTCAATCATTATAAGTACAAAAAAGCCGGGCATGGCAATTAGTAGAGCATTTCCGAAACTGTTCATATACACTATTTAGCTACCGGTTATTGAAATATCTGTTATGATAAATGTAGGCAGATGATTGAATTTGTAGTTTGACAATTGTCAAATAATATGGCGGGGTAAAGGCAGAATGGGGTTGCCACGAATGCACGAAGAATACAAGATAAAGGCATTAATAGCAAATTGTCTGAACCGTGATTTACGGGATTAAAAGATGGGCAGGATAAAGGCAGAAATGCGGTTGCAACGAATGCACGGATAGTACATTAATTGAAAGGCAAAATACAGTTGCCACGAATTGCGAGAAGAATACAGGATAGAGGCATTAACAGCCAATTGTCTGAACCAGGATTTACAGGATTAAAGGATGGACAGGATAAATACAGAAATGCGGTCAGCCACGAATGCACGAATAGTACATTAATTAAAAGGCAAAATACAGTTACCACGAATTGCACGAAGAATGCAGGTTGTTTGGCTGTAATACTAGTAATCGGCAAAATACCCCTGATAGGTGCCATCGGTAAATATACGCTCGTTGTGTGCATA
>CAYREY010000154.1:1962-3118 GCA_964423405.1 uncultured Chitinophaga sp. | reverse complement strand
TATTCAAAAAGCCACTGCTTATCATTATCTGGTCAAACAGGTTCCAGCTATCCTGGTAGGCCAATGTACCTATCCCTTTTTTCAAAAAGTCGGCCCAGGGGTTATATAGCCCACCCGCTTTTACATCACCTGTTTTGGTTTTGGCACCAAGCACCTTAGCAACGCTGGGGCTGGTAGGGTCATCATTCAAATCACCCATTACTATTACCTTGGTGTTCGGGTCTATCGCCATCAGGCTATCAATTACTTTTTTGCTAACCGATGCTGCTGCTGCCCTGCCGGGTGCGCTGGCTTCTTCTCCACCCCGGCGGCTGGGCCAGTGGTTTACAAATACATGTAGCGGTTCGCCATCATACAAACCACTTACCCATAATACATCGCGGGTATAATGCAGGCTGCCATTGGGGTTCTCCAGCCTTACAAACAACGATTGGCTGCTAAGCAACTTAAAGTATTTAGGATTGTATATAAATGCCGGGGCTATGCTGCGCTCATCCGGCCCCTCGTGATGCACAATCTGGTAATGGCGTTTGGCAAACTCGGGCTGGGCAAACAAATCTTCCAGCACTTTGCGGTTTTCAATCTCAGCCACGCCCAGTATCGAAAAGCCATCCGGGCTTACATCGGTACCAATCTGCGAAAGCACCTCGGTAAGCTTACGTATCTTGTCTTCATATACCTTGGCCGTATAACCATTGGCACCTGCCGGTGTAAAATCGTCATCGTTTTTATTGGGGTCGTTTAATGTATCAAACAGGTTCTCCAGGTTATAAAACGCCACCACACCTACTTTATATTTTTTTTCCTGTGCGGTTGCATGCAGGGCAAGTATGGTCAGCAATACTATCAGCAATTTGTTCATAGCCATTATTTGGGTTGGCGAAAGTAGAAGAATTATGCAGTTGGGTTATTAAGCAATTATTACGGTTGGCTTACGCTAATCAGTTGGCAAATACATAGCGGATGATGTTGGCTCCCATTTTCAGCGCTTTTTCACGTGCTTCGGGGGTATCTTTATGTACGTTGGCATCTTCCCAGCCATCGCCCAGATCACATTCGTAGGTGTATAACGCCACCAGTCTGCCCTCGTGAAATAGACCAAACGCCTGCGGCACCCCACCATCGTGCTCATGCACCTTGGGTAGCCCGGTGTTAA
>CAYREY010000154.1:0-1823 GCA_964423405.1 uncultured Chitinophaga sp. | reverse complement strand
TGCCAACTTCTACCGTTGGTATATCGGTTTCAATATTCATGCCTAAATTCTGGTTGCAGTATTTAGCCAGGTTAGGCAACGAGGTAGGGTTGGCATACCAATCGCCACCACCGTTGTACTTTAACAAAGCTATTTTCAATGGTTTATCGGGGGCAAACGAAGCTGCCACTACTAACACCAACATCAAAAACACAATTCTATTCATCAGGGTTAAAACTAATAAACTGCTGCAAAGCTAGTTGAAAATTAATGTTATTGCCCCACCTGCTCATTAGCCAGATTAAATACTGTAGCAGCATATATACCGGCAGTCTCTAACCGCAACCTGCTTTTGCCCAGGCTTACAGTTTCAAAGCCGTTCTTTTCGGCCAGTTGCACTTCTTCTTTGGTAAAATCGCCCTCGGGGCCAATCAGTATTACAGCAGGCTTACCGGCAGTATAAACGTCTTTCAGGTGCTGTGCCTTTTCGTCGCAGTAGGCTATAAACCGCTGCTCACCGCCTGACCGGGCATTTACAAAATCAGCAAACTTTATAACAGGGTTCAGTTTAGGCATCCGGTACTTCAGGCTTTGCTTGCAAGCCCCTAGTAGTATCTTTTCAATCCGGTCGGCACGCAGGTCTTTACGCTCGCTATGTTTGCACAGCAATGGGGTAATTTCATCAATACCAATTTCGGTTACCTTCTCGGCAAACCACTCCAGCCGCTCAATGTTCTTGGGTGGCGCAATGGCTATATGCAGCGGATATGTACTCTCCCCCTGTGTTTCAATAAGCCTTACAATATTTACTGTAACACTGTGCTTATCTATATTCTGTATAAGGCTGTTATATAAATTACCCGCCCCATCAAATACATACAACTCCTCTCCCTCGCGTTTGCGCAGTACCGTAGCCACGTGCCTCGATTCTGTTTCATCCAGTTCGCAATAAGCGTTTAGCTCAGCACCGGGGCAGTAAAAAATGTTCATGCCGCAAAATAAAAAAACATCTGCCGCTTACCGCAACAGATGTTTTTTTGTTTATCTGCAATCTACTATTTAGAACATAACCGGACAATGGCCCGGGCGTGGTTTCTTGCGGGCACAACCCTGGTACATTAACGATACCTCTGGCGCACCTACCGATTTAGAAGCTGGCAATAGTTTAGAAACATTTATATCGTAGCTAAAACCAAGGCTCACTCCTTTAATATCAAAACGGGTGTTAATTATCACAGCATCCAGCAGCCCCCTGTATTGAACACCGGCATGTAATGCCATATCGCTGCGCTTAGAGTCGTTACCTAACACGGTTTTAAAGTTGCAGCCTACATTAAACTCATAAGCAGTTTTTTGCACCAGCACCAAAAAGTTTGGCATAATATGTAAACGTTTGCCCACAGGCAGCGAGGCTCCACCGTGTACAGTTACTTTCATGTTAAGGCGTTCATTGCCCGTAGTATTACGGTCCTGACCGTTAGGGTAGAAAGATATGCGGGGTTGGTTAACGTGGTTAAGCGAAAAACCCAGGTGGAAATTGTTTTCTTTTTGTGTTAAGGCACTAAATACCAAACCAAGTCCGGCATCGCCAAACATAATGCGCGTGCGGCCAAAGTTCTCACCTGCCAGTGTTGGGTCTCTTACACCTGTATTAGGGTCGTATTGCGAATCGAAAGTGGCTTTACTTTGATTAATACTGCGATGATTAAATGCCCCCTGCAAACCTGCCGAAATTTGCATGGTACCTTTGCGGTTAAGCATAAAGTGATACGCAAACGAAAGTTCAACCCGGTTGGTGTTAAAGTTTACATCGCCCGCCTGGTCGCTCATAAATGAGATGCCCA
>CAYREY010000153.1:0-3210 GCA_964423405.1 uncultured Chitinophaga sp. | reverse complement strand
TATTCAAAAAGCCACTGCTTATCATTATCTGGTCAAACAGGTTCCAGCTATCCTGATAGGCCAGAGTACCTATTCCCTTTTTCAAAAAGTCGGCCCAGGGGTTGTATAACCCACCCGCTTTAACATCGCCTATTTTGGTTTTGGCACCAAGCACCTTAGCAACACTGGGGCTGGTAGGGTCATCATTCAAATCGCCCATTACTACTACTTTGGTGTTGGAGTCTATTGCCATCAGGCTATCTATCACCCTTTTGCTCACCGAAGCTGCCGCTGCTCTGCCGGGCGCGCTGGCTTCTTCACCACCACGGCGGCTGGGCCAGTGGTTTACAAACACATGTAATGGCTCTCCATCGTACATGCCGCTTACCCATAGTACATCGCGGGTGTAGTGCAGGCTACCATCGGCGTTCTCTAAACGTACAAACAAAGGCTGGCTGCTAAGCAACTTAAAATATTTGGGGTTGTAGATAAAGGCAGGGTCAATACTCCGTTCATCGGGGCCTTCATAGTGTACTATCTGGTAATGGCGTTTGGCAAACTCAGGTTGGGCAAACAAATCTTCCAGCACTTTGCGGTTCTCAATCTCTGCCACACCCAGTATCGAAAATCCATCGGGGCTTACATCTGTACCTATTTGCGATAATACCTGCGTAAGCTTGCGAATCTTATCTTCATATACCTTGGCCGTGTAACCGTTGGCACCGGCAGGTGTAAAATCGTCATCGTTTTTATTGGGGTCATTCAGGGTATCAAACAGGTTCTCCAGGTTATAAAAAGCCACCACACCTACTTTATATTTTTTCTCCTGTGCGCTTACGCTTAGGGTAAATATGGTCAGCAATACTATCAGCAATTTGTTCATAGCCTTTATTTGGGTTGGCGAAAGTAGAAGAATTATGCAGTTGGGTTGTTATGCTATTATTACGGTTGGCTTACGCTAATCAGTTAGCAAATACATAGCGTATAATGTTAGCCCCCATTTTAAGGGCTTTTTCGCGTGCTTCGGGGGTATCTTTATGTACGTTGGCATCTTCCCAGCCATCGCCCAGGTCACATTCGTAAGTGTATAACGCCACCAGCCTGCCCTCGTGAAACAGACCAAACGCCTGTGGCACACCGCCATCGTGCTCATGCACCTTAGGTAGGCCGCTGTTAAAATCGTATTTCTGATGAAACACACCATGCGAAAATGGCAATTCTACCAGCTTGGTGCCCGGAAACAATTTCTCCAGTTGCGGACGAATAAACTTATCCATGCCATAATTATCATCGGCGTGCAAAAAGCCCCCGCCGCTAAGGTAAGCCCGCAGATTATCCAGTTCCTGCTCGTTCCATACTACGTTACCATGCCCTGTCATATGCACAAATGGGTAGTTAAATAATTCGGCACTGCCTGCTTCTACCGTTGGTATATCGGTTTCAATATTCATGCCCAAATTCTGGTTGCAGTATTTAGCCAGGTTGGGAAGCGAGGTGGGATTGGCATACCAATCGCCACCGCCATTGTACTTTAACAAGGCTATCTTCAATGGCTTATCGGGGGCAAACGAAGCCGACACCAACAATACCACCATCAAAAAAAATATTCTTTTCATCAGGGTTAAAACTAATAAACTGCCACAAAGCTAGTTGAAAATTAACGTTATTGATCGTTACTCATTAGCCAAGTTAAACACCGTAGCAGCATATATACCGGCAGTCTCTAACCGCAACCTGCTTTTGCCAAGGCTCACCGTTTCAAAGCCATTCATTTCAGCCAATTGCACCTCTTCTTTGGTAAAGTCGCCCTCGGGGCCTATTAGTATTACAGCAGGCTTACCGGTAGCATAAGCGTGTTTTAGGTGCTTTGCTTTTTCATCGCAATAAGCTATAAAACGCATTTCACCTTCAGGGCGGTTACTTACTAAATCTGCAAACTTTATAACAGGGTTCAGTTTGGGCATCCGATACTTCAGGCTCTGCTTACATGCCCCCAATAGAATTTTTTCAATCCTGTCTGCACGCAGTTCCTTGCGCTCGCTGTGCTTGCACAGCAAAGGGGTTATTTCGGCAACGCCAATCTCGGTTACCTTTTCGGCAAACCACTCCAGCCGCTCAATGTTTTTGGGTGGGGCTATAGCTATGTGTAACCGGTTAGCGCTTTCGCTTTGTGTTTCTATCAACCTCACTACATTAACAGTCACACTCTTTTTATCAATATTCTGTATGCGGCTATCGTACAGGTTACCGGCACCATCAAACACATACAACTCCTCTCCTTCGCGCTTGCGCAGCACCGTAGCCACATGCCTCGATTCTGTTTCATCCAGTTCGCAGTATGCGTTCAGCGCAGCATCGGGGCAGTAAAAAATGTTCATGCCGCAAAATAAAAAAACATCTGCCGCTTGGCGCAACAGATGTTTTCAGTTTATAGGTAAATAATGGTTTAGAACATAACCGGACAATGGCCCGGGCGTGGTTTTTTGCGGGCACAACCCTGGTACATTAACGATACCTCTGGCGCTCCTACAGACTTAGAGGCTGGCAACAGTTTAGATACGTTTATGTCGTAGCTAAAACCAAGGCTAACACCCTTAATATCAAAACGGGTATTAATAATTACAGCATCCAGCAACCCACGGTATTGTACACCTGCGTGTAATGCCATATCGCTGCGTTTAGAATCGTTACCCAATACGGTTTTAAAGTTACAGCCCACATTAAACTCATAGGCAGTTTTTTGTACCAGCACCAAAAAATTGGGCATTATATGTAAACGTTTGCCCACTGGCAGCGAGGCGCCACCGTGTACTGTTACTTTCATGTTCAAACGTTCGTTACCGGTAGTGTTACGGTCCTGGCCGTTAGGGTAAAAAGATATGCGGGGCTGATTAACGTGGTTAAGCGAAAAACCCAGGTGAAAGTTATTCTCCTTTTGTGTTAGGGCACTAAATACCAAACCTAAGCCCGCATCGCCAAACATAATGCGTGTGCGGCCAAAGTTCTCACCTGCCAGTGTTGGGTCTCTCACTCCTGTGTTAGGGTCGTATTGCGAATCGAAAGTGGCTTTACTTTGATTAATGCTTCGGTGATTAAATGCCCCCTGCAATCCGGCCGAAATCTGCATAGTACCTTTGCGGTTAAGCATAAAGTGGTATGCAAACGAAAGCTCCACACGGTTGGTGTTAAAGTTTACATCGCCCGCCTGGTCGCTCATAAATGAGATGCCCA
>CAYREY010000152.1:0-3211 GCA_964423405.1 uncultured Chitinophaga sp. | reverse complement strand
CCAGCACCTTTGGTAACCAGAACAACAAAGCCGAGTGTACCAACACCGGTGTAAACACATACCTCTACAATTTCTCAAGTGCGGCCAACATGTGTGGTACCACCACAGCACCTACAGCATCTAACCTGCGCCCTAATGTGCGCTTTAACTACTGTCTGCCTAACCTTAATAACTACACCATAACCTGGACCCCCGCACCGGGCGCGCCTAACGGTGTATCGGCACAAATAGATAGCCCTACCACTGCCCCTACTGTTACTACTACCTACAATGTATCTATATCTAACGGGCCTACCTGCCCGGGTTTGGGTGCGGTTACTGTACAGGTAGATAACTCTACCCTTAGCGCAGGCCCCGACCTTAACTCGTGCCCCAATGCACCGGTTAACCTTACTGCTACCGTAACCGGTACCGTAGTACCCGGCCCTGCCAGTTTTGTGTGGACCACCCTTGCCGGTGCTGCAGCCGGCACCGGGCAAACCGTAACGGTAACCCCGGCGGTAAACACTACTTACATTGTTACCATGAACGGCGGTGCCTGCGTAAAGCGCGATACCATAACCGTTACTATAGGTTCTATCACAGCTACGGCCACACCTACCAATGCTACCTGCTTTGGTGCCAACAACGGTTTTATACTGGCTGGTTCGCCGCAGGGCACATCGCCTTACTCGTATCAATGGAGTGCCAATGCAGCTACAGGCAACACCAACCCGGCCAGCAACCTGGCCCCCGGCAACTATCAGGTAACTGTTACTGATGCCAATGGTTGTTCTGGTTCCGCTACAGCTACTATTACCCAGCCTACCCAGCTAACTCTTTCTACTACTGCTATAAACGATTCATGCTTTGCCGGTGGCAAGGGCAGTATCAGGGCTAACCCATCGGGCGGTACCGGTGCTTATACGTATGCGTGGAGCAATAGTCAAACCAGCCAGACTGCTACCGGTCTTACCGCAGGTACCTACTCTGTAACCGTGCGCGATGCTAACCAGTGCAGTGTTACGGCATCGGTAGTAATAACCGAGCCGGCACAACTTAATTTTGTAAGCGCTACCATACAGGATGTACGTTGCTTTAACGAAAGCACTGGCCGCATAACCGTAACCAACAACGGCGGCACTACACCATATACCTATACCTGGGCCCCGGGTGTTACCTCTACCACAGCTATTGCAAGCAACCTGGCAGCAGGTACTTATACCGTTACCGTTCGCGATGCTTATTTCTGTACCGCTTCGGCTACTTACAATGTTACTCAGCCTGCTACCGGTTTGGCTTTCGCACCAAGTGTAATAAACAATCCTTCTTGCTTTGGCTATAGCGATGGTTCGGCTACAGTTAACGCTGCCGGTGGGGCTGGTTCGGTTTCATATTTGTGGACCCCATCGGGCCAAACCACGGCTACTGCCACTAACCTTTCTGCACAAACCTATACGGTGGTTGCAACCGATGATAGTGCCTGTACAGCATCTACCACCGTTACACCGGCTAACCCGCCGCAATTGCAGATAACCGGTACCGTAACCGATGTAAGCTGCTTTGGCGGTACCGATGGTGCCATTGATGTAACAGTAACCAATGCCGTGCCTACAGCCACTTACCAGTGGTTTACCGGGCAAAACACAGAGGACCTTACCGGTATTGCAGCCGGCAACTATAATGTTACCGTTACCGATGGTAACAGTTGTACTGCCATAGCTTCTTTTGTAGTAAATGAACCTGCTGCACTAACTATTAATCAACCTACTATTACCAGTGTAGCCTGTTTTGGCGAAAGCACCGGTGCTGTTAGTCTTAACTTTACCGGTGGTACCGGTCCGTTTACTTATACATGGAGCCCTGCTGGCCCTAACTCGCCTACTTATTCTGGTATTGTAGCCGGCAATTACGATGTTACTATTACCGATGATAACGGTTGTACTTCATCAGCATCGTACACCGTTAATCAGCCTGCCAGTGCGTTGAATTTTGGCAATGCGGTTATTGTAGATGTGTTGTGCAACAGCGCAGCTACCGGTTCTATAACCGTAAGTGTAAGTGGTGGTACTACTACCAACCCTTATAGTTATGCGTGGTCACCTCCGGCATCATCAGCTACCGCTACGGCTGCTAACCTAACAGCGGGCCAGTACACAGTAACTGTAACCGATGCCAATGGTTGTACCCTTTCACAAACCAACACCATCAGCCAGCCTACTGCTGTTACATTTGGTGCACCTACCATTAATAACGTATCGTGCAATGGTGGCAACGATGGTACCGTTACTATTACCCCTACTGGTGGTACCGGTGCATATTCTTACACGTGGAACGGTGCGGCAGGTACTAACCCACAAGCCGGGCTTACTGCCAATACCTATACCGTAGTAGTAACCGATGGCAACAACTGTACCTTTAGCACTACCGTAATAGTTACCGAGCCTGCTGCCATTGTGCTGGCACCTATAGCTACCGATGCTACCTGCTTTGGTGCACCTAACGGCAGTGTAGATGCCAACCCTACCGGCGGTACACAGCCATATGGTTTTGTATGGAGCAATGGCGATGCCGGTCAAATAATTTTTGGCCTGCAGGCCGGTTTGTATCGTGTTACCGTAACCGATGGTAATGGCTGTACAGCCTCGGCGGGCGCCAATGTTAATGAGCCTTTTCCGCTAACGTTTAACCTGCATGCCGAACAGGTTAAATGCCCCGGCGATATGAACGGTAGTATTGAAGTACTTTCACCTGCTGGTGGTACACCACCTTATAATTACTCTGCTACAGCCGATGGGGCTAATTTCTATTTCCCTACCACCGGTACTAAAATAGAAGGGCTGGCTTCGGGCTACTATGCTGTTATAATGAGCGATGGTAATGGCTGTACCCTGGTAGATACAGCTTTTGTACCGGCCCCTATTGCCGATGTTTACAGTTCCTCGGCAGATTCAACTTCGTGCTATGGCCCTACCTATGCCGATGGTGCCATTTTTGTGCGGGGTTATACCATACAAAACAGCCCTTACCAGTTTAGTGTAGATGGCAGCCCGCTGCAGTACTCCGGCGATTTTTATGGCCTGACAGCAGGCCCACATACCGTGTTGGCGGTTAACTACTTTGGCTGCGATACCACCTTTACTGTAATAGTGCCCGAGCCTGCCGATGCCTTTGCCGAGGCCCTGCCCGGCGATACTACCCTGGCGTTGGGCCAGAGCGTACAATTAGGTTC
>CAYREY010000151.1:0-3233 GCA_964423405.1 uncultured Chitinophaga sp. | reverse complement strand
TTGTTTGCCTTTTCATCGTTTGCCTGGTTAATATGGCACCAGTACCAACTGCACAATGCCAAACCTAAAACAGGTGTTGTTACTACGCAGTCATCAAACGGGCTTTACAAAAAATCGCACTACCTTAATAATACAGGTAAATAGAAGGCTTTAGCCCATTACAGTACGACACCGCAGTAAACCAACCTCCGGTATTATTCATGCAGTAGTGGCTACTGTAGTTGTTATTAAAACACCGCGCACCGTAGGTGCCGCCCATAAGTGTTCGAAACCTGTAGTTAACACGCTTATATTTTCAGGCTACTTTTATCGCCCCTTATGAAAACGCCGTAAAAATTTCCTCGAAGCCGGGCAAGAGATGAAAAAACTGTTTGAGGCCAACACACAATAACCAATAATGGGCAAACTGTGGTGCCGAGTTTTTTTTCATGCGCGTGGGGAGGAAATTTTAGGCAGGTTTTCATACAGGGCTTGAGTTTTTGCTCCACTTTTTGGTCAAGCAAAAAGTGGAAAATCTAACAAAAGCGTATAAACCAAGCTTAGCAACTAAACTTTGCCTAAGGCAATACAGGGTTCCGAACACTTATAGGTGCCGCCTGTTTTGGTTATAGATTTGTCAACTTTTATAAAGTTTACAAAGCTCCACTACCGCACCCGGCATTAAAACGCCACCCCGCCCTCTTTCAGTTTCTCGGTTTGTTCGGCTATGGCCAGGGCGTCTATCATTTCGCCTATATCGCCATCCATATATACCGGCAGGTTGTAGATAGACATATTTATACGGTGGTCGGTAACCCTGCCCTGCGGGTAGTTGTAGGTACGTATTTTGGCCGATCGGTCGCCGGTGCTAACCAGGGTTTTACGGCGGGCAGCAATTTCATCTTCGTGTTTGCGCACCGCGGTTTCGTAAATTTTGGTCTTTAGCATTTTCATGGCGTGCTCGCGGTTTTTATGCTGGCTGCGCTCCTGCTGGCACTCTACTACCGTGTTGGTAGGTATGTGCGTAAGGCGCACGGCACTTTCGGTACGGTTTACGTGCTGTCCACCCGCGCCACTTGCACGGAAAACATCCATCTTAATATCGGCCGGGTTAATGTACACCTCCACCTCGTCGGCCTCGGGCAACACCGCCACGGTTACCGCACTGGTATGCACGCGGCCTTTAGCCTCGGTTTCGGGTATGCGCTGTACGCGGTGTACCCCGCTTTCAAATTTTAGTTTGCCGTACACGTTTTCGCCGGTTATCTCCATTACAATTTCCTTAAAACCTCCGGCGCTGCCATCGCTGCTGCTGGCTATGGCTACCTGCCAGCCCAGGGTTTCGCAATAGCGGGTGTACATACGGGTAAGGTCGCCCACAAATATGCTCGCCTCATCGCCCCCCGTGCCGGCGCGTATCTCCAGCAGCACATTGCGCTCATCTTCAGGCTCTTTGGGTACCAGCAGGGTTTTTAATTCGCCCTCCAGCTTTTCTTTATCCAGCTCCAGCGTAGCCAAATCGTTTTTTGCCATATCGCGGAACTCCTCATCGCTTTCGGTGGCTATTATCTGCTTATTGGTCTCTATGTTGGCCAGTACATTGCGGTACTCGTCATATACTTTTACAATTTTCTCCAGCTCGCGGTACTCCTTGTTAAGCTGGGTAAAACGCTTCATATCACTCATAGTGGCAGGGTCGCTAAGCGTTTTACCTACCTCTATATACTTGCCCTTAATGTTTTCTAACTGGCTGAACATACTATTATATAAAGGGCGCTAAAATATAAATTAAGCGTAGTTTGTGCTGCAATGCCTGCCAATACCCTGTTTTTGTAGCTATTTAGCTACAGCTATACACATTTTAGCAAGCACTATAAAAGCAAAAGATACCCCTGCTGCATATTTTAATGTTAAAACACAACTATTTGTGTTGCCTGTGCTTGACAAACCTTTAACCGGCGTGTAATTTGACCCGAAACATTACTTTAACACATTTAAGAAAAAAGATAATATACTGTTTGCAATTAGATAACGTTTTGCCTACTTTCACGCCCCCCTAATCCGGTACTACGGCCTGGCGGGAAACGCGGACATAAGCAACAAACCTTTTACAGCAGTAGCTGTTTAAGCACAGATACTATAAATACAGAATTAAATAAGCACTATGAATAGTTTTACCTCAGCACGCCTGCGTGCATTTCAGTTGGTTGTTGTAACATTTTTTGTTGGCTTGTTGCCATATATGGCTTCGGCGCAGGTGGCTGGCGATTTTCGGTCTTTAGCCACAGGTAACTGGGCAAGTAATACCACATGGCAAAGGTACGATGGAGCCACGTGGGTGGCTGCTACAGTAGGTCAACTACCAACTACAACAAGCGCTGTATTAATTCGTAACGGACATACTGTAACCGTTGCCAGCGCCACTTTTGCCTGCGGTAACCTTACGGTAGGTGAGGGCACGAGCGGTATATTAACAATTAATGGTTTTGCCATGACCGTTACAGGTACCACTACTATTGCCAGTGGTGGACGTATAAACGTAACCAGCGCTACCGGCACACCTAAATTCTTTACCGGCGATTTTACCAATAATGGTATTTGGAGCAATACAGGTAACTCAACAATTACGTTTTTTGGTAGTGTAACAAATAATAGTGTAGCCGCTAATTTTGTGGCTGGTTCGGGTACTTACAGCTTTTCGGGCACGGCTAAAAGTATAAATACTACGAACTCATCACCACTTACCATTCCAACTATTTCGTTAATAGGCAGCTACACTGTTTCATCTAACTTTGCTGCAGGCAACCCCTTTAACGTTTCTACCGCAATTACATTAACATTGGCTACATCAAGCGTAATTAATAATGGCGTGTTTACCACACCATCGCTTACCATAACCAATGCGGCAGGCACATTTACCAATAACGGAACTGCAACTGTAACCACTACTTTTGGGGGCAGCACATCGGCCACATTTACCAATGCAGCAGGTTCGGTGTTAAATGTTGGCGCGGCAAGCATAACTCCTGCAATTGTTGCCAGTGCCAATGCCAACCTGGTTAATTATAACCGCACCAATACACAAACCGTAAAATCTACCACTTACCATAACCTAACAATTAGCGGTTCTGGCACAAAATCGCTAACCACTGGTGGTATAACTGTAAACAGGGATTTGATCGTATCTGGCACTGCCACCCTGGCCGATGCTAACTTTCAAATTACCGGCAACGCTTCGGGCACTTTTCAACTGG
>CAYREY010000150.1:1927-3236 GCA_964423405.1 uncultured Chitinophaga sp. | reverse complement strand
ACTACGATTGATGCACAAACCTCGCCAAAAACGTATTGCAGAAATACCGGAACGTATCCAGCGCGTCGGCCTGTTGGGTGGGGTTGTTGCGGTTGGTTTTATCTATAGTGCCATCTGCGTTCATGCGTACGTTTTGCATATCGTAAATAAGGCCGGTGGCGTGTTCGTGGTGTATGCACACGTTATAGCGCGATAGCAGCGAGTTTACCAGCACCTGGTTATCTTCTAACCGCGGGTTAACCGATGGCACTTTTAGCTGTGCCGGCAGCAGCTGTAGCTGGCGGCGGATAACCTGATAGTAGTTTACATTATCGCGCACCAGTGCGCTGCTGTTGCGGCCGGTGGCATCGCCGGTTACCAGATAGGTGTAGCCGGGGTACAGGGTTTTTATATGGGTGCAAAGTTCATATATATCGCTGTTGTGCAGTTTAATGGTGTGCAACACGTGTATAGTGTTGTTGTAATGTTGTATTACGCTGCAGCAAATGGGGTTGCGGTTAAAATCGAACGACAGGTATAGCACCTGTGTGGTATCGGGCTGCGGGGTACCGGTGTGCTTGCTGTAGTTAAAGGCAAAGGCCCACAGGTTGTTGGTGTTGGCAAAATTGCTCCAGTCGCCGTTTATAAACTGCAACTGGTAGCGCTCATCCATATTTTGCCAGGCAGCCCATTGGTCGGGCGTTACATGCGGGTTATCTTTAGGCAGCGCCTGCAGGTAATAATACGGTGCCTGCAGTGTGCCATCGGCATGCGGCTCGTAAAACAATTGCTTGCCAAAATGCTGGTTGGGGTTAAAGGTGGTGAAAATATACCCCGGTGGCATGGGGTTGATATACAGCGAACCGGCACGCTGTAGGGCCATTTGCCACATACTTTGCGATAGCTCCTCCAGCTGCTCCAGAAAAAAACCGTTGCACTCTAACCCCAGAAAAGCATTCAGGTCGGGGTCGGTTGCCAGCGACTCGGGTACAAACAGTAGCTGGCTGCCGTTGTGGTACGTAAACGTAACCGGCGAGCTTACCTGCCACTTGCCGTACTGCTTTGTATTAACTAATTTTTTATATGATGGAATGGTAGTCTTTTTAAGGTCGGGCAGACTGGCGCGCACCACCACCCACTTGCTGCCGGGGTAGCGCAGGCACAACTGGTGCAGCACAAACAGCACCACATAGCTTTTGCCGCCGCGTATGCCACCGCCATAGGCAAAGTACCGGTAAGGCCCCGGGTTAAGGGCCGTGCACATAAACTGTAACTGGCGCACATTAGCCTGCGCCCCGGCTATTACAAAATCGGTGTAGGGAAATTTCAT
>CAYREY010000150.1:0-1827 GCA_964423405.1 uncultured Chitinophaga sp. | reverse complement strand
ACGAATGAAATCTGGAGAGATTTACTGAATTACTGATTGACGGATTTACAGATTAAAATTAAACTAATTTATTGCCCACCGTGGTCAGTGGTCTGTCAACCGTAGTCCGCCAACCACTCACTGCACCAACGGAATATCTACCCCGTTAAACTGAATAATGGTAGTAGTAACCGGTGCTATGCTTTGGCCATTGGTGGTAATATCGGCGCGGAAAGGCTGGTAACTGCCATCTATTTTATTAAGCTCGGCAATAGCGTTACGGCGGTCGGTAAAGTCGGGCTCACAGGCTACGTACTCTATTTTGCCGCCCACGTTTATGGGCTTGTTAACCGTAAGCTGGCCCAGGGCAATTTGGGTTAGTATCTCTTTACGCTCTACCACACCCAATATACGTGTAGCGCGCTGGTGTGCCTGTAGCTCTACCAGTTGGTTAGCCCGCTCGGTAATACTTTGCTGCTCCAGTAGCATCTGCTGGTTGGCCCTTCGTAGCCGGTCGCCCCACTGGTGCTGGGTCATCTCCGGCCAGCGGTCGGCAAAAAGCCGGTTAATAAAATCGTACCCCTTACCCTGCCGCAGGTGGTCTTTTATAAACTCTACCTGCGCAAAAATGTTTGTTTCGTGTTTTTTCATTTGCAAAATTAAGCAAATAGTGACCTTATTTCATAATTTGTTGTAAAAAACTAACAAACATATAGCTATGGCTGGTGTATTACTATATCGTGCCGTTTTAATAATTAAATTATATTAGTATATATTTAACCTGCCATACACTGTAAAAATATGAACCACAAAACATTTTACGCCCTACTGATAGCACTGCTTTTTATTACTGCCGGCACCGGCTGCAATAAAAACGATACCCCCGATAATGTTTACATACCCTTTAGCGGCCCACTGGTAAAAACCAAAACCGTTACACTGGGCGGCAACGTTACTACCACCAGCTATGTGTACGATGATATTGGCCGCGTAACCCGCACTACCGATAACACCTACATTAGCTACTTTACCTACACGCAGCAACAGGTAGTGGTAAAAACATACCAACTAAGCGATACTACCATTGCACCGGTAGTGGTTACCTATACGCTAAACGGGCAGGGGCTGGCAGATAACGTTAACCAGTTTTCGTTTTTTACGTACGATGACAACCGGCAACTGCTAACCGAAAACAATACCGCTGCTAATGCTGTAGCTACTTACACCTACAGTAACAATAACCTGATAACCAAAACCAGCAATGGCAGCACCTTTAACTATACCTACGGCCGTGTTATAACAAACACCTGTGGCCGCGAGAATACAGGCACGGGCTGGCTTGGCAAATCATCTAAACTGTTGCCCGGCACGCTACAACGTACCACCAACGGCAACACCGATAGTTACACCTACACCTACCAAAACGATAGCCTTAGCCGTATAACAAGCATAACACCCACTGGCACGCCGCCATTACCGGTAGAAGAATACACGTATTACTAAGTACCCATCAATCGGGGTAAATATCCTGATTATAATCGTCGGCCGGTTCGGTATATGTATAGGGTACTTTTACTATTTTATGCATGTGCAATTGTGTACCGTTTAGCTTGGTTCTTAATCGGGCTATTACCTCGTTTTTTACACCCGGTATATCATTAAACCAAACATTAAACGTCAATATCGTTTCGGCGTGCCGGTGCACCTCTACCACCCCGTTGCGGTCAAGCGAGTACGAATAGCTTAACCCATCCAGCAATACAGCTCCGGTATGTACTTTGTTTCCTTTGCGCGGCATGCTGCTAAAATAACACACAGCGCGCAGCCTATTTGCGCTGTATTGTTAAA
>CAYREY010000149.1:0-3326 GCA_964423405.1 uncultured Chitinophaga sp. | reverse complement strand
TCGGTTTCAGAATGACAAAAATTTTGTGCTTATTGTTGGGGTAGCGCAAGCGTATGTTGAGTGTAACAGCCTAAACAGCCACACACCCCGCCCTGCGGGCATCCCTCTGGAGAGGGGATGGCTGCCTTGCGGCAGTTGACGAAACCGATTTAGTACTCTTTGCTATTTAATACCAAATTTGAAAATGCGGGGGCTGCTCTTCCCCTCTTGAGAGGGGAAGCATAAATTTTGCTTTAAAATTTATGCAGGGGTGTGTTTTGTTTATATATATTAAATTTAATTCGTTCGTCGTTGCAGGAAATCAAATTTGTCAACTTTTTAAAAGTTGACAAATTTTTTGCGAGGTAACCGACAATGGGCTGCCTGTTGCTTTTTTACTTACTTCGTAGCAGTGAAAAAAGCTGCGCTGCTATTGGTTTCGCTTACTGCAACCCTGCTGCTTGCCGAGGGCCTGCTGCGCTTGCTATACCCCGATACGCAGCAACTATACGTGTGGCAACCCAACCTGCAACATACGTTCTACCCCGATTCGGCTATTTTTCCGGGTATAAAAGGTCCGAGCTTGTTTACCATAAATGATTACGGTGTACGTGAAGACACTTTTTATACTCACTACAGTAATAACTTGAAAGCGCCTTTAAATGATGATGAAAAGGGGCATACCTATTACCTTTTTGTTGGTGGCAGTACTACAGAGTGTCTTTATCTTGATGATTACGAAACATGGTGGAATGATATAGGCAGGCATATTGGCGATGCCTCTGATATTTATTCTCACATAGTAGGTAGCATTGGCAAAAGCGGCTGTACCAGCCGCGAAAATTACCTGCATATAAAATATTTTGTACCACAGTTTAAGCGCATTAACTGTGTAGTGGTTATGTGTGGGCTTAACGATTTTATGAAACGGTTAAGCCAGGATAGTTTGTATGACAATGATTTTAGGTTTACACCCGGGGTGGAGAGCAAGTATTTAGATGAAATATTTTTGAACAATAGCAAAAACAAAACATGGTGGCGGCGTACAGCCTTATATCAAGTTTTACAGAATGCATTGCATAAAGCAAGGCCGGTTAAGTGGGAGAACGTACAAGACGATACAGGACAAATTTATGCCAAATGGCGCAGTAACCGGTTAAAAGCCTCGCACCTGATAGATACATTACCGGATTTAACCGCTGCATTAGATGAATACGCACGCAACCTTAATCTGATGATTGATGAGGCCGCTAAACAGCATATAGAGATTATGTTTATTAACCAGGCTGCCATTTGGAAAGACACTATGCCTGCTTACGAAAAGCTTATGTTATGGATGGGGGGCAAAGGCAATTTTCAACTAAACGCAGGTGCAGAATATTATAGTCCTAAAGCTTTGCGAAAGGGGGTAACCCTTTACAATAACAGGTTAAAGGATGTTTGTAAAGAGCGCCGTGTAAATTACATTGATATCGATTCGGTGCTTCCACGCAACCTTAGTGCCTTTTACGACGACTGTCATTTAAATGAAGAAGGTGCCAGAATTGTAAGCAAGGAAGTGTATAACCAAATAAAATGGTATCATTATTATCTTGACCAGGAAAGGCTTAACGGCCCCCACCCAAAGTAACTGGCACAATTTCTGAACAATTGTGAACAGGTATAAACTTTTTGAATGAATAGCGCGTTATTTGTACAATGAAATCGGTAGTTCAGTTTATACTTTGTGTAGCGGTACCACTTGCTGTAGCCGGTTTGTCATCATACATCACAGCCCCGTACATGCTGGATGAGTGGTTTATTAACCTCAACAAGCCTTCGTTTTATCCACCGGTTATAGCGTTCCCCGTTGTGTGGACCATCCTGTACACGCTTATGGGCGTATCGCTGTTTATGGTGGTACGGCAGCCGGCGGGCGGGCGGCGCACCAATGCCATACTGGTGTGGGGTATGCAGTTGTTTTTAAATTTCTGGTGGAGCATTTTCTTTTTCCGTTTTCAGCGCCCCGATGTAGCCCTGGCCGAAATAGTGTTGCTGTGGCTTACCATATTGTGGATGATACTGGCTTTCCGCAAGGTAAAACCACTGGCCGCTTACCTGCAGGTGCCTTACCTGCTTTGGGTTAGCTTTGCTACGTTTTTAAATGCCACGCTGTGGCTGCTTAATAAGTAGCGGTTATTTTTTATTGCTTTGCGTTACTTAATTGCAAGTACGTGACCATTGCCGACATACAAAAAAAGTACCTCGATACCCTTACACCGGTGTACGATGCGCGCGAAGCCCGTGCCATTACCCAACTGGTATTGCAGCAGGTGCTTAACCTGCAATCGCACGTGTTGATGCTGGAGCGTTTCCGCCTGCTTACCACCCACCAGCAGGCTGTGCTGGCCGGCATACTTACCCGCCTGGCTGCCAGCGAACCGGTGCAGTACGTGTTGGGCGAGGCCGATTTTTACGGGCTGAAATTTAAGGTTACACCGGCGGTATTAATACCTCGCCCCGAAACCGAAGAACTGGTAGAGTGGGTGATGGGCACCATGAACGATGCCGCTTTGCATATACTGGATATAGGCACCGGCAGCGGTTGCATACCCATTACCATTGCGCACCGGTTTGCCAACGCTGTGGTGCAGGGGGTAGATATAAGCGCCGATGCGTTGCAGGTAGCTGCCGAAAACAACCGCTTAAACAACACCAACGTTGCCTTTAGCCTGCTGAACATATTAACCGATAGTTTATCTGATACGGCGTACCATATTATTATCAGCAACCCGCCTTATATTGCCGAGGCCGATAAGCAGCAAATGGCCGCCAACGTATTGCAGTACGAGCCGCACCTGGCACTGTTTGCCACCGGTACCGATGATTTGATTTTTTACCGTACCATAGCCGCCAAAGCGTTGCCGGCATTGCTGCCGGGCGGCAAGCTGTTTTTTGAGATACACGCCGAACGCGGCCCGCAGGTAGTAGCTGTTATGGAGCAACACGGCTACACCAACGTACAACTGCGCGCCGACCTTAGCGGCAAACACCGCATGGTAATGGGAGAGAAACCCGTGTAGATTTTATACAGGTGTATTGTATTTATATAAACTAAAATGTAATTCGTTCGTCATTGCGAAGAGGTTTCGGCTTTGCGAAAACAACGAAGCAACCTTTTGTATTGGCTGTTTGCATTTTCCCTCCCCTGGGGGAGGTTAGGTGGGGGAAGCTGTTACACTCAAAATACGCCTATGGCGAGACACATCCGCCTGCGGCGGGACACACCCCTGCATAAATTTTCAAAGCAAAATTTATGCTTCCCCTCTCAAGAGGGGAAGAACAGCCCACCGCATTTTCAAATTTGG
>CAYREY010000148.1:0-3335 GCA_964423405.1 uncultured Chitinophaga sp. | reverse complement strand
TAATGCGGGCGGCGGCACTCAGGTCCGTACGGCTATCGGCAAATGCGCGGTATTGGCCATCGCGGTTTTTGCCACCGTCTACCTGTTTATCCATTTTTACTTCTACCCAGTGCATTTTTAGCTCGGGTAGTTTAAAGCCGGGGTAGTGGTAGTTAAGGTCCTCGGGGCTGGTAATGGCAATGCACCAGCTACTTACCCATAACCAGAAATCATCGGTGTGGTGTGGGTGCAGGGTTAGTTCGCCGGCTTTGGTGCTGTTACGCTGAAAAAAACGGGTGAGTATCTGTCCACGGTCGCAAATGCCCAATACGTGCGCGTAGTTGATTAGCTCCAGCGTTTCGTTTGGCGATGGGGTAGCGGTAGCAATGTATTTGTAGCGTACCTTTGCTAATTCATATTGCAGCATATTGGTGGTATCGCTGGCAAGGTTTTTTACGTAGTTGCCTTCATCTAGCCAAACGGCGGTTAGCTGTTTAAAATCGAAGGCTCCCATGCGCACACGTTCGTAATTAGTAGCGCATATGCTGCAGGTGCTTGCCATTAGTTCGGCCTGACTGGTAACGTACTGTATTTGC
Organism: uncultured Chitinophaga sp.; assembly: GCA_964423405.1. Lineage (GTDB taxonomy): Bacteria > Bacteroidota > Bacteroidia > Chitinophagales > LD1 > Bog-950. Next base: position 2,760 of record CAYREY010000148.1, on the reverse strand, counting down.
AGGCCCATAGCGGCGGCTTCGCCTACTTCAGGGTCGGTATCGGTAAAGGTGTCCATAGCGCCCAGCTCGGTTACTATCAGGCATTTGCCGCCGTATAGCTGTTGTAGTTGCCGCATGGTTTCGATACCAATGCGGGTTTTTCCGCAGCCGGCATCGAGTGCTACCAACGCCGCCCCTAAACCCAGCGCCCAGGCTGTAACATCGCGCTGGTCGGGCCGCAGCGATGGGTGTAGTTCATCGGGGTTCACGTTTATGCCGGTGCGTACGGCTACTTTAATTTTGCTTTCGAGAAATTGGTTATAGTTCATGGTTTACGATTTTTTAGATGTGCTAACTACTTTGGTTGCTTGTATGATATCATCTTCTAACTGTGTAATGCTTTGTTCGTCCATCAGTATCAACCTGCTTACGATGTTGTGCAGGCTGGCTATTTTCTCATCGGATAAACCGGCCTTAATAACCTGCTGCATATCGGCACTGTGGGCATGTAGTATCACTTTGCTGTTATTGGCAATGGAATTTTTAAGTATGTGCAGTGCGTTTTTGATACCGCTGTGGCCTACGTATGGCAGAAAGTAGCCGGCATCTTGTTCTACCATTTTAGCCATTGCCAGTATGCGGAAAAAGCAGTTAGAGATATCTTCGTTATCAATGCTGTTAGTTGATTTCATGGGTTTAAAAAAGTGTTAGTTGAGGTTCTTGTTTAGGTTCTACGGTTGGCAGTTCACAGCCGTAGTGGTTAAGTATTTCAGTACAGTTAAATATGTTTTGTTCGTTATCTTCAATATCTTTCTTAGTTAGCTTTTGACCGTTTGGGAATAGCCCAGTTTCTTTAATTTCCAAACACACCTTCATGTAGCTATATGCCTGCCATGATATTTTATTTGCCTTATGGTCTGTTTTCATCAGTTCTTTGTAAAATTTACATTGGTTAGCTGCCGGCCATTATTCCAGATAGAAAGCAGGCCTGCTGAGTTCTCCTTTATCTCCATTGTTTCAATCTTGCCAAACATATCTATGTTGCCACCCATATCTACAAACCATGCGCTCTGCTTATTTTTATGCGGGCGCATGATGCGTCCTACTATCTGGTAGTATAGTGCCAGCGACATAGTGCTGCGTGACATTAATGCTGTTTCCAGTTCGGGATAATCAAAACCAGTAGTTAGCACACCCACATTTACCACGGTACGTATTTTACCGGCCTTAAAATCTTTCAGTATGCTATCGCGCTGCGTGTCTTCTGTTTCACCTGTTACCACCTTTGCACCGGGTATAGCGCGGGCCACCTGTACAGCTTCTTCAACCAGCGAACAAAAAACCATAAGGTTTGAGCGCTTTTTTAGCAGACTGTTAGCCATGTTGATAGTCTTTCTGGTCATATCAATCTGGCGGTAATAGTTGCGCAGACTGGCCTCTGTAAAATCGGTGCCTTTGTTGTTCATTTGTAAAAGTGACCGGTCAACCATATTAAAGTTGTAATACTCCAGTTTGGCAAGGTGGCCGGCATCAAACAGCACTTTGTTTTGCACATAGTATATGCACTGGTCAAATATCCGTGGCTCACAGCGGTTCAAAAACCTTAGCATAGCACCATCAAAGCCCGATGTAAGGCGGTATGGTGTAGCGGTTAATCCTAATAACTTTGCTTTTGGCAGGTAATTAACCAGTTCGCGGTACATTCCCTCTTCGGCATTTACCAGGTGGCATTCATCAATTATGATGTTAGATACATCGGCAAACAAATGTTTTTTTCGAATAATACTCCCAATGGTAGCAAAGGTTACCTGTCCTACGTGGTTTTTGCCCAGCGATGCGCTGTATATCTCGGCCCTGTAACCATAGCTGCAAAACTTAGCATAGTTCTGCTCGAGTATTTCCTTGCTTGGTTGCAATACCAGTGTTTTACCGGTAGCACCGATACATAGGTTACCTATCACTACACTTTTGCCAGAGCCGGTGGGCAAAATCATAAATGCGTTGCCTTTTTTGGGTGCATTAAGAAACTGCACACCGGCATTAATAGCCCCTGTTTGATATGGACGTGGTACAAACATTATGCTTTCGCTGCGTCCAGTTGGTTATCAAATTCGTTTTCTTTTTCGTCGAATATTTCGAGCTGGTTATCATCTTCGTGCTCAACATCCATAGACGGCGTGTATTTGCCCTCTTTGTACAACGCTACTTCGTTACGGGCGTGTTGTGCGGCCTCTTTCAGCTTTTCGTGAAACTTGTAACCGCTCAAATCCTCCAGCGATACCGGCGGCGTTTTAAGCTCTATGCGGCCACGGGTGCTGTGTACGTATTTGTTGCCTATCAATACGATAGTTTCAGCGTCTTTGTGGCCCTTAAACTGAAAACCGGTTACATGGTATCGGGTGGTAACATCGTCGCCGGTAAGTTCGGCGGGGTCTGTTATTTCACGGTCGCCAAACCCGTCATCTATCAGCGCCAGGTGCACGTTAAGCGCTGCGAATGCTTCGCGCATATCATCGTGAATGATACCGCTACCGTCTACCTTGTGGCTGTCGCCGGCGCCCACACCGCTGTTGATACGGAAACCGTAGTTGCAATAATCATCTTTGATTTGTGCACCGGTAATGCTAAAAGGTAGTTCGCCTGTGCGCATGAGGCTCTTTGCTTTCTCTATGCGCTCCAAAAATTCATGCACGTTGTTAATTACAATCGTGTTGCTGTCGCTTTTTTTCTTTGCCATTGCGTTTATTGTTAAGTGATAAAAAACTGTTTATTCGCACTCTA
>CAYREY010000147.1:0-3465 GCA_964423405.1 uncultured Chitinophaga sp. | reverse complement strand
ACCACACCGCCAAGCGCGCCATACTGGCCAACCCCAACCTTACCGACTACGAAAAACACAACCAGATCCGCAACCTGGCCGGCCTGGCCCCGCTTACCCCAACCGAGTGGGAGCAAACCCAACAGCAACAACCCTAACACACACCGGCTTTACCGGCTGTTGAACCTCCCCTCGGGGGAGGTTAGGTGGGGGAGGCTGTTGGCTGTTAAACCTCCCTTGAGGGAAGGGAGGGCCTGCCCCGACCGAAGCGTCGGGATGCCGTAGGCCGGAGGTGGACTGTATTAACACCGCTGCGCGCACACCCTGCCTTACCCCCAACCGGCAGTGGCCACGCGCGTACGTACGGTAGCCGGGTTTTAACGGCTGTTGGCTGCTCAGCCTCCCCTCGGGGAGGGTGGGGAGGGGGAGGCTGTTGGTATTAACCCGTATATTTACCCCATGGCCGACGTACACACCAAACAACAACGCAGCTATAATATGAGCATGATAAAGGGCAAAAATACAAAGCCCGAAATGCTGGTGCGCATATACATTGCGCAGTTATGTAATAAAATTGTTTATGCTAACTACCATCAGATTTCAAGAACAAAAGTATACGGGCAGAAATATTGTTCTACCCCATTATGGCTATGTCTTAATAGCAACAACTACTTTGTGTGCCTTATTGCTGGATGATAACTCTAATTATATATCTAAAGAGGCGAGAATGGTAGACGAGCAAATTTTGTTCTTTGTTGACGATTCAGAGATAAGTTTACCTGAGAAACAATTTGAGCAGCTACTATTAAGTGAGCTACGATAGATGTATTTTGTTTCATCAAGGTTGTATCCTTCTCTGCTTTAGTTTTAAAGTACACGGGAGCTAATTCAATGTGTACCTATTGTAGCTCCGGTATTCCGCAGCTTTTCAAATATTCAAAAGTTTGGTCGTAAAGCGCAGGCGGTCTAGTAATATCTTCGTGGTTGCCATAGGGCAGGTAAATAATCATTCCCTGTCTAGCTCTGGTTAATAATACACGGTAAGCATTAAGCAGGTATTTTCTTTCAAAGTCATCGTTAATATTTTTCCAAACAGTGCCAGAGAATTTTTTATAGACCCATTCTCCATCTTCAAAATACAAGTTTATATCCCAGGCAAGGCAAACCCAATCTATTTCTAAACCTTGAATTGTAAATTCAGTTGCAACTTCTTCTAAATAATAGGATGAACGTACATCATTTGCTTCATTTAGAAACCAATTAGGAGCATCAACACGGTTTTTTACATCTACACCAGTGGCTCTTAGCCTTCTGCCGCCACTGCTGCCTACAATTCCAATTCTCTCTGTACCGCGTGCTTCTTTCTTTAGCCACGCTTTAGCTATAGCTAAATTGCGTGTAATATAAATTGGGAATTTTTTGAATATAGCTTTATGTAGTTCTTTTGCTCTCTCAGAATTTAAGTTTAACAACTGATGTACATATTCAGAAACCCTTTCAGACTTAAATGAGCGCATGCTGGCTGATAAATGAAGCTCAGTTTGCTCGGTTCCATTGCTTTTTAGCCAATCACGTAGAGCATCATCAGCTAAATAGTTGCTGTCTGTTAATATTAAATGCGAGTAATGTATATCCCAATGATTATAATGTTTTTTCAAAGCGGTTAACCACTCCCAAACACCCGCCTCTCCTTTATTAATCTCCTGTCCACCTCCTATTAAGCATACAATGGTACACCAATCTGGATGACGATCCATTACACTAATTAAGTAGTCTGGTTCAGACTTATTAAAATCATGAAAGCCTTTTTTCTTTTTCATGAATTTGCTTGTCTGCTCGCTATCCCATGCCCTTTGCGCCTCATCAAATACTACAACTTTTTCAACTGGTGGTTCAACTTTCTTGTAGTTTTCATCTCTAAAATGGTGTATGTTTTGAATGAATTTAGCAGCTCTATCTGCTTCAGCTTTTTTAATAGTTTCAATATCTAACAATTGCGAAGTTGCCACAGCTTCTCTAGCTAAAGCTTCTCTAAGTACAAATACTAAAGGACCATTTCCAGAAAGAAAAACCGCATGTTCATTTTTTGCAACATGCATTCGTTGGGTAGCTACATTTAGCCCTGCAAGTGTTTTGCCAGCACCTGGTACTCCCGTTAAAAAACAGATAGATTTTTTGTCGCTTTTTTTTGCAGACTCTATTATATGGTTAATACATTCTCCCGTTTTAGTTAAATTAATTGCACCTGCATCATTACGTGAAATCTCTTTTACGTTATGTCCTTTGTATAAAGCTTGTGCAGCTTGTACAATTGTAGGAGTTGGTTTGTAAGGAGAGTTGGCCCAAAGTATAGGGTCTATATATTTGGCTCCACTTTCAGATAATACTAAGTCAATAACTTCTTTAATGTTGTTGTCGTTTGCAAGTAGTGTGTCGTAAATATTACGCTCTATGTTCAATTTGTTTTTAACAGGTAAAGCGTCAGTTGCGACAACAATGGGTGCTATTTTTACAAAATGACTTCCTTCGTGAAAATTTTGCAGATCTAAACAATAATCTACTACTTGATTAATGGCATAGTTTTGATATGCTTCATCTCCCACTTTAAATTCAAGAACAAAAATAGTGTCGTTTATAACTAGGATATTGTCAACTCTTTTTCCCATCCTAGGAATACCAAATTCAAAATAAATGTAGCCGTTAGGAAAAGCCTGTAAGCAGTTTTTTAAGATCTCAATTTGTTTTTTCCAAGCGCCTTTTTGTGGTCCTTCTAAAGCATGGTTATGGAAATCAGTTAACGAACCTAAAATTCGTAAATCATCGTCCTGTAAAAAGTTAGCTATAGAGTTAGAGTAGTAGCTCCTCATTTGCCTGCCGCTTTAAACTTCATTAAAACAGTAAGCTCTACCTCTAGGGCATCGGCCAGGCGTTGCAAGGTTAGTAACGATGGGTTGCGCTCGCCACGCTCAACCATGCCTATGTAGTTGCGGTTAAAATCGCCCTTGTAGGCAAGCTGCGCTTGGCTTAGGTTTTGCTTTTCGCGCAGGGCTCGTAGGCGTGCTCCAAATAATTTTAGGGTGTCGTTACTCACATATCAAACATCTGTATAACGTGACTTAAAAGCAACCTACAATAAGTATACAGTGTTTATCTTTGAGGCTTATTAAAATGCAGTAAGCCCCATGCCCAACATCCAACTAAACTACCTATACCGCTGCGGCGGCAACTACAAAAACTTTGGCGAGGTAATATTTGCAAACCCCGATGGCTTATCGCTACAGCAAGTAGAAGAAGCTATTAAAGCAGCGCTAATAGACCATCACTGGTTTTACGCAAACGACTGGCTCCTCCCCCCTTTACACTTCCCTAAATGGGACCCAGAGTTAGACCACCTGTGGCACGAGTATGAAAGCATAGAGCCAACCGATTTACCCGCCACCGATGCGCGTACCATCAGCCAGTTTATGGCGGCTATTTTATGAGTAC
>CAYREY010000146.1:0-3486 GCA_964423405.1 uncultured Chitinophaga sp. | reverse complement strand
TTATATTCACCCCAACAAAAAATAACCCCGCACAGAACCGTGTCGGGGCGTTGTGCATTTTATGACCGTAGAAGAAATAGTAAAACAATATGCCGGCACACCACAGCTTAGTCAGCTGGTGGGTGTACTAAAAGCCGATGATACGAACGATGTTTTTCTGCAGGGCCTGATAGGCTCGCAGGATGCTTTTGTGGCAGCAGCACTGTTTAAGCAAACCGACTTTAACCACCTGTTTGTACTAAGCGATAAAGAGGAGGCTGCCTATTTTCAAAACAACCTTAAAAACCTGTTGGGCGCAAAAGATATTTTCTTCTTTCCCGATTCGTTTAAACGCCCGCAGGATTTTAGCGAGGTAAACAACAACAATGTACTGCTGCGTACCGAAACCGTTAACCGGTTAAGTAACTCCGAAATAAAATCGGAGCTGGTGGTTACCTACCCCGAAGCGCTGTTTGAAAAAGTAGTAAAGCAGGAGGTGCTGAACGAGCAAACACTACGCATGCGCGTAAACGAAAAGCTGGATATAGATTTTATGATAGACCTGCTGGTAGGCTTTGAGTTTGAGCGGGTAGATTTTGTGTACGAGCCCGGCCAGTTTAGCATACGTGGCGATATTGTAGATGTATACAGCTTTGGTAACGAGTACCCTTACCGCGTTGAGCTGTTTGGCGAAGAGATAGAAAGCATACGTACCTTCGACCCGCTTACACAGCTAAGCCAGAAAAAAATTGCCAGCGTTACCATTGTGCCCAACATACAAACGCACTTTAGCAACGATAAAAAAACATCGGTGCTCGATGTGTTTCCGCTAAACACAGTAGTTTGGTTTAAAGATGTACAGATACTACTGGATGTATTTACCAACGCGCTGGAGAAAGCAAAAAAGATACAACCCGATATAAAGAAAAACCGGATAGAGCACCCACACCATCCCTTGCTGGAAGGCGAAGCCGAAGAGGTGTTTCTTTCACCTGCCGATTTTCTGAAAGGTATCTCGCGTTTCAGGGTGGTTGAGTTTGGCCGCAACACATTCTTCCGCGCGCACCAGCGCATTCAGTTTCACAGTAAGCCACAACCATCGTTCAACAAAAATTTCGATCTGCTGATAGCCAACCTGCACCAGAACCAGCAGAGCGGTTTTGCCAACCTGATTTTTGCCGAAAACCCGAAACAGATTGAACGCTTCTATGCCATCTTCGAAGATCTTGAAAAACAGAACAAGCCTAAACAGGCTGTTTCTCCCTCCCCTTTGGGGAGGGACGGGGAGGGGCTTACGCCGGTATTTGTGCCGGTGCACATTGGCCTGCACCAGGGCTTTGTAGATGAAGACCTGAAACTGGCCTGCTATACCGACCACCAGATATTTAACCGCTACCACAAGTATAACCTGCGTCAGGGCTTTAGCCGCGACAAGGCTCTGCTGATGAAAACCCTGCGCGAGCTTAAGCCCGGCGATTATGTAACGCACATCGACCACGGTGTAGGTGTGTTCAGCGGGCTGGAGAAAATTGAAGTAGCCGGACAGATGCAGGAAACCGTACGCCTGATTTATGCCGGTAACGATATTATGTATGTGGGCATACAGTCGCTGCACAAAATATCGAAGTACGTTGGTAAAGATGGCGAGGCACCACGGGTAAACAAACTGGGTACCGATACCTGGAGCAACCTTAAAAAGAAAACCAAGAAACGGATTAAGGAACTGGCCTTCGACCTGATACAGCTTTACGCTAAACGTAAAGCATCGAAGGGTTTTCAGTTTGCACCCGATGGCTACATGCAGAACGAACTGGAAGCGTCGTTTATGTATGAAGACACACCCGACCAGGCCAAGGCTACTGAAGATGTAAAGCGCGATATGGAAGCGCTGGCGCCTATGGACCGGTTAGTGTGCGGCGATGTAGGCTTTGGTAAAACAGAAATTGCCATACGCGCTGCGTTTAAAGCGGCTACCGATGGCAAGCAGGTTGCCGTGCTGGTACCTACTACCATATTGGCTATGCAGCACTATAAAGTGTTTAAGGAACGTCTGTCCGATTTTCCTATAACGGTAGATTACCTGAACCGTTTTAAAACCGGTAAAGAGAAAAAAGAAACGCTGGAGAAAATTGCAGATGGCAAGGTAGATATTGTAATAGGCACGCACGCACTGGTGGGCAAAAGCGTAAAGTTTAAAGACCTTGGCCTGATGGTTATTGACGAAGAACAGAAGTTTGGCGTAGGCACCAAAGAAACGCTTAAGACTCTAAAAGCTAACGTTGACACACTTACACTAACCGCTACACCTATACCACGTACACTATCATTCTCGCTAATGGGTGCGCGCGATTTAAGTATCATCAACACACCGCCGCCTAACCGACAGCCTATTACTACCGAGGTTCGCCCCATGGACCCCGACCTGATAAAAGAAGCTATTGAGTACGAGATATACCGTGGTGGCCAGGTGTTTTTTGTACACAACCGCGTACGCGATATTGGCGAGGTAAAAGAGCTATTGATGAAGATAGTGCCCAACATTGATATTGGTGTGGCACACGGACAAATGGAAGGCGATAAGCTGGAAGAGGTGATAATGAAATTTATTAACCGCGAGTACGATGTACTGCTAAGCACCAACATTATAGAGAGCGGTATAGATATACCTAACGCCAACACCATTATTATAAACAACGCTCACCAGTTTGGCTTAAGCGATACGCACCAGTTGCGTGGCCGCGTAGGCCGCAGTAACAAGCACGCGTTCTGTTACCTGCTGGCGCCGCCTATGAGCACGCTAAGCAACGAAAGCAAACAACGCCTTAAAACCATAGAGGAGTTCAGCGACCTGGGCAGTGGCTTTAACATAGCCATGCGCGATATGGACATACGCGGTGCCGGTAATATGTTAGGTGCTGAGCAAAGCGGCTTTATTGCCGAGATAGGGTTGGATGTGTACCAGAAAATACTGGACGAAGCCGTACGCGAGTTAAAGCAAACCGACTTTAAAGAACTGTACCACGATGAACTGGAGCGCACGCTGGATTATGTACGCGACTGTGCTATTGAAACCGACCTGGAGATGCTGATACCAACCAGCTATGTAAGCAACACCACCGAACGTATGTTGCTGTACCGCGAGCTGAACGAGATAAAAGATGAAGAAGGCTTACAGCGTTTTGAAGAAGGTTTACATGACCGCTTTGGCAATGTACCACCACCGGTGTATGAGCTGTTTGAAGCCATGAAACTAAAGTGGATGGCTACACGCTTAGGTATGGAGCAGATCATACTGAAGAACAAAACCATGCGCTGCTACTTTGTAGCCAATCAGGAGTCGAGCTTTTACAAAAGCACGGTGTTCTCTAAAATACTTCAGTATGCTGGCCAACACCGCTCGGGTATTTACCTGCGCGAAACCGAAAAGTTTTTAGTGCTTACTATAGAGAATGTAAAAAGCATGAAAATAGCCGATGAACGGTTGAGCGATTTAAGTGCGTTTGTAAA
>CAYREY010000145.1:0-3549 GCA_964423405.1 uncultured Chitinophaga sp. | reverse complement strand
AGCTACTTATGCTTTGATTTCAACCTCCACGCCGCTTGGCAGTTCTAGTTTCATCAGGGCATCTACAGTTTTAGATGTAGAAGAGTAGATATCGAGCAAGCGCTTGTAAGTGCAAAGCTGGAACTGCTCTTTAGAGTTAGCATTTACGTGCGGCGAGCGCAGTACAGTAAATACTTTCCTTTGAGTAGGAAGTGGAACCGGACCGCTTACAACGGCACCAGTGTTCTTCACAGTTTTCACAATTTTCTCAGCGCTTTTGTCAACCAGGTTATGGTCGTAGCTTTTTAGTTTAATTCTTATTCTTTGGCTCATAAAAAGAACGTTTTATGGAATTTTGTTGGTTTACTTATTCAATTAATTATTCAACGTCGGCTTTAACTTTACCCTGGTTTTTAGCTATTACAGCATTGGCTACGTTTTCAGGAGCCGGCTGGAAACTGTGGAACTCCATGGTAGAAGTTGCACGGCCCGAGGTAAGGGTACGTAACTGGGTTACATAACCAAACATTTCGCTCAACGGCACTTTAGCTTTTACTATCTGTGCGTTTACTTTAGCTTCCATACCTTCCAGCATACCACGGCGACGGTTAAGGTCACCTACCACATCACCGGTATTCTCTTCAGGTGTAATAACTTCTACTTTCATAATTGGCTCCAGCAGCACCGGTTTGCAGTTTTTAGCTGCGGTACGGAAAGCCAGCTTAGCGCACAATTCGAACGAAAGGGCATCCGAGTCAACCTGGTGGAATGAACCATCAAACAGACGTACTTTCAGGCTGTCCAGTTCGTAACCTGCCAGGATACCGGTTTTCATAGCTTCTTTAAAGCCTTTTTCTACCGGTGGAACAAACTCACGTGGTACTGAACCACCAAAGATATCGTTGATAAACTGCAGGCCAACCTGACCTTCGTCGGCAGGTCCGATTTCGATTTTAATATCGGCGAACTTACCACGACCACCGGTTTGCTTTTTGTAAACTTCGCGGTGCTCGATAGTTTTGGTTAAGCGCTCTTTGTAGTTAACCTGAGGTGCACCCTGGTTACATTCTACGTTGAACTCTCTTTTCAGACGGTCAACCAGAATTTCCAGGTGAAGCTCACCCATACCAGCTATAATAGTTTGGCCGGTTTGATCATCGAAAGATACTTTGAATGTAGGATCCTCTTCGGCCAGTTTACCAAGGCTCATACCCAGTTTATCCAGGTCTTTTTGCGCTTTAGGCTCGATAGCCAGTGATATAACCGGCTCTGGGAATTTCATACTTTCAAGTATAATAGGGTGTTTCTCGTCGCACAGGGTATCGCCGGTACGGATATCTTTGAAACCTACTGCCGCAGCAATATCACCAGCTTCTACACGGTCGATAGGTTTACGATCGTTAGCGTGCATCTGGAACAAACGGCTGATACGCTCTTTTTTACCAGTACGGGTATTCAGTACGTAAGAACCAGCATCAAGGCCACCCGAGTAAGCACGGATGTAAGCCAGACGGCCTACGAACGGGTCGGTAGCGATTTTGAATGCCAGTGCTGCAAAAGGCTCGTCGGTATCTGGTTTACGGCTGATTTCTTCCAGTGTATCGGGGTTAGTACCTTTTACTTCTTTTTTATCGATAGGCGAAGGCAGGATAGCGCAAACAGCATCTAACACAGCCTGTACACCTTTGTTTTTGAACGATGAACCGCAGAACATAGGAACCACTTTCTGGTCGATTACCGCCTGGCGAACAGCCGCGCGTATTTCTTCTGCAGTGATAGAATCCGGATCGGCGAAGTATTTCTCCATCAGGGTATCGTCGTACTCAGCAACCTGCTCAAGCATTTTTTCGCGGTATTCTTTAACATCATCAACAAGGTCGGCAGGTATATCAATTACCTTGTAAGTCATACCTCTGTCTTCTTCGTTCCAGATGATAGCTTCGTTGGTAACCAGATCTACCACACCTTTAAAGTGCTCTTCGTTGCCGATAGGAATTTGCATAACCATTGGGGTAGAACCCAGCATGGTGTTAACCTGCTTAACAACGTTGAAGAAATCGGCACCCTGACGGTCCATTTTGTTTACAAAACCCAAACGGGCTACACCGTAGTTATCGGCCAGGCGCCAGTTAGTTTCAGATTGAGGCTCAACACCATCAACGGCAGAGAAAAGGAATACCAGGCCGTCCAGTACGCGTAGTGAGCGGTTAACCTCTACGGTAAAATCCACGTGGCCGGGAGTATCGATAATGTTTACGTCGTATTTTTTGTCTTTCCAGGTCCACTGGCAACGGGTAGCAGCCGAAGTGATGGTGATACCACGCTCCTGCTCTTGCTCCATCCAGTCCATAGTTGCAGCACCTTCGTGTACTTCACCTATTTTGTAGTTAACGCCGGTGTAGTACAGAATACGCTCGGTGGTGGTAGTTTTACCAGCATCGATGTGCGCTGCAATACCGATATTTCTTGTATAACTTAAATCTTTACCCATTTTACTTGAAGTGTTCCTCCGTTTATTTTTTTATGAAAATACCCCGCCGGAGCGGGGATTTATTACTTAGAATTTAAAGTGTGCAAACGCTTTGTTAGCCTCGGCCATTTTGTGCGTGTCTTCTTTCTTTTTGAAAGCGCCACCTTCGCCTTTGCTACCGGCTATAATTTCCGAAGCCAGTTTGTCGGCCATGCTCTTACCGTTTCTATCGCGGCTGTACTGTATAATCCATTTCATAGCAACAGAAGCTTTACGCTCGCCACGTACCTCAGTAGGTATCTGGAAGTTAGCGCCACCGATACGACGGGTTTTAACCTCTACCGAAGGGCCTATGTTCTGGATAGCTTTTTTCCATACATCTAAACCGCCTTCTTTGGTTCTTTCTTCAATCAGATCAAGTGCGCTATAGAAAATGGTATAGGCTACTGATTTTTTACCTTCGTACATCAGGCGGTTTACGAATTGCGTTACCATTACATCACCGAATTTAGGATCTGGCTGTACGTAACGTTTCGGAGCTCTCTTTTTTCTCATTGCTTTGAGTTTCTATTTACTTTAATTACTTAGTTATTATTTCTTTTTGGCAGGGGCAGCTACTGCACCGGCTTTAGGACGTTTAGTACCGTATTTAGAGCGGCTTTTCTTTCTGTTCTCTACACCGGCAGTATCCAACGAGCCACGTACAATGTGGTAACGTACACCCGGAAGATCTTTAACACGACCACCACGGATAAGTACGATTGAGTGCTCCTGCAGGTTGTGTCCTTCGCCTGGTATGTAGGCGATTATTTCCACCGCGTTGGTTAAACGTACTTTGGCAACTTTACGTAGTGCCGAGTTAGGTTTTTTAGGCGTAGTGGTATAAACACGGGTGCAAACTCCACGCTTTTGAGGGCATGAATCAAGTGCACGGCTCTTGCTTTTAGCACGGATAATTGAACGTGACTTTCTTACTAACTGTTGAATTGTAGGCATTCGCTCTTTTATTTTGGGACGGCAAAAGTAGTTTTATATTCCGAATTTCAAAATCGTATTGGAGGGAATTTGTTGCCTTTTTGGAATAGCGCAAAAATAGGGGG
>CAYREY010000144.1:0-3577 GCA_964423405.1 uncultured Chitinophaga sp. | reverse complement strand
AAACCATACACTACTGGCGCAGCGGCGAGCGCAACATTACCGTAGAGCAGCTATGTGCACTGGTACATGTGTTTAATGTAAACCCCGATTACCTGCTGAAACAAAAAGGCAAACCCTTTGGTACCACCGGCCCCGAACTTACCGATATAGAAAAACGCCTGCTGGCGGTAGAGAAAAAACTGGCAACTAAGAAATAGTAGTGCGTTGTGTTATCAGAATAAACAACGGCGCTGTTATACACTGCCGGATATAGTAAGAAACATATAGTACTTAGTACAGCATATATATGCAGGCGGGTTGTTGTCGCCTGCATATACATGCTGTTATTGTTTATTTCAGGCCTTTTGAGAAGTCTACTTTAGCAGCCAGTTTAGGAAAATCTATAAAAGGATTTCGGTTGCCCTGCAATTGTTGTATAGATGCATTGCGGTGTTTTTCATAAAGCGTAGGTGGCTCATTTATATGCCATTCAATCAGGGTTTGTATATCGCTTTGGTTATACCGGTCAATTGTATGCGGGTACCTCACTAAAAAGTAGAGCGTTGCCCTCGCTACTTTACCTTTTCCATCTTTAGGTTCAAAACCTTCTGCTTCGCGCAGACCGCACATATCCATTACTTTCTCTTCCCAGTCGGCGTTTTCGTAGTACGGTATGTTACCTCTGAAACTGTTGCAATTGGGGGTACATGAAAATAGGTGGTGTAAATCGCCGCGCATGGGGTTAGCCTTATTAAACCACGATTGAGGCACAACATGCTCGCAGTTAAAACCCATACTGTTTTCCAGTGTTTCTAAAACTGCATCTTTATCTGCACTGAATGCCGTTTCGAAATTGTCATTGGGTTTAATGCCGTTAAAACGCTCCAGTGCAAGTTGCTGTGTTTCAAAATCAGATTGAATCAATGCTTCGGGGGTAGTACTATCGCCGCTATATATATTCAATATCGTTTTCTTATCGGGTTGGAGGTCTACCCACGGATATAGGTACTTTGCTGGTTGGTACGATAGTAAAGTAGTGTGCGTGCGTGTAAGTAATTTGTTAAGGCTATCGTATAGCGCTGTACCCTTTAAACCGGTATCTATACCCGTATAGTAATTTTTTAATGCTGCTTTATCAGCCGTTTCATCGTAATACTCCTTATTTCTGTTTTGTTCAACTTCTGCCAAATCTGCATGCAGGTTTATTCGGCTCGATTTTACATTGCCTGATTTGGCCGATGACTTTTTCTTGTTTTTACTTAGTTTGCGTAAAGCCTCTACCAGCGTTGCTTTATCCTCATCGGCAACCGTTACGGCGTTAGTGCTATCCGTATCAACTTCTTTCTTTTTATTGCTTAAGCTAATGCGGATTAATACCGGCCTGTGATCGCTGATAGACAGGTAGTCGGGTAATACTTTATCGTGTGCTACTATAATGTATTCATTATCGGTAGTGCTTTGCAGGTTAGGTGATATAAAAATATGATCGATTACAGATTTGTATTTGCCTTTTATATAAGTCATTTCGCCGGCGCCTTCATCGGCTGCGCTTAGTGCCGTGAAATCGTTCAGCAACAAATCAAAATCGCCCGAGGCCAGCGTAGCATTAAAATCACCACCAAGTATCCAATCTGTATCAGCTTTGCTATCTTTTATCATAGAGCTGATGGCTGCCGATAATATTTTTGATGCCAGTATACGGCGTTTCGAGCCTTCATCTTTTGCTTTCAGGTGCAGGGGTACTACGTAGGCGGTAAATTCATTACCGGTTTTAGATTTTACATAAAACAGTGCCGGGTACCTGTCAAATATTTTACCATCTACGCTTTCAAACATGGTATCTGCTTCAAGTACCAGGTCATCTGCGCTCTCTATATCCTCGCTGCGTAGCTGAAACCATTTATCAACTCTTTTCGACCATTCTTTTTTACTTACTTCTACTGTTTTCGTATTCCAGATAATAGTAGTGGTTTGCAACTCTGAGCTGGCATTGGGCTGGCTACCATCGCAGTCATAATCCAGGTCGTACCTTTCTTTCAGGTATGTTACCAGCTCTTTGGCCGCCACGTATGATGATTCTTCAAACACCCATACGTCCATATTCATCCTCACAATAACCTTTGCTACCTCTGCTATTTTTTGCTTGTAGTATTTATTAAACCACTCAACATTCCAAAATGCAATATCAATGTCTTTTGCCTCGCCTTTGTAGGTATCTACTACCCGTTCAAGGGCCGAAGCAGTATCGGCAACCAGACTTTCGCGCCCCAGCCCTCCAAAGTAGCCAAGCATGGCATCTGTATCTTTAAACATAGCCAGTACCTCGGCCGCAGCTGTACCGGCATGCCCTCCATTTACCGATTCGAGGTAGGTTGCAATTGCCGATAGTTTAATCCCTTCATTCTGTATTTGAGCCGGTATGTTTTTTTCAATATCGGCCGGCTTTGTCTGGCGGGTAGCATGGTGCAAGGCAAATGGTTTCCACTCGTTATTGAATACTACGGCACCTGAAGAACCTGCAAGTGTATCGGTAGTATAGTGTACTACTGTTTCGTTTTGAAAAGTTACCTGGTTGTTTTGTAGGGCTACTGATTTTACATTGCCGCCCGGGTGCTGAATGATGTTCGAAAAGTCTTCTTCTTTTACCATAAATGCATGGCGTACCAATGGTATGTAACCAAATTTTTTGCCAGGGTCATTATCTACCCATACAAAACAAAAATCCAGCTCTGTTTCGGGGCTGCTGATAAACAACCGGCCCGGATTTAGCCGGTAGTTTTGTGTAGGCTGCATTTTTCCTTTTTCATCCAGTTGGTAGTTAAAACTACAAATGGCATTTTCGCAAACGTCTTTCGAGTTAAGTACGTGGTAGTTAGTAAGCAGTATGTTATTGCTTATTAAAAAGCCGGTACCCTGCCAGTTACCCCTGCGGCCTTTGTAGTCGGTGCCCGATGTACTTAGGTGGCATACAGCTTTAGAGCGTATTTGCCCAAGCTCTAAAAACCATACCGGTAGTATATTATTATACTCACCTATAATAGCCTGGTACTGAATAGTGCCTGTGCCGGTTGCTGGTTTGGCAACTATTGGTTGTTTGCTCTGGCTGAACTTTGATGATATAGATGTTGCGAGATCAAGATCTGCCTGGGTAAGTAATTCCTTTTTTTCCAGACCATCCAGTTGCATTAGTAAACCGGTTGATTTTGTTTCAAAAGCCAGGTCTGCGCTATTTTCAAATAGGTTTGCTTTTGCTTTACCTTTAGCGGTAGATACGAATGCTATTTCGTTAGATAAATTAGAATCGGCCATAATATTTTTTTTGCTAATAAACAGCATCAGATCAAACAGGTAAATAGCCTAAAAGGCTACTTTTTGTTAATGCTGTTGCAGAGCTATTTTTGATAGGTACGCACCCGATAGTAGTATTGGGTTGCGGGTATTATCCCACAAACATTATCACTGCCTTACCGTTTTGGGCGGAGGTATAGCAGGCTATGGGTAGTGTGTACCTTGGCTTGTACTTACAAATACAGGCCGGAGCGCCCCCTTTATTACCAAACGCCGAAGGCATATAGCTCTGACACGCATACGGTGGCGT
>CAYREY010000143.1:0-3661 GCA_964423405.1 uncultured Chitinophaga sp. | reverse complement strand
TTCTTAGACTTCCGAAGTTTTAAAAACTTCGGAAGTCTGCACTTTAGTATTTAACCACCACCAGCTTTTTGCTGATACCGCCCACACGTACTATATAAATACCCTCTGGCAACAGGCCTGCCGGTATTTCTACGCGCTGTGTTATAGCAGCATTACTCCATAGCAGTTTGCCGCTTAAGTCAGTTACGGCAATATCCTTACCGGTTAATACTTCGGGCAGGGTTATAGTTACGCTACCGGTGGTAGGGTTGGGCCATACCTGTATGTAGGGCGCAAAAGCTGTTGGGGCTATACCGGTAGTGGTAGTATCTGCCATGCTGGTGGCGGCCAGCCACAGCGTAGTGTTAAGCAGCATAACCCGGTGCGAGCCATTTACCTCACCGGTGTAGCTATAATACAGTACATCGTTTACATCGCCGGTGCCATCATCGGGTGGCGAAGAATCGCCAAAGGCGGCCACCTTGCCGTTACCATAGCGGGCTGTAGCCAAAAGCACCTGTGTGTTGCCGCTATTAGCCGATTGGTATTTATAAATAAGCCCCTGCACACTGGCATTATCGGCCGGGTTAAGCGTTAAACTGGTACCGCCCGAAATTTTCACCTGCGTTACATCGCCAATAGTGGTGTTGTGCAAACACGAATCGTTGGGCAGGCTGGCTATACGCGATGAGGTTTGCGAAAAATAAGCCGAGTCGAACACCATACCAAAGGGGTTAAGGTCTATGGTATTATTATCCATCAGGTCGTTCCATATCTGCGGCGAGTCATAACCATCAAAGTTGCGGTCGCTGTCGGCATGGTCACCTATCATAAACAGGCCGCCGCCGTTTTGTACAAAACGTATCAGGGCATCTTTTTCGGTAGCGGTAAAAAGTATATTGGGTTCTACCGATATAAACACCTTGTAATGGCTAAGGTCCTGCGGGTTACTGGTATCGCCGTATGTAACCGTACCATTGTAGGGCAATGTTTCTATTTCGTAACCCATTTTAGCCAGGTCTATTGCCCAGGCCGAAAGCCCGCCGTTCCAGTAGGTTTCATCGGTATTGGCGTTTATGCCCGCCTGCGCCGGTGTAGGAAACCGCTGCGGATTGGCCTCGTTACTTTGCCCCTCTTCCATTACACCATTTAAACCCAGCCCCAGGTTGTTTACATCGGCATCTACCACCCAGTCGGCATTGCTGGCCATTTGTGCTTTGCTGGCATCAAACAAAATTTTTACCTGGCCCATGCAGGGCATAGCCAGTAGCACTAAAAGGTACATCAATAATTTCATATAGCAATAATAAGCAACATTACGGTTGCGGCCAGCGGTTGCCGGCGCTTATACGCGCCGGTTAATAAGACCTGTTTTTTACTTCAGCTTAACCCAAAGGCTATATGGTTTGTATCCCCGCAGTCCCCACCATATTTATTTATTAATCGGAAAACCCGCCCGGTACAAAAAATGTTAACCCACCCCCTAATCAAAAGCCTCACTATCAGTATTTTGTAAAATTTTGGTGTTAACCCACCCCTACCCCAAAACTGTTATCAATATTATATATAAATTATTTATATGTACTTATGTACAAGATTAGTTTGATAAATTGGCAAAAGCAGCGGTGCTGTATTGCGAAACGTAGGCGTGGCTGGCAAAGGTAGCACCCGCTACGGGGTGCCGGATAATAGCGATGTTCTTTCTACCCATATCTAATCCCTACGGGATTTGTGTGGTGCCGTAGGCACCGGATACAGGTAGTATTAGTTTAGTGATAATATACCGTGCCGTAGGCGCGGAACCAAGGTGTGCCCCGCTGACGTAAGGTAGCCAGGCTTTTGAGCAAAGCATGTTGCCAAACAGGTAACTTAGTGGTTGGTGACGCTGCTCTGCTATTCTACTAAAGAAGCTAAACACCAACCACGGCGCGAAAAAACCTTTTTACTTAATTCCATTTGACAGCTGTTTATTAAACAACAATATATATTATTAAATAAACTATTTCTTGGTTTGTTTTAAATACATTACTTTTTTTGTACAGATTATGTCGTTATTTATATTTGACTACTACATATCTTGTCTGATTGATAATTGACTTAAAAAAATAGATTATGGCTCTTGCTGTTATATTCTTGGCTGTTACTACAAGCATCTTTTTATTCCTTTTCATTAAAAAAGGTGAAGCTTTAAAACAAGTCGAGACGGATTTTGACAAGTTTAAGAACAAATACAAAGACATCATTGATCTGGATAATGAAATAGCAAAGCGCACAATAGACCTTGCTAAACTAAAATCGGACTTAGAAAACTTAAGTGCTGACTTTTCTAAAAGAAAAGAACAATTGAATATGGACTTTAAGTCCAAACGTGATATTTACGAAAACTTATTAAAAGAGATATCTATTCTTGAAGAAAATCTCGAAATCATTTCTTTTGGCTTATATAAACCTCATTTTACATACTCCACCTCTGAGGAGTTCAAGCAAAAGCTAACACAAATTGTTGAAAAACAGAAAGAAGTAATTAGAGATGACATGGCAACCTTCTGTGCCACAAAATGGACCGTTGAGGGCAGTGAGGCGAAAGGTAAAAAAATGGTAAAAGAAGCCTCAAAGCTTATGCTCAGAGCGTTTAATGGCGAGTGTGATGCTGCAATCGCTAAAGTAAATTGGGGTAACATAGCAAACATGGAAGCTCGAATACAAAAAGCATTTGAAGCAATCAACAAGTTAGGTTCTACTAATCAAATTTCAATTACCTCTCAATATATGCAATTAAAGCTTGACGAACTATATCTTGAGTTTGAGCTTGAACAAAAATTGCAAGCTGAAAAAGAAGAGCAACGAGCAATTAAAGAGCAAATGAGAGAGGAAGAAAAGGCTTTAAAGGAGTTAGAAAAAGCCGCTAAAGATGCACAACTTGAAGAAGAACGATATGCAAAAGCGTTGGAAAAGGCAAAAGCGGATGTTGAAAAAGCTACAGGAGAAGAGCTCGAGAAGCTAAATCAGAAAATTAAAACGCTAACAGATAATTTAGAAAAGGCACATGCGCAAAAAGAAAGGGCCATTTCTCAGGCACAACTTACAAAATCTGGGCATGTATATATTATTTCAAATATTGGTTCGTTTGGTGAAAACGTTTACAAAATTGGAATGACTAGACGACTGGACCCACTTGATCGTGTAAAAGAGTTAGGCGATGCGTCTGTACCGTTTGACTTTGATGTCCACGGCTTAATTTACTCAGAAGATGCTCCGAAATTAGAAAATACCTTACATAAGCACCTCGACAACAAGAGATTAAATCTTGTAGACACAAGGGCTGAGTTTTTTGTAACAACTATCGAAGAAATCGAACAGATCCTCAAAGATTTCAACCTGTCTATTACGCTGACAAAACTAGCAGAGGCAAAAGAATATCGCGAATCGCTTTCGTTAAGACAAGCTAAAGAAAAAGAGCTGAGTGGTACCGATAGTATCTCTAAATCAAACATTGAAAAACAGCTTGAAAAAATTCCAATTTCTTTGGATTAAAAGCAACTGGGTATATGTACATGAACGTTTAAAGTATCATGCAGCATAAAAAAAGCAATAGCTTTTTCTAGTACTATAACACACCATTTGCTGTTACTTCAGCTTTATCTTCAGTTTCACCGGTTGGTGGTCGCTGTAGTCAAAGCCC
>CAYREY010000142.1:500-3788 GCA_964423405.1 uncultured Chitinophaga sp. | reverse complement strand
GCAGGAACCGGTGCTGCCACGTCCTTTAACCCCAATGCCAATAACGTGGTATATGCACTTGCTGTAGATGGCACTAAAGTGTATGCCGGGGGCAATTTCACTACTATTGGGGGAGCCTCACGATTTAGTATCGCCGCCCTGGATAAAGAAACTGGAGATGCAATTCCAACTTGGAATGCAGCCAACACCAACACGGGTGGCGGAATAAGAGCCCTTGCAGTGGCAGCGGATGGTACAGTATATGCAGGGGGGAACTTTACAAATATTGGCGGGCAATCACGAAACTATATAGCCGCCCTGGATAAAGCAAGCGGTAATGCCATCACAGCGTTTAACGCCAATGCCAATGGGCTGGTTAAAGCACTGGCTGTGGCGGCTGATGGTACGGTTTATACAGGCGGTATCTTCACCTCTATTGGTGGGCAAACGAGGAACAGGATAGCCGCATTAAATGCTGCAACAGGTGCTGCCGAAAACTGGAACCCCGATGCCAACTCAACGGTCAACGCACTGGCTGTGAAAGGTAACACAGTATATGCCGGCGGAAACTTTACTACTATTGGTGGGCAAACGAGGAACATGATAGCCGCATTAAATGCTGCAACCGGTGCTGCCGAAGACTGGAACCCCAATGCCAATGGGCAGGTTAATGCAATAGCAGTAGCGGGTAGTACCATTTTTGCAGGTGGGATATTTAATACTATTGGCGGGGGACTTAGAAACCGGGTGGCTGCCCTGGATGCAACAACCGGCCTTGCGACCTCATGGGATGCCGGAGCCGACAACCCCGATGTTTTTGCGCTTGCAGCGGCGAGCGGTGCAGTATATGTAGGCGGACAATTTACACAGATACAATCTCAAAACAGGCCCAGTTTCGCAGCCTTTGAAGAAATACCCGGCTGGCTTCCAGTCACCTTTGGCCCCATCGAAGCTTTTATAAAAGGCGGCGAGCTCACCGTAAACTGGACATCGCTTACCGAAATCAATAACCATCACTACGAAATAGAAGTATCGGCCGATGGCGTGCATTTTCAAAAGATAGGAGAATCTGTATTGTCAAAAGCAAAGGACGGCAACAATAGTAGTCCTTTACACTATAGCTTAAACTACCAGACTGGTGCAGGTCTTATGGCTGTCAGTTTGCTGGGTTTTGCAGCTATGCTGTTTTCCGGTGGTAAAAGAAAAAGAGGCTGGCAGCTTATTATGCTAATTGTTTTGTCCATTGGGTATATTTCCTGTAGCAAATCAGATTTTGATGCAATAGATAGTTCCCATAAAAAATTGTTCATCCGCATTGCGCAGGTAGATAAGGATGGAGTGAAAACGTATAGTAAAGTGGTGCTTGTGAATGTGGTCGATGGTCGATAGTCCATAGTCTTTGGACTATGTCTGATTTGAGATTTGGATCCTGAACTTATCAATGAGTATTGAATATTGAAAACTGCGTATTGAATATTATTTGATGTTTCAGGTTTGAAGTTCAATGTTCAAAACAATGTTCAACCATCTTCACCTTTTCAACCTGTCATCCGTCCGCTGTCAACCATAAGTACACAATTTAAAACCAAATAGTATGAAACAGTTTATTACGTTTCTCTTATCATTTTTAACAGCAACATCTTTTGCGCAAGTGTTACAGGAAAATATGTGGGTAACAAATGGACCCGTTTATGCAGTGCACCGAGCAGGCAATACCGTTTATGTCGGAGGAAATTTTACACAGGTAGGTCCGCATATACCTTGTGGGGCTGCCATCAGCACAAGTACTGGCAATCCTAATCTGAACTATGTAAAGCCTAATGGCCTTATTAGGGCGGTAGCACCAGATGGTACAGGAGGCTGGTATATCGGCGGTAATTTTACACAGGTAGGAGGACAACCGCGCAACAGGCTGGCACGTGTTAATGTGGACGGCAGCTTAAATAGCTGGAACCCCGATGCCAATGGTATGGTGTACAGCCTTGTAGTACACGGCAATTCTGTATATGTAGGCGGGGTTTTTACTGCTATTGGTGGGCAAACCAGAAACTATTTAGCCGAAGTAAATGCCACCAGTGGGGCAATTGCAAACTGGAATCCTAATGCTACAGGTCCAATAAACACCCTTGAAGTTATAAGTAACACAATATATGCTGGGGGAAGTTTTACAGCTATTGGCGGACAAAGCAGGAACAATATAGCTGCTATTGATTCGGCCAGCGGTGCTGCTACATCGTGGAATCCTAATGCGAACAGTAGTGTGTATGCGCTTGCAGTGAGTGGCAGTACAATTTATGTAGGAGGTGCATTTTCAAAAATAAATGGTCAAACCAGGAATAACATAGCCGCTTTAACAGTGGGTAGTAACAGCCCCACAGGGTGGGATCCTAATACGAACAGTAGTGTGTATGCGCTTGCAGTAAGTAGCAATACAGTATATGCGGGTGGCGACTTTACCACTATTGACGGGCAAAACCGTAACCGGATTGCAGCATTGGATGCTAATGCCATTGCCAGTAGTAACTATGCCAAATCGTGGAATCCCGATGCTAATGCCCTTGTGTATAAGCTTGTAGTGGACGGCAGCACGATATATGCAGGTGGCGACTTTACCACTATTGGCGGGCAAAGCCGTAACCGTATAGCGGCATTAGATGCAAATGGTGCTGGTGTTGCCTCATCCTGGAACCCTAATGCCGATGACCAGGTGCGCACGCTTGCGGTAGCCGGCAGCACAATTTATATTGGGGGACAATTTTTTTCTATAGGCGGCGTTGCCCGACACAATATAGCAGCCTTTGATGCAATCAGCGGCGCAGCCACCTCGTGGGATCCTAATGCCACCGGTAATCCTAATGGTATAGTTTACTGCATTGCCACAGCCGGTAGCATAGTATATGTGGGAGGGAATTTTACCAGTATCGGCGGGCAATCCCGTAACCGCATTGCCGCATTAAATGCAGGAGGTACCGGAACCGCCACAAGCTGGAATCCCAATGCCAATGATGCCGTCCGCGCTCTCGCCGTATATAACGATATTATATATGCCGGTGGCTATTTCACTACTATTGGCGAGCAAACTCGGAACCGCATGGCCGCCTTAAATACGGGAGGTACTGGAACCGCCACAGGCTGGAATCCAAATGCTAATAACCCGGCAATGACCATGGTAGTGAACCAAACAGGTAGTACGGTATATGTGGGAGGATATTTCACCAGTATTGGCGGACAAAGCAGGAACTATATAGCAGCATTGGAAACGGGCAGCAATAATGCTACAAGCTGGAACCCCAGTGCTAATATCGCTGG
>CAYREY010000142.1:0-413 GCA_964423405.1 uncultured Chitinophaga sp. | reverse complement strand
CCCGAAACCATATGGCCGCCATAGATATAACAACAGGCGGCACTCCTCCCACACCCTGGGATCCCTATGTTACTGGAAGCGAAGTGCGGTCCCTTGCGCTGGCAGGTAACACCGTATACGCAGGTGGCTTTTTTTCTTTTATCGGTGGGCAAAGCAGGAATAAAATAGCAGGCTTAGATATAAATACAAATACCAACAATGCTACTTTATGGAACCCATCGGTAGGTTCAGCCGGCCAGGTGTGGGCTGTTACAGCTGCTGATGGTGGCCTGTATGTGGGTGGCGACTTTTTTGAAATAGCAGGGCAATACAGACGTTTTGCAGCTTTTGATATATCCGGTGGTACGGTGCCCGTAAACTTTGGCCCCATCGAAGCTTTTATAAAAGGCGGCGAGCTCACCGTAAACTGGACA
>CAYREY010000141.1:0-4004 GCA_964423405.1 uncultured Chitinophaga sp. | reverse complement strand
CTGAAAGATTTTGGTACCGGTGTAGGTTTTGCTACCAAGGCAAAATCGGAGCAGAACGACGAGATGGCCAGCAACGTAATAACCAAAGCATTGCGCCGTACCTTCTCTCCCGAGTTTTTGAACCGTATAGATGATGTAATCATCTTTAACAGCCTGGGCAAAACCGATATACACAGCATTATAGATATTGCGCTGCGCGATGTTACCAAACGTATAATCGAACTGGGCTTTGAAATTAAGCTGAGCACCGAGGCGAAAGACTTTTTGGCCGACAAGGGTTACGACCCTCAGTTTGGTGCCCGTCCGCTGCACCGCGCCATACAGAAATACGTAGAAGACCCACTGGCCGAAGAGATACTGCGCGCCAGCGCCAAACCGGGCGACGTGTTTATGATAGAGCTGAACAAGGAGGCCGAGGAGCTGAAAATACAGCACATACCGGCTACCCAGAAAACAGCAACCGAGTAAGTATAACAACCAAGCTTAGTAATACAAAAAAATCCCAACCCGAAAGGTTGGGATTTTTTTTGTGGTAAGTGTGGTGGCAAAAATCATGCAATTGCCTAAATGGTGTTTGGATGTGATTCTGCTTCCTAATTATTTATGTTGCAGTAGTTAGTGGCAATTTTATACATATGAGGTATAATATTTGTTTGTTGTAGGGGTGATGAATGTTTCTTGCCTATGTAACGGATATCATGCCAGGGCTCTTTTATTATGGGGTAAATAAGATAAACTTTGAACTTATTATTTTGAATATATAAGAATATATAAGTGGATTGTTTTATATTGCGATTGATTGTCTGCTCCCGCAATTGCTACACTAAGGTGTTATTAATCTGTTTGAACCCATTAATATGACCAAGCGCAGAGTTTTGTATGGCATTGTTTTGCTTTATATTATTGCGTTAGCATTTTTTTTTGGCAACTCCTATCGCCAGCTTATTCAATATTCTAACCTGCAAACCCGTAGTTATAGAGTTTACAGCGGATTTCAGAATCTATCGGGCCAGTTGAATAATTTGTTATCCGGCCCTGTTACATTTGCAGACACAGGCAGACACTATCAGCTTAATGACTTGTTTAATGCCGATAGCACTGCTATATCAAATCAGCTTACAGATTTGGTTAATACCGTGCGTGATACTGTAAATATGCAGTTAGCTGTCAAGCTTGATACGGTATTCAGGGCTGAATTACCCTGGCTGTTACATAGTGATATACGTGATTCGTTATTGCAAAATAATGCTACCCTACATTTACAGGCTACAGAATATATAGATTCTATAATTAATGCCGGATTGCAACGAACACGTTTTCTTATCCAAAGCAGAACAGAAGCGGTGCAAAGTTCGGCGCTATCTGTACAACTATGGTTGGGTGTGGCCATGGTTAGTTTGGCAATAATACTTGCTGTTATTATTTATAGCCTGTACCGGCAGCGTAACAAGGCCGATGTTGCAGTACGTGAGAAGGAAGATATGAATGTGCAGTTTAGTAATACGTTAGAGAACCTGCACGAAGGAGTGCAGATAATTGATTACGACTGGCGCTATATTTATGTAAACGATGCACTTACCACGCAGGGCCATTATCCTAAAGAGAAAATGATAGGTGCCCGCGTGCCCGATTTATACCCCGGCGTAGAGGCTACGTCCCTGTTTAAGTTATTGGAAAAATGTATGAGCGAGCGCACGGTTGAGCGTATAGAAACTCATTTTGTGTTTCCCGATGGCTCTACCTCTTATTTTGAGTTGTGTATACAGCCGGTACCACAGGGTATTTTTATACTGTCGCTGGATATTACAGCCCGCAAAAAGGCAGAGCTGGAGTTACTGAAGGCAAACCGCCTTTATTCGGTAATAAGTGCTATTAACCAAAGTATTGTACACATACGGGAGGAGGAAGAACTATTGCAGAATGCCTGTAATGTAGCCACCAACACCGGCGGTTTTATGGTAGCCTGCATAGGCATGTTAGGCGCTAATGACAAGCTTTATTTAAGTGCACATAGCGGTGCCGCCTTGTCTATACTGGAGGTGCTGAAGAATGGGGTTGATTTTTTGCTGCAACCGTTTAACACTACACCTCTAGCAGCTGTGTTGCGCACCGGTAATTACTATGTAGTTAATGATGTAGAGAACGAGCCGGGACTTGCGGCATATAAAGAAGATATTGTAAAATATTCGATACAATCAGGGTTGATGTTGCCGATAAAAAAGCAGGACAAAACTATTGGCGTATTTGCGCTGTACTCGAAGGTGAAAGATTTTTTTGACGAGCAGGAGATTACACTGCTGCTAGAAGCTGCCGATGATATTTCGTTTGCATTGGAGGTGATGGAAAAAGAAGAGCAACGCCAGCAAAACGAAGCTGAGTTATTGCGCAACGAACGCCGCTTAAAGAAAGCGCAGGCAATAGCCCACTTTGGCCATTGGGAGCTTGAATTTGCAACTGGTGTGGCGGTATGGTCAGAAGAGGCCTGCCGTATTTATGGCCTCGACCCCGGCGATACAAAACAATCATACGAAACGTGGAAATCGTTTATACACCCCGAAGATTTAGCGGTGGTAATGCAACTGTCAGAAGCTGCACAGCAAAGCTTACAGCCATTTTCGGTTAATTACCGTATTGTACGATCCGATGGTTCTATACGCTATGTTCATGCAGATACAAAGTTTGTATTTAACGAGCAAAACAAACCGGTGGGCCTGTACGGTATTACGCACGATATTACCGAACAGAGACTTACAGAAATGCAGGTTTTAGCCACTACCGACAAGATGAACGAAGCACAGGCTATTGCGCATGTAGGTAATTGGGAAATTGATATGGTTAATAACCAACACCAATGGAGCGATGAAGCCTTTAATATGCTGGGTATAAAACGGACAGCACCAAGTATAGAATTGTTTTTGTCGTTTATACACCCCGATGATACAGTACAGGCCCAGGCAAGGATAAGCGAGGCATTTGAAAAGTTTATCAGCTCGTCATTCTATTTCAGGTTTATACGTAAAGATGGCGAATTGAGGCATGGTTACATTGAGTGGAAGTTTGATTTTGATAAGTACCGTAAGCCGGTGCGCCTGTATGGTATTATAAAAGATGTAACCGAAAAGAAACTGGCCGAGCTACAGTTGCAGGATGCTAATGCGCGATTAATGATGCAGGTAGAGGAAATTAAGGCGCTTAACGAAAGCCTGGAGGGGCGGGTGCAGGAACGTACAGCAGCGCTTGCCGATGCTAACCGCGAACTGGAGGCATTTAGCTACACGGTTTCGCACGATTTGCAATCGCCGTTGCGCGTAATGAGGGGCTTTACAAATTTGCTGCTTAAGCAGGTTGATGGTCCGCTGAACAATGAGCAACGCGAAATGATGCAGGTGATAGATAACAGTGCACGGCGGATGTCGGAGCTAATAAAAGACCTGCTGCGCTTTTCGCAATTGGGCAGAGCACCGCTGGATAAGCAGAAGATAGATATGGATGAACTGGCCCGCACTGTGATGGACGATGTACGGTTTAATACGCCCGATTTTAAAGCAACTGTAGAGTGGAATGTGCTACAACCGGCCTGTTGCGATACTGCACTGATGCGCCAGGTATGGGCCAACCTGCTGGGTAATGCAGTTAAGTATTCGGGTAAGGTAGATAAGCCGGTTGTACAGGTTGGCATGACCGAAAAAGACGGGCAGCCTGTTTACTACGTAAAAGATAACGGGGCCGGATTTGATATGAAGCATATAGACAAGCTATTTGGGGTGTTTCAGCGGATGCATACCCTTAGCGAGTTTGAGGGTAGCGGCGTAGGACTGGCTACCGTGCAGCGTATTATTAAACGGCATGGTGGCGATATATGGGCCGATAGCAAGGTAAATGAAGGTGCTACCTTTTATTTTACACTGCCGGAGTGTGAAAAATAGTGTGGCTATTACCCCGCTGTTACTCTGTTATATACCAGGGTAATTAGTTTTACCCAATACATGGTTTTTGCACGGTTT
>CAYREY010000140.1:0-4097 GCA_964423405.1 uncultured Chitinophaga sp. | reverse complement strand
GGGCACATCCATCCGCTGGCCAGGCAGGGCTGGCATTTGCCACCCCGGTACATACCGGTGCCATTGCACATACCACACGTACGCAGGTGCTGCCCGCACCAGTAGCAACGCTCGCGGGTGGTTTTTACTATAATAGTTAGCTGCAAATTGGTTGATGGTTTCGTATTCATGTACTACGTTTTAGTACATATACGGCCAATTTTGTTCCGGTTATTTAAACGCGTGCCGCAAATGTGCATAACCTGTTGTAACACGCACAAAAAGCAGCCATAAAGCCTGCAACGTGTATAAAACATTTTGTATTTGTAACCAACAGGGCACCGCTTACGTTTTGTTATATAAGCACGCTTACATTTACAGGCGGCTTTATTTACCCCACCATTACACCCGTAGTGTATATGCAGCCCGTATAACCGGTGCTACATATAGCTAAATACATTAATTGTACTAAAACGAATAAGTTAAAAAAGCTAACCGGTAACAACCGGTTGCCTAAACCCTTACATTTATAAACCCAACAGAAGCTACCCTACATGCTTTTACCCCCTAAGCACTATACACCCGCCCACAGACTACACCACACTACCCCACCGGCGGTATGCATACTGCTATCGGCCGTGTGGCCTAAGCCGGTTAACCTGGTGCTGGCCGACGACGATGAGGATGACCGCGATATGCTGATAGAAGTACTGAACGAAATTGCCCCGCATGTGCGGGTTACTATAGCGCGCAACGGACAGCAACTGATGACTTTTTTAAACCAAAGCGCCACGGCACCCGATATTATTTTTCTGGATTTGAATATGCCGCTAAAAAACGGGCAGGAGTGCCTGACTGAAATACGCAGCAATAAAAAATTTAAAACGGTACCGGTGGTTATCTACTCTACCTCGTGCAGCAGCCAGCATATAGATGATACCTTTTTAAACGGGGCCAACTTTTATTTTACCAAACCGGGTTCATACAAAGACCTGAAGGTGATTGTAGCGCGCATTTTTTCGCTGGACTGGAAACAGTTTATGCAGCCACAGAAAGATAAGTTTGTTATCAGCATCAACCATTTTAAATAACCGGTGGCATTAAGTGAAGCCCCCCCCCGTTCCGATAGCTATCGGGACACTTCGCCCGACCACCTCCCCCTTAAAATGCCGCCCCGCCGTGGCGGGGCGAAGGAGGAGAGCTAAACAGCCAATACAGAGATTGCTTCGTCGGTTTCTCAAAGCCGAAACCTTCTCGCAATGACGAGACGCCAGAGAGATTGCTTCGTCGTGCCCGATAAATCGCATACGCGTAAAGCTAAGAGGATGATAAAATATCTGAAACGTAGCCCGGGCCGATGTTTCAGGTGAACTACTCTCCACCTCCGTCCCGCTCAAAGCAGCGGGCCACCTCCGCCAGCGGAGGACAAAATACCGGCGCTTTCGTTATGTCAATCTTAAATTGTATCGGCGGCTGTTCTGTCCTCCGCTGGCGGAGGTGGTTGAGCGAAGCGAAACCGGAGGTGGATGTACAATTACCAGAAACCCTTACTGTGCCTATGTTTGAGCATTATCAATTCACCCTTAGTTTGACACCTATGCGGCGTAAGGATGAGAGCTAAACAGCCAAATGCAGCTTAACTTAAGTAAACCGGTGGCTATTCGCCGGCCTCTACCATTTCTTTAAACCGGTTCATTACCTTATTGCTTTGTGCAATAAAAGCAGGTTTCATAAGGCCGGCACCCAGTTTAAGCATGCCGTTAAAGGTAAAGGTATGCTCCAGCATGTAGGTGGTGGCCTTACGGCCTTTGCGGCTTAGTATGGTAGATATAATAACACTGCCCTGTGGCATTTCGTACCGCACGCTAAACCGGTTAGGGTAATCGATAGCCAGTATGGTTTCGGTTACCTGTACAGTAGTACCCAGGTTAAGGTAAATAACAGTTTGTGCATTAACGGTACCGGGGTCGCCGCTCAGGTGCTTGTACCCTTCCATCCCCTGCATCCATATATGCATTTTATCGCGGTTGCCCAGTAGCCCGGCTACGTGTTCAACCGGGGCATTTATTACTGTTTGGGTAGTGTAGGTCATGTACAGTTGTGTTTACCGCCAAACAACAACTGCTGCACAGGTATTGTTTGCTGTACCAAAAATGTAACAAGTAAAACATTGCTGCAAGTGTATGCCAAACAGGCAACCGTTACTTAGCTGGCTTTTGCCAGGCCATTGTAACCATCGAGTTTAAAAGCGGTGGTTGGTTTTATTTTTACCTGTTGGCGCGAAAGGCTGAAGTAAAATACCGAACCGGTACCCTGTTCGCTTTCTACCCACATACGGCCACCGTAGTTTTGCACTATTTTATTGCAAATGGCCAGGCCCACACCGGTACCCTCGTACTCTTCGGAAGTATGCAGGCGCTTAAATATTTCGAAAATCTGCTTGGTGTGCCGTGGCGCTATACCTATACCGTTATCGGCCACGCTGAAAATGTACTCCTGCGCGGTTTCGGTAAAGCCTATGTTTACTACCGGCGGGGTAGCGTTATTGTATTTAAGTGCATTTTCTATCAGGTTGTTAAGCAGCATAGCCATGTGCGATGGTGCGGCCTCTATTAACGGCATGCGGTGGTGTGTTATCTGCGCCTGCCTGTCGTTTATAGTAGCGGCCATGCGCTTAAGTATATCATCTACCACCTTGTTCAAATCGGTTACTTCTGCGGGCTTATCGTTCTGGTCGGCAACCGAGTAATGATAAATATCGGTAATAAGCTGGTTAAGGTGCTTAACCGATTTAATAGTATGGCTTATCATGCTCAGCGAGTCATCATCCAGCTTACCCGTATTGCGTTTTTGCAACAACTGCAGGTACGATGCTATGTTGCGCAGGGGGCTTTTTAAATCGTGCGAGGTAGCATGTATAAAATGTTTCAGGTCTTCGTTTTTGCGCTCCAGTTCGGCGGCATACATTTTAAGTGTTACCTCGGCATCTTTTATACTGGTAATATCCAGCGAGTAACCCACCAGGCAAAGCAGTTGGCCCTGACTATTGTAAATAGGGGCAGCACCTTTAAGCGTGTGTTTGGTTTTGCCGTGGCGGTCGGTCATTACCTCTTCCATTTGCACCGGCTTCTCTTGCTCCAGTGCCTGGTGTAATATGCTTTCGCGACTTTGCGCCGTGCTCTTATCCAGCTTTCGGTGCTCAAAATATTCGGCATTGGTTTTTCCTATTATCCATTTGCGCATCTCGCCATCGGCCATAGCCATGCTATTTACATAGGTGTAGCGCAGGTCTTTATCAAAGGTTACTATATCAATAGGTATCTGCTCCAGCAGGCGTTCGTACAATTCTTTCTGGTTAATAAGTTCGGTTTCCTTTTCGGTTACCTCGCGTTCGTAGCGTAGATTTTTATTATATATAAGATACAGCAGGGCTACCAGGCTAAGCAGTTTAACCGGTTCGGTGGTTTGGCTTACTATCAGTTGCTCGCTTACCGGCACACCGTACAGGGCAATGTATGGGGTTATAAAATGGTATAGGGCAAAGGGCACCACACTAACTGCTATGCCCCAAAAAATAAGTTTGCGGTTATGTATTTCGAAATAATACAAGGGCAGCAGGGCGGTAAGCAATAAAAAATCTATAACCCGGGTTTGCGGGCCCAGAAACACCGCCATGGTAATAGTGTTGTAATTGATAAGTATAATGCTGGCTATTTTGGCTGCGTTTACGTGGCCTTTCCACAGCAGTATACGCAGCATAAACAGGCCGGCAACAAATACACCGGTCATTAACGCCGAGCGTTGCAACCCGTTAGCCAGGTGCGAGGCAAAACTAAACACCTGTATAAGCAGCAGTAGAAATAAGCCTTTATTAAGGTCTATTATCTCGCGCCGTTCACGCTCGGTACGGGCATGGCTAATGCCGGTATGCGATATGAGGGTCCATAAGCGGGCTAATGCAGCAGACATACCACCCGTTTACGGCGAACAGGCTCATTTTGATGGCTTTTCCGTTTTGTAGTTTACAGAGCGCTGCTTGTTGCAGTATTAATTTTCGTCATACACACTTTCCAGAAAATCGCGCTCGTTGGCGGTTACCAGTTCCAGTATGTTGTTTT
>CAYREY010000139.1:0-4203 GCA_964423405.1 uncultured Chitinophaga sp. | reverse complement strand
CCGCACAGGCCTTTATACTACCCCACATAAAACACACCCCGCACAAAGAAGCCCCCGCCGCCGTACTGCAACGCGCGGCAGCGTTTATAAAACTGATAGTATAACAAACCCCTGATATAAACAGGCTGACCGGCTGTTTGGCTGTTAGATTCCCCGCCTATTTTAGGCTGCAAGTGCCGGACGTAGCTTCGGCACGGGGTGACCGCACAAGGCGGTCGGGGCGGTAAATTTTATATTCCAGCGCGGCCTCCAAAGCTAGGCCTATGCCAGGCTGTACACCGCGCTAATTAAATATACTTGTTAAGTAATTACAGCAGGGGCCCACCTCTGTTATTTGTTTTGCAGAGACCCCGCTGGAACAAAAACTTTATACTTCATATCATGTCCATACATTACTGGTTAATACTGGTTACATTACAATTATGCAAAATTCTTTCTGTAATAAGAATTCCCCATAACGGTGAAGATGCTGTAATCAGAAAAAATAGCAATGTGATAAATGCTGATATCTTCGCGTTGTTAAAAAAGAGAGGGGCTTTGGCTACAATTTCCAAATGCCTTCTGGACTTGATAAAATATAGATAATTTATTAGCAAGTAAATAGGTATAAAAGCAAACATTTTCCTTTCGTCTATTGAATAACAAAAAAAGTTTGCCAATACTATGCTTAATACAGCCGATGAAAAAAAAGCCTCTGAAGCACTGAGAGCCATTACGGTCAATGTATGAGGATCATCGGTTTTCCTAATGTGTTTATAAAAAGAATAAAAACAATAATATAGTATAGCCATTTTCTGCCGTGGTTAGTGGTTGTGTTCCAGCGGTGCCTCTAAAGCAGGGCCTATGCCAGGCTGTACACCGCGGTTAATTAAATATACTTGTTATGTAGTTACAACAGGGTCCCACCTCTGTTATTTGTTTTGCGGAGACCCCGCTGGAACAAAAAACATTAATTTCATATGGTGCAAATTCATCTAGTATTTAATCTATTTTTTTTAGGCAAGTAGCGGTGTATGTAAAAAGAATTATGCTGCTCCAAAAATAAATTGCGCCCAGTATAGCGTGTAACTTATTATTATTTCCGTACTTATTTTGAAAAAAATCAGGAAGCCTATACGCCCTTCTGTTATAGGCAAGATATGCAATACAAAATGCAATACAAAGCAGGAACTTTATCGCTACATACTCCCTTTCATTTATAATGAAATAAGCGGCTAGAATGTTCTGGATGTTAAAAAAATTAATTGCAAAAGTTATTGCGAAAGCTCCCATCGCTCTACTTTCAGCACCCTCGGGATTTCGATTTATCGTTGTTAAACAATACAACGCGTAATACAAATAGTCAAATATTATCATTTATTTTATTAATATAATTACTCTTTAATTGTTTTCACCTTGCGCAGAGTCTCCGTTTCGGGACTCTGCGCAAGGTGATTCTTTGAATATAGTATAATAAAATATGGTTATAAATATTTCTCGCAGCAACGCTGTTTAGTGGCTGGTAACGCCGCGATGCTTGTTTTTAAATAAGCAAACACCAACCATAGCACAAACTATTTAACCAACCGGTCTAATACCATCGTGTTAGGGTCGTTTTCTGCTCCAAAATTGTCAAACTTTTCAGCCGTGGTTGGTGTTTAGCTTCCATACAAATATAAACAGAGCAGCGTCACCAACCACTAAGGTACTCTCCCGCAGCAGCGTTTCCGTTTCGGGGCTGCGCAAGCAATTCTTCAAATATAGTATAATAAAATACTATAAACCACCTATAAAAATCGGGACAGTAATTGGTAACAAAGTAAAAGTAAAGCAGTGTAACATATTATATAAATGCAGTATGTGTTTGGGGTGTAGGCATTTTTAGCAAAGGGGTATAGGCATTCGGTTTTACAACCAGCTAATAATAAGCACCTTACACTGCCCTGGTATAGGCATGGTTTGTAAAAACGTACAAAAACACCAACTGGCAAGCGGCCACCCGTGCCTTATTGTACAGGCCGGTACTAGCCTAAAATGACAAAGGCGATACTTTCGTATCGCCTTTGCTCCCCGACCTGGGCTCGAACCAGGGACCCCAAGATTAACAGGCGGGACACAGCGTATATTTTAACCCGTATTTCGCACCTTTTTCATCATTTCTATGCAAAAAACGCGCATTTGATGACATCCATACTCATTTGAACATATCCCCCACATGCACATTACATGCACAGGATTTAATAGCATCTTCTCTAACGAAAAGTAGTCAGACAACAATTAAGTATTCCGTTCTCAATAAGGAGCGAGCCATAGCTTTGCAGTATTACAATTGTTTCAATTCAACAAATTCGTGATACTACAAGCCACTATGCGCTTCTGCTAGACTGGTGCAAAATTCATTCAAAAAAATAAAGCACCATGAAAACTTTTATAACTCTTTCACTCGACACCCGCCGTTCTCGGACCGATGGCACCTACCCCATCGTTCTACGCATCTCACATCACCAAAAAGTTGCTCAAATCAACACCGGATTCTTTATCAAAGAAGCGGACTGGAATACAGAAGCACGTTGCATTAAACCCTCATACAAAGGAACAGAATCTGTAACCAGGCTCAACAACCAACTACAAAAGAAAAAGTCACTCGCCATAGATGCCATCGCTAAACTGGACGAACGAAAACTTCTTGATACCTTCTCAGTAACCCAATTGAAACAACACTTAGAAAAAAAGCCGGAGCGAGCATCCTTCTTCGCATATGCCCAAACACTCATCGATGAAATGAAAGAAGCCAACCGGATTGGCAATGCCAAATACTATGCAGAGGTCGTTGCAACGGTAAGAAAATTCAACGGCGGTCGGGACATGACCTTTCTTGAAGTAAATTTAGAGTTCCTTAAACGCTTGGAAATAGAGCACCTCAAGAAAGGAAAATCTTACAACGGTCTTGCTGCCAAACTACGCGCCATTCGCGCCATCTATAACAAAGCCATCAAGGCAAAGATTGTAGATAAAGAACTATACCCTTTTGCAGAATACACCATTACTACGGTTAAAACCCGTAAAAGGGCTATTAGCCCCGCAGCAATCCGTAAGATTGAAGAAAAGTTACTCGAGCCTAGCCACAACCTCTACAATGCCAGGAACTACTTCCTTGCAAGCTTGTACTTGTGTGGCATGTCGTTTACCGATCTTGCTCACCTTAAACTCTCTAACATCATTGATGATCGGATTAAATATGAACGCCAAAAAACAGGTACACAGTACGACATAAAAATAACGGAACCTTTGAAAGCCATTCTTGCTTACTATACAGCAGGCAAAACCAAGAATGACTTCATCTTTCCTATCATTAGGAGTGAGGTATTGGAAGAGCAGTATAAGCAAGTAGAGTGGGCACGACGCAGGTTTAATAAGAAACTAAAAAAACTTGCAACCGAGTGCGGAATACAAGAAAACCTGACTTCCTATGTCAGCCGCCATAGCTTTGCAACAATTGCAAAAAATATAGGAATAGACACCGCCGCCATCTCCGATATGCTCGGCCACGGCAACATTAAAACTACACAGGTTTATCTGGATTCTCTTTCAAGCAATACACTAGATGATCTCCATGAGAAAATCCTTAAGAACATTTAGCCCAAGCTTTGCTTTGGGCTTTTCTATTCCGGTTATTTATACCTTGTGAACGTTAAGGTGTTTCTGCGTATCTATACACAGCGAATTTAAAACTGCACTAGCTTAGTCAGATTACATAAACAAATACTCAAGAAAGTATAACCGCCTATGTAATTCTTAGGGTGTCATTCTTGCCATTCTGGTCCAAGATGCCTTTTAAAACTCTCGACATTCAAATTGGCCACAGTATTCGAACGTTATGAAAGTGGGGGTGCACAAATCACAAATGCAGCTGTTATTGCTTTACTATGTGTTTCACAGATTTACCCTCTGAGGTACTTACCTCTAAAAAATAAACCCCGTTAGGCAGGTAACTCAGGTCTAGCATTTTGGTATAGCCGGGGGAAAGGTTGGTTTCAGTTTGTTGGTATACTAGCTGGCAGGTGGTGTTGGTAATGACAAACGTGGCGGTGCTGGTATTGCCACCGGTTAAGGCTATAGAAACGTCACTACTAAAGGGATTCGGCCAAACCTGTAGTTGGCTGTTATCCGTGGTCTGTTGTCCATGGTCTACGCTGTTATACGGTTCCCAACAATACTTTATTA
>CAYREY010000138.1:0-4274 GCA_964423405.1 uncultured Chitinophaga sp. | reverse complement strand
AAGTATGAAGTGAAAAGCAGGGTACAATCAGCAACTTATAAGTTTGTTAATAAGCTAATACAAAAAAAACGCATTAGCAGATTTTAAAATAAGGTTGACTATTGTATATTGGGAACCATTAAACCCCTGCTATTATTTATGAAGAAAGCAACCTTACTATTGGCAGTTATACTTAGCTTAAGTGCCTGCAAAAACGAACACGCCGATGGCGTTTTAATTATACAAACAAAGTACTTAACCACTAACATTGGCGAAAGGCCCGATGCCGGGGCTACCGTATATATTACCCCTTACGATAGTGCTCAGTTTTTTTACCTGGCAGGGTTTTCGGCAACTACTTCGGCTGAAGCAGATTTTAGTTACAAATCGCTAAAATCGAAGATAAAAATAAATGAAATAGATTTGGAAGGTTACAAAAAAATGATTGATGAGCGTACAAACAGCGCATCTATTATAAAAGCTTTAAAAAAGGATGTAGACCCGAGGATTGAAAAAATTGAGAAAGAACTTGAACAACAAAGAAAAGACTTTGCAATACTGGAGGCCGAGAACAAGCTTTGGATAGATACTGTAAACATGGAAATTGACCGGATGAAAAAAATATGCACTAAACAAACTGCCGATAAAAATGGGGTATGTGTATTTACCCTGCCGGGCGGCAGAAGCTACTGCATACTGGTGCAAAGTTCTAATTGCATAGGCGAAAGCGTTTTTGAAAACAACGGCAAACTAAATCTTAGGTCGAAACATGTAGTAGCCAGTGATACTACCAGCATAACCGTACCTATGTCATATTGCAAGCTGTAATGCTATTGAGAAACAGCACTTTTACCGCTGTTTTTTACGGTTGTAATTTTACGGTTTAGTGTTGCCACAAAATCGTAAAAAGTAATATCGAGGGTGGTTAGTTTGGTTTCATCTCCTGCGTAAAATAGCGCTGCATAGCATTGCTGAAGGTTTGCCTCTGGCTGGCCGACAAGCTGGTGTAAATGTTTTCCAACTGTGCTTTGTCTATCTGCTGTTGCAGCGCCGAATACTGCTGTAAACTCATATCGGAGGCGTTTAAAAAGGGCATCAACCGCTGTATGGGCTCGTGCAAAAAAAAATCGTTCACGTTGCCATCCTTCTTCCAGCGTTCAATTTTTTCCATAGCGTATTTCCACTCCCAGTCGTCGGGGTTTTCGTTCGCATCAAAAAACACTACCGAGGCTACTTTGTACACCAGGTCTTCGTGATACACCATTTGCAGGCGCTCTTTAAGCTGCTGGTTTAGCTGGTTAATTTTTACCAGTTCATCAAACCCTACGCGCTTACCACCGGTTAGTATGTTTTCTACGGCCTCTACATGTTTGGTAAGGTAAAAGCGGTCGCAGCGCATATCCAGCTCGTTGTACACCGATAGAAATTTTAAGCCCCTGCGCCAGGGCAGGTTGGCCAGTGTGTCGAATTCGAAATAATCTATTCCGCCGCTGGTAAAAGCATGTTTAATTACGTGCTTACTGCCGCTAAAGGGGTTCTGTTTTTGTCGGCCAATAAGGGCCAGCTTTTTTAAAATGTTCATGGTGGTTGTTTACAGATTGACGGAATTACTGATTTACTGATTTACAAACCCTGCAGGGTTTGTTGCAGTTGTGGCAGGTTGCCGGCATGGGTTTGCCGGCCGTTGTTTAATATGCGGAACTGATTGCGGGTAGGCAGTATGTGCAACTCAAGTGTGACATTACCGGTGTGGCGGTAGCGGTGTTTGAGCACGCCGCCGCAGGTGCATACCTTGTACAGTTTCCATACATCGGGGTTAATGTACGCGCTCCACGTATCAGCAGCCATAGTCGGTCAGGTTCTCAAGGGTTAAACAAAGCAGGGTGTTAATACCGGCCACTACCAGTATAGCCCACAGCAGTTGCCATTGTATAGTGCCGTACGTAAGTAGCCAGGCAGCAGTGGTGTAAATGCTACTCATGCATATCAGGCAATCGTACACCGGTTTTTTAACCGGTGCCGGCACGTATAGCTGCAACAGTGGTTTAGCAAAATTAAGCACCATACCGGGCCAGTGTATGCACACATATAAGGCCAGTGTAGCCAGCGATACAGATAAAGAAAAAGTAAGTAGTTGCATGGTTATTGAATGATAGATTAAATACCACACCATATAAAAAAACTGCCGGGTAGCAGTAACACCCCATGTTAGTTAATGCAATAGGTTACTGCATCGGGTTGCAGGGCATCGCAATCGGGTATGGTTTGGGTGGTAAGGTTATCTGTATTAGCCTCGAACGATAGCGTAATGCAGTGGTAGGTGTTGCCGCATATGGTAAGTTCCAGAGCTTCGCCATCTGGTACCGGTGTGCAGCCTGGCTCAGTAATAACGGCGGTGTACACCTGTAGCTGGTAACTGCCCGAAAAAGCCATAAAGTGGCCGGAAGGCAGCAGCGATAAGTTGAGCGTAAGGTGTCCGTTATCATCGGCCGTAATGGGCAGGTGATGCAGGTTGCCAAACTTATCGGTAATAAAAACGTGGTGCGGGGTTAGTGGCAGGAAGCCTGTAGAGAGGACTATGTGAGAGAGGCATTCCTTTAGTACCACCTGGTAGCAAAGGCATTTCATGCTGCAAAGGTAATAACAATTTGCGAAATTAATTCGCGTTTTAGAATAATTATTTTTTGAGGAACGGAGTTAGTAATTACTAATTGACGAATTACAAAGTGAACACAGCGTAGCCGCGAATGCACGAATAAATACAGGTAAATACATAGCTAGGGATTGCGGGTATGAATGCTGGATGCAAAAAAAGTATTTATTTATTAGTCTGAAAACTTAGCGTTAGCTAATTAAAACATTTGCATAAACGAGCTATTAAACTTAAGGGTAAGTGTAACGCCACCTTCTATTCTATTCAGATCATCTTCGCCGCGGGTACGTACACTAATGTAGGGAGCTAAGCCAATTTTAATGTTGGTTGGATACTTATCTTTAAGCTTACTAACCGGTGTAGCAGTATCGCTATCTTTATCGCCTTTTTTAATAGATAAGGTTGGATAATAAAAGAACCAAAATTCAAATCGGAAACGCTGCGAATTATTAAAAGGTGTGTATACCTGAGTGCTATTTTGTATGTGGCCTGTGAAATCGTAATAAAATGCCGGTGTATATGTTAGTGGAAAAGTAGTGCCTGTATAGAAAGAAAATGCAACAGCGGGTGAAAACTTAGGTTTTAAATCGGGGCCTTTTAAAACATAATTGGTAACTGTAGTAAGTCCGGATGTAGAGGGCGCTACTACACCGGTAGCCTTGGTTTCTTTCCAGTTAGCTTCGTACCGTACGCGAGTCTGTAAAAAAAATTGATTGCCCTTTTTACCGCCCGGAGAAGTTAACCAGTAATTAGACAATTTAAGTTCTGCCGCTAATGAATGTTTCCATACTTTCTCTTCATTCTTATCGGCAAACGGATTAAACTTATATGATTTAGGCCCATACTCGCCCTGCAAGCCTAAAAAACTGTAATAAACAGGACCACTCTCTGATACTTTTTTGCAAAGCAGCCGCTGATAAGCTGCCACCAGTTTAATGTTATTAAAGTTTCTATCCAACCCAACCTTATCGGTTGTGTTTTCTGTTAAAGGTACACGACAAGTAATTGTTATAAGGTTACCGGGAATTGAGTATTCTACATTTTTATCTTTTACCTCTATGCCCCCCTCTATCAACGCATCTTTTTCCTTAATAGCTGCAGAAAAGTTTACATAGGGAGACAACGTCCACTTTGCAGAATTCTGTGCTTTACCGGTAAAAAAAACCAGTACCAGTAATAAACTACAGATGCATTTCAAGTTCATAGTATCCATTATTTAATTGAAAAGTACTATCCACATCGCCAGTTGTACCAGGCAAATCAATTTCCAAACCAAAGGTAGCTTTGCCTATACCCCATACTCTTATTTTAAAAGCAGTGATACTATCAGGAATTGTAACTTTACGGGTGCGTACAGCAGTACCATCGGCAAATATTGCCTGTTGATGGTTTACAAAAGCTACAAATTGAGATATACTACCCGAGAGGGGTGTAAGGGTGATTGTTACTTTACGTGGCATATTTTTCCTAATCGTTTTATAATATTTATTCATAACAAAGCAACAGAATAGTGTACGATTGGAAATAGCCTAAAAGGCTACTTTGTGTTAAATGTCAGCAGTGGCCCATGGTTGGTGTATTAAGAGAAGGGATTGAACAGCCAATACATATTTACTGAATTACGAATTGACGAATTACTATT
>CAYREY010000137.1:0-4279 GCA_964423405.1 uncultured Chitinophaga sp. | reverse complement strand
GAGTAAACCGTAGCCGGTGTCCACGTAATGTTCTGCGAGGTGTTTACGTTCCATACCTCGCCACCGTTAGGGCTGGTTAACACCGGTGTGGCCGCTACTATGGTGTTGGCGGTGTTGCTGGTATCAAAGCGGCAGGCGTTCTGGCTGTCGAATATCTTAATAAACATACGCGTAGTGGGTATGTTGGGCACGGTCCATGTGTAACTGTTACCCGATACGTTGGTAGCTATAGTAGTTAATCCGCTAAAGCCGCCGTTGGTGGTGTAGTACACATCAAAGAAACCACTGGTGCCGCTGGCCGTCCAGCCTATATTATAGGTACTCGCTGCGTTTACACTCACCCCACCGTTCGGGTTGTTTACTGTAATGGTACCGCTTGGTAAACCTATGGTAGCGTTGGTAGTGGTGCTGTCGGTAAATATTATTGTACCACCGCTGTTGCGCAACTCGGCTTTATAGCGTAGCTGGTTGCTTACCAATGCACTTGGGGTCCATGTAAAGTTTTGAGGGGTATTGCTGCTGTTTGCAAAGGTGTTTATCAGGTTAAACGAGGCTCCGCCATCTATACTGTAGTAAATGTACCACTGGTATGCTGTGGTACTGCTGTAAGCTGTCGGGCGCGTGGTGGTAATGGTTGTAGCCGCACAGCTGGTTACGTTGGCAGGGCCTGTAACGGTTACCGGACGCGTAATGCTGAACACCGCGTTGCTCGTGTCGGCAATAGTAGTTACGGTGTTATTGGTTATGCGCACCAATGCCTGGTCGGTTACGTTTAAAGGAACGCTCCAGGTATATAAACCGGAGTTAGGGGTACTGTTGATGATGGTGTTCCAGGTGCTGCCGTTGTTGGCGCTGTATTCAATTTTTACATCCGAAATAAAGTTACTGTTCCAGGTAATATCGTATTGGTTGTAGGCTTTCCACTGTTCGCCTCCGTTGGGGGCAGTAATAAAGTTAGTGGGTTTGCGGATAGTAAACACCGCATTGCTTACATCAAACACCGATGAACCCGATGTATTGCTGGCACGCACCAATACCTGTGTAGAAGGTGTGTTGGGAATGTTCCACTGGTACGAACCGGTGTTGGGGGCATTGCTGGTTATCAGGTTATAGTTTACACCGTTATCGGTGCTGTACTCCAGTTTTACGGTGCTGTGGAACGTAGCGGTGTTCCAGGTTATGTTCTGGTTGCTGTTTATGTTCCATATCTCGCCACCATTGGGAGCCGTAAGTATAGGTGTGGCCGCCGATATTTCGAACACGGCGTTGGATATATCTACCTGGCAACTGGTAGTGGCATCGGCTACGCGCACTAAACTTTGTGTAGAGGGGTTGTTGGGAACGGTCCACAAATAGTTATTGGCCGATATGTTATTGGCAATGGTGTTCCACGACGAACCGT
The DNA here is from genome assembly GCA_964423405.1 of uncultured Chitinophaga sp. Lineage (GTDB taxonomy): Bacteria > Bacteroidota > Bacteroidia > Chitinophagales > LD1 > Bog-950. Next base: position 2,877 of record CAYREY010000137.1, on the reverse strand, counting down.
TATTAATAGAGTACGACAAGTTGAACACACCCGATGTACCGGCAGGTACCCAGGCTATGGTTTGCGATGAGAGCCCCTGCCAGACCTCGCCACCATTGGGCGTGGTAATGGTTATGGGCAACTGCACCGTAAACACGGCGTTGCTCACATCCTGTTTCAGCGTATCTACATAATCGCGCACGCGTACCAGTACCGTTGGCGAACTTACCATGGGCACGGTCCAGGAGTAGGTGTACACCCCCGAAACCGGCGAAATAGCCAGGTTGGTGGCTACCGAGGTCCAGATGGCGCCGCTGTTAAGCGAGTAATCGATGGTCCAGTTGTTAGATACGCCGGTGGCGTTCCATTTAATCTGGTAGCTTTGGCAACCATACAACAACTCGCTGCCGTTGGGCTGCGTAATGGTTACCGATTGGGCATTACCTGTAAGAAGGGCGGTTAATGCCAGAACGAGAAATAGAATTTTCTTCATGCCGTTGCTTGTTTTTTAAGTGTGCCGGGGGTTACCAAAAACAATGTGTCCGGAATTGTTTTTATGATAACGGCAGCAAAGTTGAACTTCGGCATGACATATACATGGTCATTTTTAATCGGTTTTTGGGTATCCCAAAAATGCGTTTATGCCTTTAAAATAGTCCAAACCCAATACTGGCGCGGCTTTTACGTATGTATAACAGGTCGAAAAAAATAGGATTCCGACTAGATTATGGCGGGTAACAAATTAGCAGGATAGTGCAAGCATTAAACAACAACCCCCACCTTAAAAAGGATAACATTTTGGTAATATAATCAGCTGTTTTACCCATTTTTGCCCTGTTATGATCAGCATTATACGCACCGACTCTACCAACCCCGACTTTCAAAAACTGGTAAAAGCGCTGGATTCCGAATTGGCCATACGCGATGGTGAAGAGCACGGTTTCTATAGCCAGTACAATAAAATAGATGCTATAAAACAGGCCATAGTTTTATACCAGGGCCCTAAGGCTGTGGCCTGTGGCGCCATTAAACCCTACAGCGAAACCAGCGCTGAGGTAAAGCGCATGTACACCCTGCCTGAATACCGCGGTAAAGGACTGGCCGCACATGTATTGAACGAACTGGAGCAATGGGCCGCCCAACTGGGTTTTGAAAAATGTATACTGGAAACGGGTATCCGCCAGCCCGAAGCCATTGCCCTGTACAAAAAGTGTGGCTATACCCTTATACCCAACTACGGCCAGTATGCCGGGGTAGCTAACAGCGTGTGTTTTGAAAAAAGCGTGCAGCCGCTACCTACTGTATAGCCGGCAGGGTTACTCACCCGGGCTGTTAACAACAGCCGCGCTACTACCCTACCGGTAGTTTATCAATCACAACATAGTTGCTACCTTCGGTGTTGTAGTAAGGCTATTGAAAGAGTTATGGAGTACGCTATTGTAGATATTGAAACCACCGGAGGGTATGCCGCAGCCAATGGCATTACCGAAATATCGATACACATACACGATGGCAGCCGCGTACTGCGCCGCTACGAAACACTGATTAACCCCGGCTGCGATATACCGGGCTACATACGCGGGCTTACCGGTATTACCAACCAACTGGTGGCCGATGCACCGGCCTTTAATGAAGTAGCCGGCGATGTGTACGGCCTGCTGCAGGGCCGTGTGTTTGTAGCGCACAGTGTAAACTTCGATTACTCGTTTATAAAAGAACACCTGGCCGCCAACGGCTACACCCTTAACTGCAAAAAGCTATGCACGGTACGCCTTAGCCGCAAGCTGTTTCCGGGGGCACCCTCGTACAGCCTGGGCAATATATGCGGCTACCTGGGCATAGCTATAGATAACCGGCACCGCGCCGGTGGCGATGCACAGGCCACCGTTACCCTGTTTGAAAAACTGCTGGCTGCCGATACCGAAAAGATAATTGAAAAGGCGCTGAAGAAAAACTCGAAAGAGCAAAGCCTGCCGCCCAACGTGCCCCGCGAACATTTTGAAGCCCTGCCCGACCTGCCCGGTATTTATTATTTTAAAAACAACAAAGGCAAGGTAGTGTATGTGGGCAAAGCCAAAAACATAAAGAAACGCGTAAGCAGCCATTTTGCCAATAACTCGCCGGGGCGGCAAAAGCAGGAGTTTATGCGCAGCATACATGCCATAAGCTTTGAAGTATGCGGCAGCGAACTGATGGCCCTGCTGCTTGAATCGCACGAGATAAAACGATTGTGGCCGGCATTTAACCGCTCGCAAAAGCGCTTTGAACCGGTGTTTTGTATTGCAGATTACCACGACCAGAACGGCTACCACCGGCTGTGTATAAACAAAGCTGCCAAAGGGGTTAAACCACTGGCGGCGTTTAGTACTATAAGCGAGGGGCAGGGCCTGCTGCGCCGCCTTACCGATGACTTTGAACTGTGCCCCCGGCTAAACGGGCTTAACCCCGATACGGGTGCCTGCACCGGCAATAACTGCAACTGTACCGGTACCGGTAAAAACAAAGCCGGGGCCTACAACAAAAAAGTAAGCCGCGCTATAGAGGCCCTTTCGCAAACCGAAAGTTTTGTAATAACCCAGCAGGGGCGCACCACCGGCGAAACCGGTGTGGTGGTAGTGCAGCAGGGTACCTTTACACGCATGGGTTACGTAAGCAACAGTTTGCTTACCGGTAACCAACTGCCCAAAAACCTGCTACAAAGCATACCGGAGTACCGCGAAAACTTTAACATACGCAACATTATTGCCGGCTACCGCCAGGCCAACCCCGATATGGTTATTTACCTGTAAACCTGTTGATAACTACTGCCCTACTACCCCTTCGGCCAGTCGCCTTCGTGGGTTGGGCACATCCATCCGCTGGCCAGGCAGGGCTGGCATTTGCCACCCCGGTACATAC
>CAYREY010000136.1:0-4338 GCA_964423405.1 uncultured Chitinophaga sp. | reverse complement strand
CGAGAAGCGAGGTCCTGCGAGCGACGAAGCAATCTTTGTATTGGCTGTTGGTATTTCCCTCCCCTGGGGGAGGTTAGGTGGGGGAGGCTGTTTAGCTCCCACTTTCGTCGTACCTGCCTATGTCGTCATTGCGAGAAGCGAGGTCCTGCGAGCGACGAAGCAATCTTTGTATTGGCAGTTTAATCTCATACAAAAGATTGCTTCGTCGCAAAGCCTCCTCGCAATGACGGCGCACTTTTGCAGGGCTGTGTATCATTAGTATCACCCCAACAACAAAACCACATTTGTTCGTCATTGCGAGAAGCGAGGTCCTGCGAGCGACGAAGCAATCTTTGTATTGGCTGTTGGTATTATCCCTCCCCTGGGGGAGGTTAGGTGGGGGAGGCTGTTCAACTTCACTCCTCGCAATTACGGTGCAATTTTACAGGGGTGTGTGGCATGTTACAAGCAATACCGGCCGCAAAACTTCCGAAGTTTTATCCGCCCCCCCTTACGTATGCCAACCACACCTGCTAAACTTCGGAAGTTTAAAGCAATTCGCATTACCAACCAGGGGCAAAGTATGCGGGAACAAGCTTGAACAACGCGGGACTGCACAAGCAGAATAAAAGACTAAACCAGTAGGGGCTTTAGCTTAGTAAATTTCCGTTTATATACTGTTATACAAATAAAAAACATAGTGATAACCATCAAAGTAGCTAGTAACAATCCTCTACTTTTAAGAAACAAATTGAACAATAATGCTACAATGCTGAGCACCTCCCAAACTATTACACATTTGTAAAAAGATCGCTCATCACCCCGGGCTGTTTTAAATTCAATAATATCCCAGATTAAGTAAAGAAACATAAATACCAGAAATGCAGCGGGTAAGCTTAAAAACGATACTTCAACAACTTTCTTCTTACCATCCAACTCCAAAGTGGCATCCCCTATCCCAACAATGTTGAAGTGCAAAGAACCTACTGTAAAAAACATAGTCAACAAAAAAACAAGACTAAATGCAAAAAAAAGCGGGCCATAATTTCGTGTGTAATTTAAATAGTAATAATCTGTTAGATAGAAAGCAATGGTTACTCCTAGTATGCCAAAACGCCAGGCCGTATCAGCATCATACAAGTTGAAACAATCTATCCCGTTATTAAATAAAATAACCAGTTGAGCATGTATAGCGCCAAACGCTATAAAAACTATAGAGCCTAATACAGCCGGATAAATTTGATTTAGCATTAACCTTTTTAATCCGGCCTTATAACCCTCAGGTTCAAAAATATTATCCAGGTATTTAGTAAATATATGCATATATATAGTTTTTTTACGCCCCCTCTACAATCTTTATCTCTTCTTCGGTAAGGTTATATAGTTTATACACTAACTGGTCTATTTCTTTATCGGTTTTATCTATCTCTGCCTTTAGCGCCTGCGCTTTGCTGCGCTGTTGGTTAAAGTACTCCATCCATTCGGCCTCTTCAGCCAGGCTTAGCTTTACCTTTGCTTTTTTAAGCTCGGCTAAAAACCCTTTAAAATCCAGTATATACCACTCCTGCAATTTATTGCTTGGTTTATCTATAGCAACTTTGCTTTGTAGTAGTTGTAGGAATTGGGATTGGATAGTTTGGATGTCTTTATTTAGAGCAATCATCTTATCCGCTCTATCAATAAATTGCTGTTGTTGTTCTATTTCTATAAGCTTTATTGGTAGTTGTTTAAACTCCTCCAATCTAATTTTAGGGAATAGCTCATCAAATTCGTTGGAACTATATCTAAAATAAAATGCAAGTAATTTAGACGCTAAAAGCGATAATGCATATTTGCTGGAAAGAGTTTCCTTGTTTTTCGCTAACGCTATATAAAGACTCCTGTCAATTTTAATATCTTCTTCGATATAAGTACATTCAAAGTTTTTGCCTAAAATTTCGCGAAATACAATTCTCTCCCCTTTAAAGAATTTTTCATCTCTGGGGGCGGCAAGCCAAGGACCATAACTTATAAAATGTAAGCCATCCCATTTATAATAATATCGCTTTGCGTGTTTTCCCCTTATTTCAGGAACAAATGTATCGTCTTTCCTATGATCAGAATGATATGCCTTGTTTTCAATTATTTCTTTGGACTGCCCTCTGTAACTATCATACGGATTAATACCTCTAGTGATTTCAAAAAAATCATGAAGAGGCTTTGATCCGCTCTTCATTTTATTAAGGATATTCGAAAAATCGGTATTAGCTTCTACAGTAAATACATACTTTTCGTTTTTCAAATAATCGTTTTGATTGATAGTATGCTTTTCTATAAATCCTATCTTAGAATCTTCCCTTATTGATGTTAAACGAGTAACTTTTTCTTTTTGTCCAATAACAATCAACGAATCAACTTGTGCGTCAGTAAAAACTTTAGGTAAATTGGGTATAATGATATCCAATTGTAAATTTTGCAAAACAAATAATCGTACACCAGACATCATTAGATTTTTCAACCATGAATTTGGCGTTATTAGACCTACCACCCCAGAATTCTTGGTTACATTGTGTACTAACTCTATAAACAAAATGTATAAGTCAATTTGATATTGTGCAACAGAATACTTTTTGCCGTAAAAAATCTTTTCTGCCTCATTAAAACTCTTTGTTGCATACGGCGGATTTCCAATCACCACATCAAAGCCGCCTTTTGCAAATACACCGGCAAACTGCTGTTGCCAGTTAAAAGCCTTTTCGCCGGCTACGGCAGGGTCGTCTATCAGGCTATTGCCGCATTTAATGTTGTTGTTCAGCGCACTTAGTTTACGCCCCTTTTTGGCAGTGCGCAACCACAGGCTAAGCTTGGCTATTTCTATACTTTCTTCGTTCAGGTCTACTCCATACAGGTTATTCTCCAGCACATGGTTTTCGTACTCGCTAAGTACCATGCTGGCACCGGTAAGCTTGGCAAACAGTTCATCTATCTTGTAGTGCTCGGCTATTAAAAAATCAAGCGCCTGGTTTAAAAATGCACCGCTGCCACAGGCGGGGTCCAGTATGGTTAGCTGCAACAGCCAGTGGCGGTATTGCTCTAACTTAGTGTTTAATGCACGTTGGTCTTTTTTCTTTTTACCACCGGCATAGTCCTCGTCTTTTATATCCAGCTCAGCTTTCTTTTCGGCGCACAGCTTGCCCACGGTGTTTTCTACTATGTACTTGGTAATGTATTTGGGGGTGTAAAACACCCCGTCTTTTTTGCGGCGGGTTTTATCTTTCTCCAGTTGCTTGCCTTCGGCCTCGGCGGTTACCGCATCTACATCGTTCAGGCTGTGCTCAAATATATGGCCCAGTATGTTTACATCTACCTCAGTTTCAAAATCGTACTGGCTAAGGGCAAAGGTGCTGTCGTACAGCAGGGCATCGTCTACCTGTATATTATCCAGCACCTCATCGGGGGCAAACAGGCCGCCATTGTAGGCAAATATATCGTGCTGCTTGCCCTTGTGGCCGGTGTTCATGTAGCCAAAGTATTTCTTGTACCGGTCGTACAGGGGCACTGGCTCATCCAGTTCCTGTAGCTGTTTCCATTGCTCCAGTATCTGGCGTATGCTGTTGGGTGGCAGCAGTTGTTTATCTTCGGCAAATAGTATAAACAAAAACCGGTCGAGCAGTTTTTGGGTTTTACGGTACACCAGCGGCTTATCGTACTGCGGGTTTAGTGCGCAAATGTTTTGGTATAGTTTGCGTTTAAAGTTGCTGTAATCGTTGTACAGCTTCTTTGTCACATCACGCTCCTCGGTTACCGATGCTTCTTTAATACTAAATGGCAGGTTGCCAAGCAGGTTTTCTTTATACAGGCACAGGTACAGCAGCCTGAACTGCTCTTCATCTAATGCAAACAAATCAAACTCTATATGCTCTACCGAATCTTCAATATAAAAACGTAGTTTTTCAAAATTGCTGATAATAATATACCGGCAGCCTTTCTGGTTGTTTTTGTAGCCAAATGCCTGTGGCTCTACGCTATCCAGGTCAACCGTATCGGTGCCTTTCAATTCTATTACAGCCAGCGCTGTATCGCCCTGCAAAACAGCACCATCGGCTTTTTTGCTGTCTTTTTCGTTTTTATACTCGGTGGTAAGGTTAAAACCGGGCTGCGGGTTAAGGGTGTAGCCAAGTACATCTACAAACAAATCGCGCAAAAAGCCTTCCTGATATTGCTCTTCTTTAGCCTCGCGTATGTTAGCCTGCTTATCGGCATTGGCAAAATTGGCTTTAAACTTAAGGTAGGCCGTAGCCACAGCCTCTTTATTAAGATCGTTAAGGTGCTTTTTAAGCACCGATTTTTGAAACAGCGACATAATGGGTTAGTATATAC
>CAYREY010000135.1:0-4368 GCA_964423405.1 uncultured Chitinophaga sp. | reverse complement strand
GCGGTGCGAAAATAGATGGAAAAGCCAATTTTCAAAATGATTTGTTCAAATAGGCCCTGCGGGTGGATAACTATGCCCCTAATGGCCCACCGGCACCCCACATATATATGTATGCCCCGCCCGTTTATAAACGCAAAAAACGGGCGATTTTTTAAACCATGCCTACACCGCACCTGTGTAATTTATTGTAAGTCAATAATTTAAATAGTGCCCATGCCTATACCCCTCCCTGTTTTTTGCCTACACCCTTTACGTATGGTAGTATTGTTTAATTTGTAAGTACAGCCGGTATTTTGGGTTACAGCCTGTAAAAAGCTGCTATTGTATTGGTTTTACGCCCCCGCGCATTTATCCCGATTTTATTGGCAAGGCAGTCGGGGTGGTAGTTGTTAGGCACAAAAAGCCTGGTTCTAAGCCGGGCTACATTACGCTAAAGAAGAGCATAATTTTTCATATCGGCTGATTTTCGATTGCTTTTTTAGCCCAGTACGAAACCAAAAAATCCTTATCACCCGTATATTTTTCTATTCTATCATTAATTTCTTGATTCTTAAATTTTCCCAGGTCCTGGAAAACATTAATGACTTTATACTTAAAATATGCATCCTTGTTGGCCTCTAATGCGGAGAATCCCTCCAGTGCCACTCGTATCATATCCGTATCTTTACTCATCTCAAAGATTATTGCAGCTACATAAATTTTACCTACAGGATTAAGGTCTCTATTTAAATAGCTATAAATAGCAGGTAATGATTTTACTGATTTCAAATAATGTAATGTTTGAACAATAAGTAAGTCATTATCGGTGTGTAGCTTTTCTATCAACGCCTCTTCTAACAATAAACGTTCATCATCTTTTAAGCTATCTACTATATGTGTATTATTGAAATCTTTCCACCGACTAGCTACATTATTGGGTGGAATGACTTTATCTAAAATATCCTTAATATCCATAAATGACAAATTTTAGTACCCGCAGATTTTCGCCCCGGCGGGGTCTCCGCTAATAAACAAACGAGGCCGACCCCTGCTGCAAATATAAAGTTATAGTATACTTATTAGGTTAGGCGTGTATTTACACCTCTCCTTGAAAAAGAAGTGGTGGCCGAGCATTTATCCCGATTTTATCGGTAAGGCGGTCGGGCTAGTAGTTGTTAGGCACAATAAGCCTGGTTCTAAGCCGGGCTTATTGTGCTTAAGCGGGGATTTAAAGTTCCTTATTAGATTTTAAATACTTCAGTCATCTGGTAAAGGGTTTGCAAGTAATACTGTGTAATTTAGATACTTTATTGGTAAACTGCTATTAGCTAAATTGCCTTTGCCATGATGAACAACATATAACAATTCACTATTTACCGAGTAGTGACTCCAATCACCCGTTTTAAAAACAGCATATGATTTTTTAAACCTTTTAAATGAACCTATTTGGACTATGTTTCCTGTTTCAGAAAAATTCGCCCACTTATTTTTCTTAATTAAAACATACGTCTTAATTATTACAGAATCATTCGGAAAGTGAATTCTACATTCAATAGTATCTTTTGTGCTGTTAATTGTGTAGTGTTTATTTATAATTCCATTAAAAATACCATTAAAAGTACCTCGATTTTGCATTTGGGCCAATGAAAAATTCCAAAGCACCAACAATAGTAGGAGTATGTAATTTTTATTTACCCCAAGGGTAAAAATCCTGTTTGGGTACATTTATGTCCTGTTTTCAGCCATGGTTGGTATTTGACTTTCGTAAATACAAGCACAGCAGCGTCACCAGCCACTAATATAGTTTATAACTACTGAATTTTATTGCAGTATTCTGTGTGCCTGTTTGGCTAAAACGTATTTACCGGCATATACATAACCTTAATGTTCTTAATGCTCTTAATGGTTAAAACTGTATTCTGCCTTTCTCCGGTTCTCTTTATACCCGCATATACTTCACATTTACATCCCATCTGGCTGTTCTATTCTATGTTCCTATGTGGTTAAAATTGGTATTCCTGTTATTTTAGCCCCATGAGTTTTTTAATAGCCGGCTTGGGCAACATAGGAGAGGAGTACGAAAACACCCGCCACAACATAGGGTTTAAAATAGCCGACGAGTTGGCTATTCAAAACAAAACGACCTTTACGCTGGAGCGTTTGGCCTTTGCCGCCGAGTACCGCAGCCGCGGTAAAAACATTTACATTATAAAGCCTACCACCTACATGAACCTTTCGGGTAAAGCCGTTAGGTACTGGATGAACGAACTGAAAATACCACAGCAAAACGTACTGGTAGTGTTAGATGACCTGGCCATACCCTTTGGCAGCCTGCGCCTGCGCGGCAAGGGTAGCGATGGCGGCCACAACGGATTAAAGGATATTGATGCCACGCTGGGTAATAACAACTACGCCCGCTTACGCTTTGGTGTAGGCGCCGATTTTGCCAAAGGCCGACAGGTAGATTATGTGCTGGGCAAATGGAACGCCGACGAAATGAAAACCCTCGGCGAGCGAATCAAGGTATCGTGCGATGCGGTTAACAGCTTTATGTTTGAAGGGCTGGAGCGCGCCATGAGCAAATACAATAAATAACACGTTAAATAGCTTTATGAAAATAATATGCATAGGCCGCAACTACAGCGAACACGCCAAAGAACTTAAAAACGAAGTGCCCGATAAACCGGTGGTGTTTCTTAAACCGCAAACGGCGTTGCTTAAAGATAACAAGCCTTTCTACATACCGGAGTGGACCAGCGACCTGCACTACGAAACCGAAATAGTGCTAAAGGTGTGCAAGCAGGGTAAGTATATAGATGAGAAATTTGCCCACAAATACTTTGATGAAATAACCGTAGGTATAGATTTTACAGCCCGCGATATTCAAAGCCAGCAAAAGGCCAAAGGCCTGCCCTGGGAAATTGCCAAGGCCTTCGACAACAGCGCTGTAATTGGCACCCTCCGCAAGCTGGATACCAACAGCGCCTGGCAAAGCGGCAACATCAACTTTAGTATGCAGCTAAACGGCACCGAAGTGCAAAAAGGCAACACGGCCGATATGCTGTTCCCGTTCGCTAAAATTATAGCCTATGCCTCGCAGTTCTTCACCCTGCAAACCGGTGATTTAATTTTCACCGGCACACCCGCAGGCGTAGGCCCCGTTAAAATCGGCGACCGCCTCGAAGGCTTCTTAGAAGAAGAAAAAGTGTTCGACTTTGAGATAAAGTAAGCTAGACAAATACGGCGGTTACATTCCCCGCCTATTTTAGGCGGGGTGACCGCTCAAGGCGGTCGGGGCGGTAAAATAAAACTCAGGTAGTATTTAATCTCCGGTATCTATTCGTGCATTCGTGGCCAATTTTGTATTTACAATAAACTGAAAAGAAACCCCAACGGTGCGCTTGTGCCAACGCCAATAGCTACAAATAGCAGCATTTTATCCACGCTATAAACAGCGCGCATATCTGCTTTGCATAAATACCAGATAGCTTGTCCAAATATTATAGCCGGTATTATGCTTCCGGCGGGAGAAATTATTGTAGTTAAATAGTCAAGCACTGCAATACCACTGGGTTTATATGTTACCCACATAGCTATAGTTGGAATAATGCCCGTAACAATATAAGCCGAAAAGGCGGTAAGAATAAACCACCCCGCCTTTTTACGAGACCAGAATAAAATACTACCTATTGGTAAAATTACCATTGGCAAAATGGTAAATGATGCACTAATGTCCCATTTGCCCATGCTTGCCATAAACTGTAAAAAACCGAATTCTTTCACAAAAGTATAAAGCGTTACTATGCCAAACCATATGGTTATACGCAGTATTAACTTGTCGGTGTTGTATGTTGTTGTTTGAATTGGGTTTAGTGCGTCGCTAATTTTAGTAGCCGCGTTTTTTATTTCACTAACCCGAGCCTGTGTTCTTTCAGTAGCTTCTATTTTAGTTTGTAACCTTCTCTGCTGAACGGCTTTTGCAGCTTCTAACAATTCGGAAGATAGCATCCGGCTTTCAATTTCAGCCTTAGCAGCTTCTACTGCCAATGGTTGATAATCCTGCGCATGGTCTACTATATCCAGCAGTTCATCAGTAGGTAATGTTTTGTATAATTCAGAAAACTGGTTCATAATTCGAATGAATATATTTAAAATTTCTTAAGTGTATAGGTGTATTCCTTAGTTAGTGCCTTACTGTTGACTCAGAACTATTTTTTTAATCAGTATTTGCGGGCTTTGGTCTATGTTAAACATGCAATATTCCGCCTATCAATTGCCGTTGATTTCAATCAACGATATAAAAGGTATTTTGATAGTATGAACATGCCTGGCTCAAGCCCTTGCTTATTCATGCCATCTATCCTGCTTTTATTCGTGTAATTCGTGGCT
>CAYREY010000134.1:0-4391 GCA_964423405.1 uncultured Chitinophaga sp. | reverse complement strand
CGCTGCAGGTAACAACCGTGGCCGGCGATATAGCAGCCGTAACTGCCGGTACCACTGTAACGGTTACCGTATCTACATCCGGACAAAGGCCACTGGTTGTTGTCATGGTTACGGTGTAGGTAGTAGTAGAAGCCGGCGATACAGTTTTAGTAGCACCGGTGCCCAGGCTGTTGCTCCAGGTATAAGTGCCCGGTGAGAATACACTTGCCGAAAGAGTAACCGAACTACCTGCACATATGGTAGGCGATGCCGGCGATACCGTACCATCGGCTATGGCCCGCACGGTAAGTGCCTGTGTGGCAAACGCGGTAGTGTCGCAATCGTTTGCACGGGCTACACCAATATTTACTGTGCCGGTTGTCAGCGGCATTTGCAATACAATGTTTACAGAATCGGATGCGCCGATAATGGTTACACCCGCTGGTATGTTCCATACATAGCGGGTACCACCGCTACCACCGCTGGCGGTATAAGTATATACCCCCCCGGCACACGGCGAAGTAATACCACCGGTAATAGCTGTAGGTGCCGCCGATGGGCCGGGTACTAAGGTGATAGTTTTAGAAGTAGAGAGCGAAGGCCCGCAATCGTTTACCGCCCTAACCGATATAGTACCCGATGTGGTATTAGAAGTAACAGCAATAGTATTGGTGGTAGATGTACCCGACCAGCCGGCGGGCAGGGTCCACACATACGATGTAGCGCCCACTACCGGTGCAGCGGTGTACACCGTGCCGGTTAACGATATACATACGGTATCGGGCCCGCTGATAGAGGCCGTAGCAACCGGTAAGGCACATTGCGAGTAACGGGCAATAAAACCATCGTTGTTAGATGCGGCTACTACGTTCTGCGTACCCGAACCCGGATCGAAATCGGCAGTGCCGGTAAAATAACCACCCAGGTAAATGTTAGATGAGTCATCCATATTCAGCACAAAAGATTCATCGGATGTAGAGCTACCCATTCTGTTTACCCATATAAAATTGCCTAACGAATCGTACTTGGCAATAAAAATATCGTTGGCGCTGCCGGGTACCGATGCCACGTTGTAAAAAGCTGCCGACACATCAAAATCTACCGCGTTACCTATAAAACGTCCGGTCACATAAATGTTACCATCGGCATCGTGCGTGGTTTGATACACCTGCGCCTGGTTGCTGGTACCTGTACCACTTATACCTTTGGCCCAGTTACAAGTACCGGCCGGTGTATAGTTGGCAAAAAAACCGGCTATGGTGCTACCTTGCGCAGTTACCTGCTGGCCGTTAAACGAACCGGTACCCCAGTATCCACCCGCCACTATTATATTACCCGATGGGGTAATATCTACCGAGTACGCATTATCGTACTGGTTGGGGGTGGTAGTAGTGCCGCCCATGGCACGCACCCAGGTATAAATACCCGCATTAGTATACTTAGCCAGAAACACATCGGTGTTTACGTTAGCGGTAAGGTTAGCAGTACCCGCACCGGCATCAAAATCGCAGGTACCTAAAAAGTAACCGGTAATGTATACATCGCCGGCGCCATCTATGGTTATATCGCGCCCGGCCACATCGGCGGTAGCGCCACCTACAAAGCCCTTAGCATACTGGCATATACCGGCATAGTTATACTTGGCAAAATAAATATCGGCAGCCGATGCAGATGTAAGCGTTACCGCCGGTGCCACCGGGTGTTCAAATGTAGTAGTAGCACTGCCAAACGAACCGGTTACAAAAATATTATCGTCGGCATCTACAGCCACGCTGTACGAATAATCGGCACCGGTGCCGGTAATACGGCGAGCCCATACATAGTTACCCGTTGGGTCGTACTTGGCAACAAATCCATCGGCAGAACCACCCGATGTTAGTGCATTAGTATTAGCACCGGGGTCAAAATCAACGGCCCCGCCGGCACTAAAGTAACCGGTAATAATAACCGAATCGTTTTCGCCAAGCACCAGTGCAAGGCCGTAATCATCGCCGGTGCCGCCTATGCGGCTGGCCCATACATAATCGCCGGCGGTAGTGTATTTGGCAACAAAAATATCGTTGCTACCCGCCGATACCAGGTTGGCTGTGCCGGCACCCGGGTCAAAATCTACGGTTGACTGAAAGCCACCAACTATATATACATAGCCGTTAGATACTACCATACCGCGCACGTTATCGTTACCGGTACCGGTTGATTGTCCTAATTTTTTTGCCCAATCGTAAGTTATACCTCCATATTGTGCCTGTAGTGCCAACGTACACAAGGCTGCAATAGCCAGCGTAACCAATTTCTTCATAGTAGCAGGGTTTTGTTTGGCGCTAAAGTCTGTACTATATAGTACGCTCCTGCCCTGCCAATTCACGAACCCCCCGTTTCCGGTTCACGAATGGCTACCGCCCTATGCGTATGCTGCTGAAAGATTCTTCAAATTCCTTTTTACGCTCCTTTGCCACCGGAATACCGGTACCGTTATCCATCTCTATATAACTCTCCAGGCGGTTGTACTTACGTACGTAGTTAAGGTTTATAAGGTGCGAGCGGTGTATGCGGAAAAAGCTTTTGCGCCGGGCCAGCAGGTCTTCAAAAAATTTCAGCTTTTTGCTTACCAGCAGTTTACTGCCATCGGCCATATATACATCGGTATAAGCGCCCTGTGCCTGTAGCTGGGCTATGTTGCTTACTTCTACAAACAATAAACCATCGCTTACCGGCAGGGCTATTTTACTAAACTCATCGGCCTCCATATTCTGCTTCAGCAGTTCCAGCCGCTGTTTCATGTTATGGCTTTCGCGGCGGGTTTGTACTTTCTCTATAGCTGCTTTCAGTTTATCTACCTGCACGGGTTTCAGCAGGTAATCTACCGCACTATATTCAAATGCCTGCACGGCATACTCGCTGTAAGCAGTTACAAATACAATTTCAAAATCTACCGTATCAAAAAAACCGGTCAGCTCAAACCCGCTGAACTCGGGCATCTCTATATCTAAAAAAACCACATCGGGCTTATGCTGCTTTATAGCCAGCACCGCCTTAGGCACATTGGTACACTGTTCTGCAATGTTTACTTCGGGGCAGTGCAGGTGCAGCAGCGTTTCCAGCGAGCGGCGGGCGCGTTCTTCATCATCAACTATTATCGCTTTCATATACCGGTATGGTTAGCACCACACGGGTGCCTGTTGGTTTATCAATTAACTGCAAATCTATATTCAAATTATAATAATCGTGCAACAGGCGCAGCCTGTCGGTGGTAGCATCGGTAGCAAAGCTCTTATGCTTTTTGTGGCGGGCATTAATTTCTTCTGCGGCTTTACGGCCTATGCCGTTATCATCAATAGTGCATACCAGCATCGCTCCTTTCATGGCAAATTCTACATCCAGGTGCTTACTGCCCTGCTTATGCAGCAGCCCGTGCTTCAACGCATTTTCTACAAACGGCTGCACCAGCATGGCCGGTATTTTCATCTCATCGGTGTCTATCTGTTCATCTACCCGCAGGGTGTATTGCATATCGTTACCAAACCGCAGTTTCTCTAAATCAAGGTACAGGCGCAGCATCTCTGTTTCTTTTTGCAGCGATATAAACTCGGTACCCGAGGCCTCCAGCACCGCGCGTGTCAGCTCGCTGAATTTACCCAGGTATAGTTGTGCGTTGGCGGTATCCTGCTGTAGCACCAAATCCTGTATGCTGTTAAGTGCATTAAACATAAAGTGCGGGTTCATCTGCGCCTTTAATGCCGATAGCTGCGAGTTGGCCAGCCGTTTTTCCATAGCCGCGCGGCGGCGCAGCATACCTATGCGCCACATAAAATAACCCGACACCATAGCCACCAGTACTAACCCACACAATACATAAAACCACCATTGCTGCCAAAAAGGTTTAAGCACGGTTATATGCACCCTGGCCGTACCGGTGCTTTCCACACCATCTTCGTTTATAGCTTTTACTTCAAACACATAACTACCCGGTGGCAGCGATGGGTACCGCGCAAAGTTGCTCTGGCTGTTGGTGGTAACCCACCAGTGGTTAAGCCCCAGCAACCGGTACTTGTAGGTAAACTGCCCGTGGCTGCGGAACGCAATACCTTTAAACGATATACGTATATTATTATCCTTAAACCCCAGCGTGTACGTTGCTGCCAGTACCGTATCGTGCTCGTGCACGGCCACACCGGCAATAAAAATTGCCGGTGGCACAGGGTTAACAGGGTTAAAGCCCTCGGGTATTTCTACCAGGCCCTTGGGCGTGGCCAGTAGTATTTTACCGTTCAAAAATTCTATATCGGTAATCTCGTTAGAGGGTAACCCATCGAACCGGCTATAGTGCTGCGTTACTTTGGTAGTTACATCGTACACAGTCAGGTTATCTTCGGTGGCAATCCATAGTGCATTGCCCTTTGCTGCCATTTTGC
>CAYREY010000133.1:0-4391 GCA_964423405.1 uncultured Chitinophaga sp. | reverse complement strand
CGCTGCAGGTAACAACCGTGGCCGGCGATATAGCAGCCGTAACTGCCGGTACCACCGTAACGGTTACGGTATCTACATCCGGACAAAGGCCACTGGTTGTTGTCATGGTTACGGTATAGGTAGTAGTGTTGGCCGGCGATACTGTTTTGCTTGCACCGGTACCCAGGCTATTGCTCCAGGTATAAGTGCCCGGTGAGAATACACTTGCCGAAAGTGTAACCGAACTACCTGCACAGATAGTAGGCGATGCCGGCGATACCGTACCATCGGCTATGGCCCGTACGGTAAGTGCTTGTGTGGCAAACGTAGTAGTATCACAATCGTTTGCACGGGCTACACCAATATTTACTGTGCCGGTTGTCAGCGGCATTTGCAATACAATGTTTACAGAATCGGATGCGCCGATAATGGTTACACCCGCTGGTATGTTCCATACATAGCGGGTACCACCGCTACCACCGCTGGCGGTATAAGTATATACCCCCCCGGCACACGGCGAAGTAATACCACCGGTAATAGCTGTAGGTGCCGCCGATGGGCCGGGTACTAAGGTGATAGTTTTAGAAGTAGAGAGCGAAGGCCCGCAATCGTTTACCGCCCTAACCGATATAGTACCCGATGTGGTATTAGAAGTAACAGCAATAGTATTGGTGGTAGATGTACCCGACCAGCCGGCGGGCAGGGTCCACACATACGATGTAGCGCCCACTACCGGTGCAGCGGTGTACACCGCGCCGGTTAACGATATACATACCGTATCTGGTCCGCTGATAGAGGCCGTAGCAGCCGGTAAGCCGCAAAGCGTGTAGCGGGCAATAAAACCATCGTTACCCGACGATGCCACTACGTTTTGTGTACCCGAACCCGGATCGAAATCGGCTGTGCCGGAAAAATAACCACCCAGGTATATTTTAGATGAATCGCCCATGTACATCACAAAAGCTTCATCGGTAGTAGAGCTGCCCATTCTGTTTACCCATATAAAATTGCCCAGGCTATCATACTTGGCTAAAAAAATATCGTTGGCATTACCGGGTACCGATGCTACGTTGTAAAAAGCAGCCGATACATCAAAGTCAACGGCATTGCCCAAAAAACGACCGGTTACATAAATGTTACCATCGGCATCGTGCGTGGTTTTGTACACCTGCGCCTGGTTACTGGTACCTGTACCACTTATACCCTTGGCCCAGTTGCACACACCAGCAGGCGTGTAACTGGCAAAAAAGCCTGCTATAGAGCTGCCCTGTGCAGTTACCTGCTGGCCATTAAACGAACCGGTACCCCAGTACGCTCCCCCTACTATTATATTACCCGATGGAGTAAAATCAAGCGAGAAAGCATTGTCGTACTGGTTGGGGGTGGTGGTAGTGCCACCCATAGCCCGTACCCATACATAATCGCCGGCATTAGTGTACTTGGTTAAAAACACATCGGTATTTACACTGGCACTAAGCAAAGCCGTGCCCGCACCGGCGTTAAAATCGCAGGTACCAATAAACTGACCGGTGATATATACATCATTATTTGCATCTACAGCAATTTCGCGCGCTACCACATCGGCAGTAGCACCACCCTGAAAACCGCGGGCGTATAAGCACCTGCCGGTCTGATCATACTTGGCAAAATATAAATCAGAAGGGTCGGTAAAGTTTACCTGTACTGCTGGCGAAAAAGGATGCTCGAAGGTAACGTTACTGCTACCTACTGTACCGCATACAAATATATTGTTACTGGTATCCAGTGCCAGGCCATAAGCATAATCTGAAAGGGTACCGGTAATACGGCGTGCCCATACATAGTTACCCGAGGGGTCATACTTGGCAATAAAACCATCTACCCCGCCCCCATTGGCCAGAGTGTTGGTGTTGGCGCCCGGGTCAAAATCTACGGGAACGGTACCACCATAATAACCGGCAATAATAATTGTATCATTCTCGCCCAATACCAGCGAAAGGCCATAATCATCGCTAAGGCCACCTATGCGGTTAGCCCATACATAATCGCCCTGGGTAGTGTATTTGGCAACAAAAATATCGTTGCTGCCCGTAGATACCAGGTTGGCGGTACCCGCACCCGGGTCAAAATCTACGGTTGACTGAAAGCCACCAACTATATATACATAGCCGTTAGATACTACCATACCGCGCACGTTATCGTTACCGGTACCGGTTGATTGTCCTAATTTTTTTGCCCAATCGTAAGTTATACCTCCATATTGTGCCTGTAGTGCCAACGTACACAAGGCTGCAATAGCCAGCGTAACCAATTTCTTCATAGTAGCAGGGTTTTGTTTGGCGCTAAAGTCTGTACTATATAGTACGCTCCTGCCCTGCCAATTCACGAACCCCCCGTTTCCGGTTCACGAATGGCTACCGCCCTATGCGTATGCTGCTGAAAGATTCTTCAAATTCCTTTTTACGCTCCTTTGCCACCGGAATACCGGTACCGTTATCCATCTCTATATAACTCTCCAGGCGGTTGTACTTACGTACGTAGTTAAGGTTTATAAGGTGCGAGCGGTGTATGCGGAAAAAGCTTTTGCGCCGGGCCAGCAGGTCTTCAAAAAATTTCAGCTTTTTGCTTACCAGCAGTTTACTGCCATCGGCCATATATACATCGGTATAAGCGCCCTGTGCCTGTAGCTGGGCTATGTTGCTTACTTCTACAAACAATAAACCATCGCTTACCGGCAGGGCTATTTTACTAAACTCATCGGCCTCCATATTCTGCTTCAGCAGTTCCAGCCGCTGTTTCATGTTATGGCTTTCGCGGCGGGTTTGTACTTTCTCTATAGCTGCTTTCAGTTTATCTACCTGCACGGGTTTCAGCAGGTAATCTACCGCACTATATTCAAATGCCTGCACGGCATACTCGCTGTAAGCAGTTACAAATACAATTTCAAAATCTACCGTATCAAAAAAACCGGTCAGCTCAAACCCGCTGAACTCGGGCATCTCTATATCTAAAAAAACCACATCGGGCTTATGCTGCTTTATAGCCAGCACCGCCTTAGGCACATTGGTACACTGTTCTGCAATGTTTACTTCGGGGCAGTGCAGGTGCAGCAGCGTTTCCAGCGAGCGGCGGGCGCGTTCTTCATCATCAACTATTATCGCTTTCATATACCGGTATGGTTAGCACCACACGGGTGCCTGTTGGTTTATCAATTAACTGCAAATCTATATTCAAATTATAATAATCGTGCAACAGGCGCAGCCTGTCGGTGGTAGCATCGGTAGCAAAGCTCTTATGCTTTTTGTGGCGGGCATTAATTTCTTCTGCGGCTTTACGGCCTATGCCGTTATCATCAATAGTGCATACCAGCATCGCTCCTTTCATGGCAAATTCTACATCCAGGTGCTTACTGCCCTGCTTATGCAGCAGCCCGTGCTTCAACGCATTTTCTACAAACGGCTGCACCAGCATGGCCGGTATTTTCATCTCATCGGTGTCTATCTGTTCATCTACCCGCAGGGTGTATTGCATATCGTTACCAAACCTCAGTTTTTCTAAATCCAGGTATAGCCGCAGCATTTCTGTTTCTTTTTGCAACGATATAAACTCGGCACCCGAGGCCTCCAGCACTGCACGCGTCAACTCGCTGAATTTGCCCAGGTATAGCTGTGCATTGGCGGTATCCTGCTGCAATACCAAATCCTGTATGCTGTTAAGTGCATTAAACATAAAGTGCGGGTTCATTTGCGCCTTTAACGCCGATAGCTGCGAGTTGGCCAGCCGTTTTTCCATAGCCGCGCGGCGGCGCAACATACCTATGCGCCACGTAAAATACCCCGATACTATAGCCACCAGTACCAAGCCACACAGCACATAAAACCACCATTGCTGCCAAAAAGGTTTAAGCACGGTAATATGTACCCTGGCCGTACCGGTACTTTCTACACCATCTTCGTTAATAGCTTTTACTTCAAACACATAACTGCCCGGTGGCAACGATGGGTACCGCGCAAAGTTGCTCTGGCTGTTAGTAGTAACCCACCAGTGGTTAAGGCCCAGCAACCGGTACTTGTAGCTAAACTGCCCGTGGCTGCGGAACGCAATACCTTTAAACGATATACGTATATTGTTATCCTTAAACGCCAGCGTGTACTTTCCGGCCATCAGTGTATCGCGTTCGTTAACAGCAACACCCGAAATAAAGATAGAGGGCGCCACCGGATTTACCGGATTAAAGCCCTCGGGTATTTCTACCAGGCCCTTGGGCGTAGCCAGTAATATTTTATTGTTCAAAAATTCTATATCGGTAATCTCGTTAGAGGGTAACCCATCAAACCGGCTATAGTGTTGCGTAGCTTGGGTAGTTACATCGTACACGGTCAGGTTATCTTCGGTGGCAATCCATAGTGCATTGCCCTTTGCTGCCATTTTGC
>CAYREY010000132.1:0-4451 GCA_964423405.1 uncultured Chitinophaga sp. | reverse complement strand
CCATGGGTTCTATCATTTCAAACACCCGGGCTTCTTTCCGCTCTACATTCTTTATTATGTTGTTCAAACTCATAGCTGTAAGTATTGTTAGTGTGCCGCTAAGGCAGGGCAAAGGTGACAAGGATTTTGATTTTACCAAACCGGCCCCTAATACGGTTAATTACTTTGTTATTAACTAAATACAGGCAATATCAACTACTTAGCTACTACCTGTCACTCTATCTCCAAAGCATGCCATTTTTTAAGCCCATCCGACCACAAAAATTCGCCCTGTTTCAAAACCATGTCAACACCCCTGCATCGCAACGCGCTAAAAAACAGGCAATTGTAAAATTTAATGTTAATACCCCTACCCCCACTTTTGTTAACCCCTAAAACACATAATTATATTTTAAAATATAAAGTAACACTCCATAGACTGACCTGCAAAAAGAAGGGACGCAAAATTTTGCAGGTGTGTGTGAGATTCAGTTACCCGCTCTGGTGCAAACCAACATCAATCTATCTTCCATCACTCCTTCACCACCCGCTTAACCGCCTTACCCGCTGCGGTACTTACCTCTACAAAATAAACACCGTTAGGCAGGTAGCTTAAATCCAGCATTTTGGTGTAACCACGGGCAAGGTTGGCTTCTTGTTGTTGGTACACTACCTGGCCGGTAACAGTGGTGATAGTAAACGTGGCTGTTGGTACTATCCTCTCTCCTTCGGAGAGGGTTAGGGAGAGGTCTGTATTAAACGGATTCGGCCAAACCTGTAGTTGGCTGTTATCTGTGGTCTGTTGTCCATGGTCTACGCTGTTATACGGTTCCCAACAATACTTTATTACCCAAAAATCTCTATTCCCCCAGCCAACCTGGCTTTTATCTCCTCCAACCTCGGAGCCTGCAGCACTGGATACTACGTAGCAGCTACTGTCTATCTCAATTGCTTTGGTGCTATAAACCGAAGCTGGTGTTAACACTGTTTTATCCCATTGTTTATCTCCTGCGGAATCTATCTTCACTATCCAGGACTGCCAGTAGCCAATATTATCTTCACTCTTATCTCCACTTTTATCTGAATGAGACTCACCGGCTGCAAGATAGCCTCCATCCTGTGTTAACCGGATATCCCATATTCTTTCCTGGTCCTCCCCACCAAAGTCCCGATCCCATTGTTTATTACCTACGGAATCAATTTTTATTATCCAGTAATCTACCGCACCATATCCTAAATCCGTCTTGTCGCCTTCAATATCACTTGTCGAATTACACCCTAATATATAGCCATTATCATTAGTTTGTTCTATGGCCCATATTTCATCTGCATAGCCTGGTGTTCCCAAACGCTTATCCCACTCTTTTTGTCCTGTTGAATTGACCTTAATTAGCCATATATCATAACCAGCACCCCAGTTATGCTGGGTTTTATCCCCACTACTATCAGAGTTTGACCGGCCACCTAGCAAGTAGCCTCCATCGCGGCTTAATTCCAACGCATCCAGCCTGTCAACGTCATCCCCACCATAGCGCTTATCCCACTGCTTGCTACCCAAAGAGTCTATCTTAACTAACCAAAAATCACGTGGCCCAAGATTAGGCTCTGTTTTGTCTCCACTTACCGGTGACTCGCTATAACCACCCAATATAAAACCGTTGTCTATAGTTTGTTTCATCCCATAAAGACCATCGTCACCCCAACCTCCAAATCGTTTATCCAGCACCTTGTTTCCTGAAGCATCTGTTTGAACTATCCAATAATCAAAACTTCCTCTACTGGGCTCACTTTTATTTCCGCTTTGGCCCGAAGCTGTTTGTCCACCAATTGCATACCCTCTATTTTTAAGTTCTATTATATTCATTGCATAATCCTGTCCGGTACCACCAAAACGCTTATCCCATTGTTTTAATCCGTTTGAATCAAGTTTTACAACCCACATGTCGCCTTTGGCTAAAGTGGTATCCCAATTGCCTTCGGTTTTATCTCCACTTATGCCTGAGTGTGAGCTACCACTGAGTATAAATCCTTTATCAGACGTTACCTGTAATGAGTAACATTCATCAGATTCGCTACCACCATACCGATAATCCCATTGCTTAACAAACTGGTATTGCGCACTGCCGCTAAGCACAAACCACACCAGCAATAAACAGGTTAACCCACCTCTCATACCTGCAAGATACGTAATTAAAATATAGTATGTAAAAAACTAATTAACTACGCCGTCACCACTGGCTATGGCTGCCGGCTGTTAACTCCTCTATGGAGAGGGGAAGCAAAATTCTACTTTGAAAATTTCCAGGGAGATGTTATATGCAGGCACTAACTAAGGCAGAAAATGTACTATGTATTTATTGCAAGTATGGGTAGTTGGATATATTTGAGTGTTACCTAAAGTCAAATTAATAACCCGAAAGTTCAAAATATTTAAATGAAAATAATCTTACTCTGCATTTTAAGTACCGGGCTTGCAGCGCTAGTATTTTACATTTATAGTTCGAGGCAAAAAGCAGTTGCTCCTGAACTAAAGACAACGAAATTGTCGAATGAAGACTTTGTTACTACGGAATTGTTAAATCAGCTTAGAATTACATACCCTGAGCTTAATTTCAAGTTGGATGGTGAAAAAATAATTACCTCTAATGGTCTGCTTGTCCAAGCTAAAATCATTAACCATAAAACATTTCCTCAAGGCGAATCATTTCAAATAAATTTTTATACATCTCACCGGTTCTTTCTAAGTAGTATTGAAGAAAGGCTGGCAGGTGTTGGCGAAAACGACCATACTGCATTGCAATATGGTGTACAATCTTTCCTTTCGGGACAATTTCCTGTGATTATAGATGGAATAGATTTGAAACACACGCCAGAAATGGACTTTGATATTATTATCGGAGACAAGAATACCCATTGGCATCCAATCATAGGAAATATTCAACTACAAGGAGAACTTTCCAAAACACAAGATTCGACCATTTACGAAAAGACTTACAGTTTTATAAAACCGCTGTTGATGTCAAAACTTAAGAGATCAAACCAGGATTTTCATTGGTTAAGATATTATATCAGTAAAATGCCAAACGGTGAAATAATTGGCGATTGCTATTATGATAATAAACCCTATGATGAAGGACTAGAAGTTTTAAAGAAGTTAGCATTAACATGGGGCACTACAGAATTTGCTGGCCAGAAGCAGTTTATAATGCTTAGACATTGCCGGGATTAAACGAAGGTTAAGGACCAAATATGGCTAACACAACACATACAGTAGCGTACCGTGCTGTAGACAATGCCATTAAGTTAAGCTGTACTGGTGTTTAGCTACCTTACAACAATATTCATTTTCAATAAATTAATTTTCTGATAACTAACAATCCGGCCCAAAAAGAAAAACAAGGTATAAACCACAGCAAGAAGAATACAACACCAATCTTTGCTTTACTGTAACTGTATTTACCGGAAAGCGACTTAATGGCTATATTATAATTTAACCCGGAGTATCTTCTAAAAACGAACGCTATCGAAACAACGAATAGTAAAATAGCAGATATTATAATAACCGCTCTGTTAAACTGCAATATCTTTAAGAGCACTCCTGCGCCGAAAACCAACGCAAACAAGAGCATATTTACGCAATACAACATCATTGCAACAAACAACTTAGCCCGCTCCTCAATATCATTAGCTTTACCTTTAGTGGCAATTAATATCACGCTGTTTGCTATAAAAAGATAATAGTCTATAATTATCATGTAGAATCACTTCGAAGTTAAAATAAAACAGAAGTCTCCGACTTCTGTTTTACACCACAAAAAAAGGTAGCACCCGCTACGGGGCGCAAATACATATACTACACACATACTACCCATATCCAATCCCTACGGGATTAATGTGCCGTTAAACACCGAATATGGGTAGCATAACACACATAGTAGCTTACCGTCCCGTAGGTACGGAAAAGTACATACACACTCGCCTACACACCCGCTTAATCTACCGATGCCTTCTACCGGCACCTACATTATCCCAACAATATGGCATGGAGAAACTTACTATATCGGCGAGCCAGGCTGGTCTGCTCAGGCGGAGCCATTGAGCAGACGATTTTTTGATTCCTTTTTTCTAAAAAAAGGAATAAGAAGATAATGTACCATACCATTGCTATCGCAAATACGCTAAAAACAGAGATTGCCTCCTCGCAATGAACGATAGCCTGTTCTTCGAGTGTTCCGAAGGATTACTTCGAAGTAAAAAATCGGTTCCTGCTACTTATACGCAGCACCGTCATGGCACTACTAAGCAAGGGTTGAGCATGGCCAACGTCATGCCATGACTAAGGCAATAAAAAAGGCGCTCCTTACAGAGCGCCTTTTTTGCTATGATGCGTATATACAATTACTCTTTTACAAAATTACCGCGGTAGGTTTTATCGGCTTTCACCTGTACCACATACATACCGGTAGCAAGGC
>CAYREY010000131.1:0-4691 GCA_964423405.1 uncultured Chitinophaga sp. | reverse complement strand
AGCAACAACACGGCTACCAATGTTTACATAAACAGCGCCACACTTAACGGAACCGTTTACACCAAAAGCTTTTTACTGTACGATGATTTGAAAAACGGCGGCACCCTGCAATTAAATATGAGTGGAGAGCCTAATAAAAGCTGGGGAAGTAACGAGGGCGATGTGCCGGTAACGCAGATTGAATGATGCTGGTTACAGATATAATTTAACTTTAAGAATACTGTAGAGACGGCATGTTGCCGTCTTTTTTTATTTGGAGAAGCCAGCATGGCGCAAGCTATATATCGTCGGGTCCCGAGGCGGAGAGCACGATGGTACTCAAATAATTGAAATTTGGCTGTATAGACAATTATATCTTTTATATTTTCGACTTGTGAACTACCTATACAGAATTACAGAAGCAAAAAGCAACGAAACTGAAAATATAGCGTTTCTTTCAGGTTTATCTGATGCTAAACTTGAAAAAAAACTGCTGTTAGTACGCGAGCAAATGGCTATTGCAGAAACTAACCATCAAACAGATGCCATTGAACTTTTAAAGCTTTGGGAAAGGCAGATTATTGAAGCACGAACTGCTAAATGTGAGCATGAAAAAGAAACTAATAACCTAAGCGAGATTGAGATAGAACTGGCAGAATTGGATGCCATGGAAAAACTTGCAGAACAGCGAAATGAAATTATAGTACGCAAACTGCCACCAATTGCTACGGTAAAGCATATTGAATTAGCTGAAGAGGAACAAGCAGACCAACCCAAAACACCTGATATAGAGCAGTTGAAGTTATTTTAACCCCCACCTATGCGAATTTCTAAAGAGGAAGCCAAGAAAGCTATTGAAGATTTAGTGACGCAATTTACCGAGCAATACGACTCGTACAATAGCGCTCAGTATGATGAAGCAAAACTACGTCAACACTTTATAAATAAGTTTTTTATTGCCCTTGGCTGGGATGTAACCAATAACGATGGGCTGGCAGAAAGCTATTGCGAAGTAATTTACGAGGACAAACTAAAAGTTGGCAAAAGCACTAAAGCTCCCGATTATGGCTTTAGGCTATCTGGCAGTTTTCGCAGGTTGTTTTTTGTAGAGGCAAAGAAACCCGCAGTAAAAATTAAAACCAACAAAGAAGCTGCTTATCAGTTGCGCCGTTATGGCCGCAGTGCGCAAACACCTGTTTCTATACTCACCAATTTCGAAGAGTTTGCAGTATATGATTGCAGCAAACGCCCAACGCAAAACGACAGCGCAGCTGTAGGCCGTATAAAATACCTGCACTACACCGATTACCTAAATGAGTTCGATTTTTTATACGATACCTTTAGCAGAGAGGCCGTTGTAAAAGGCCGGTTTGATAAGTATGTACAAAGCGACACGCAAAAACGAGGTTCGGTTACACTGGACAAAGAGTTTGTAGAATCGCTGAATATCTGGCGCAAATACCTGGCTGTAAGCATTGCCCGTAACAACCAAAAACT
The DNA here is from genome assembly GCA_964423405.1 of uncultured Chitinophaga sp. GTDB lineage: Bacteria > Bacteroidota > Bacteroidia > Chitinophagales > LD1 > Bog-950. Next base: position 3,215 of record CAYREY010000131.1, on the reverse strand, counting down.
TACCGAAGAGCATATAAACTTTGCTGTTCAGCAAACCATCGACAGGTTAATTTTTCTGCGCTTTTGCGAAGACCGTGCAGTAGAGCACTACGGTACGCTTAAAAAAGCAACCGACAAAGGCGATGCTTATAAAAACCTGTTGCATGTTTTTAAACTGGCCGATGACAAATACAATAGCGGGCTTTTTGATTTTGAAAAAGACACCATTACACCGGCATTAAAGCTGGATAACAAGGTAATTAAAAACATAGTTGACGAACTGTATTACCCCAAGTGCGAGTACGAGTTTAGTGTAATGCCGGTAGAAATATTAGGTAATGCGTATGAGCAGTTTCTGGGTAAGGTAATACGTATTACTGCCAGCCACAGTGTAAAAATTGATGATAAACCCGAAGTGCGCAAAGCCGGAGGTGTTTATTATACACCACAGTATATTGTAGATTATATAGTAGAGCACACCGTAGGCGAACTGATAAAAGGCAAAGCGCCAAAAGATATTGAGAAGATTAAAATTGTAGACCCTGCCTGTGGTAGTGGTAGCTTTTTGCTGGGTGCATTCCGTTATTTGCTAAAATACCACAACGATTGGTACATTAATAACGGGTACCTTGAAAAGAAGGATGGAGGCAAGGTACTTACCCCCGAAGGCCGGCTTAATACCGCTGAGAAAAAGAAAATACTATTAAACAATATTTTTGGTGTAGACCTGGATAGCAACGCTGTAGAGGTAAGCAAGCTAAGTTTGTTACTTAAATGCATGGAGGGTGAAACCGATGCCAGCATTAACCAGCAGTTGCGTATGTTTCATGAACGTGTACTACCCGACCTGGATAAAAACATACTATGCGGCAACAGCCTGATAGGCCACGATTTTTTTGATAGCGAGTTTGGGTTTGATAGCGCAGAAAAAAAAGAGCTTGAAAAAAAGATAAAACCGTTTGACTGGAAAATTGCCTTCCCACAGGTATTTAAACAAGGTGGATTTGATGCTGTAGTGGGAAACCCGCCTTACCTGGGTGGTAGAGAATGGAAAGAAGAAAATGGTAATCAATACAATTATTTTCTAGGAAAATATGAATCAATCGAATACCAGTTTGACATGTACGCGGTATTTTGGGAGCGAGGTATTAAGCTTTTGAAACAAACCGGGCTTATGGGTTTTATTACTCCAAATACATGGCTAAATAATCAAGGTACTATTAAATTAAGAAATTACATTCTGAATCATACAAGCATTAAGCAAATAGTAGATTACTCAAAGGTAAAAGTTTTTGTTGATGCTGTAGTTTTACCAATTGTCACAATTCTACAAAATGGGAAATATACAAAAGGGAATGTTCAAATTTTTAAGCCCGATGCAAATTTCAAATTAGAACTTAAAAATCAAATTAGCCAAAAGATATGGAGTGATGACGAACTCAAGATTTTTCATATTGATTTGAGCAAGGGAGATTTAATTCTTAGAAGCAAAATTGAACACAAGAAATCTACATTAGAGAGTGTTGCACTTGTGAAATTTGGAATTAAAATTTATGAAACGGGAAAGGGCACACCTCCACAAAAAAGCTCTGCCGCACAAGAAAAAATATTTGAGGCTAATCGCAAAGTTGACAAAACATATAGGCCATACTTAGAAGGTAAAGATATTCTTCGTTATGAATTAAAATATCAGAATAGATGGCTTAAGTATGGAGAAAACCTTGCAGCACCTAGGGACCCAGATTTATTTAAAGGTCAACGCCTATTAGTAAGGCGAATTGTTGGGGAAACACTTATTTCAACATTCATTGAAGACGACTTCGTAACAAGTCAACTACTCCAAATTGTTAAGCCATTTGATACTATTTCTGCAAAATATTTACTTGCTCTTCTAAATTCCAAGTTGATAGCCTATTACTTTAAGAAAAAGTATAATCGTCAAGATAAAACCTTCCCAGAAATTAGAATATATGAACTTGCAAGTTTACCCATACAAATAGTTGATTTAAAAAACAAAAGCGAAAAAAACCTTCACGATAAAATAGTATCGCATGTAGATACCATGCTTGATTTAAACAAGCAACTACCCAACGCGGCTACACCCACCGAAAAACAGCAACTAGAAAACCGCATTGCCTATACCGATAAAAAGATAGATGAGTTGGTGTATGAGCTATATGACTTAACTGAGGAGGAGATTAAAATTGTAGAGGCGGGATAGTTTTTATTTCTCCGGCAAGTACGTAGCCTTTGGCTACTGTATTTTATTACCGCCCCGCCCCTCCTTGTTGTTCCGAGTGTGGCGCAGCCCAACTCGGAACTATTAATAAGTTGAAGTATTTGACTTCAAAAACAGCAGTACAAATACAAGATCCTTCACTCCGCAGAGCCTGCGTTCAGGATGACAAATGCATGGAAGCCGAAAGTGTAAGGGCAGTTGTTTGATTCAGGATTTAAGGATGGGCAGGATAAATACAATTGTTCGTCATTGCGAGGAGGCTCCGCGACGAAGCAATCCTGGCTGTTTCATAAAATACAGAGATTGCTTCGTCGTGCCCAAAGCGGCACTCCTCGCAATGACGCGCCACTTGCGCGTCCGCTCCTACCAACCCTAATACAAGATTCCTCACTGCACTGAGTTACGTTCGGAATGACAAATGCAGGTAAGCCGTTAGTAGAAGTGTGTATGCTACATCTATCCCCTGCTGATGCACTTTTGTGAAGTATGCTGTGGTATAGAATACAATCACCCACCGACCTACGGCCCCACTGGGCGTAGGCTGTGCCTACGCCCGCCAAGTACGTAGCCTTAGGCTACTGTATTTTATTACCGCCCCGACCGCCTTGAGCGGTCACCCCGTGCCGAAACTACGTCCGGCACTTTCAGCCTAAAATAGGCGGGGAACTAAATGCACCTCAAGGGAGAACCGCCACTCAGTAATAGCCAGTACATTGGTTCGTCATTGCGAGGAGGCTCTGCGACGAAGCAATCTCAGACTGTTATTTTATAAATATCAAAGATTGCTTCGTCGTGCCCAAAGCGGCACTCCTCGCAATGACGCACCACTTGCGCGCTTACACTCCCACTTTAGCCGGGGCGATGATTTGTTTAAGCACAGAAATAGCGTAGTCAATATCGTCGCTGGTGGTATGCTTGCTGAAAGAGAAGCGAACGGCTTTGCGGGTTGGGTCGGCGTGGATGCCCTCCAGTACGTGCGAGCCTTTTTCGGAGCCAG
>CAYREY010000130.1:0-4732 GCA_964423405.1 uncultured Chitinophaga sp. | reverse complement strand
CCCGCCACCGATGCGCGTACCATCAGCCAGTTTATGGCGGCTATTTTATGAGTACAAGATCCTTTAACCTACCAGAGCGTCGGTTTCAGTACGACAAAAGTGTAGTGCTTGTATTGGCTGTTTGCCTTTAAGTCCCCTTCGGGGGGTTGGGGGCCGGCTGTTTGCCTTTCAAGTCCCTTTAGGGGATTAAGGGGCCGCTGTTTGCTTACGCGCAGCGGGGGTTAAAATCCCACTGCACCTGTAAAAAATTATCCTCGGTAAGGCCTATGCTTAATGCGGCAGCCAGCCATTGGTTTTGCGCCGGGGTAACAAAATCTTTGTTGTTGCGCTTTACCATTACCAGCAGCAGTTGGTTGTTCATCCAGGCTATAATATCCCAGCAGCCCTCGTAGCTGTTGCCGTTGGCCTGTGCTATAGCCGCCAGCACACGGGCCACGTTGGCATTATCTATAGCATGGTGCTGTTGTTTAAAATAACTATCGTCTAGCCACTGGCTAAGGCACAGGGGCTCTTTATTGCGGCGGCCTTTGGTAATAAGCCAGCGCGCCTGCCAGCCGCTGTTGGCAAGGTGCGTAAGCACACCTACCTCGGCAAACATGGGTTCGTTGTTAACGGCTATAATGGGCCGGCCGCCAAAAGTTTCTTTTACCGGTGCGCCTTTCCAGGGCTGAAACTGCACCACGCACTTGGGTACCTCTACCACGCCCTGCGGCAGGTTAAAGTTTTGGGTATAGGCAGCATTAAGAAAAAACGGAAGCATACTTCAATTGATTGGCGCTATATTAATAAGGTTATTGCATTTGCCCGCTAACAGGGTGTTTTTAAAAACCTGTAAAAACTGCCGGCTTTATTGCATTTTCGCCCCCCATGCAACAGGCCGTAATTACCGATTCTGTATTGGCAGAAACCCTTTCGTTTGAAGAGTACCTGAAGCTGACTGATGATATACTACAGCAGCAGATACCCCGTGCCGGTATTTACCTGAACGATAGTACCTTTAAATATACCGGCAACAATAAGCTGCGGATGCAGAAAGTGCTGGATAACATTGTGCTGAACCAGAAGCTGTATAACCTGCTATCGGATATGGAGCAGGACTGGATATGGCTGGTAATAACCGAGCCCTGGTGCGGCGATGCCAGCTGGGGCGTGCCGGCGCTGTGTATGATAGCCTCGGCCAGCGAGCGGATAGATTTCAGGGTGCTGCTGCGCGATACACACCCCGATGTAATGCAGGCCTACCAAACCAACGGCAGCGATAGCATACCCAAACTGGTGTGCCTGCGCAAAAGCGATATGGCCGAACTGGGCACCTGGGGCCCGCGGCCTGCCGTACTGCAAAACATAGTAATGCAGTTTAAAAACGACCCCGCTTTTGAATACCGTGAAAGCGTGCGCCGCATACACGCCTGGTACGAAGAGGATATGACCCGCAGCACGCAGGATGAACTAACCCTGCTGGTTAAACAATGGATAGATAAAACAACGTAACAATTTTCTCACTACTCAATACTAACTTCTCAATACTATAACATGATAGCCAAAACATCTGAAATACGTTTTAAAGTAGGCCTTAGCGATAAAAATGTACCACTGGATATTAAGTGGTCGGCAAGCGACAGCAAAAACAACGAGCTGCGCGATTGCAAAAGCATTATGATATCGATATGGGATGTGGTACAAAAGGAAACACTGAAAATAGACCTGTGGACCAACGAAATGACCACCGACGAAATGCACTCGCACTTTTTTCAAACCCTGCTAAGCATGAGCGAAAGCTATGCCCGCGCCACCGGTAACCCCTACGCCATGGAGGATATGAAAAAGTTTGCCCAGGAACTGGCTAAAAAAACCGCCGACTGGGAAGACAGCAAAGGGTAACCACCTAAAAAAGAAAAAGCACCCGGAGGTGCTATTTCTTTTTCGCTGTAGGTTCAGTTTCTTCTTTCGGAACTATATATACAGATAGATCCATTTTTGGGTTGTCGGCGGTTTCGCTAACGCCTGTAACGCATTGTTTCATATTTCGCTAATTTTTGTGCTGCCTTATAGTGCTACCGTATAAGGCGGGGGTTAAAGAATTGATAATAGTTAAGCCTTGCATATAGTGCCGGTCGGGCCGGTCCTGTAATTTTTTCGATGTCTGGTCGCATAATTTGTGGATTGTTATGAATTAGTAATCAGTTACATATACTAATACGCACCTCGGGCTGTAGTGTTTTGTTTAGCAATGTGTTTGTAACAATGCAGGTTTTGTCGCATTACAAATGGGCGTTTGTATTGGCAGCTAAAAAACCTAAACCTGCCCCCTGTTAAGGCTACAGGGTGCAACTTTATTTAGCAGCATTATGGCCGGCTGTACCGGTAGGTAACCACCGCATTACCGGTGTTTACCTTTACAACATATACTGCCGCCGGCAGGTTACCAATTGGTAACACATAGCTGTGCGCCTGCACCGTTGCCTGATAAAGCTGCTGCCCTTGCAGGTTATATACCGCCAGCGTTACGGGGCTGTTATCGGGCAGGCCGGTTACCTGTAAATGGCTGCTGGCTACCGGTACCAGTTGTATAGTAGTGGTAGAAGATGGTTGTACACCGGTGGTGGTTACGTTTACTGTAATAGTAAGGGTATCGGTATAGCTGCAGCCGAGTGCGTTGCGCACTTTAAGCGATACCGGGTAGCTGCCATTGGCCGCATACTGATGGAACACATTGGGCGAAGCCACCGCTGCACTATCGCCATCGCCAAAATTCCAGAAATAAGAACCGGTATTGGTAACCGGCGAATAGAAAAATGCATTGTAGTTGTTTAGCTGGTAGGTAATATCGGCCACAGGGCAGCTATCAATAGTAAACGAGTTGTACGAAGTATCGGCGCAATACGCATTAGCCGCTACCAGGCTTACGGTGTACGTACCACCCGATGTGTACGATTGGGTTACCGGTGCAGCATCGGTGCTGCCGGTGCCATCGCCAAAGCTCCAGCTATAGCCGGTAGCATCGGTACTCAGGTTAGTAAAGGTAACATCCAGTTCGTTGGCCTGGTAAGTAAAGTTGCTTTGCGCGTGCGGTACTACGGTAGTGGTAAACTGCTGCTCCTCTCCCTCTGCCAGTATATAATTCAGCTCTTTTACCTGCACGGTGGCGGTGCCGGTATCGGCCCACAACACGGTAATAGTATTACCAGTGTTGGCTACCACCGTACCGTTATCGCTTACCTGCCAGCAGTAGCGGCTGCCCGGTGTGTTAAGTACCGCATAGGTAGCTGTAGTACCGGCACAAACTGTAACCGGCCCCGTTATGGCGCTGGTGTGTGGCTTTAGTAAATCAAACAAAAACGGACGGGTGTTATTATAAATAGTATCGTTCAGGTTAGGGGCCAGCAGTTCGGGCTCGTGGCCGTAGCCCACCAGTGTGTTTAGCCGGTTGGGTATACCCAGGTTGGTGAGGCGCTGGTGTATAGGCACGCTGCCATATACTTTAGGAAACACCGGTAACTGAAACGGATAGCCATATACATACGGCACTAGTATATCCTGGTCGCCGTGAAACGACAGCACCGGTATGTTTTCATGTGCCTCTATCAGCGCTGTATCCATTATAGCGCCCCACTGGTTTACTATAGCCATTATGCGCGGTATGCGTTTACCAAAATCGGTATTGCCCGAGCAATCCATGCAGCCCATATTATCGGGCTCTAAAAACGAACCGAAGGTAGAAACAGGCCGGTCGGCATCGGTAGTAAAGCTGTTGGCAAACGCGCAAAAACAACCGGCACTGGTACCGGTAAGGGTTATCAGCGAGGTATCGAACCTGAACTGGCCGGCGCGCTGGCACAGGTAGCGCAGCGCCGAGCGCTCATCCTGCACACCACGGTAGTAAGCACGCACGGTGCTGTTGGTATCGGCGGGGTTAAGGCCAATGCGGTAATCTATACTGGCTACCACGTAACCGCACTTGGCAAAGTAATCGCAAAACTGGGGTATAACCGGCTCGCTGCGCCAGCCTATGGTAAACCCACCGCCAAACTGAAACACAATAATAGGGCGCTTGCTCAGCGTATCGCCGGTAGGCTCGTAAATATCCAGGTACAGGTCCTGCGGCTGTGCCAGCAGGCCATAAGGCGTGGCTGTACCAAACTTATAGGTAGATATGGTTACATCATGAAAAATAGTATCCTGGTAACGTAGCGAGTTACAGTTTTGAGCTTGAGCGGCTATATATAGCTGAACAGAAAATACAAGCAGTAGTAGCATTCTCTTCATAAGCTGAATGTAGAACAAAATACCTATACCCCCAACCCTGTAAAGCACGCTGATAGAAGCGGCTTAATAATATGAGTGACAGTATGTATTACAGCTAATGCCACACACCCAGTAAAAAGGACGGCGTCATTGCAAAAAGCGAGGCCCTGCGACGAAGCAATCCGCCACTTTCCGTCATTGCGAGGAGGCTTTGCGACGAAGCAATCTCAGGCTGTTTTATGCAATACAACGATTGCTTCGTTGGTTTTGCAAAGCCGAAAGCTGTGAAGTAATGACGAACACAGGGAAGCGGTAACCACTTAAGTAAACAGTTACCTGCCTTTGTCATTCCGAACGGAACGCAGTGTAGAGAGGAATCTTGTATTCTCTCTCTCAAAAACGCTTCTCACTTACCCTCGTACAATTTTTTTCAATACAAGATTCTTCAACCTCGCAAAGCCTCGGTTTCAGAATGACAAAAATTTTG
>CAYREY010000129.1:0-4754 GCA_964423405.1 uncultured Chitinophaga sp. | reverse complement strand
GTGGTACCGGCAGTTACGGCTGCTATATCGCCGGCCACGGTTGTTACCTGCAGCGGGCAGCCAACCACCCTTATTGCCAGCGGCGGTACTACCTATGCATGGAGCAACAGCGGTGGCAGCAATGCACAGGCTACCTTCTCGCCAACTACCAACACTACCTATACCGTTACCGTAAGCGATGGTAACTGTTCGGCCACGGCATCGCGCCTGGTTACAGTAAACGCTAACCCTACAGCAGCAATTACACCGGCTACGGTAACTATCTGCAACGGGCAGAGTGCTACCCTTACTGCCAGCGGCGGTACCAGCTATACGTGGAACAACGGTGGTGGTAACAATGCCGCGGCTACGTTTTCGCCAACAGCTACTACTACCTACACTGTAACAGTTACCAATGCCAATGGTTGTACAGCTACAGCATCGCGTACGGTAAATGTAAATACCCTGCCAACGGCTGCTGTTTCGCCATCGGCAACTGCTATATGTAACGGCCAAAGTGCTACGCTTACGGCCAGTGGCGGTGGCACCTATACGTGGAGCAACAGCGGCGGCAGCAATGCGGCGGCAACTTTCTCACCAACGGCAACCACTACCTATACCGTAACTGTAACCGGTGCCAACACCTGTACGGCTACCGCTACTGCAACCGTAACAGTAAACCAGTTGCCATCTGCTGCTATACAACCGGCTACGGTAACTATCTGCAACGGGCAAAGCGCTACGCTTACTGCCAGTGGTGGCACTGCCTATGCGTGGAGCAACAGCGGTGGCAGCAATGCACAGGCTACTTTCTCGCCTACAACCAACACTACTTATACGGTAACCGTAACCGACGGCAACAACTGCTCGGCTACGGCCAGCAAGCTGGTAACTGTAAATAGTAACCCTACTGCGGTGGTGCAACCGGCTGCTACGGCTGTGTGTGTCGGCAATACCGCTACGCTTACTGCCAGTGGTGGTACGGCTTATGCGTGGAGCAATAGCGGTGGCAGCAATGCGCAGGCTACGTTCTCACCAATATCAACCACTACCTATACCGTAACGGTAGCCAATGCCAACAACTGTACCGCTACGGCTACTGCAACGGTAAGCGTTAATCAACTACCAACTGCTGCTATACAACCGGCTACGGTAACTATCTGCAACGGGCAAAGTGCTACGCTTACTGCCAGCGGTGGCACTATATATGCGTGGAGCAACAGTGGTGGCAGCAATGCACAGGCTACTTTCTTGCCAACCGGTACTACTACCTACACGGTAACCGTAACCGATGGCAACAACTGCTCGGCTACTGCCAGCAGGCTGGTAACGGTTAATGCAGTACCTATTGCTACAGTTACGCCATCATCTACCGCTATATGCGAGGGTAGCAGTGCTACCTTAACAGCGGGTGGCGGTACCGCTTATGCGTGGAGCAACAGCGGTGGCAGCAATGCAGCGGCTACGTTTTCACCAACATCAACTACTACCTATACCGTAACGGTAACCAACGCCAACAACTGTACCGCTACAGCCAGTGGCACTATTACTGTAAACCCTATACCGGCTGCGGCTATCAACGGCCCTACCACTATCTGCTCGGGCCTTAGTGCTACGCTTACAGCCAGTGGTGGCGGTACTTATACCTGGGGCAACGGGCTGGGCAGCAACGCTGCTATTACCGTTACACCTACCAATACCACTACCTACACCGTAACCGTAACCGGTGCGGGCAACTGTACGGCTACAGCATCGCAAACGGTGAGTGTGCAAAGTTCGCCAACGGCCACCATCAGCGGCCCTACTGCACTTTGTATTGGCGATAGTATTACGCTAACGGCCAATGGTGGCAACACCTATGCGTGGAGCAACGGTGCGGCTACATCATCTATTAAAGTATCGCCGGCTACAGCTACTACCTACAACGTAACGGTAAGCATTGGTGCCAACTGTAGTGCTACGGCATCGCAAAGCGTGGCAGTCAACAGTCTGCCTACGGCCGCTATACAACCGGCTGCTACTACCATTTGCGAAGGCAACAGCGCTACCCTTACCGCCAGTGGCAATGGCAACTATAGCTGGAGCAACAGCGGTGGCAGCAATGCGGCGGCTACCTTCTCACCAGCATTAACTACTACCTATACCGTAACTGTAACCAATGTAAATAACTGTACGGCTACAGCCAGTGCCACCGTTACGGTTAACAGCAACCCAACGGCTGCGGTTAACCCGCCCGGTGCAGCAGTTTGCGCCGGTGGCAGCGCTACGCTTACCGCCAGTGGTGGCAACCAATATGCCTGGAGCAACAACGCTACCACGGCACTAATAAACGTTACACCTGCCAACACTACTACGTACACAGTAACCGTTACCAATGCGGCCAACTGTACCGCTACGGCATCGGCAACCGTTACGGTTAACCCTATACCTGCTGCGGCCATAAGCGGCGATGCTGCTATATGTGCCGGTGGCACGGCTACCCTTGCTGCTACCGGTGGTGGTACCTACCAGTGGAGTAACAACGGCGGCAGCAATGCACAGGCGGTGTTTACACCTGCAACTACTACTACCTATACCGTAACTGTAACCGGTACCGGTAACTGTACAACTACTGCCAGCCAGCTGGTAACCGTAACTACTGTTACAGCCGCTGTTAACGGGCCTACTACTATTTGCGCCGGCCTTTCGGCTACGCTTACCGCCAGTGGCGGGGGCACCTATAGCTGGAGCACCACCGAAACTACTGCCGCCATAACCGTAACACCGGTTAATGCCACTACCTACACGGTAACTGTAACCAACAACAATTGTACGGCTACTGCCAGCCAAACAGTAAGTGTGCAGAACGCACCAACGGCTTCTATAAGCGGCAGCACTACAGTATGTGCCGGCGAAAGCGTGCAACTGACTGCCAACGGTGGTAATACCTATAGCTGGAGCGACAACCTGGGCAGCAATGCCACGGTAAGCGTATCGCCTGCTGCTACTACTACTTACACGGTTACGGCCTCGCTGGGTGCTAACTGTACGGCCAGTGCTTCGCAAACAGTATTGGTACTGCAACCTACTGCCAGTGCGTTTAGCCAGACTATTTGCAATGGCGAGCAATTTATATTTGATGGTAATACACTTACCACCGGTGGTACCTACACACAAACGCTGGTTAATACTGCTGGTTGCGATAGTGTAATTACCCTAACCCTTACGGTGCTGACACCGGTAACTTCACCGGTTAGCCAAAGTATATGTGCCGGCACCAGCTACGATTTTAACGGCGAGGTACTTACACTGGCCGGTACTTACTACGATACACTGGCTACAGTACAGGGCTGCGATAGTATAGTAGAGCTTACACTGGTTGTATTGGCTCCGGTAACATCATCGTACACCGATAATATTTGTGCCGGTGGTACGTACAATTTTAACGGCGAGGTGCTTACACAGGCCGGTGTGTATTACGATACACTGGTATCTGCACAAAGCTGCGATAGTATAGTAACACTTAACCTGCTACTGGCCGATACGCCGCAAATTACACAGCAACCAACGGTAAACAACGCCACAGTTTGTGCCGGTGCTACCGTAACCCTTAGCGTAAGCGCCAGCGGAAACGGCCTTAGCTACCAGTGGAAAGAAAGCGGCAACAGCGAAGGCCCCGATGCCGACACCTACACTACGGCTGCATTAACCGCAGGCAACAAAAGTTACAGTGTAGAAGTAAGCAATAGCTGTGGTACTACACAAGCTAACACGGTGGCCGTAACCGTTAATGCGCTACCAGTGCCGGTAATTACACAGGCCGGTGCGGTACTTAGTACACAAAGCTTTAGCCAGTACCAATGGCAACTGGGTGGTACCGATATTAGCGGTGCCACTGCACAAAGCTATACGGCTGTTGCCAACGGCGATTATACTGTAGCGGTGGTAGATGCCAATGGTTGCGAAGCTACCTCGGCAGTGCTGAACGTAACCGGTGTGGGTATAGCAGAGGAGGAGGAGCTTGCAATATTGGTTTACCCTAACCCGGCTGCCGATGTACTGATAGTACAAACAGCACTACCGTTAAGCAAAATTGAAGTGTACAGTGTAGCCGGAGCCAAAGTACTTACTGCCGATGGCAACATCCGGTTGCTGGATGTAAGCACCCTGGCACAAGGCAACTACACTATTAAACTAATTGCCCTGCAAGGCAACGCCGTGCTGAAACGTTTTGCTAAAATGTAACAGGCGGCACTTACTTTTTCTTTAACCCGTTTTTGTTTTTATAGACACAGGGCCGTAGTATTACTACGGCCCTGCTATTTTTATGGAGTTAGTAATGGCTTATTTAAATAACTGTTCCAGTTTTGTATGGCGGTAGGCAAAAATGCTGTTAACCATACGGTGCACAAACAACTTGCCGGCCAGCCAGCCCAGTATCCATTTACCAATATCGTAGCTGACTATATCGGTCATTAGTACACCGCCTTCTACCTGTTTAAAGTGGTGCTCATGATGCCATATGCGGTAGGGGCCAATGCGCTGTTCATCTACAAAAAACTGCTGGTGTTTTATGTGGGTTATTTCGGTTACCCAGCGCATGGGTATGTTTAAAAAGGGTTTAATGGTATAGGTTATCAGCAGCCCCTCGTACATTTCGGCGGGCACCTCCGATAGTATTTCAAATTTCATATCGGCTGGTGTAATGGCGTTCAGGTTATTGGGCGTGGCAAAAAAGCGCCAGGCTTCATCTAACGGTATAGGTAACAGTTGTTCGGTTTTAATTACATGCATAC
>CAYREY010000128.1:0-5115 GCA_964423405.1 uncultured Chitinophaga sp. | reverse complement strand
GCGTCTCTACAGATTTCGCAAACATGCTTATGTTAGCAGCGGAATATGAAAAAGCTGCGAATAGTATTTATGGGTACGCCGGAGTTTGCCGTGCCTATGCTGGAAACACTGGTAAACTCAACACATGAAGTGGTAGGGGTAGTAACGGCCCCCGATAAACCGGCAGGCCGTGGTATGCAACTGGTAGAAAGCGATGTAAAGCAATGTGCCAAACAACATAACCTGCCTATACTGCAACCCGAAAAACTAAAGAACGAAGCCTTTTTAAACGAACTGCGCGCACTTAATGCCGACCTGTTTGTGGTGGTAGCCTTCCGTATGTTGCCCGAGTTGGTTTGGAACATGCCGCCTATGGGGACTATTAACCTGCATGCATCGCTGTTGCCGCAATACCGCGGTGCTGCCCCTATTAACTGGGCTATTATAAACGGCGAAAAAGAAACCGGTGTTACTACTTTTTTTATACAGCACGAAATAGATACCGGTAAAATAATTTACAGCGAGCGCTTACCTATCCGCCCCGATGAAAACGTGGGCGAACTGTATGCCGAGCTAATGCAACTGGGTGCCGGTGTGCTGCGCAAAACGGTAGATGCTATTGCTGCCGGAAATTATCCGCAAATACCACAGGACCACATTACCGACATAAAGCACGCGCCCAAAATTTTTAAAGAAACCTGCAAAATAGACTGGACCCGCGAAGCAGCTTATATCTACAATTTTATACGCGGCCTAAGCCCTTACCCGGCGGCATTTACCATGCTGGATGGCAAGGTGTTTAAAATTTACAAAGCCGACCTGAACCCCAATGTGGGCGCCGGAAACAGCCCACAGCAGTCCGGCAGTTACGATACCGATGGCAAAACCTATCTGCGTTTTAGAGCTTTAGGCGGTACTATCGATGTAAAAGAATGTCAGCTGGAGGGCAAAAAACGTATGCACATCGGCGATTTTCTTCGTGGATATTCTTTTCCACAGAATGCCTGAACTACTTCTATAACAGCGTATAAAATCTATTTTAGCGCCCACAAATCAAAACAGATATATGGCCGCAGCCGCACACCTTGAATTAGCTACCCTTGAACAGGCAAAAGCACTCGGATTACGTGACGAGGAGTTTGAAAAGATAAAACAGATACTGGGCCGTACCCCCAACTTTAACGAGTTGAGCGTGTATAGCGTAATGTGGAGCGAGCACTGCTCGTACAAAAACTCAATTAAGTGGCTTAAAACCCTGCCCCGCAAAGGCAAACACCTGCTGGTAGAAGCCGGTGAAGAAAACGCCGGCCTGGTTGACCTGGGCGATGGCCTTGCCTGCGCATTTAAAATAGAATCGCACAACCACCCTTCGGCGCTGGAGCCTTACCAGGGTGCTGCAACCGGTGTAGGCGGTATACATCGTGATATATTTACGATGGGTGCACGCCCTATTTGCGCGCTTAACTCGCTGCGCTTTGGCGACCTGCAAAACGACCGTACCAAATACCTGCTGAAAGGTGTGGTAAAAGGTATTGGCGACTACGGTAACTGTTTTGGTGTGCCTACCGTGGCCGGCGAGGTTTACTTTGACTCTGTTTACCAAACCAACCCGCTGGTAAACGCCATGAGCGTGGGTGTAGTTAAAATAGGCGAAACTGTTTCGGCTATTTCTAAAGGTGCCGGCAACCCTGTTTACATAGTGGGTTCTGCTACCGGTAAAGATGGCATTAACGGTGCATCGTTTGCATCTAAAGATATTACCAAAGAAAGCATTAACGATTTGCCTGCTGTACAGGTAGGCGACCCTTTTCAGGAAAAACTATTGCTGGAAGCTACACTGGAAGTTATTAAAACCGGTGCTGTAGTTGGTATGCAGGATATGGGCGCTGCAGGTATTACCTGCTCAACATCCGAAATGAGTGCCAAAGGCAAAAGCGGTATGAAAGTATGGCTGGATAAAGTGCCTACCCGCCAGCAAAACATGAAACCGTGGGAGATACTGCTGAGCGAAAGCCAGGAGCGTATGTTGATAGTAGTAGAAAAAGGTAAAGAGAAAGATGTAGAGGCTGTGTTTGAAAAATGGGACCTGCACTGCGCTATTATTGGCGAGGTAACCGAAACCGGCCGATTAGAATATTATATGGATGGCCAACTGGTGGCCGATGTACCTGCCGAAAGTCTGGTACTGGGTGGCGGTGCGCCGGTGTACGAGCGCGAATACAAAGAGCCTGCGTACTTTGCCGAAAACAAAAAATTTGACATTGCTTCGGTGGAAGAACCGGATGATTTAAAAGAAGTGGCGCAGTTTTTGGCCGGCCGCTTAAACATAGCCAGCAAACGTTGGGTGTACGAGCAATACGATAGCATGGTAGGTGTGGCTAATACCAGCACCAACCGCCCGACCGATGCAGCCGTAGTACGTATACTGGGTAGCAATAAGCACCTGGCTGTAACGGTAGATTGCAACGCCCGCTATGTATGGGCCGACCCATTGGTAGGTGGCCAGATAGCCGTTGCCGAAGCTGCCCGTAACATTGTGTGCAGTGGTGCCGAGCCAAGCGCTGTTACCAATTGCTTAAACTTTGGCAACCCGTATATACCAGAGGTATACTGGCAGTTTGTAAACGCCGTTAAAGGTATGGGTATAGCCTGCGAGGCGCTGGATACCCCGGTTACCGGCGGTAACGTATCGTTCTACAACCAGAGTACCGATGGCGGTGCGGTGTTCCCAACACCAACTATTGGTATGATAGGTGTGGTAGAAGATAAAGAACTGGTTACCACGCTTGATTTTAAAAAGAGCGGCGACCGCATATATGTAATAGGTGAGATGAAGGAAGATATTGCATCATCTGAATACCTGACCGGTTACCACAAAGTAAATAACTCGCCCGCCCCGTACTTCGATATACAAACCGAAGTAAACGTGCAGAATGCTGTAAAAGATTTGATTAGAGAACAGGTAGTAGTATCGGCCCACGATGTAAGCGAAGGTGGTTTGTTTATTACCTTGCTGGAAAGCGCTATGGCAGGCCGCAAAGGTTTCGAAATTGAAACCGACCCGGATATGCGTAAAGATGCTTTCCTGTTCGGCGAATCGCAGAGCCGTGTGGTAGTTACCGTTAAGGATAGCAAAGAAGATGAGTTTCTGGATGTTATCTCTAAACACGATGTAGATTTCTCTTGCATTGGTATAGTAACATCGGCGCTTATTTATGTAGATAAGAAAAACTGGGGAGTATCGAGCGCGCTGCAGGATATATACGATGGTGCTTTAGAGAAAACTTTAAAAGCGTAACAGTATAATAAGTAACTATATAACAGCCCCGGCAATATTGCCGGGGCTGTTTTTTTTTACGGTAAGATTGTCCCTTTTTTGGTCCCGTTTTTTTGCTGTGGCCGCCTTACATTTGTACCAACTCAAATAAGCGTGTGCGGGTGGTGTTGGATAAAACATATATAACTATTAATTGTTTTTTTTTGAGTTAGTAAGGAGGGGTGCTGCAAGGCGCCCCTTTTTATTTTCAGGTTGTTGGTTTTACGTTATATTTAGCACGCCAAAAAATATATTAAAACCTAACCACACATGAAAAAGCTATTACTGGCAGCGGTTACATTTGTATTTGCCATTAGTGCCAATGCGCAATGTACTGTAAACCCCTCTGCCCAAACTACCCCCGGCGTAAACCCTACTGCCCCAAATTGTCCGTGTATAGTGCGCGGCGTAGTGTATAACCAGACCTTACAAGGTAAAATACAGGCCACTTACGATACCACCTTTGGTGGTTTTATATCGGTGCATGTAGATGTTGATTCTGTCCGCCTCGATTCGATTACCGGGCTGCCACCGGGCATTACCTGGACCAAAACACCTAACGTATTAGCGGGTGGCGGCAACGGTGCGGTATGCTTTAGCGGTACCACTACCGCAGCGGCCGGTGTCTATCAGCTTACCGGTTATGGTACGGTGTGGATGCACGTAACCGCCCCGCCGTTTATGACCGACTCTGCCATGACTACTACCGGCAACCTGAACCAGTACTCTCCGTTTGGCAACTACTACCTGGAAGTAACCGAACCGGGTGTTAGCTGCCATGGTACATCGGTGGGTTATGGGGTAAGTTTTGCGCCTGTACAGGCGGTGTGCTCGGGTGCGCAGGTTACTGTAACCCCACAGGTTAACGGCGGACAAAGCCCTTACACCTATGCCTGGAGCGCTACCGGTAACCCGCTTAGCTGCAATAACTGTGCTTCGCCAACGGCTACCATTACCCAAAACTCTACCTATACTGTAACTGTAACCGATAATGCCAATGCTACCGCAACGGCCAGTGTTACCTATGCCGTTATCACACCGGTTACACCGGCAGTATCTATCAGTGGTGGCAACGGCAGCTATTGTACCGGCGATGTGATTACCTTTACCGCCACGCCTACCAACGGCGGCCCCAATGCTACTTACCAATGGCTGGTAAACAGCAATGCTGCGGGTGGCACCGGCGCCACCTTTACATCGGGTAGCCTGCTTAACGGCGACCTGGTGAGTGTGGTATTAACCAGCAGCCTTAGCTGCGTTACATCGGCAACGGCTACCAGCAACAATGTAGCTGTAAACTATGCCAATGCTATTGTTACCCAACCTGCCGATGTTACTACCGGTGCGGGCACCAATGCTGTGTTTTCGTTACTGGCTAGCAATGTTAACAGCAGCTACCAATGGCAACTTAACACCGGTACCGGTTTTGCAGGCCTGTCTAACGCCGGGCCTTACTCGGGCGTAAATACCAATACACTTACGGTTAGCAATGTAAACAGCAACTTCGATAACTACCTGTTCCGCTGTGTGGTATCGGCTGCCGGTTGCGAAGATACTACCGATGAAGTAGCACTGCGTGTTACCACCGGTATTGGTAACCTTAACCTTGCTACTATTGCCGTGTACCCTAACCCGGCTAAAAACAACATCAGCTTTAACCTGAATGAGGAGATTAAGCAGATAGATATTTACCAGCTACAGGGCGCGTTTGTAAAAAGCGTAACCCCAACCACGCAAAACGGATTGGTAACAGTAGATGTAAGCAGCCTTGCTACCGGTATGTATGTGGTACAGGTGAAAGCCGATAAAACCTACCGCGG
>CAYREY010000127.1:0-5176 GCA_964423405.1 uncultured Chitinophaga sp. | reverse complement strand
ACATATAAAAAGTAAGCCCGGCCATGCCGGGCTTACTTTTTATATGTATTTGGTTATTGGTGGTGATACTTTTTTGTCCCCCCGCAGAGTGCCACCATGTTTATTTGTTATAGCAAAGGCACCATAGGGGATAAATAAATAGTGTTTTCTGCAAAAGCTTAGAACTGACAGCTCTTTACATTTTTATACATACCGGTTTTATGATTTGTTAAGGGTTAGGTGCCTTTTTGCCCTACTTGTAGTTGTATCGGGAAAATCATCCATCCAATTGCGCGCATTATCCATTTTATACCGCCTTGCCCCGGGGCATCTTTGCATCGTAAATTTTTACATAACAACAAAAAGCAAAGAAATGACAACGTTTAATGTTCCAACCAGAGAGGAAGTAGGCGCCACCAATCAGGCAATTTTCGACAAACTAAACAAAGCGCTGGGTTTTGTACCCAACCTGTATGCTACCATAGCCTACTCGGCTAACGGGCTAGAAAGGTACCTGGCCTACCAAAATGCTAAAACAACCCTTTCTAACAAAGAGAAAGAAGCGGTAAACCTGATAGTAAGCCAGGTTAACGGCTGTATTTATTGCCAAAGCGCCCACACCGTTATCGGTAAAATGAACGGTTTTACCGACGAACAGATTTTAGATATCCGCCGTGGTAAAGCCGCCGATGGCAAGCTAAACGCTCTGGTAGCTTTAGCTGCAGATATTACAAAAAACAGAGGTAATGCAGATGCCGGAAAGGTAGATGCGTTTTTTGCTGCTGGTTATACCAAAGAAAACCTGGTGGACCTTATTTTACAGGTAAGCGATAAAACAGCTATGAACTACCTGCACAATTTAACTCAGGTGCCTGTCGATTTTCCGGTGGCACAGGCCTTGTAAATTGTAACTACTTTAAAATAATTAACTTACCGGTATGGTTGGCAATAAGCTGCCCATACCGGTAATAATAAACTACACATGGAAACAACAATTAACCCAAGAGCACCACTGCCACCATTTACAGAAGAAACAGCCCGCCAAAAAATACAATTGGCAGAAGATGCCTGGAACAGTAAAGAGCCTGTACGGGTATCGGAAGCGTATACCGTAGACTGCGAGTGGAGAAACCGCAACCTGTTTATTAATGGCAGAGATGAGATAGTGAAGTTTTTGACCGGTAAATGGCAAGCCGAACTAAACTATAAGCTAAAGAAAGAATACTGGGCACATACCGGTAACCGTATTGCTGTTAGATTTGAATACGAATACCAGAATAGCGAAGGGAAATGGTTTAGAGCATACGGAAACGAAAACTGGGAGTTTAACGAACAGGGGTATATGACTAAACGCTTCGCAAGCATTAACGATTTAGAAATTTCAGATAGTGAAAGACGGCTATAAGCAGTAATAAAAATACACTCCACAGAATGAACCAGCAAACAGCATTTACTTTAATTAACCCGCAAAGCGGGCATTTGGCTTTTAAGCTGTTTGCGTTTGACGATGGTGCTGCATTCGACCATTTACAACGGCTTAATTATTACTCGTTGATATGGGTGCAGCATGGAAGTGGTAAGGTAAAGGTCGATTTTTCGGAATATGACTTTGATGGTAATACCTTGTTTTCATTTGTGCCTTATCAGCCTTTTATGTTGCAGCCCACTACGTCTATTAGCGGAGTAGTAATTAATTTTCATCCCGATTTTTTTTGCATCCATAAGCACCATAAAGAAGTAGCCTGCAATGGGGTGTTGTTTAATAATATTTATCAGCCGCCGTTTGTTACTATCGACCATGCTGCTGCAGTTATGTTAGATGGTTTGTACAATCAAATGAAAGCCGAAATACAGCATGCCGGGCTGGCGCAATACGAACTGCTGGTATCGTACCTTAAAATATTTTTAATTAATGCGGCACGGTTAAAAAATACCCAACAGCCCGACGCCGCGTTGGGCATTGCAGGAGAGAAGAAGCCTTTTATTTTGCAAACATTAAAAGATACCATTGAGCGCGACTTTAAAACCAAACACTCGGCAAGCGATTATGCCAATGCACTGAATGTTTCGGCAAAAACGCTGGCAAAAATTACTAAAACCCATTTTAATAAAACATTAACCGAACTGATAGCCGAGCGCATAATAATTGAAGCAAAGCGCGAGTTGTACCTTACCAGTAAAACTATTAAGCAAATTGCTTACGAGCTGGGTTATGAAGATGAATATTATTTCAGCCGGTTTTTTAAAACCAATGCCGATATATCTCCGCAGTTGTACCGTGAAACGGTTGGCTTTGCAAGGGCAGAGGCTTAGCGATGTGTAATGATACCCCCGTTTATTTATTAAAGGTAAACCCAACTGGTATAGTAAACCAAATCTATACGTGCAATACATTAATTTAAACTGCCTTTGGCTGTTTAGCTCTCCGCTTTGCGCCGCCGCATGGCGCGTTTTTTAAATAGGAGTGTGCCGCAAAGCGGGGTGAGGTGTTGCTTCACTTAATGATGTTGCCCCGTAGTAACGACACTATATTGATTGGTTGGTGGCGCGCGCTATTTATATTTACCTGAAGCTAAACACCAACCACGGTTGAAAGTTATCTGGCTAATCTTTCGCTAAATAATTTTTTTCCATTGGGGTAGCCTTCAATTAAGAAATCACGTGTTACAGGTGGCGTAAAGTAAACCGAACCAAAAACTATTTTAAACCAGTATTTTGATTCGTTGTGTTTAAGTTCGTACAGGATGGTTAAGATACCACTTAAGTATAAGCGAAACGGGTTGAGCTTTATTTTGGGTTGGTGCGTTAGCCCTAATGGCGGGCATACCTTATCTGGTTGATGATAAGTTCCGAATAGCCTGTCCCAAAAATTGAAGCCAATATTTGCGAGGTTTACAATTTCTTCTCCTTCTTTAGCAGAGTGGTGGGTCATATGATAGGGGCCGTTTCCGAAAAAACTGAATATGCCGTAAACTAACTTGTTCTTAAACGCATATTCATAAAAGGCACTGGAGTGATTGAACTTTTCGGTGATAAAAAAAATAACCTGAATAATGAGCAATTCGACAATGAGAGGTTCGGTATATAATAGTTTAGATAACAACAGTTTTAATAAGAAAAAAGGAACAGCAATCAAGAATCCGAAAGCGAAAACAGGACCAGAGCCGAAGGGGTGTAAATATTCAGGAGAATGATGCGAACGATGAGCCACTAACCATAGAAATCTTGACCAATGCACCATGTAATGCATAACGTAGATTGGTAAATCGGCAAAAATTAAGGTTGCTAAGATTGCTAAAACGTAGGGGAGTTTCACATAGGTAGGGAAATGGTTATTGTAAAAATCAATAACACTCTGCATCGGATGAAAAGGGCCATTGACGGTTAGTAAACTCATAAATCTAACCTTGGCACCTGTAGTATATTCTACCAATAACTGCAGTAATTGAAATACTAATGCTACAAGTACTATGTCAATCACATTCACTAAAAAATGGGGGATTACAATAGAGTAGAGTTTATTTCTGCCAATGGCTTCTATTCCCTTTTTTTCAGTATATAAAGTAATGGCAAATACAAACATAAACATTGCAAATGCCAACAGATACATAACAAAACGGAAAGCATTGTAAGAAGGATGAAGTTCAAAGTAATGTCGAAAGAGATCGAAATAATTTATAATTAAATCCTGATTCAAGCCTTCATAAGTGATAAGACCCGCAATAATTATCCAGACCGTTGAAAAGCTCGGAATTAGTAAGGTGGAAAAATCTAAGTTCCAAAGTCTTTTTAGCATTCTATTTTCGTTTTCCGTCGTGGTTGGTGTTTAGTATACATATAAAAATAGTAAAGCAACGTTACCAACCCCCAATAAAATACATATGGTAGCCCCGGGTTTTAACCCGGGGTATAAAGAGAAAAGAAATTAAGTCCCGTAGGGACGATACATTTAGTAGTTGGTGGCGCGCGCTATTTATATTTACGGAACTAAACACCAACCACGGCGGTAATACAAGATTTCTCACTACGGAAACCTTCGTTCGAAATGACAAAACCACTAAGTACTTGCCGCAGGTAAAATTTGCCATCTATTAACTTACCTGCCTTTGTCATTCAGAGCGAAGGTTTCCGTAGCGATGAATCTTGTATTTATATAGTGTTTGGTAACTCGCTATATTTATGTTTAACTGAAGCTAACCCCCAACCACGGCGGAAACTCCGTCAATCTGTAAATTTAAAAGCCACCCACCTATAGCCGGTAGTGCTAATGTTAGCGGCTTGTTTTTATTTTCCAATTATCTTCTTTCTGTGGTTTTGTCCCCAATCCCGCAACGCTTTCATTACTTCATACAGCGTTTCTGCATGTTCTGTAACTTCGTATTCAACTGTGGGCGGAAATGTGTCATACACGTTCCGGCTAACAAGATGATTCGCTTCTAAGTCTTTCAGTTCTTTCGATAGCATTTTGTCGCTGATGCCTTCAACTTCTCTTGCAATTTCCTTAAAACGTTTTGCACCACCCGATAGCGAAAACAAAATCGGAAGTTTCCAGTTGCCGTTCAATGTTTCCATTGCATCTTTTATAGCACGAATGCCTGTCGGATCACATTTTATTGTTTTTGCCATAGCAGGGTAAAATTACATTACTAACCCCAAAGTAAGTGCTAACTTTTGGGTTAGTGCTTACTAACGGTTAGCTAATGTAGATAGGTTTGCAACGCAAAATAAATCAAATTCAAAAAACATGAACAAAGACAAAAAAATCTATTGGGCAGTTACCATTGTTGCAATGGCATTAATTGTGCTGCCCTCGTATTTCGCGCCTCGCGAATATTTAATTGAGTCAATTCGCAGATTGAGTTTTCCCGATTATTTCAATACCGAATTAGATATTCTGAAAATTGTTGGTGCAATCATAATTCTTGTACCGGCAATTCCTACCATGTTTAAAGAATGGTCGTATGTAGGTTTCGGAATCCTTTTGTTATCTGCAAGTCTGGCACATTGGCTTGTAGATGGTACGGCAAAAGGCATTGCACCGCTTATCCCATTCGCTGTTTTGTCGGTATCATATTATTATTTCAGAAAACTGAATTATGCGAAGTAGAATTTAAATAGCAGTTCTCATTGCATAACTCTGTCAATCCGTAACTCCGTCAATCTGTAAATATAAAGCCTACCTCGCCACTATCAGCCT
>CAYREY010000126.1:0-5374 GCA_964423405.1 uncultured Chitinophaga sp. | reverse complement strand
ATCCAATCCGGATCACATTTAGCCTCCTGATTATCAGGGGGCTTTTTTGTTTTTAAATATTTCTCACTCAATTCAGGCCCCCAACATGAGCAAAAAGAAACTTACCCCCGACCAGCAAAAGCAGCTGTTAACCACACTTAAAGCCCGCTTTGAAAAGAATACAAACAGGCATAAAGGCCTTACCTGGGCTGATGTAGAAACACGGCTTAAAGCCAGCCCAGATAAACTATGGCCGCTAAACGAAATGGAAGCTAGCGGAGGCGAGCCCGATGTGGTGGCCTTTGATAAAAAGACAGGTGCTTACACATTTGTTGATTGCTCTGCCGAAAGCCCGGCCGGTCGACGTAGCCTTTGCTACGATAAAGCAGCACTGGAGGCACGTAAAGAAAATAAACCCAAAGGCAGTGCCATAGGAATGGCTGCCGAAATGGGAATTGAGATACTAACCGAAGAGCAATACCGCGAATTGCAGAAGCTGGGTAAGTTCGATACCAAAACATCGAGCTGGTTAAAAACGCCAGACGCTATCCGCAAGTTAGATGGCTCTATTTTCGGCGATTACAGGTATGGGCAGGTATTTGTGTACCACAATGGAGCGCAATCGTACTACGCCGCCAGAGGGTTCCGTGGGATGATAGTTGTATAAATTAAATATGCCAAAGAACCGACAGCGGGTATTTATCGTTATATTGTAAACCAAATTACCACCATGAGAAATTTTACCCTGATACTGCTTGCTGTTTTGTCGATAAGCTTCGCCAAGGCACAAACCAGTACTTTTCACGATTTTTCGGCCCCAACTATTTTTCACGATACCATTAGTATGAGCCAGTATTATGGTAAAAAGCTAATGGTGGTAAACACGGCATCGTTTTGTGCTTACACGCCCCAGTTTGGCGACCTGGAAACACTGTACAGCGACTATAAGCAATACGGGTTTGAAATTATAGGCTTTCCGTGCAACGATTTTGGCAACCAGGACCCACGCGATGATTCTACCATTAACGAGTTTTGCACCGGCACGTACAATGTTACTTTTCAGATGATGAGTAAGATACATACCGTAAGCGGTAACATAGACCCTATATACCAGTGGCTGCAACAGCAGAGCCTGAACGGTGTGGCTAATGCTACCGTAAGCTGGAACTTTAATAAATTTTTGATTGATGAAGCCGGACATTGGGTAAAGCACTATACGCAGAACACTCTGCCTAACGACCCTGAAATTGTAAGCTGGATAGTAGATACCCCTTCGGTTGTAAGTGGCATTAAACAAATAGAGGCCGACTTAATTACCCTGCGCTCGGCTAACCCTGGTAACCAGATAGAACTTAGCTTTAACGATGCCAGCACAAACAACACCTTAATTGACCTGTACAATATGAATGGCCAGTTAACCCGCAGCTTATACAATGGCCGCGTAACAGGCGGACAAGTAATAAGCAGCAATGTAGCCGACCTACCGGCAGGTGTTTATTATGTACGCATCAACTGTGGTACGCTGGTACAAACGCTTAAGTACACTATAGCCAACTAAGCTATTTGCATTTTGCTTCTATATTTGAACCATGAGCGAAACCGCACCGGTACAAATAGAAGAAGGATGGAAACTGGCGTTGAACGATGAATTCAACAAGCCGTATTTTCCGCTTATAAAGCAGTTTATTATTGAACAAAAGGCTAAAGGCAAAACCGTGTACCCTCCCGGCCCGCTGGTGTTTAATGCCTTTAACCTTACCCCCTATAACCAACTTAAGGTAGTAATACTTGGGCAGGACCCTTACCATGGCCCCGGCCAGGCTGAGGGTTTGTGTTTTTCGGTACCACAGGGTATAAAGCCGCCGCCATCGCTGGTAAATATTTTTAAAGAGTTAAAGACCGACCTGGGTATAGCCCCACCCAACCACGGCAGCCTGGTTAAGTGGGCGCAACAAGGTGTGTTATTGCTAAACGCATCGCTTACTGTAAACGCCGGCGAGGCTAACAGCCACGCCAAATGCGGCTGGCAAACCTTTACCGATGCGGTGATTAAAAAGATATCGGACGATAAAGAGGGAATAGTGTTTTTACTATGGGGTAACTTTGCCCGCGCTAAAAAAGTATTGATAGATACCAATAAACATTTTGTGCTGGAAGCCGCGCACCCTTCTCCCCTATCGGGCGGTGCATATTTTGGCAGCAGGCACTTTAGCCAGACTAACGGGATACTGAAGAAACAAGGGAAAACGGAGATTGACTGGAGAACATAATTCAGTTGTAAGTTGCCGGTTGTGAGTTGTCGGTAACAGCCATCTGCTTTTTCTGGCAACAGGCAACTATCAACCAGCAACTGCTTACTGTACCCGCACCATTTTAACGGTAGCTATACTTACATGAAACTCCATGTGGTGTATTTTACCATTCTCGAAATGATACACATTTTTGGTGCCGTCGGGGCTTTTAAACTCCCAGGTATCGTTATCTACTTTTTCTACTTTGCAGTAGTCAGCCTCAGCCTCGAAGAATAGCTTATTGACGTTGTTTAGCCCTTTAAAGTAAATAACCGGTACCGAGTAGTTGGGCTGCTCGGCAAACGATTTTTTACCCTTGTAGCCTTCTATCTGTAGTTTAGTACCATCCCACTTAGCGTTATTCCAGCGTTTTACTTCACCGTTTTCTACCTCTTTCTGGGTGCTGTATAAAAACTTACCATTCTTGTATACCACTTCTGTCTTCGACAGGTTATCGCGCACTATCCACAGCACCTTGGCGCGCAGGTGGCTTTCGAGCATATAATGCTCGGTACCATCAGGGTGGTCGGTTTTGGTAATAGTCATTTTGCCTACCTTGTCGCCAAACAGAAAAATGTCGAACGTAATGGTTTCGGCGGCGCGGGTGGCAAACTGCAACAGTACAAACAGGGCTAGCAGGGTGGTGTGTTTCATGTATGTAAAACGATATACGGTGGCAGATTGTTTACGGTTTACGGGGTTTGACGTTACAACACAAAAAATATTGTGCAGCCTGTTGAATTGTTGGTTTAAAACAAAAACAGCAGGGCCTAAACCCTGCTGCTATGTTTTTATAGTAGGATGCGAACAAACTTATTAGCGTATAAACAGCATTTCGCGGTACTTAGGCATTGGCCAGATGTTATCATCAACTACTGTTTCCAGTGCATCTACGTTGGTACGTACCACATCAAACAACGGCTTCACCTTATCGCAGTATGCTTTGCTGGCATCGCTGGTAGATTTTGCATGGTGTGCTTTTTCGCTTTCGGCGCGTAGTTTATCTACAGCAGTTTTAATAGCATTTACACGGTTAGCTATGTCAGATACTATTTCTTTCTGCGCCTTGGTAGCAGTAGCCGCTACACCAGCCTCTTTCAGGCCTTTAATATTGGTAAGCAGGTTGTTCATGTAAGTAAGCGCCGCCGGTATTACCTGGTTGGTAGCTATATCGCACAGTATGCGCGCTTCGGTTTCAATTTTAAGCGTGTAGCTGTGGTGCAGTATTTCTACACGGGCAGCCAGTTCGCGCTCGCTGTATATACCGGTGTTAACCAGTACTTCTTTCGCTTTTTTGGTGTTGTAAAAATCAAGCGCGTAAGGTGTAGTTTTAACGTTGCTCAGGCCGCGTTTTTTAGCTTCTTTCTCCCATGCATCGCTGTAGCCATCACCTTCAAACAATACGCGTTTGCTATCGGTAATATACTGGCGTAGTACGCGCATAATAGCGCCTTCTTTGCTTTCGCCATCTTTCATCAGCTTATCTACTTCAGCTTTAAACTCGGTAAGCTGTTTACCCATTATGGCGTTCATAATAGTCATTGGCAAACCGCAGTTAGCCGATGAACCTACCGCGCGGAACTCGAATTTGTTACCGGTAAAGGCAAACGGCGAGGTACGGTTACGGTCGGTGTTATCCAGCATTACATCTGGTATTTTGTTGTGTATATCCAGCTTAAGGTTAGCGTTGCTAAGCTCATCGTATTTGCCTTTGGCTACGCGTTTTTCTATTTCGCTTAGTACATCAAACATGTAGCTACCGGTAAATACCGAGATGATAGCCGGAGGGGCCTCGTTGGCACCCAGGCGGTGGTCGTTATTAGCCGAAGCGATAGAGGCACGCAGCAGGTCGGCGTACTCGTTTACGGCTTTTACCACGTTTACAAAGAATGTAAGGAACAGCAAGTTGTTTTTAGGTGTTTTGCCGGGGCTAAGCAGGTTTTTACCGGTATCGGTGCTCATGCTCCAGTTGTTGTGCTTACCGCTACCGTTAATACCGGCAAATGGTTTTTCGTGCAGCAACACGCGCAGTTTGTGGCGGCGGGCAACACGCTCCATTATATCCATTAACAAGCTATTATGGTCAACGGCTACGTTTACCTCTTCAAACATTGGGGCGCACTCAAACTGTGCGGGAGCCACCTCGTTGTGACGGGTACGAACCGGTATACCCAGTTTGTGACACTCGGTTTCCAGATCCAGCATGTAGGCGTATACGCGCTCTGGTATAGAACCGAAGTAGTGATCCTCGAACTGCTGGCCTTTTTGTGGCGCAGCACCTACTACGGTACGGCCTGCAAACATCAAATCCTGACGCTGATAGAAAAGAGCCTCGTCTATCAGAAAGTACTCCTGCTCCCAACCTAAAGTGGCGGTAACGCGGGTAGCTTCTTTATCAAACAGGTTTACTACTGGCAGGGCAGCCTGCTCTAAAAAGTGAGATGATTTAAGCAGCGGGGCTTTATAATCCAGCGATTCGCCGGTGTACGATATAAATATAGTAGGTATGCACAGGGTTTTGCCCTCGCCTATCTCCATAATAAAGGCCGGTGAACCCGGGTCCCAGGCGGTGTAGCCACGTGCCTCGAAAGTAGCACGGATACCACCCGATGGAAATGAAGAAGCATCAGGCTCCTGCTGTACCAGCGCATCGCCGCTGAACACCTCTACAGCGCCATCGCCTTTAGGCATAAAAAACATATCGTGCTTTTCGGCGGTAAGGCCGGTTAGCGGCTGAAACCAGTGGGTATAGCTGGTAGCACCTTTGCTCATAGCCCAGCTTTTCATACCGGCGGCTACGGCATCGGCAACCTCGCGGCTTATTTTGCTACCGCTTTTTATAGCGTTGCGAACTGCTTTGTAGGCATCGTCGCTCAGATACTCGCGCATGGCGGTATCGTTAAATACGTTAGAGGCGTAATAGTCTGATACCTTGGTACCTTCGATACGCGGAGAAACTACCTCGCGGTTTACTACCGTTTGTACGGCATTTTTACGGGCTGTGCTCATTGTTTTTTTGTTTTTGCTTTTGTGCGGCGCAAATTTAGGGTTTAAATCCACAAAATAGTAGCCCCAATCCGGAATTTATGCACAAATGTGGGTTT
>CAYREY010000125.1:0-5415 GCA_964423405.1 uncultured Chitinophaga sp. | reverse complement strand
TTTTTCTTTGATTGCTTTTATTTCATCTTCATGCAGCTTGTTTAGCTCCTTTTGCAAGCGGTCTTTAGCTTCCAAAGCCTGAATTCGTTTTAATCTTCCACCGAGGCTGTTGGGGCCTCCAATGCTGCGGAAGAACTCGCCAATTTTATCGAATGCGAGTTTTATGGAATCTTTGTTGGCATCAATAAACTGTATGCCGCCTGTAATTACTGCAATAATCTCTTCGGGATTAAGTGGCGCAAGTTGCGCTGGTGTTAATTTTTTCATAGCTTAAATAGTTTTTGTATGTAGTTTTTAAAACGTGGAGAAATAGTGCACACGCCCACCAATACTGCCGTAAATGCCGCTGCGCTTTGCAGGCAGTGCATAATCAGTTGCACCAGCTTATCGGCACCGGCTGCGTTACTCATAATGTCTAAGGCAATGCTTACAACAAAAAGGGTAACAGTTAGCAGGGCTCCTGGCATAGTGTCCGGTTGGTGGTGGTGGTTAATATCCATTTACTCTTTTGTGTGTTTGGCTCTTCTTACAAAATAGTTAGTAATAGCATCGCTGCCGAGGCCAGCCCAAAAAACAGTTTGGCTGTTTAGCTTTGTGCCGGTAACGGTTTCAAAAACAGAACCGCCCAAAAGCAGCAATGCAGAAATGCAAAGCATACTAAGCACCATTTGCAACAGGTTGTCATCTACCCACTTTTTACCGTTAAACTCGGTTAGCTTTATGCCACTGCTGTACACATCGCCAATTTGCGAAATTACAAGCCCCAAAAGCCCGTATAAACCGAATTGAAAAAATGCTGTGGTGTCCATATTTAGTTTACCTTTTTAATCTTCAAATAATAACCTGCGCCATGCTGCACCTATATAGGATAATATGCGCCCAGTAATACCGTTGCCTGTGCAATTAGAGCAGAACACTTCCGTTCCACTTGCGGGCGTTAATGCATAAATTGTTGCGCTATCTAAACTCCCAATCGTAAACAATCCACTACTATCTATTCGCCATTTAACTGCATCGCTGTAAATACCAAGAATAGCATCATCTACCAATTTTACTTTACTTGAATAATTGGTTAATAAGGTTATCACAGAATCTGTGTTCGATATAACAGATATATCCCTTGCGCTCACAGAATCTCGAATTGATAAAATATTTTCATTATCTGTGTTGCTTATAAATAATAATCTACCATCCCCTGAACTTCTAACAAGTGAGTTTTCGTAATCTACTATTGACAAAAAACCATTCAACAGGCTATTAGGGAGGTGTGTATGCGTCACAAACGCTCCATACTCATTTACACACATAGAATATTCAGATGTTGCATGAGTGGCGATTAGTCTTGCTGAAGCTACTCCTAAGCTATCATCTATACCTATGGCTAAATTATTTACGGTGTCTGTTATTTGAAAGTTTTTTCCATTTAACTCCATATTACCACCGCCTCCCGCGTTTAATCTTAATCTTTCAACCGCATCTGTTTTTACAACAAAATCTACACTATCGGTAGCTCCTATAAAATTAGTTCCTGCTGTTGTGCCTGCATTGCCTGTTAAACTCCACGATGTATTGGTAATAGCGGTATCAATAACAAACCATGATGTGCCGTTATAGTAGTTAATACGGTTGGTGGTAGTATTATAAACCTGTAAACCTGTGGCTGGTGAACTAATTGCGTTGCGCTGTGTATTAGTCATGCGCGGCATTAAAAAACCTTTTGTGGTGCTGCGCCCCTCTAAAATTGCCGAAGCTGCGGGAGTGGCATACGCTCCCGAAATTAAAGAACCTACAGTGGCACCAGATTGCCCTGAAAGTTTAGTTACTCCCGGCACTTGTGCCAAAGAAAGTAGAACTGAAAATGAGAATAGAATAGTGAATATTTTTTTCATGGTTGTTATTTTATGCAGTGTAAAAAATTAGAATTTGCAAACCTGTATCAGGTATGTTTACAAAGGTTATGGTGCCCGTTACAGGGTCGCTGGTATAAGCTGACACATCGAGTAGAATACCATCTACCCAAACAGCTTTTACGCTTTTACCAATTAATAAACCGCTGACAAAATCAGCTGTGCCGTCTGTGGTGCCATAAAGTGAAATCATATCGCTTGAACTTGAGTTATAAAGTTGATTGTAAATTTCTGCCAATAGTCCATCGGTAGGCGGTATTTTGTCTACGTCTGCGCCTAATCGCGCTTTCCATTGTTCGGGTGTTTCCCATAGTGGTGTTGCCATTGTTTCTAAATTTTAATTAAAACCACGTAAAAGGGTTTGTTATTACATAACCGTTTGAATCTTCTTCTTCATAATCGCCATTCAAATTAGTATCACAGCTTTGTGTGGCAAAAGCGTTTAGGGTGGTAGCCACCACGCATTTTTGGTTTTTCAAAGCGGCTTCGGTTTGTGGTCCAAAATTGCCATCCGATGTTACACCAAGTAAATCCTGCAATAGTTTTACTTCGGGCGCGTTTACGCCTTTGTATAAATACTTATCGCGGTTAATGGTAATGTTTGGGGCTTGCGTTTGCGCGTTGGCTGCGGCTGCCTGTACGGCTTCTGCCTGCTGCGCTGGTGTAAGTGCGCTTACTTCACCTTTGGTAAAAAGCGCAGTAAGTTTTTTACGAAAAACAACCAATAGTATTACTATCAATACTAAAATGCCTATGGTGAAATATTTGTTCATTTTACGAATGTTTTATAGCCTACTACAAAAATTATAACAACCAGCACCAATACGACCAACCAAAGCACCCAGTTTTGTTTTAAACTGTCCAATGCGCTTTTTTTTTTAATCCCGCTAACATGTTAGCAGGCAATAGGTTTATACCGTTTACAATATCTTGGTCGGTTACATACTGCAGGGCAGATGAACCGTTTTCTACTTTTATTTTTGCCTTAATTACTTCTTTCAAAAAATCTTCTGAAAGCACTATTGGCGCGGTGGGTGCCAAGCCGGTGCTATCGCTTACCGAGTTGATGTATGCCACCGTATCGTTCTCAAATGGCGGTGCATATTCATGTATTAAAAGGGTAAGCGTGTTTTTGCCCTTGTTTACATCGCCAATAATATCGTAAGCCATTGCGCGAATACCGTATTCGATAAACGTAAACTGCTCAAAGTGCGAATCGGTGCTTTGGCTAAACGGAATTTTACCCAACCAACCGGAACTGGTACGAATTAAGTTACCAGGGTTGTTGTTGCGGATGCCGCGCGGTAAGTTGCTTTGTCCTAAATAGCTTTTCATAGTGGTATTACTTTAAATTTTACACCTAAAACCACTACCAGCATAATAAGAGCCAGCCAAATAATTGTTTTGTATTTGTTGTAAGCGGTGCGCGCACCCGTTACTGTAAAAGTTGCACCCGGAGCATCAATAGCAATATTGTTTGCACCAGGCACCAGCGTTACGTTTTTGCTGGCGTAACCGGTAGATTGAATACGGGCGAAAACCTGTGTGTTTGCATTGGTAAACGTGTAATTTCCGTTTACATCGGTTTGAAAAGCCACGGGCGCATTGTTCACCATAATAGGGCTGCCGGCAGCGGTAGCCAGTAAATAAATATCTGCTAACACGGGTTGACCGGTAGCAGCATCTTTTACGTTTATGTTGAAATTGTTCATTAGTTTACTTTACTTGTTTTTGTTAAATAATACACTGCGGCTATGATTAAAATCATTAAAAAAACTGCCACAGATACCGTTACTACATTTCCTACAATTATTTTCTGCCTCGTTTCGCTGTCAACTTTTTCTTGATACTGCAACAAAGCAGCATCGCCCAAAGCATTCTCTAAGTTTGAATACTGCGCCTGCGTATTTTCTGTAACCGCAGATTGCATTTCACCTGATTTTAAAAAAACCCGGTTCTTTATGTCAGCATCCAAAGCATCCTGCACTTGCAATACAATGAACGAAATTGCCTTAGCTATTATGTCAAACAAAGCCTCCATGCTATCCCTTAAAAATCAAATAGGCAAAAGCCATAAAAATCAATATGATAACAGATACATAAAACACTTTTTTTCTTGTTTCACTTATTACTTTATCTGCCTCCTCATTCGCCTGAACATCTATTGCTGAAATATTACCTGCAATTTCGGCCCCTGCATTAGCATTGGCGTTGTATAGATAAATATCAGGGTCACTGCCACCGCACACTTTTGGTTTTCGAGGATTACCACCTTTATCTTCTAAACTATTACAAAGAGCATTTCTATAAGCAGGGTCCATACTTGCGGTTGCTACCAATTCGAGAAGAGTTATTTCTCTTTTTACTCCCAATTGACAATAACTTTCCCAAACAAGTGGGGTTTTCCAAGTTCCTGGTAACGCGCCCGCTGATAAATTGCACCGGTATTTATCGGTGTAATAACCTGTTGGCGTGTTCGCATTTACATTTGCTGCTACAGTTGTTCCGTTTCCCGTACCCGCATTATATACATAGTTGCTACCCCTTATAACCGTTACTGGTTGGGGTAGGGTTGCAAAAAAATCTGAATCGTTATAACCACAGCAAAAAGGCATTACGAAAATTTATATAGTAAAAAACCTGTTATAATCAGAATCAAAAACATTGTCACTATCAAAGCAATTACGCTGGGCGTAATCGCAGATTTTTCTTCAGTTGGCGGAACTATGATGTTATAATTAAACTCATCTGCTACAGGTAGCGGTGTATTGTCAACTGCATAAACCTGACCGCCAAATGAAACTAGTGACGTTGTTAGCTGAGTTGCTCCTCCTACTATTGCCGTTATTATACCCGCATCTAAAGCCATACATTTTATTAAAAACTATACTGTTCTATCTGCCAATCCTTTTTGGTCGTTAAAAGCCAAATACAAGCCTACCACCATTATTGCCAACACTATCATTATAGCCACATCGTTTCTCATAATAACAGCTTTACAAAACCGTTAGAAAGCACAATGGCCACCATTATAAACAGGGCTAACAGTAAGCTACTTAGCGGGTCAAAACTTACGTTTACCGCTACATCGGCACTTACATTACCGTTGTTTAAAAGGTTGCTTAGTGCATTCATGGTTTAGTATTGTGGCATTAAAGGGTCTACCTGTTCGGTTGCTGCAGCACCACCGCCACAACTTCCACCGCAGCTGCAGCCTTGTTTTTTACCGGCAAAAATCCGTAATAAGAAGAAAGCCACTATCAGCCCCAATAAGGTGCTGATTCCGTTTAATGCCAATGCTTTTAAAATTTCCATTTTAGTTAAGGTTTAAATTGTTTGCTTTTGCAATAATGTTTTCGATAACATCCCAACCGTAGAAGTAATCGGAATTGATGTCGGCAATAAGTGAAGTGCCGGTAAGCTGTTTGTATTTACCTACGGTAAGCGCAAACACCACGTTACTGGCTTGTATCAGTTCGTTGTAAATAGTATCATCATGCCCGAAGTT
>CAYREY010000124.1:0-5650 GCA_964423405.1 uncultured Chitinophaga sp. | reverse complement strand
AGTGTGTAAAACACGTGTGCGCACAAAAGCAGTTGCACCACCTGCGGGTTGCCTTTTCGCCGTTGTTGGTGTTATAGCTTCCCGAAATAATAAACAGAGTAGCGTCACCAACAACCATGCGGCCTACTACCGCGCCTGCTCACCGCTGCCATCGGCATAGTGACGTAAAAAACTATAATCGCTTTTGCTGCTGTAATAGAATTTCGCCGAAGACCACATATAATCCTCCGGATACAATACCAGCTTCCATTTTTCTTGTACAGGGTTTTCATGAATATAATTCAACTTCTGCTTAAATACAGGTTCTGTAAATAAATCTATACTTAAAGGATTTCGTTCCCATATTTGATATTCACGGTCAGCCGCATTTACTTTAAACTCTTCCAATAATTTAGTGTTGTTGGCCATTAAATCAAACTTTATTTGTTGTGCCGTAAACTTCATAAAGCTTTGTTGCACTTTATGTTGTGCATGGCTATCGTGTATTTGCCAAATAAGGTGAATGTGGTTAGGCATTATTACAAAGGCATATACCGTTACCCGGTTATCATCTACCAAATATTTAAGGCTATTAATTATAACCTGCTTATAGTTGTCGTTCTGCAACAAGTGCTTCCACTCTAATATTGTTGCGGTAAAAAATTGCGGGTAATGCTTAAATTGCATTGCCCGAAGCTAACAAAAGATGGCCATGTCTGGTAGCTAAGCTGTGGTTGTTGGTGACGCTACTCTGTTTATTATTTCGGGAAGCTATAACACCAACAACGGCGGAAATGTAAATATGTCTTATTTTTATTTCACAAGAAATATTGGAGAGGATTCGTGGTCTCTTGGTTTTCAATATCCATCTAAAATAGGAGTGGAAACGTTGGTATCTGGACCCGGTGTTAAAGCCCAATCTGTAACCCAAGAAAAAAATATTGGATACTAGTTTATATGAGAATAAAAAAAGATAGTTCAATTTGGTTGTTATTCGTTCTACTTTTAGGATTAGCAATACACATGTCTGAACATATGGAGTATCGTAAAAAAATTAATAATTACCATCAAGTGACTAAAGCATACGTTACAAAAGTCTGTCAAACTAACCCCAATATGGCAATTACTACTTTTGTTAGCTATAGGTATGAAATCGATGATAAAGAATATAAAAGTGAAGAGATTTTAAGTGTTGGTTTAAATTATCGACCTTTTCTCAAAGTAGGAGATTCAATACCACTCTTTTATAATGCTGACCAACCAACAAATGTAACTGCTATATCTGCAATAGATTTTTTACCAACATATGTTATAGTTGCGGCATTTGCAATAGTGTTAGTAGTAATTAATTTTGAAAAGAAATAACCCCTTTAGCGCAAGTATTTAGCCAAGCTATTTGTACTTTTATCTAATCACTTAGCATCAAGCATACAAAAGCCCCTTTGCATTAATTACATTTGCTATAACAACATTTCTATGAGATCCCCCATTTTTGTAGCCTTATTTCTGTTTGCTTGCTTAAGCGGCCAGGCTCAAAAACAGTTTAACAACTGGCTGTTTGGGGAAGGCGCTGGTATTAGCTGGAATAGCGGTGCGACTATGGCTTTTAACGGCTCTGCTATGTCCACCCTGGAAGGCGTTGGTAGCATATCGGATAGTGCAGGAAATTTGCTCTTTTACACCGATGGCATATCTGTATGGAACCGGCAACACCAGGTTATGCAAAATGGATCTGGCCTAATGGGGCATTATTCCAGCACTCAATCTGGTGTAATTGTGCCCTGGCCTGGCAGTAATACTAAATACTATGTTTTCACACACGATTTTCAGGCTGGCGTAAAAGGTTTTCGGTATTCTGTGGTAGATATGTCTCTTAACGGGGGCTTAGGTGGGGTTGAGCCCGGTACAAAAAACACTTTACTTTATACCCCAAGCTGCGAAAAAATTGCAACTACCATGCATGCTAACGGCACCGATGTATGGGTGGTTACTCATTCCTGGAACAGCAATTCATTTAAGATCTATAGGATTACTCCTGCAGGTATTGATACAGTTCCCCTTACAGTAAATGCAGGAACCATAAACGGAGGTAGTTCAATTGGAGCTGTTGGATGTCTGAAATTTTCGCCCGATGGTCGTAAGCTTGTTACTGCTATTACGAACGAAGGGTTTGTTGAGTTTTTTGAATTTGATAACAGCATTGGCGCAATTACCACTCTGCTACATGATGATTATGGCATTTTTGATGGCGCATATGGAGTTGAATTTTCTCCTAGCAATAGATATGTGTACATTAGCTCTGCTTCTCCTAACGAAGTCTTTCAATATGATTTACTGGCAGGCTCCGCCATTGCAATACAAGCCTCTAAAATTCGTATAGCATCAGGTAACTATATTATTGGTGCCTTACAATTGGCCCCCGATAACAAAATATATTGCAGCAAATATGATCAAAACGTTTTAGACGTAATTAATAATCCAAATGCTGGTGGACTTGCATCTGGCTACCAAAGCAGTGCTTTGTCGTTATCGGGTAATGCCAAATGTAAATATGGTTTACCTGCACCTATAAGCTCATTTTTTGATGGCCCTGTTATTAATTTCGATACAGCATGTTTTGGTCAGCCAACTTCATTCAGCACCAATGTAGCTACGCCAGATTCAGTATTTTGGAATTTTGGCGATATGGCTGCAGGTAGCAGTAATACTTCTCAACTTATTAAGCCAGCGCATATTTTTAGCAGCGCCGGTAGTTACCTGGTAAAGCTGTTTTATTGGAATAACGGTGTGGTTGATTCTTTGAAAAGAGAAGTTGTGGTTCGTGAAAAACCTGTAATAAGTTTAGGCGCCGATACTAACCTTTGCGCAGGTCAGGTATTGACACTTGATGTTTCTATGCCCTACGGTTTTTATAAGTGGCAAAACAATAGCCGCAACGGTTTGCTAAATATTTCTCAAACCGGCGATTACTGGGTAGAAGTTACAGTTGCCAATTGTAGCAGCAGCGATACTATACATGTGAGTGTTGCACCACCTATAATATTTAATTTAGGCAACGACACTACATTTTGCAGCCCCAAAACATTATTGTTGAAAGTTACGGTGCCTGGCGCTACGTATTTATGGCAAAATGGCTCTACATCTTCGCAATACCTGGTTACACAAAGCGGTAATTATATGGTGACAGTTACGAAAGGATATTGCTCTGTAATAGACTCGGTAAGTGTTACTGTATTTTCTAAGCCGCCGGTTAACCTTGTTTCATCTGCTACCATTTTTTGCCCCGGCAATGCCTCGCAGGTATGCGCACCAGG
This sequence comes from uncultured Chitinophaga sp., assembly GCA_964423405.1. Classification (GTDB taxonomy): domain Bacteria; phylum Bacteroidota; class Bacteroidia; order Chitinophagales; family LD1; genus Bog-950. Next base: position 2,357 of record CAYREY010000124.1, on the reverse strand, counting down.
TGGATATGCTAACTATGTATGGAACAGCAGCAGTCTCAATTATGATTGTATTTTGGTTGATTCGGCTGGTGAGTATTCTGTAACGGTAACCGATATTTTTGGTTGTACTGCCGCATCCAATCCTATTATCTTAAACATGTATTCTCCGCCTGCGGTTTCGGTAACTGTAAGTGGAGATACGTTGTTTGCTTTTGGAGGTGTTTCATACCGCTGGTATTTAAATGGAAATTTTATACCGGGAAGCTCAAACTACTTTTATGTTATACAAAACAATACTGGCAGCTATTCAGTAGAAGTTACCGATAGTAATGGTTGTAAGGCAATGTCTAATGTCGTAGTTATATCAACCATTGAGCGGTTAACCTTAAATGAAGTTTTGGTTTCTCCTAATCCTTTCAGCAATAACATTACAATTTACAACGCACCCGTTGGTTGTATAATACAACTAACAGATGTTGCCGGACGAAAGCTGGCAGAAGTTAAAGTTTTTGATAGAAACGTTGAGATTAATACAGAAGTTTTGCAAAAAGGTATTTATTTTTTACAGCTAACATACAATGGTAACCAGCTTGTAAAACATCTGGTAAAGCAGTGATTTAAATATGCCTTTTGATGTTAAGCGATTACTTGTAAGTACAATTAGTTTGCTCAATAGCTTAGCGACGTAGATGTACCCTGGGAAAGCATTTCTGTTGTTTTTGGTAGTAATAACCTCAATCACGGTTTCAACCGCATTGCAAATGATGTAGCCAGTTACATCCTCGTATCCTGGCTCAGGCTTACGAGGATAAGTTAGTTGTAACCAACCAAGGCTGAAGAATTAAATTGTCATTTATTTTAAATCGCATAAAAGATTAAAAAAATAATTGCAAGCTTCATCTTCATTATCAAACAACTTTAGACCAGATTTTCGACCACGTTCGCTATAGTACACTTCCCATAAATCGTTACTAAAACCAATACAATAGGCTTCGTTAGGAAAGCCTCCTTCAAGTGAATAGGCGGTAACAGGTACTTTACGTTTATCTAAATTAATTTTCAATTCTTTTTTGTTCATAGTACTATTCTAATTGTTTTAAATATCCGCCATCCAATAATTCTTTAACAGATTGTTGAAACAAATATTGCGTCCCTCCGCCTTCCTGATCAAACCAAGGAACAATTCTGCCCCCTTGAGCTGGAATTGGTTTGACAACTTCATACCTATAATAGGGTTTTGACGTTGCGGTTCCTGGAGGAAGTGATCGTTGTGTATATGGTGTACCTTCTGGTGCAACAAAATACCCGCCATCATACCCATATCGATCTACTCTTGTTCCGGGTTGTAGTATAATATTTTCTGGTGTGCTACTGAACCCGTTATTTTCAGGGTAAATATATTCTCCATTACTGTTTACCCAACTTCTTGGCTCTGGAGCATTTGAACAAGGAATGGGGTCAACTATTACATTATTCCCAGGCCCTAATTGTTGGCTAAGAGCAACGCTAGCAGCAATTCCTGTATTTTGTACCTCATTAGATGGATATTGCATCTTTGATCCTCCCCATGCTGCTTTAACTAAATCCTCTAATCTCCCCCCTTCTGCACTATGCTTAATGCCAACCCCAGATTCATCAATTTCTATTAAGCCTATATAAGTCCCTCCATAATATATTCGCCATCCGGTTCTGATACCGTTGAATGAACCAACTACTTCGTCAGTGCCTATTTTAACCCATTCAAATTGGATGCTAGATGGATTGAACCCCCACTGGGCGTAGGCTGTGCCTACGTCCGGTAAGCCAGTAGCTTATAGCTACATTAGTTAAACAAATCAATATTTACTAACCCTTTTCGTTCCAGCGGGGTCTCCGCTAAAAGAAATAAACGAGGCGGGACCCTGCTGTGAATATATAACAAGTATATTTGATTGACATCGGGGCACTGACTAGCTCAGGCTTTGCTTCAGAGACCCCGATGGGGGCTAGCAGTATGCTAAAAGCTATGTTCTTATTGGACGTAGGCACAGCTTAGGCCCAGTGGAGGCGATAAGAGCAGCCGAAAATGGAAGAGTTTTAAAATATAGGTTTCGAACAGTTGTGGGCATAGCCTACGTCCTGTGTAGGCTGTAAAGAAGTGATTCTATTTATATGTGTAAAATTATTTTAATATTTTAAGGGTGTAGGCATATTTTGCAGAGGGGTGTAGGCATGGGGTGTGCTTAAGTGGTTGAAAATGTGTAGTTTAGCAGGGTGGGGTGTAGGCAACGTTTAAAAAACCAAACAAAAAGGGCCCCGGCATTAGCCAAAGCCCTTTTACGTTTGTGACCCGGGAGAGGATCGAACTCTCGACCCAATGATTAAGAGTCATTTGCTCT
>CAYREY010000123.1:4822-5757 GCA_964423405.1 uncultured Chitinophaga sp. | reverse complement strand
ATAGTATCGCGCCCATATCTGCTGTTAAGTATATCTAACGCTTTCAGGGCTTTGCCCTGCTTATCGTATTCCTCTTTATCGAAAAAGCTTAACTGGTTTACTCCCTCGGGCACTATACCCGTTACCATTACGCCTGCCTTTTTATACATATAGCCTTTGCGGTAAAGCTTTTTAAGCACCTTTAGGGCGTATTCTACTATCATCATTGTGCTATTGGTAGCCGAGGGCAATTGTATTGTTTTAGTGCCAGCAAACTGCTTTAAATCGCTGCGGTGCACATTGGTATATACAAACACCGTTAGCAGGTTAGCAGCCAGTTTACCCTCGCGCAGTTTTACCGCGCAGCGGCTGGCGTAGTTGGCCACGGCCTCTGCCACATCATCGTAAGTTTCCTGCATTTTACCAAAGCTGCGGCTGGTGCAAATGCCCTGCTTGGCGGGTGGCACATCTTCAAACGCAATGCAGGGCTTGCCTAATAGTTCCTGTTGGGTGCGGTAGCCTACCACCGTCATATTTTTAAGCACCCAGGCCACCGGTAGTTGTGTAAACTCGAGAGCTGTATTTACCTTGTTTGCTATCAGCAGTTTGGCGTATTGCCCGCCTATGCCCCACACATCGCCCACCGGTAGGTCGCTCAGCATTTCAATTCGCTTTTCTTCGGTATCTATTACGCACACACCGCTTTTATCGGGTGCCTTTTTACTGGCTTTATTAGCCACTTTAGCAAGGGTTTTGGTTGGGGCAACACCAACCCCCACCGGTATGCCCGTATAGCCTAAAACGCGCTGCCTTATGCTTACAACGTATTGTTTTAAATCGTATTGCTCATAGCCCACCAACAGCAAAAAGGCTTCGTCAATACTGTATATTTCAAGGTCGGGCGTGTAGCCGGCCAGTATGTTCATTACCCTTGCGCTCATATCGCCGTACAGCGT
>CAYREY010000123.1:0-4812 GCA_964423405.1 uncultured Chitinophaga sp. | reverse complement strand
GGTGTAATTGCTGCTATAAACTGCCACATTATTTGCCGTAAGCAGTTTGCGTATCATAAAGGGCACATCGCCCATTTTAATGCCTAATGCCTTGGCCTCGGCGCTGCGTGCAATTACACAACCATCGTTATTGCTAAGCACTACTATGGGCCTGCCGTTAAGGGTAGGGTCGAACACCCTTTCGCAACTGGCGTAAAAGTTATTGCAATCAACCAGCGCATACATGGGCTGCATACTACTTTGCTTTTTTTAATACCCACGTTACCATGCCCCAAATCATGGCATTGCTTTCTTCAGTAATTTCAATGGGTTCAAAATCTTTATTGGCGGGCATCAGCCAGCAGCGGCCATCCTTTTTCTTCACTTTCTTAATAGTAAAGTTGCCATCTACAAAGCACACGGCGGGCTTATTGTTTTTGTGCGGCACACTGCGGTCTATCACTATTATATCGCCATCCTCGTAACCGGCCTCTATCATGCTGTTGCCCTTTACCTGCCCGTAAAACGTAGCATCGGTATGTTGGGTAATCAGTTCTACCAGGTTTAAAGGGTCTTGTATATGCTCTAAGGCTGGCGATGGAAAACCTGCCGCAATATTGCCTACAAAGGGTATGGCAGCCATATTGTTTACAGGCTGGTATATGGTAATAGTTAGTGGTTGCATACCGCAAACCTAAGGAAATACCAAAATATTTAGTAATTGAATTAGTATTTTGTGGATTAGTTTTTCAATTTTGTACTCTAAATTCGGGTTATGACAGTAAACGAGCTAATAGAACTGACGGAAATGCAGGAAGATAAAGAGAAGGAGGTTTTTATCAGGTATAAAAATAAAGCGGAGCCTTTATCCATGCTGGAGGATAGCTTAGTGCTAAGCAAAGGCGAAGATGAATATGGCGATAGGTTTGATTAGCAGCGGGCCCACCCGCCGCAAGCCCTCAGGTTTATGAGGCTACACCTACCGAGCCACAAGTTAAAGGGGCTTTGCTTTTTGTATCTAACTCCGGCTTTGATGATTGATTATGCACTACTATTTACCGGGCCGCTGGCAAAGCTTTAAAAGCAGCAACAGCCAGGGCAAAATGAGTTTAAACGATACCTTGGCTTTTAAAATAGAAAGCCGCACCGAAATTATACAAGCCCGCAAAGAAAACGGCAAGTGGGATATTAACCCCTTTCATTACCAACTGGAAGAAAACAGCAAGCACGGCGATAACTGCCTGATGCAGTTAGGCGCACCCGCCTTTGTAATTACCGGTATAGAAAGAGACACGCTTACTATGCTGCGCAAGCAAGATAACACTACCTACTATTTAAAACGCCTGCACCCAAAAAAATAACAGCCAAAAATTTCACCTCCCCACATCGTCGCCTTATAAGCCTGCGCAATATGGGGTTCATCAGATGCTTATAGTATTACAGAGGATGTTAAAAAATTACCGCGGGCACGGTAAGAATACCTATGCATGCCTTGATTTATAAAAGGCATTTTCTACTTGTAACATCTTAGTTAATCAATATATACACGAAAACGGGATTTGCGATAAAGTTTTCATATTTGCAATAAACCTTATTGACGGGATTTCTACAACCGAAAACATAAAAGCTCCACACTAAAGGCGTAATTTATGTTACCCACAAATAAGGCAAACAGTTTAAAAAATTTCCTTTATAAACTAATATGATCCTAATTATTACTACCCAATACGACAAACATGCAGATCGTGTATTAAAGGAGCTTGACATGATGGGAGAAAAAAAATATTTTAGATGGAATAGCGATACCTTTCCCGCGACTTCTAAAGTTTCTTTTACTTACCCCGAAGGGTCTATTATATTCGACAACAGCGACAAAAAAATTAACTCCTCATTGATCACAACCGCTTGGTTTAGAAGGTTAGAAAACAAAGAAAACTCGATTCTAACCGGAGATGAAAAAAAAATATCTAAGGGTGCCGTAAAAACACTTAATGATTGGATTTGCAATTCACTCATCCAATGTGAATGGCTTAGCACACCTTGGAATATAAAAGCAGCCGAAAACAAAATTATGCAGATGAAAATTGCGAGAGAATTAGAGTTTCAGATGCCCAATACTCTCATTACTAACTCTATAACAGAACTAGAAAAATTCTATGCTAATTTTAATGGAGAGATCATTATTAAACCTATGGAAAGTTTGTTGAGAAAAAATTTAACCAATTATGAGAATAATGCCTTTGCAAATTTAGGTAGCGATATGTGGCTAAAGGAGATGAAGCAAAGAGAACCTGAAATGTCACCCATTTTTGCACAAGAATATATCCGAAAGAAAAGTGAAATTAGAGTTACGATTGTAGGGGATCGCATATTTGCGACAGAAATTTGCTCCCAACAGTATTCTTTAACTTCAGTTGATTGGCGTCGGCAAATGTATTTGGCAATTAAACCCTTACATCGGATTTTTAATCTCCCAAAAGAGATTGAAGATAAATGTTTTAAGCTCGTTAATAACCTAGATCTTGGTTTTGGCGCAATCGATTTAATTCTCACACCGGAGGATGAGTTTTACTTTTTAGAAATTAACCCTAACGGTCAATTCGAATGGATTGAAATATTAACTGGTCAGCCAATTTCACGAGCTATTGCTGAGCGTTTGATCGCCATAATGCATTCGAATTAAACAAACTACAATAGCAATTATAAAAGCAAAATCATGATTGTAAGTAATTTACTTGGCCTAAGTATTGAGGATTTTAATCGAGCCTACCGAGAGAAAAAGTTGTTTCTGAACAAGGGAAATAGAGAGGAACCACAGCTCGGAAATTTGGATTGGGATAATAGAATGAAGGATTATTTTGAAAGAAAAGATCTCACCTACCCTTTTGTCCGGTTGGTTAGGGAAGGGAAAATACTTGTAGAAGAATCGTATACTTATAAAAACAGAGGCTTTTTTAAATTAAACCTTATAGATAAGGCTAAGCTGATCAGGCATTTTGACGATGGGGCCACTATTATTGTAACACAAGCCCAATTACAAATTAGTGCTATTGGAAATTTGTGTGCCAGTATAGCTTCTGAAATAGAGTGTGAAGTACAGGCAAATATATATATCACTCCAACCAATTCTCACGGTTTTTACCCTCATATAGATACACATGATGTTATGGTTCTTCAGTTGACTGGGGAGAAACAATGGGATATCTATGACTATCCGATAAAATATCCTATTGGTTCTACGAATCTTACGGAGAAAGAAGGACAAGCCTATCTAAAAAAAACTCCTTCCTCACAGTTATGTCTTCATAAAGGCGATGTGCTCTTTATACCTAGAGGAATTGCTCACAGAGCCTTTACTCGAGATTCAATTTCCATCCACGCGACAATTGGCCTTCTGCCATTTACAGTTGCTGAAATGCTATCAGTATATGCACAGCGTGGCAAAATATATGAAGTACTTAGAAAAACTGTCTCTAAGGCAAATATATCGGAGGTCACAGATGAATTGAGTCGCGATCTAATTGAGTCTGGAATTTCCGCTTCCCAAGATTTGGGATATGGAGAGCAAATAAAATATTCAGGAGATTTTTATGGTAGCTTATTACGAATTTCAGATGGGGTTAAGAATAACGATTCCTTTAAGGTGATAGCTAAAGATTTTGACACCATCCACTTTGAAAATTGCATTTATTTATCCTTAATAAGAAATTGCAATTCTCTTATTCTCCGGCTTTTTACGGGGAATCGAAATATTTAAATTTTCAGACATAAGAGCTCTTTATAATAATGAACATGATGCCAAGAATTTATTGAAATTATTTCTTAAAGAGTCGATCATAAGTTTGCTATAGTGAAAAGTCGAGAATTGAGCTTTGCATGTACTGATGACAATGGGTTTTATGTGAATGAACTATCGTATGAAAAAATAGATGTGACATGGAAAAAAGCGGTTGATTCGATTAAAGACAAAATTCTACAGATACTATCTTTAGATATCGCATCTATTTACATTAGAGGATCAGTGGCCGAAAATAAAGCAATCGCATTTGTTTCAGATGTGGATTTGATCATAGTTTGCAAAGAATTACCCGCAAAACCCGAAATTTCACTTCTATCAACGGAGATTGGATTGCTAAACGAAGAACTCAAATTCATTAGCAAAATTGATCTCTCAATAGTTCATATCGACAGCCTATTCTCTCAAAATTCATCCAAGTATTATTACAGCTTTTATATCAAGGTTTTCGCGGTGCATTTATATGGCCTTAAACTGCATCATGATATTCCTCCATTGCATTTGAAAGATACAATACTATCACAATTACCCTTTATTATAGCAAACATACAAAATGCCTCTAACAAGCTTCAAACTCAAATTCACGAAAAAAACAAACAAAGAATCACTTCATGGATAATGAAATGCATATTAAGAGCCGGTTTTGAGTTGTTAATTGGTCGTGAAAAAAAGTATTCTCGAGATATTTACACCTGCTGGAAAGTTATTGCAAATTATTATCCTCAATTAGATAAATACCTCGAGGCAGCCTATTGCCTTGCAATAGGAAATGATAGTCCTACTGGACTGTCTACACTTACTATTTTACAAATTTTTGAATCTTGGTTTTCCACTAATATGCCCCACTGCTCTGACCTAAGTATTGATATATAGCCATTCAAAATTTCGATGAATTTAGCATTCAATTGCCTATGCATAATTTGAAAATCGGGTATTCCTAAAAACAGCAATACAGCAGTAGTTGTGTGAATCTCAAATATTCGGAAACAACCAAATAAACATCCAGAAATTATTTTGAGCCAAATACCAATTCAACT
>CAYREY010000122.1:0-5873 GCA_964423405.1 uncultured Chitinophaga sp. | reverse complement strand
GTATTACTCGTTAAATATGCTGGCACCCAGGTACTCGCGGTTCATGCGGGCAATGTTGGTCAGCTTAATTTCTTTAGGGCACTCGGCTTCGCATGCACCAATGTTGGTACAGTTACCAAAGCCTTCGGCATCCATTTGGTTCACCATTTCTATAGCACGTTTTTTGCGCTCAGGCTCACCTTGTGGCAGCAATGCCAACTGCGATATTTTAGCCGATACAAATAACATAGCCGAGCTGTTAGGGCAGGCCGCTACACAGGCACCACAACCTATACAGGCAGCAGCATCCATAGCTTTTTCGGCAAAGTCTTTCTCTACCGGTAAGCTGTTGGCATCCTGCGCCTGGCCGGTGTTAACCGATACGAAACCGCCTTTAGATATAATACGGTCGAAGGCGCTACGGTCGGTAACAAGGTCTTTAATAACCGGAAAGGCCTGCGATCTCCAGGGTTCTACGTAAATGGTATCGCCATCTTTAAAGGTACGCATGTATAGCTGGCAGGTAGTAGCAGCATGGTGTGGCCCGTGTGCACGGCCGTTAATGTACATGCTGCACATACCGCATATACCTTCGCGGCAGTCGTGGTCAAAGCCGATAGGTTCTTCTCCTTTGCGCACCAGGTTATCGTTCAGCACGTCAATCATTTCCAGAAAACTCATATCGGCATTAATATTGTCGATAGTGTAGTCTACCAGTTTGCCTTCGGTGTTAGCGTTTTTCTGGCGCCATACTTTCAAGTTAAATTTCATAGCTGTTTATTTATAGCTTCTTACTTGTAATTGAATGTTCTCAAATTCCAGTGCCTCTTTGTGCAGGGTAGGGTCGGCATCTACGCCTTTAAATTCCCAGGCTGCCACATAGCGGTAGTTTTCGTCGTCGCGTTTTGCTTCGCCTTCTTCCTGGTACTCTACGCGGAAGTGGCCACCACAACTTTCGTTGCGGTTAAGGGCATCTACTACCATCAGTTCGCCCAGCTCTATAAAGTCGGCTACGCGGCCTGCTTTATCCAGCTCGGGGTTAAACTCGGTAAGGCTGCCGGGTACGCGTACATCGCTCCAAAACTCTTTACGCAGGTCCTGAATCATTTTGCGTGCTTTGGTTAAGCCTTCTGCAGTGCGGGCCATACCGCAGTACTCCCACATAATTTTACCCAGCTCTTTATGAAAATCATCAACCGTTTTCTTGCCCTTAATGTTCAGCAGTTTTTCGGCGCGCTCGCGGGCATTCTTTTCTGCTTCTACAAAGGCAGGGTGGTCGGTAGGTATAGGTTTGGTAAATATTTCAGATGACAGGTAGTTACCAATGGTGTAAGGTATAACAAAGTAACCATCGGCCAGGCCTTGCATAAGTGCCGATGCACCCAGGCGGTTAGCACCGTGGTCGCTAAAGTTAGCTTCGCCCAGTGCGTATAAGCCCGGTACGGTAGTCATCAGTTCATAATCTACCCACAGGCCGCCCATGGTATAGTGCACGGCAGGGTAAATTTTCATTGGTGTTTTAAGCGGGTCTTCGTTGGTAATGTTCTGGTACATAGGGAACAGCTCGCCGTAACGGGCTTTTACTGTTTCTACACCCAAACGTTTGATAGCATCGCCAAAATCAAGAAACACACCAAAGCCCGATGGTACTATACCACGGCCATCGTCGCAGGCTTCTTTAGCAGCACGCGATGCAATATCGCGCGGGCACAGGTTACCGAACGATGGATATTTGCGCTCCAGGTAGTAGTCGCGGTCTTCCTCTTTAATATCCTCTGGTCTTTTTTTGCCTTCGCGTATAGCTTTGGCATCTTCTTTTGTTTTAGGTACCCATACGCGGCCATCGTTACGCAGCGATTCACTCATCAGCGTAAGTTTGCTTTGGTAGTCGCCGGTAACCGGTATACAGGTAGGGTGAATTTGCGTGTAGCAAGGGTTGCCAAAGTAAGCGCCTTTTTTGTGGGCTTTCCAGGCGGCAGTAACGTTGCTACCCATAGCGTTGGTGCTAAGGAAGAATACGTTGCCGTAGCCACCGGTGCAAAGCAACACGGCGTGGCCAAAGAATTTTTCGAACTGGCCGGTAACCAGGTTACGGGCAATAATACCGCGGGCTTTACCATCTATAGTTACTACCTCTACCATCTCGTGGCGGCTGTACATTTTTACATTGCCTAAACCCACCTGGCGCTCCAGCGCACCATAGGCACCCAGCAACAACTGCTGACCGGTTTGGCCACGGGCGTAGAACGTACGCGATACCTGCGCACCACCAAACGAGCGGTTATCCAGCAGCCCGCCGTAGTCGCGGGCAAAAGGTACACCCTGTGCAACGCACTGGTCTATAATATTACGGCTTACATCGGCCAGGCGGTATACGTTGCCTTCGCGGGCGCGGAAGTCGCCTCCTTTAATAGTATCGTAAAACAGGCGGAATACCGAGTCGCCGTCGTTTTTATAATTTTTAGATGCGTTGATACCCCCTTGTGCGGCTATACTGTGTGCACGGCGCGGGCTATCCTGAAAACAGAAAGCTTTAACCTGGTAACCCAGTTCGGCCAGGGTTGCTGCAGCACTGGCACCTGCCAGGCCTGTACCTACCACTATTACTTCCAGTTTACGCTTATTAGCCGGGTTTACCAACTTGGCGTGCTCCTTATAATAGCTCCACTTTTCGGCTAAAGGGCCCGGAGGAATTTTTGAATTTAATGCCATATATATACGATAATGGTTTAGATAATGATTGTAATATTAATGTACCAGCCCCAGGTAAATGGTAATAGGCATAAGTGCAAACAGCAGCGGCACTATAATTGAAAACGCCGTGCCTGCTATTGTTATAACGCCATTGTATTTTACGTGGTTAAGGCCCAGGCTCTGAAACGCGCTTTTAAAGCCGTGCAGCAGGTGCCAGAACAACGAGAAACAGCCCAGTACATATAGTACTACCACTACAGGGCTCTGGAAAGTATCCAGCATCATCTGGTACAGGTTCAGCTCTTCGCCGGTGGCAAACTGGTTGCTGCGGTTAGGAATCCAGAAGTGGGCGGTATGCATAATAAGAAACAGCAGGATAAGTGTACCCAGCAGGCCCATGCTGCGGCTGTACCATTTGCTGTTGGCCGATGGCTGGCTGTAGGCATACTTTACGGGGCGTGCCTTGTGGTTTTGGTACCACAGCATAAGGCCATCGTATATGTGTACCAGAAAGCCCAGCACCAGGCCTATCTCCAGCGTACGGATAATAGGGTTGGTACCCATAAAGTGGCCCCAATGGCTAAAAGTTACCCCTCCGTCGTTAAACCATATCATACCGTTTATGGTTACGTGAATAATAAGGAAGGTGATAAGGAAAAGACCGGTTAAGCTCATTATCAGCTTTTTGCCGATAGAAGATTTAATAAGCACTGAATTCTTCATGAACAGTTTTACTTGGTTTAAACAATGGTTTGCATGGGTTTTGCAAAGCGGGGGCTAAGTTATATACCGCGCTTAACAATTTGAAAGTTTTTATGCCCTAATTTTGAATACAATGTGCATAAAACACCATTCAAAGAACAGTTGGCAAAGGGCACAGACTGTAAACACAGCCTATACAGCCTGTAATTAGACAGATTCTAAATTACAGGCCCTACCTCTGCGCATAATAATAACAACGGGCCAGCCCGCTTTGTTTGCCGGTTTAGTGCTTACCGGCTACGTAATCGGCCAGGTATTGGTAGGGTTGGGTAAGGGCGCCATCGCGGGCAATAGTAGCATCGCGGATAATAGGAGATGCCTCGCCTTTCTGCAACTCGGGTATTATACGGTTAATGATCATGTTGCCAAAATCTTCGCTGGCATCGCGGGGCAGTTCGTTGGGCAGGTTGTCTATCGCCATTACATCTATACTACCCTCCTGAAACGTTTGCATCAGCTCGCCGGTTTGCGGGTTGTAGCCATAGTACGGGTCGGCTATAGACGATGCATATAACGTAGAAGGCACCGAGCTATCGGGTGCTATATCGCAGGTAATATCGGCTATGGTTTTAATGCGGAAATCGCCGGCCTTCATTTGCTCTTTAGTAAAAAACACCGGCATGCGGGTATCCCAGTATATGCCGTTTATAAATACGTCGGCGGCTTTGGTAAACGGGTAGAAACTGCTTTTATACTCTTTGGGGTGGGCGTGGTAATCGTCGCTGTCAAATTTCTCCTGCCCGTCTTTATAAAACATATCGGCCGATTGCAACTGGGTGTACACCGGTTCATCAAACTCGTTGTAGCAAAAGTTATAAGGTGCTACTTTCTTTATCTTCATCACATCCAGCATAAAGGCGGCGCCCTCGCTTACGCGGCCGGTACCGGTAAGTATTATCTTCCAGTTGGGTAGTTCCATTTTTTCCAGTTCCTTTTGTGCTTCGGCAAAGTTCAGGCAATCTATCATTTGGCGCAGGCGGAACATACTGGTACGGAAACCCACCATACGTATAGCGTGGTAAGCACCCACTATGCCGGCCCAGCGGCCAAAGGCTACTATACGTTTGCCCTTGCGGTCTTTCAGGCACTCGTAGTCTATCAGCCGTACTTTTTTATCAAGCACGGTTTGCAGCATTTTGCGGTTGTGTGGTTGCTTTTTTATTACATGCGAAAAGTATAAATATGTTTTACCCGGCAGCAACAGGTGCGGTGGCACTTCTTTTACACCCAGTAATATATCGCAGTCGCTCAGGTCTTCCTGCAGGTGCACATGCTGGTACTCAAACTCCTCGTTGGTAAAACAGCGGTACTTGCAGGGCTGCACCACCACCTGTATATCTTCGTAGCGCTCCATTAAAAACTTGCACTGGCTGGGTGTAAGCGGCACGCGGCTATCGCGCGGAAACTTCTCTTCACGTATAATACCTATCTTCATGCAGCCAAAGTAGCAATTCTGCCCTTTTTAGTAAAAGTGTTAACCCACCCCCTGCTTACTTTCTTAATTATCAGTAAGTTGTAATTTTTTTGTGTTAACCCACCCGGCTACTATTATATTAATTATATATTTAATATTAAAACAGCCTTTTCTGCCGCGCCTGGTGTTTTGCTTTTTTTTAAATGTGCTGCGCAGCGTTAGCAATTACTTGTAACAGCCTCCCCCGGGGCAGGGATAATACCAGCAGCCGGTTAAAGTGTTATAGTAGTTGTGACGGTGGAGTGTATTTGCACCCCTCCTTTAATAAGGAGGGGTGACCGCACGAGGCGGTCGGGGTGGTGGTATTAATAACAGCAGAAGTCAGAGACTTCTGTTTATTAAAACTTCGAAGTGATTCTGCGGAACACTCGAAGAACGGTTGGTGTAGTTATGAAACCTCTTTCACTAATAGCGTACCTGCGTTATCTGTTTCAAATGATATGGTGCAGAATCCTCTGGTATCGTACATAAATATTGGCTGATCATCTTTATCTCTACATTCAATACTTATATCAAACTGTATACTGGGGTTGTTGGTATTGTTGCTGTTTACGGTATACGATAAAAGGTCTATCGCTACTTTGTAATGGTCCAGTTCTTCACTAAAAAGTGGCTCTATTTCTTCTCTGTTTTCGGCGTAAAAATTTTGTGCCAGTGGTTCGGATATACTAAGTGCTGTTTTGAACAGGCCGGATATCCGTTCAAATTCTTCTATGCTTATTATGTTGGTAGTGGTTTGGCGGTAGCCCCTTTCAACTATGCCTATTTGCTGTTGGTTAATGGTGTAGAAGTTATCCTCCATTTGTATGGTAACGGGCTTGTTGTAGAACGTAGCCTGTAGTTGGGTGCAATCTGTTTTCATAGTTGGTGGCTGTGGTTACATAGCTGCCAATGGTAAAAATAATTTTTTTGTAATGTGGGTGGTGGTATTAGCTGTATATACTACAGCACAAGAAGCTTGGCT
>CAYREY010000121.1:0-6046 GCA_964423405.1 uncultured Chitinophaga sp. | reverse complement strand
CAAGTAAAACCAAACTGGATATGGGCAAAAGCTGTATCCGGTTCAAAAAACCCGAACAGATACCTTTTGATTTGATAGGCCGGCTGGCTGCTAAAATGAGCCCTGCCGATTGGATAAAGTTATATGAGAACAGCTTTACAAAAACCAAAGGCTGAAACGGTCTAACACCTGTAATTGCAACAGGCCACATCCTGTTTCCGCAAAAAAATCCGTCAATCAGGCATAATTTTTTTTCAACTCCTCTACACAAGCATTATTCATCTTATTTATTAAACCGGTTGCAACTTTGCCTGCCACCGGTTACGGCACATGGCTCGCAAATAAATATCTGTTTAAACTACTATCATATTAGTTATTTCACAATCATTCATTTATCTTATTGATGTATTAAAATCAATTAGCAAAATGAAGGTTTTTGCATTGTCACAGCTGTGTAATTAACACCGGTGCGACATTAATTAGGTTAACAAATTTTTAACAGCGCGAAAATTTTACTGTAATTTGGAGTTGCGATAACTGATTTTTTAACCAAACTACAGTTCTATGAAACAATTGTACAAAGTACTTGTAGTGGTTTTTGTATGCCTGTGCAACCCAACCCTTGCACAACGAACCATTACAGGTTTAGTAACCTCTGCTGCCGATCAGCAACCGGTTATTGGAGCCAATATAGTGGTAGATGGCAGCACCACTACCGGCGCCGTAACCGATATTGACGGCAAATACTCCATCACGGTAGATACATCTGCCAAAAAACTAACGTTTTCCTACATCGGCCTGCGCAAGCAAACAGTCGCCATAGGTTCGGGTAACGAGATAAACGTTATGCTCGAAGCCGATAATACTACGTTCGACGATGTAGTAGTAACCGCCCTTGCCGTTAAACGCGAAAAACGCGAACTGGGCTTCGGTACCACAACCGTAAAGTCCGAAGACCTTTCACGTGCTAGTCAAAACTCGGCGCTTAGCTCATTACAGGGTAAGGTTGCCGGTGCACAAATTACCAGCGCCACCGGTGCCCCGGGCGGTTCTACCCGTGTAGTTCTACGCGGTGGCTCGTCGTTTACCGGCGATAACAACGCGCTGATAGTAGTGGATGGCGTACCGGTAGATAACTCGTACTATGGTGTGGGCGATGACCTGAACGGCCAGGCCGATGTATTAAACAACCAGTTTGATGCCGGTAACCGTGGTAACGATATCAACCCGCAGGATATCGAATCGGTAACCGTACTGAAAGGTGCTGCTGCTACCTCGCTGTACGGCCAGCGTGGTGCCAATGGTGTGGTAATGATTACCACTAAAAAAGGCGCCCTTAGCGCAACCGATAAACCCGGTAAAAAATTTACGGTTTCGTTCAATACCCAAACATCCTTCTCGCGCCCGCTTAAGCTGCCTAAAATGCAAACAGAGTATGGCCAGGGCGGCGAAAAAGCAATGGACCTGCGCGAAAACTTTAACTGGGGCCCTAAACTGGATGGCACCCTTAAACCATGGGGCCAGGCAGTTGACGGCGAACAGCGCGTTAAACCTTACTCGGCACTGCCCAATGCGTTGAACAATTTTTTCAATACAGGTAAAACCTACAACAATAACCTGTCTATATCGGGCGCTAATAAAGGTACCAACTACTACCTGTCGTACAACAACTATAAATACGATGGTATTTTTCCGGGCACCGGTTACATGCGTAACTCTATACGCACCAACATTTCGCACGATTTTGGCGACAAACTTTCATCGCTGGTTACATTTAGCTATGTAAAAACCAATGGCGATATGGTTAGCCAGGGCCAAAGCGATGCTTCGCCTTACTTCCAGTTGCTCAACATTCCTATCGATATTCCGATAGCTGAAAACAAAGACCTGGATAATAAGTTTAACAGACCCGAAACCTACTTTGGTGCTTATTACCAAAACCCTTACTGGGTATTGGCCAATAACAAAACAACCAACAATGTTGATCGCTTTAACACCAACGTTACACTTGATTACAAACCGCTGAAATGGCTAACCATTACCGGCAGGTTCGGTTCAGATGTGTACAGCGATTCACGTTTCCAGAGATGGCGCAAATACAGTTTCGATAACCAGGGTTTTGCTAAAGAATTGCCCGGCCGCTACGGCGAGGACCTTTACCGTGTTAACCAGATAAACGGCGACGTTATCATACGCGGTTCTCACACGTTTAAAGACAAGTACTCGCTTAACGTAATACTGGGTGGCAACATGTTTTCGCACAATGTAAAAAACACCTTTGCGCAAACCTCGGGCCTGGCTGTTGACGACCTTTACACGTTCGAAAACTCGCAGGACCGCCCTATACTGTTAAATACAGTTTACAACAAGCGCATGGGCTCGGTTTACTTCGATGCCAGCTTTGGTTACGATAACTTCTTCTTTTTTGGAGTGAGCGGCCGTAACGACTGGAGCAGCACACTACCTAAAGACAAAAACTCGTATTTCTACGCAGGTTTAAATACCTCGCTTGTTTTATCAGAGCTTATAAAAGCCGACCCAATGGCGCTTTCGTACTGGAAAATACGCGCCAGCTTTGCGCAAACAGGTAAAGATGCCGAACCTTATTCGCTGCGCAATGTATTCATCAGCGCTAACGTGGGCGATGGTTACGAGCAAAGCGAAATACGCTCGCCATTTGTATCGGCCGATGGCAGCAACATTACCGGTTACTCTATGAGCAACGTACTGCGCAACCCCGAGTTAAAGCCAGAAATAAGCACTACCTGGGAAGCAGGTACTGAAATATCATTCCTTAAAGACCGCCTGTCGGTTGATTTTACGTACTACTGGAAACGCACCAAAGACCAGATTATATCTGTTCCGGCTGCACCTAGTAGCGGTTACACCAGCCGTGTAATTAACGCCGGCCTGTTGCAAAACCAGGGTGTAGAGTTATCGGTACGCGCAGTACCGGTTAACATGAACGGTGTGAAATGGGAAGTGTACGGAACCTTTACCAAAAACTACAGCAAGGTAATTAAGGTAGCCGACAACGCTAAACAAATAGTAATCGGTGGCCTTTCATCAATGAGTATAGTACTGCAGGAAGGCCAGCCTTATGGCTCGTTCTACAGCATTACCTCAGAGCGCGACCCTAACGGCAACCCGGTTGTTGAAGAAGGCACCGGCGTTCCTATTATGACTGCCAATGCACAGATAGTAGGTAATTTCCAGCCAAAATGGTTAGGTAGTATAGGTACCGCCCTATCGTACAAAGGCCTGCGCTTTAATGTACTGTTCGATGCACGCGTGGGTGGCCAGTTCTATAGTGCCACACGCGACCTTCAAAAATTTGTTGGTTCTGACCCTATTACGCTGTATAACGACCGCGAAGACTTTGTGGTGCCAAACAGTGTTTATAAAGGTGCCGATGGCAACTATTACCAGAACACTACACCGGTACACTATCAGGACTACTGGACCAACTACATCAGCCAGGACTATGCACACAACCTAGTTAGCGCTACCTATGTAAAACTGCGTGAGATATCAATAAGCTATGCACTACCTAAAAAGTGGATGCTTAAAACTAAATTCATAAGCAATATCGAGCTTAGCCTGTTTGGTAACAACGTATGGTTGTGGACTCCGAAAGAAAACACCTACGCCGACCCGGAAAACAACGCTTATGGTGCAGGTAATGCACAGGGCTTTGAGTTTTACAACGTTCCGTCTGTCCGCTCGTTGGGCTTTGGCGTAAAGGTTGATTTTTAATAATGGTTTAATCAGTTAAACTACCAGACATGAAAAATACAATTAAAAAAATAAGCATATATACAGCCACTGCCATTATGCTGATGGGAGCCGGCTCGTGCAAAAAAGATTTTCTGGATGTAAATACCAATGAGGTAAATCCGGAAAAGGTAGATGTAAAATTTGCTCTGCCATCGGCTCAAAGTTTTTTAGGCTATACATTAGGTAACCAGCTATCGGTGGTAGGTGGTTTCTGGGGCCAGTACTGGACCCAGGGCCCTAACGCCAACCAATATACCTCGCTGGACCAGTACGTGTACAACGCTACCGAAGCCGACCGCCCATGGACAGCACTGTACGCCGGTACCCTTAGCGACCTGCGTTTTATTTACGAGCAGGGTAAAGCCGACGAAACCAAACAAAACTACGCCGGTATAGCGCGTATATTACAGGCCTATACCTACCATGTAGTTACCGATGCCTGGGGCGATGCTCCTTTCACCGAATCGCTACAGGGCTACGAAGGCAACACCTCGCCACGTTTCGATAACCAGGAAGCTATTTACGATGGCATTATAGAAATGATTAATGAAGGCCAGGCACTGTTAGATGATGCCAAGCCACACCCCGGCAGCGATGATTTGATTTACAACGGCGACCTGCTTAGCTGGTACGAGTTTGGCAATACGCTTAAACTTAAAGTGTACCTGCGCCAGAGCGGCATACGCCCATCGGTAGCACAGGCTGGTATATCAGAAATGTTTGCCAACGGCGAGCCTTTTCTTGAAACCGATGCCAAGCTATTTTACAACGATGTTAAGTATCAGCAAAGCCCCCTGTTTACCACAGGGTTTGCACTGGGTACTACCTCTAACATTTTTGCCAGCAGCACTATTGTTGAGTACATGAAAACAACCGGCGATGAGCGCCTGGCAGATTTTTTTGATGCCAACGGCGGTGGACAGATTGAGGGCCTGGCACAGGGCTCGGGTAAACTGCTTGGTGGAAACCAAACCGATGCCACCTGGAGCAAACCAAGTGAGCAGACATTGGGGCCAAAAGCTTCTACCATACTGATGAGTGTTGCCGAAAGCGATTTTCTACAGGCAGAAGCTATTGTGCGTGGCTGGGGTACCGGCGACGACCAGGCTGCTTATGAATTAGGTGTTGAAGCATCGTGGATCAATTGGGAAACCGCTTCTGCTGGCGACCTGGCAACTTTCCTGGCAGCACCTGGCGTTGCTTACCCTACTGCTGGCACCACACAGGATAAGCTTACTGCTATCTACACACAAAAATGGGTAGCTATGGCCGGCAATCAGAATTTTGAGGGCTGGACAGAATGGCGCAGAACCGGTATACCGGTTTTCACTCCATCGGCCACTTCAGTACTGGCACCCGATGCTTTCCCGGCAAGGTTGGTGTACCCTACCGATGAGGTTACCTCTAACCCTAATTTCCCGGGTATTAAAACCATAACCGAAAAAATGTGGTGGGATATCAACTAATATGGTTTCACAATCAAATTATTAAACAATGAAACATAATACAATTAAAATAACACTACTGCTTGCAGTTGCTGCACTGCTTACCATTGCAGGCTGTAAGAAAGAAGATACACCTTCTAAAACAATGAAGGTATCGGCCCCTACAATAACGCTTATAGGCGATGCGATAGTAACGCTGCATGTAGGCGAAGCCTATGTAGACCAGGGCGCCACTTACTACGATTCGGTTTATGGCGATAACGGCACGCTGTCATCTACAACCGAAGTAAACACCAGCGAAGAAGGCTTTGCAATTGTTTACTACAGCGTATTTAATAAATACGGCTTTGAAGGTACCGCCACCCGCCTGGTAGCAGTAACCGATGTAGATGATGCATTGGACATTTCGGGCACTTACAGCCGTACAGCTAATGGTGCCGAGGCTGTTGTTACCAAACTGGGCCGTGGTGTTTTTCAAACCGACAACGTATCGGGAGCACCTTCCGGTATAAAAGATGCAGCCTTTTTTATGTTTAAAGCCGATTCTACTATCGTAATGCCCGACCAGTTCCTGCCTAACTTTGCTGCGCAGGCTTCATTTGTCGATCCGGCTTACGATTTTACCGCTTCGCCACCTAACTATTCATACTCTATAGATAATCCAAACGTATTCTCTCCGGTGTTACGTACCTTCGAAAAAAATTAACGCTGTAGTTAGTACAAACACAAAAAAGCCCTTTCGCTATAGCGAAAGGGCTTTTTTATTGCAGTGATATTACTTCAGCAGTTTCTCAAGCACCTGCGTATTAATCTCATGTCTGCCAGTAAAATCGGTGTAGTCAAAA
>CAYREY010000120.1:0-6086 GCA_964423405.1 uncultured Chitinophaga sp. | reverse complement strand
ATTTAAGCCCGTTAGCCTTTTCTAAAATGCCTTTTAATCTCGGTAAGCAAAAAGTGGAAACAAAAAAAGCAGGTACAGAAAATCTGCACCTGCTTTTAATTAACCGGCTAATCGGCTTAGTTATTGCACGATACCTGGTCGGTACGTTTTACCTTGTTTAAGTTATAGCAAAAAGGTACGGCTCTGCTTAAAATGCTGTTGTAGGTAGCGTTGCTCATGGTACGCGAGCGGCTCAATACAAACAAGCTGTTTTTGTTAGGGTCGCCCACCAGCATGTGCTGGCCGTTCGGGTCAAAGTACAAAATCCAGTAATCGGCTGCAACCGGCGATACAGGAAACTGCACTTTCAGCTTGCTGAAATCGTTAGGGTTAGGGGCATAAGCGGTTCCGTTAATTACATTAGGCACACCAATAGTAGCCCCGCCCAGGCGGCAGCTGTTGGTTACAAGTATGGTACTGCCGTTATCGGTATAGGTGGCTTTGGTACAGTTACAACCAATATTAAAAAACTGGGGTATGCTGCCTATCTCATACCAGTCGCCTAAAAACTGAGCCTTGTTGGCAGCCGGGTCAGTGGTAACCGGCAGGCAGTTATTGTTGTTCTGGCAAGATGTAAGCAGTAGCACTGCAAAGCAGATAATGTAAGTTAAACGAACCATAGTTGCTGATGTTTTTTGTGTTTAAGAATAGTATCTAAACACGTTTTGTTTAACCTTTGTTCGCAAAATATTAAACAAAATTTACAGCGGGGCACACTTCGCCTTGCCGGCACGATATAGTAAAGCTGTATTTATACAAACGAAAACGCCTGCTCCGGGTAGTCGATTATTATCTGCCGGCCATTAAAAAGCTGGTTGCCCAGTATGCCGTCACAATCCAGGGTATCGCTTACAGGGTGCTTTTCTTGTACTCCAAAGCCGGTTTTAAACGTCAGCTCGCTACCAAAATCAAAAACCACTTCCTCATCGTACGAGTCGTAATAATAGGTTGCCCCAAAAGCGCCCTGAGCGTACTCTCGGCTTCCGGGCTTAAGGGTGTGCCCCTGTACTTTAGCAAACCCTTTTTCAAACAGCAACATTCCGCCGCCACAGCCGGTATCAAACAGCAGTTTCAGCCGGGCTCCCAACAAGCTGGCATACAGAAAAAGAAAATTGTTTTCAAACACATACCGGCAGGTTAGTGGCAGTGCAGAGGTACCGGTAGGTAACAGAAAAAAACTACTGTCGGCATAGTTTATATGCAGGGCATACTGTTTCAAAAAATCGGTGCCTATTATTCCGGCTACTATTGGTTTTTCGAAAGATTCTCCCAGCCGCGCATCGTAATCTAACCGTATGCGCTTGGGCTGGGCTATGGTAGCCGTGCCAAAGCGGTTAAGTATCACATCTATAAATGGCAGTTTATCTTCTGTAACAAACCCGGGGTTAACCTGGTTAGCCGAATAAGGAAACAACATGGTGCCATTACTCCCGGTATCCAGGTACATCGAAAGATCATAAGCCCTGTCCTGATATTGCAGGCTTACATCAAATACCGGCAGGGGTATCGTGTACGTATTGCCCTTATATTCTGTTGTAACCGGTGTAAATTTAATTGCCTGCATAGGTATTGGTTTATAATAAAGTTACCGGTATACATTCACCAATTATACCGGTTTCTTTCCGTAGCCCGTCATTTATCTCTACCCAAAAAACACACCCTCTTTTATAAACGGGTTGTTGCGCTTCTCTACACCTATATAGGTAGCAGGGCCGTGGCCGCTGTACACCTTTACATCATCGGGCAGGGTCATAAACCGGGTCATAATGGTTTTAAACAATACCTCGCCGCTGGCACCGGGCAGGTCGTAACGGCCCACGCTGCCCATAAATAATACATCGCCACTTATAATAACACGTTCGGCCTCGTTGTAAAACGACAGGCTACCCGGCGAGTGCCCCGGCGTAAACAACACCTGCAGGGTGGTGTTACCAAACGTAACCCCATCACCATCTTTCAGGTAGTTAGCCGGTTCGGGTGAGGCCTCCAGCCGGAAACCAAACAGCTCCTGATAATCGAGCGCATGATACATAACCTGTAGTTCCAACTCGTGAAACTCGGGCAGCAGGCCATATGTTTCGCACACAAATTTATTGCCCGGAAAGTGGTCGATATGGCAATGCGTATTGAGCAACTTAACCGGTTTTAGCCCGTGAGCCTGTATGGTATCGGTTAGTTTTTTGCGTTCACGGTCGTTATTGCAACCGGGGTCAATAATTACACATTCTTTGGTTTCGTCTTCCAGCAGGTAAGTATTTTCCTGAAATGGGTTAAAAGTAAGCTGGTGAACCTTTAGCATCAGCGTAAATTGTTTAAGTTTGAATGGGCGAATATAGGGCAGAACCAAGAACTTAGATATCAGAGCTTAGATAATTGCAAAACAAACTTTGGCCTGAAGCGTTAGTAACCAATGAATTTTAGTAAACCGAACATAAATTTCAAATCGTATTGCATTGGGCTTTTATCTGTAGTCCGTGGTATGTGGTCCGTGCTGTTTTCTGTATTCTTTGTTCTGTGTTCTCTGTTCTCTTCCGCGCAGGGCGATGAAACCTTTGGCCAGAACCGCGTGCAGTACAAAAGCTTTACCTTTTCGTACTACGAGAGCGATAACTTTATAACCTACTACTACCAGGGCGGGCAGGATATTGCCAAGTATGTCATCAAGGCCGCCGAAGATAACTCGGACGAGATATCGAAAATGCTGGACTACCGGTATAAGCGTAAGATAGATATCATCATCTACAACACCATTACCGAGCTTAACCAAACCAACATAGGCATTTACGAACCTAACCAGAATGCCGGTGGCACCATAAACATACCCGAGGGTAAAATGTTTGTTTATTTCAACGGCGACCATGCCAACCTGGATAAGCAGATACGCGAGGGCATCGCACGTATTTATGTCGACCGGTTAGTGTCCGGTACCACCTTTGGCGAAAAGATACAGAACGCCGTGCTGCTTAACCTGCCCGATTGGTACCGCGTGGGGCTGGTACGCTACATTGGCGAACCCTGGAACAGCAGCCACGAAGACCGCCTGCGCGATGGCATACTAAGCGGCCGTTTTCAAAAGCTGAACAAACTACAGCGCGACGACGCCATTTTTGTGGGCCACTCTATCTGGCATTATCTGGAGGAGGTGCACGGCAAAAGCACTGTAAACAACATACTGTACCTTACCCGCATAAACCGCAGTGTAGATAACGGCTTTATGTTTGTGCTGGGCACCAACCTGAACGAAACACTTAAAGACTGGTACACCTACTACTTTAACCGGTATAGCAACGAGGGTAAAATGTCGGGCCTGCCGGCAGAGAATACCGCCGTACCGGTTAAGCCTAAAAAGGGGGTAGATTATTACCAGGCCCGCCTGAGCGCCGATGGCAAACATGTAGCCTGGGCCAGTAACGATATGGGCCGCTACAAAATTCACCTGCTGAATACCGAAACCGGTAAGCGCAAGGTGCTGTTCCGCGGCGGGTGGCGTACCAATACCCTGTTTACCGATCAATCGCTGCCGCTACTGGCCTGGGACCCTAACGGCAAACGCCTGGCATGGATTAACGAGCGCCGCTCCAACATCTTTATCCGCTTTTACGATGTAGAGAAAAAGAAGACCACCAAAAACCCTATCCGCAAGTTTCAAAAGGTGGTTGACTTTAACTTTACCGATAGCAAACAGCTGGTGCTAAGTGCTATTCAAAACGGGCAGACCGATATTTTTCTGTATAACATAGCCAGCACCACTACCCGCAAACTTACCGACGATTACTACGACGACCTGCAACCGGCTTACATAACGGCCAACGGTATTAAGGGTATTATGTTCACCAGCAACCGTACCGGCGATACACTGGAGCCACACCGGTACGAATCGCAGGTAATGGAAAAACAAAAGGATCTGTTCTTCTACGATCTGGACGCCAACCGCAACATACTGTACCGCATTACCAATACACCGCTGGCCAACGAAAGCTACCCGCAAAATCTTACCGATAGTACCTTCTGTTTTCTGAGCGATGAAAACGGGGTGCGCAACCGTTACATGGGCACCTTTAACAGCGTGTTCGACCATAACCAGAAAACCGTTTACTTCAAATACATCGAAACCGGCGATATAGATTCTATACAGATACACGCCAACCTGCCGGCCATATCGGCACTCGATACTTCGGTAGAAGCACTGGTAGATTCATCGTTTCAGAAAGTGTATAAAATAGGGGGCGTTACCACCTCGTACACCAACTATACCTATAACATACAGGAGCAAACCATTATACCTCAAAAAGGGCTGGCGCTGGATATGTACCGGTTCAACAACAAAGTGCAGTTGCGTAAATACCCCGTAGAGAGTACCGCCTCTGTAGGCAAGGCGCCTATAATGGATTACATGCTGAACCTGCAAAACCGTTCGGCCGACCCTACGGCTACTGCCGGTGGCGATAAGAAAAAAATTGCCGCGCCCGAAAAAACACTGTTGCAGATATACGACTCTATAAAAGCCAGCCGAGGCAAGCGCCCGTTCGATTTTCAAAGCGAGTTCGATTTTGGTATCAAGCTCTTCGATTGGGATTCGGCTTCATCATCTAAACTGGCTGCCGCCGCCGAAGATGGCTATGTGTTTCGTTTCTCTAAGGTTCGCCCCTACTTTATCCGCTTTAGTGTAGATAAGGTAATTGCCCAGTTGGATAACAACATCATCATGAACCGCTACCAGCCGTTCGACCCGGCCGGTGCGCAGTTTCAGAACCAACCAATGGGTTTTATGATAAAGGTAGGCATAACCGACCTGCTCGAAAATCATAAACTATATGGCGGTTTCCGTTTCCCGTTTGTAGGCATCAGTAACAACAGCGAGTACTTTATTACCTACGAAAACCTCACCAAACGCCTCGATACCAAGTTTACTTTTTACCGCCGCTCGCAAAGCAACACGGCACAAAACCAACTACCCTTTGCAGGCACCCCGCTGCCGCAGGACTACAGCGTTGACTACAGCATTAAAACCAACTATGCCGAGCTACAACTGAAGTATGCTATAGATGTACTGAACAGCCTGCGCTTTGGTATTGGCTTCCGGCACGATAAGGTAGTGTATAAAGCCAAAGACCGTTTCTCGTTAGAGCTACCCTCTATATCCGATAACTGGTTAACCTTCCGTACCGAGTATGTGTTTGATAACTGTATGGAGGTGGCTACCAACATACGCTACGGCCTGCGCTTTAAAGTGTTTGGCGAAGTGCAAAAACAGTTCCCTACCAAAAACAAAACCTACAGCAACGATTTTGATATTGCCGTACCGCAATTCAACAACGTGGTACTATCGGTTTTCGGGTTAGACCTTCGCCACTACCTGAAAGTGTACAAGCAGATTATATGGGCCAACCGCCTGGCTATGGGCGCCTCGTTTGGTACTGCCAAAATGATATACTATGCCGGTGGTTTAGATAACTGGATTACCACGCCGCGTTTCCCTAAGTGGGATGTAACCACGCCTATTAACTACAACAACGGCTATGCGTTCCAAACATTGGCCACCCCTATCCGTGGCTTTAAGCAAAACGCCCGCAATGGCGATAAATTTGTTGTAATAAACAGCGAGCTGCGCGTACCTATTTTTGCAGCGCTTATCAATAGCCCTATCAAGGCCGAGTTTATCCGCAACTTTCAGATAGTAGCTTTTGTTGATGTAGGTACAGCCTGGGAGGGCGCCACACCGTGGAGCGGCAGCAACCCACTGTTCAGCGAGGTGTACCCCAACCCGCAAAGCAACCCATCGGTAATAGTAAAACTACAACGGTATAAAAACCCCGTTATCATGGGCTTTGGCCCCGGCCTGCGTACTTCGCTGTTTGGCTACTTCCTGCGCTTCGATACCGCCTGGGGCTACGACTCTGGCCAGGTATCTAAAACCCCGGCTTACTACTTCTCTTTTGGCTTAGATTTTTAGAAAACACATACCTGCTTTTAGGCCTGTTAAGCCATGCTGTTTGTGGCATAATTTTGCTGTTTTGCCAACCCTGCCTACACCCACCACAACTAAA
>CAYREY010000119.1:0-6204 GCA_964423405.1 uncultured Chitinophaga sp. | reverse complement strand
CGGCTAAGCTTTTGGTTGTTGTTGCGCAGGCTTTTGCTAAGGCCGGGGTGCAGCCTCTCCAGCCCGTGGTTAAATATATTGTAGTGGCTGTTTATAAACAGGTCTTGTATCAGGTTTTCGGCCATGCGGCCTTTTAGTGTGTTGAGGTTGAATTTAGAGGGCATGACAGTCTGAACACGATTAAAATGATTAGCAGATGTACAAGATTAAGAAAAAAAGACATTCATTTTTTTAGTGTGAAGCCGGTTAATTGGTTGTTGTGTAGTATGATAAAGAAACATATCCAACAACGAAGTCTGTTCTTTTCAGACAATTGGTTTGCTCCCCGGGGTAATCATTTTTTTGTTGTAAAGTCTTTTGTATTCAAGCGACATAGCACCAAAGTTAAGAAGTAACCCATCGGCAATGTTATATGCTTCGAGATAGTTAATGGCTTGCGCCTTATTTTGCTCTTCAATCTTTGATATGGCTTTTAGTTCTGTCATAACACAAGCTTCTATAAAAAAATCTACTCTTCTGGTGCCAATCTGTTCGCCCCGGTAAAAAATGGGCATTTCCATTTCCCGCTCGAAGGAAAGACCCGCAAGTGTCATTTCAATTGCGAGGGCACGCTGATAAATTACTTCCTGAAATCCACAGCCAAGTGTAGAGTGTACCTTCATTGCACAGCCTATAATTTTATGTGTTATATCGTTTATGTTCCGGGTCATATCTGTCTGAACACGATTAAAATGATTAGCAGATGTACAAGATTAAGAAAAAGAGACATTCATTTTGGGTGTGAAGCCGGTTAATTGGTATGTATATATTAACAAAACCAAAAAATACTAACTACTAATTTAATCCTGTTTATTGTTAAATCATAGCAATCCTGTTCAGACAACAGATAAGCAGATTTGTCAACTTTTAAAAAGTTGACAAATCTAAACAGCCAACAGCCGTAACGCCCACACAGCAAAAGTTGACAAATCTAAACAGCCGGTGCAGTGTACAATACTACACCGGGCGGTTAATATCTGGCGTGCACACATTGAAAATACTTCATATTTTGCCGCTGTATATTAGCTACCCATGACAATTACCCAATACCTTGCCGAGGTTAATAAGGAATATAAAACCGGCCGCGCTACCGAGCATAGTTACCGCGGCTACCTGCAACAGTTAATTAAAGCACTGGTGCCCGATGTGATGGTAACCAACGAGCCACAGCGCGTAAAGTGCGGTGCGCCCGATTATATTATTACCAAGCGCGACATACCGGTAGGCTATATAGAGGCTAAAGACCTTAACAACCGCCTGGATGATAAGCAATATAAAGAGCAGTTTGACCGGTACCGCAAAAGCCTGGGCAACCTGATAATTACCGATTACCTGGATTTTTGGTTGTACATAGATGGCGAACTGGTTAAAACAGTACGTATAGGTGCCGTAAGCGATGGGGTGGTAAAAGCCCTGCCCGATAACCACAGCACCTTTACTAACCTGATAAAGGATTTTTGTGCCTTTAAGGGGCAAACCATTAAAAGCCCTAAAAAGCTGGCCGAAATGATGGCCGGTAAGGCGCGTATGCTTAGCGATGTGATTGAAAAATCGTTGACGAGCGATGAGCAGAACCACGAGGACAGCTCGCTGAAAGAGCAGATGCAGGCCTTTAAACAGTTTTTGATACACGATATTACCCCCAAGGGCTTTGCCGATGTATATGCACAAACCATTGCCTACGGTATGTTTGCCGCCCGCCTGCACGACCCTACCCTGCCCACCTTTAGCCGGCAGGAGGCCGCTACGCTGATACCTAAAAGCAACCCCTTTTTGCGCAACCTGTTTGGTTACATAGCCGGTATAGATGTAGACGACCGCATTAAGTGGATTGTAGATGGGCTGGCCGATGTATTTTTAGCCTGCAATGTAGAGGAGCTACTAAAAAACTACGGTAAGGCTACCAAAACCGAAGACCCGATTATACACTTTTACGAAACCTTTTTGAGCGAGTACGACCCTGCCCTGCGCAAAGCGCGCGGCGTGTGGTACACCCCGCAACCGGTGGTAGATTTTATAGTGCGGGCAGTAGATGATATACTTAAAACAGAGTTTAACCTGCCGCAGGGGCTGGCCGATACCAGCAAAACAAAAATTAAGGTAGATGTACAGGGCAAAAAGCAAGAGCAGGAAGTACACCGCGTGCAGATACTGGACCCTGCTACCGGTACCGGTACGTTTTTGGCCGAGGTGGTAAAACACATACACAAAAAATTTACCGGACAGCAGGGTATATGGAGCAACTATGTAGAGCAGCACCTGATACCGCGGCTGAATGGCTTTGAATTGCTGATGGCCAGCTATGCTATGGCGCACCTGAAATTAGATTTGCTGCTGAGCGAAACCGGTTTTAAGCCCACTAAAAACCAGCGCGTAAAGGTGTACCTTACCAATAGCCTGGAAGAGAACCACCCCGATACCGGCACCCTGTTTGCCAGTTGGCTAAGTAACGAGGCCAACGAGGCTAACCACATTAAGCGCGATACACCGGTGATGGTGGTATTGGGGAATCCACCATATAGTGGCGAGAGTGCAAACAAAGGCGAATGGATAATGGATTTGATGGAGGACTACAAAAAGGAACCCGGTGGAAAAGAAAAACTGAAAGAGAAGAACCCCAAATGGATAAATGATGATTATGTAAAATTTTTACGCTACGGGCAATACTTTATTGAAAAAAACGGCACTGGTGTATTGGCATTTATCAATCCGCACGGTTTTTTAGATAACCCAACCTTTAGAGGAATGCGCTGGAACCTGCTAAAAACGTATGATAAAATTTACACAATAGATTTACATGGCAATAGCAAAAAGAAAGAAACTGCACTTGATGGCTCTGCTGATGTAAATGTGTTTGATATTCAACAAGGCGTATCTATAAATGTATTTATAAAAACAGGTAAGAAGAAAGCCAATGAATTAGGAGAGGTATTTCATTTTGACTTGTATGGAGGCCGGGAATTTAAATATGATTTTCTCACAGCCAACAGTCTAAAAACGGTTAAATACACTAAGATACCTAACATAGAACCTAACTACTTTTTTGTAGCAAAGAATTTTGAAGAACAGAAGGTTTATGAAAAAGGATTTACGGTAGCCAAATTGTTTACAGTTAATAGTGTTGGTATAGTAACCGCGCGGGACGAATTTACCATACACAACACTAAAGAGGAAGTTGAACAAACCATTAATGAGTTTTTAAGCTTAGATGATGAGGCTGCAAGAAAGCGGTTTAATTTGGGCAAAGATGTACGCGATTGGCAAGTGGCATTTGCTAGAAAGGATTTGCAAACGGCATTAAATAAGAACGGCAGTTTTACAAAAATAAATTACCGTCCTTTTGATGAGAAATGGACTTACTACACTGGTAAGTCAAAAGGATTTCACTGTTATCCAAGAGGCGAAGTGATGGGCAATTTTGTTGCTGAGAGTAATTTAGGATTAATAATTGGTCGTCAAGGTCAAGTGGTAGGGACTATGCCTTGGAATTTAGCATTCGTAACAAATACAATTGCAGACTTCAATTTATACTATCGTGGTGGTGGGGTTGTGTTTCCGCTTTACCTATACTTGGACACCACCCAACAAACCCTACACGAAACCACCACCCGCACGCCCAACCTAAACGCCGAGATAGTAAAACAAATAGCGGCCAAGCTAAAGCTAACGTTTACCAACGAAAAAGAGAATAGACCGGGTACGTTTGCACCTATAGATATACTGGACTACATATACGCGGTGCTGCACAGCCCTGCCTATCGCGAGAAGTATAAGGAGTTTTTGAAAATAGATTTTCCGCGGGTACCATACCCCACCGGTGCCGATAACTTTTGGCAATTGGTAAAGCTGGGTGGGCAGCTAAGGCAGTTGCATTTGCTGGAGAGCGACAAGATAGAGCACTACATTACGCAGTACCCTGTAACGGGTACTAATGTGGTAGATAAAATACGGTTTGAAGAAAACTACGAGTTAATAGACGGCGACCTGGTAACCGATGTACAGCCGGTTTATCCGTTTGGCAGGGTGTATATAAACGATACACAGTTTTTTCAGCAGGTGCCCAAAGCCGCCTGGGATTTTTACATAGGCGGCTACCAGCCTGCACAAAAATGGCTGAAAGACCGCAAGGGCCGCACATTGGGTTTTGAAGATATACTGCATTACCAGAAAATGATAGTTGCACTATGGGAAACGGGCAAGCTGATGCAGGAGATAGATGGGGTAATAAAATTGTAGAGGGGAGTAGGGGGTGAAGAACGTTTGATATAGGTATACTGTTACTTTTAAGTTTATGAATACTGCATTGTTGCATACTGTATCGCTACTAAAGGAATGCCGCACCGATGGGCATGCCCCCATGAAATTTATGTGTAACGATGGTAATATTTACTATTGCAAGTACCGGATTAATGCCAAGCCTGAGCGGGAGATTGATTGTTTGTTTTACGAATGGATAGCCGTTGCGTTGCTACACAATTTGAATATACCAGTACCCAATGCACGGTTTATAGCGGTTACGGATGGATCTTTTGACAGAAAAGACCTAAGCAGAAATAGTGCGTACTGTAAGCCCGGTGTAGTTTGCTTTGGCTCGCAGGAATTAGACGGAGCGCTGGAATTGTTTGACTGGATGAATACAGAGGGTGAAATAAAACTGGTAAATGCCGCAGATTTTGTAAAAATAGCCCTATTTGACCTATGGGTAGAGAACACAGACAGGGGGAAGCCACTTATGGATGGTGGACATAATTATAACCTGCTTTTAACAGGTATGCCCGGCAGGCAGGCAAAAGTGTATGCCTTTGACCATGCTTTTATTTTTGGTGGACAAAACAGTTTCAGACTGTTTAATGCATCGTTTGGTATTAATAAGGGCAACAAATTGTTGAGTACACCGTTTTATAACCAGGCAGTGCACAATTGCTTAAGTGAAGCGGAAAGGTTATCTTTACTAAATCAGTTTTTACAGCATTTACAAGCAAATACCTGGCAGCGTGTTGTAAAAGAGGCTATAACAACAGCCAGTGTCTACTGGCCTGTACCGCCAGACTTTGAAAGTAGAATAATAGATTTTTTATCTAATCAAAATCGGTTAAACTTGTTGCAGCAAAACGCCACAAGTTTATTATCAGGCAAATGAAAAAATCGTATATAACCCCACTTTTTGTACAAACTAACAGCTTTTCGGGCGAGAAGCTGGCAGTGGGTTTATTGGCTAAAAGCGGCGATAAATGGTTTTTTAAATACTCGGCAGACAAGCTGAATACAGCTAAAAAGCTTACAGCAAACAAAGAGTTTACGTTTATAAAACATTTGCTTGATACTCATAAGAAAGCCGCAACTACCGGTTTGGGTAATATGCCATTTTCGTTTACCGAAGAGTACTTTGCTTATGTAAATCAGTATTCCAATGGTTTGCTGGTATTTGAAACACCCAAACCATACAGCGAGGTTTTAGATAGTGCAACCTTTGAAGAGTTATTCATCAAGTTTGTTACAAACCAACCTTTGCTACAAATGATGAAACCGCAAAATTTGCATCAGAAAGTAAACTCACTTGCCAAGCAGTATAACCTTAAAGAAAAGGCAGATGTAGATTACGAGTTAAAGCCTGCCATATTTAAGGGTTTGCTTAAAAGCGAAAAGCTTACAATGATTACAAAAAACGGAGTTGTGCAGGCTTTTCAGGCATTAGATTTTGAACACACAAGTATGGACCAGATTGGGTACAGACTATATGCCTTAAATGTAGTTAACAAGTCGTTAGATGCATTTTGTTCAGAGCACAATCTTAACTTAGATAAGATAGGTGTTATTTTTACTCCTGTATCTAAAGGCTTAAATGATAAGGAGTACAAGCAGAAAGAAGATTTTTTTAATACCATATATGGTACATTAAAAAATCAATACAATTTTGAACCAGACGACTCGCTGGAAGAGCAGGTGAAAGCTATTGCCAGTTCCAACCACATTCCTTTCAGTAAAATAGTTAAAGCAGTTTAGTATGCCCGATTTTTTTGGGGCATAATAAACATGTAACTATAGCTGTGTTACTGGTAATTAGCCCATACCCACCCCACCGGTTTTACCGCAGTTTTTTATGCCACCGTTATGCCATTGCCAATGCTATTGGCACCACAGAAGAAAGAAGAAGAGAAGATAGAG
>CAYREY010000118.1:0-6328 GCA_964423405.1 uncultured Chitinophaga sp. | reverse complement strand
CTTTGTGGCGTGCTGGCACCGTTGGCCAGGCTATGCAATTCTATGGATACTTCGTCGGTAGATGAACCATCGTACACGTAGCCTTGTATGGCAGTTATAATCGCCCCATCGGGAAGGTTTACCGGTGCAAACAAATACGCCTCTGTACCGGCAGTGCCGCCCTGTACCCAACGTGCCTGGCCGGTGTTATAACCGCTTACGGTAATGTTACTACCCGATACCAACAGTACGCTTTGCAGGTTAAAAGCTGCTGCCGGTAGCGACAGGTATTTGGTTTTAGCCGTAGTATAGGAGTAGCTATTGGCCGCCGGTATGGTTATATTGCCATTTACCTCCAGCTTTTGCGATGGTACCGTAGTACCCACACCTACATTAGCGCCGTTATTATAAATATTGCTGCTGTTTACTACCCAGGTAGTGCCGTTCCAATACGGGGTGTTGCCGGCATTAGCACCATTGCTTAGTAAACCACCAACACCGGCAGGTCCGGTAGCACCGGTGGTACCCTGCAAGCCAGTAGGGCCTTGTACCCCCTGCACGCCTTGTGTGCCCTGTACACCTTGTATGCCTTGTGGGCCTTGTACACCCTGCGGGCCGGTAGGGCCGGTTAAACCCTGTATGCCCTGTGCGCCGGTGGCACCAGTGGGGCCTGTTATACCTTGTGCGCCGGTAGGGCCTGTGGCACCGGTAGCGCCTGTTGGGCCTGCTGCCGGTCCGGTGGCACCGGTAGCGCCGGTGCTACCCGTTGGGCCGGTTGGTCCGCCGCCGGGGCCGGTTACACCGGTTGGTCCGGTTATACCCTGCAAGCCGGTGCCGGTGGCACCGGTAGGGCCTACCAAACCCTGGCTACCGGTTGGTCCGGTAATACCCTGTATGCCTTGTGCGCCGGTGGGGCCGGTAGCGCCGGTATTGCCCTGCACACCCTGTGGCCCGGCTATGCCTTGCGGTCCGGTTACACCTATACTACCCTGCACGCCCTGCACACCTTGTGTGCCCTGCGGACCGGTAGGGCCCGTAGGGCCTACGCTGCTGCCTGAGGTGGTTGCATAAAATGCATAAGGCACACTCATTAGCTGCGAGTTGCCCATGGTAGTAAAGCCGTTGCCGGCATCCAGTTCTACCTCTAAATATTTATTGCCGTTAGCCCAGTCTATTGTGCCAAATGCGCCTACATCGGCAGCACCGGTGCCTATTACTACACTAAATAACCCAAAGGCATTGGTGGTTACCGAATGGGTTTCGCGGTAAACGGTATTGCCGTTGGCTGTAACATCGTGCACGCTAAAGCGCACCTGCAAAGCCACATTAGGCAGTATACTGCCCGATGCACCACGGGCTACCGATTGATAGTTAATACCCTGCGGAGCCTGCGCCTGCAACAATACTGTTATCAGCAATACCACCATCAATACACTATACTTCTTAATCATGCTTATCATCATACCACGAAAGTAATTTTTTATGTAAAAGTTAATCTACCGGCTGTAATTATAGCAAGCTATATCAGGGTTTCTTTAGTAAATCTTTAAAAGCCGTATATAGCCCCACCAGTAAAAATAAAACCGATAACAGAGCCGTGAAATAAGGCTTGCTGTGCTGCCTCCATTTATCCAGTTGGTAGCCTATAAAAAAACCAACCAGTGCCGTACCGGCAATTTGAAAACCAATGCCCGAATATTTCAGGTAGTTATTGGGCTGCTTGCCGGTATTGTTGTTATCTTTCTTCATACAAAAAACAAAAGCCAATGCTTTCACATTGGCTTAATAGGTTTAACTATTGGTTGTATTAGTTTACGGTTTTAGGCTGTGCACCCGGTGTTTGGGCAGTAGTGCTGGTCTGGGTAGTTCCCATAGAGCATTTGCCGTTAAAGCGCGCACCTTCTTCTACCACCAGTTTCTTAATTTTTATATCGCCGGTTACATTGGCGGTTTTGCTCAATATTAATAACTCGGCTACTTCTATATTACCGTTTACGGTACCATCTATATAGGCATTCTGGCAGTACACGTTACCCTGTATTACGCCGGTAGCACCTACCACGGCTTTAGCCTTAGAGGTTACATTACCTACTATTTTACCGTCGATACGTATATCGCCTTCGGTGCTCAGGTCGCCGTTAAGCAAGGTGCCCTGGCCCAATTGGTTCATTACGCGTAACGCCGCGTTGGCTTCTTCAGTTTTGTTTTTATTAAACATGCCATCAATTTTTAAGGGTTAAAAATTAAATCAGCCATGCAATATAGGCCTTTTTACCCAAACCCCGGTACCCCCATAACCCGACAATAGTGAGATTGGTTAAGAATTGGCCCACAGAAAATTGCTAATTTACTGATTTAGAATGCAATATAATCTTTTGGATTGAGGCTGCGGCCCTTGTGCCAAAGCTCGAAATGCAGGTGCGGGCCGGTAGATAACTCGCCGGTATTGCCTACCACAGCTATTACCTCGCCGGCTTTGATATAGGCGCCGGTCTTCTTAAGCAGCTTTGAGTTATGCTTGTAGATAGATACCAGATCGTTGGCATGTTGCACGGTAATTACATAACCGGTTTCCAGCGTGTAGGCATCGGCTATTACTTTGCCATCCAGCACAGCTTTAACCGGTGCATCCTGTTTGGCGGCTATATCTACACCAAAATGCTCTTTCATAGCATCGTACTCCTCGGTTACATAACCCTCTACCGGGTCCATCAGGTGCATTTGCTTTACCTCATCTACGGCACCGCTGTTTTGCCCGGCACCATAGCTAAGCGAGTAGTTTTCGGCGTCTTCCACCTCTTCGCGTAGTTCGCGTTCTTCCTGCCCGGCTTCGTCTATTTTCTGTTGCGATTTGTCGTTACCGGCCTGCTGCGGTTTGGCCGGTCGGTTGGGCGCAATGCTATCGTTGGCCACATTCATCAGGTTTTCCAGCCAAAGGGCGCGCGAATCGAGCTCGTTTTGCAGCGAATCGGTTTTAAACTCCAACTGAATAATCTGACTGCGGTAGTTGTAATCGCCAAAACCCGGTATAAAGTACTTAAGCGGGGTATATATAATAGCGGCTGCTGTTAAAAATATAAGCGTAAACGCTATTACACTTAAAAATATCCAGACATTGGTACGTGTGAGCGAAAGCGAGAACTTTTCTTCAAACGTAACATCGTTCAGTACCACAAACCTGAACTTATTGCGTAAATTTTTATTCTGTTTTGTTTTTATCTTCTCTGCCATGTGTAGTGTACAGTGGGCTTTGCTGTGGTTATGTTTCCTTTTATTTCTGCCAAAACAAAATATTTTTGTTGCTTACCAGTTAAATAAACCGCGCTAAACCGTATCTTATTTTGAGGCTGACAAAACTATCAATATTTCTCTTTTCTGTCTTATTGCTGTTGCTATGGGGTTGTTCTACTACTAACCATGCCATTTTGCCTACCCAGGCTTTTCTCGATATCACCTCGCACTACAACGCTTATTTTAACAGTAACGAGAAAATTAAAAACGTTTACAAGCTATCGCTGGAAAACCATAAAGATAAGTTCGACTCGGTAATACCAGTGTATCACTATAGCGACCCTACCGAGTTTGCGAGCTACAGCGGCGACCTGGAAGATGCCATTAAACGCTCTACCCTGGCCATACAGCTACGCGGTGCCAGCAACTGGAGCGACGACCACTTTTTGCTGATAGGCCAGGCCAACTTCCTGAAAGGTGACTATGATAAAGCCAGCAGCAGTTTTAAGTTTATTACTACCGAGTATAAGGATGGGGTTGACTATGTAAAGGTGATGAAGAGCCTGGGCAAGCCCGTTAAGAAATATGTAAAGGCTAAAAAGAAGAAGAAAAAGCCGCAGGTAAAGGTGGTGATTAATAAAGACGGCACACAAACACTGGAGAAACTAGATAACCGCCCATCGTACTCGCTGTGGATACATGAGCCGGCCCGCGCCGAAGCGCTGATATGGCTGATAAAAACCTATACCCGCCAGAAAAAATATGACGAAGCATCTACCGTAGTAACCTATGTACGTGGCGATGATAACTTTTATAAAAACCTGGACCCGCAACTGGACCTGGCCGAGGCCGACCTGCGCGTAGCACAAAAGGAATACCGCGCTGCCATAGAGCCACTGGAAAAATACCTGATGGCAAAAAAAATACGCAAGCGCAAAAAGCTGAAAGTACGCCCGCACTTTGTACTGGCCCAGTGCTATGCGGCTGTAGGTAACAACGGTAAAGCCATAGAAAACTTTAAGCAGGTACTAAAGTGTAATCCTAACTACGATATGGAGTTTTATGCCAAAATAAAAATGGCAAAACTGGCACGTAGTGGTAACAACAACGCCGAAATGCGTGCGCTGCTGGCAAAACTGGCTAAAGATGGTAAGTACAAAGAATACTGGGACCAGGTGTACTACGAACTGGCCCTTATCTCTATAACCGAAAACAACCTGACCGAGGCCCGTAAATTTTTACACAAATCGGTAGATAATTCTATTTCGAATGATGACCAGAAAGCCCTCTCGTACCTTACACTGGCCGAGCTGGATTACGATGGCGAGGATTATGTATCGGCTAAGTTTTTCTACGACTCTACTTTAACATTTATGGCTAAGAATGATGCGCGCTACCCCGATGTAGATGAGCGCAGCAAAATGCTGACCAACCTGGTGGATCAACTGAACATTATAGCCCGCGAAGACAGCCTGCAAAAACTGGCCCTGCTACCCGAGGGCGAGCGCAAAAAGCTGGTAGCCGATGCCGCATTTAAAAAGGAACAGGAAGAAGAGGAGAAAAAAGCCGGCTCTGCTTCGGGTAACCAACCTAATTTGCCTAACCAGCCTACTACTAATACCGCCCAATTGCAAAACCCTTTGCAGGGCGTAAGTTTAAGCTGGTACTTTTATAACCCTACTACGCGCGCTACCGGTTACAACGACTTTATTAAAAAATGGGGCCGCCGCAAGCTGGAAGACAACTGGCGCCGTAAAAATAAAAGCTCGCTTACCGGCGATGATGAAACAACCGCCGCTGCCGACAGCGCTGCTGCTGCCAAAGATTCTGCCGCTGCGGTTGTAGCCGGAACACTGGAAGAACAAATGCTGGCCAGCATACCTACCAGCCCTGAAAAGCTTGATAAATCGAACGGGCAACTGGTAGATGCCTACTACACAGCCGGTACTATTTATAAGGATGGGCTGGATAACGACCCTAAGGCAACTGCTATGTTCGAAACGCTGAACAGCAGGTTCCCCAAACACAAACTACTGCTGGAAAGCTACTACAACATTTACCTGATTGCTATGCACCAAAAGCAACCCGGTAAAGCAGAAGAATACAAAAACAAAATACTGGCCGAGTTTCCGGAGAGTATAATAGCCAAAATACTACGCGACCCCAATTACATGAACGAGGCCAAGCGTAAAGAACAGGCCGTAGATAACTACTACCAATCGGCGTACAACGATTACAGCAATAACCAACTCGACTCGGCCTGGTACAAAACCGAAATGGCCGACAACCTGTTTAAGCCCAACCCGCTGAGTGCTAAGTTTGAGTTGCTGCAGGCGCTGGTGCTGGCCAAACAAAACCGCCTGACCGATTATGTACAGGCGTTGAATAAAATAGTAAACAAAAGTAAGGATGCCGAGGTAAAGAAAACGGCTACCGAGTTGCTGGCTAACCTCAACAAATCGAGCCTGCCGCAGGTTGACCTTAGCCGCGACACTACCCAGCGCGATTCGCTTAATGCCCTGTATGGCATGGTAGGTTCATCGGTACCCGATACCAGCCAGAACGAACTGCTGCAACAACTAAACGAGGCTAAACAAAAAGCCATACAAAGCGGTGCCAGTGTAGCAGTAGCCGATACCAGCAACAAAGCTGCCGGTGCCGATAAAAAGCAACCAGCCACTACCAACACCGCTACTACCGATACCGCTAAGGCAGCTAACACGGCCACTACCGTTGCTGGTAAAGATACTGCTGTAAAAGCACCTGTAAACGAACCGGTGGTGATGGAAGATACCACTTCGCCGTACACCCGATCGGATGCAGCCATGCACTACTTTGTTATATACATAAAAGACCCTGCCACGCCGCAACCGTCTATTATGAGCACTATGGCTAAAGTAGATGCGTACAACTCATCGGTAGTGCCCGAAAAACGCCTGCAATCGAAACAGGTGATTATAGACAGCAAGAACAAGCTGATAAACGTACGCCAGTTTAAAAACCGCGATGATGTAATGGCCTACTACGCACAGGTTAAAAAGCAGGCCCAGCTATTCAGCGATTTGAAACCCGAGCAATACGCTATCAGTTGTATATCTACCACCAACTTTAGCATACT
>CAYREY010000117.1:0-6337 GCA_964423405.1 uncultured Chitinophaga sp. | reverse complement strand
TAATGGATACATCGTGCATCAACTACAACCCATTGGCGAACGTAGATGGTGGCGTGTGCACACCGAAAGTGTATGGTGTAATGGATACTTCATGCATCAACTACAATCCATTGGCGAACGTAGATGGCGGGGTATGTACACCGAAAGTGTATGGCATTATGGATACCAGCTGTTTCAACTATAACCCGTTGGCTAATATAGATGCTGGTATATGTGTGGCAAAAGTATACGGCATTACCGATACATCGTGCATTAACTATAACGTACTGGCTAATATTAGCAGCGGCACCTGCGATGCAAAAGTGTACGGGGTAACCGATACCAGTTGCATTAACTACAACCCGGCAGCCAATGTAGATAACGGAGCCTGTATGGCCAAGGTGTATGGCCCTACCGATTCTACCTGCACCAACTATAACCCGCTGGCCAACGTAAACGATGGCAATTGTATCACATCGATATATGATGTAGCCGGCAATAACGTAACAGTGCAGGTGCTGCCTAATCCGTTTAACGACCAGACGGTATTTGTAATAGAAGGATTACAGTTTAGCAAGGGTAGTATTAAAATTTACAACCAGCTAGGCGCCCTGGCAGATGAGATTATACTTACACCGGATAAAACCACCTACCGGTATTACAACAACAAACTGGCAAAAGCCATGTATAACTATCTGCTGCAGGCCGATGGCAAAAACATAAAAGCCGGTAAACTGGTAGTAGAATAAATACTGTATGAAA
Source organism: uncultured Chitinophaga sp. (assembly GCA_964423405.1). Lineage (GTDB taxonomy): Bacteria > Bacteroidota > Bacteroidia > Chitinophagales > LD1 > Bog-950. The sequence goes on along the minus strand of CAYREY010000117.1, from coordinate 5,596 downwards.
AGTATAAAAAAGGGGCGGTGAAAATTTCACCGCCCCTTTTTGCTTTTTACCGGTTGTGCTTCAGGTACTCTTCTACACGAAGTTTTACGTTGGTACGTATATCGTACCAAAACAGGTTATAATCGGCTATGTGCAGGTTTTTCCAGGTACTTAGTATAGGCATGGTGTTGCGCACCCAAAGTATATTGTTGTGTACTTGTGCCGAAACATTTTTGCTGTAGGTTTTATTAAAGCTAATCAACATGGCACCAATGTTTTTGCTTTTATCTACCGCAATGGTATCGCGGTTCCAGGTTAAGGGGTTAATACATACATCGCCTGCCAATACAGTTTCGCCGGGTTCGTAACCCGCACGGTACGATGCCCATGTTATGTAGCACCCGTTTTGTGTAGCAGTTGTGCAGGGTTTTAGAGTTTTGTATTGTGCTTCGTAAAAAGCAAAACCAATAGTATAGGCTGCTACCAGTTGTTTTTGCAGCGTGGTAGTATCAAAAAACTCGCGCAGCAACCTGCGCGCATGGTGCGTACCCTGGCTGTGCGAGGCTATTATGATTGGCCGGCCATTGTTGTAGTGTTGCAGGTAATACAGAAAAGCGCGCTTTACATCCTGATAAGCAAAATCGAGTGCTTTAGGGCCATCTATTGTATCGCTGAAAGCTGTAAGCTCGGCCTGCCGGTAGCGCGGCGCATACACTTGTGCACTGGCATTAAACACACCTGCCTGATAGCGTACCGGTAAGCGATCTATCTTTTTATTCAGCTTTTTGTTGGCCAGGTTGGCATTCCAGGTTTTACCCTTAACATAAATAGTAGGGTATATGTAAAAAACATCTACCTGTTTAAGCGAATCGCTCACCCATGTTTCGGCTTTGGGTATATCATCGGCGGCATCTACCCTAAAGGGTAATACACTCCAGTTTTCTGCTTTTGCATAATCGGGTGCGGCTGGCTGGTCGGCCGGATTAAAGGCCGGAAGCTGCGCATTAACAATCGCAACCAGTAATAAGGCCACAGAAAAAGTAAAAGTTCTCATAACCGTTTAAATGCTTGTTTTATTTTAGCCCTGTAAAACATGATACTATGATGAAAGAGATGGCTAAGTTATTTTTAGTTGCGGCATTGCTGGTAACAATTTCGGCGTGCGATAAACAAACCTGCGAAAATGTAACCTGCCCCAGCGGACAAGGCTGCTTTAACGGCAACTGCTATTGCCCCGATGGCTATGAAGGCACCGATTGCCAGACACCGAGCTATCTTAAATATACCAACCTGAATAACTTTGCCTACGAAAACTGCAACGCTTCTCCTCCGTTTGTAACCAACAGCGTAAGCATACAGTGGACTGGCAACCGCCCCAACGAGGTTGTGATATTTGGCCTGATGGGCGGCACCTGTAGCAGTGTTACCGCCTTTATACGTACCGATACCAACAACGAGGGCAACATACTGGAGATTAACGAACAATACTGTGGCGGATCGAGTATATACGGACAAGGCACTTATGATAAAGCCAACCGCCGCATTAACTTCCAGTTGTATTACAACATTTCGGGGCAAACATACCAGTGTAATACAGTGGTGCAATAGTATTTATTACCGGTTACTTCACCAATCAATTATATATTTGAGCTGAATGAAGATTGACATCCACACGCATATTATACCGGAGCATATGCCCCGCTGGAGCGAGAAGTTTGGTTACCCGGGCTTTATACACCTGGACCACCACAAACCCTGCTGTGCACGGATGATGAAAGACGATGAGTTTTTCCGCGAGATACAAAGCAACTGCTGGGACCCCGAAACAAGAATAAGCGAGTGTAAACATACGCAGGTAGATGTGCAGGTGCTAAGCACTATACCGGTACTATTTAGCTACTGGGCCAAGCCGGAACACTGTCTGGATGTATCGCGTTTTTTGAACGACCATATAGCAGAGATAACCGAACGCTATCCTAAAAAATTTGTTGGCCTGGGTACTGTGCCCATGCAAAGTGCCGACCTGGCTATTAAAGAGCTGGAACGTATTAAAAAACTAGGCATGGCGGGTATAGAGATAGGCAGCAATGTGAACGATATAAACCTGAACGAGCCACAGTTTTTTCCGATATACGAAGCAGCACAGGCGCTTGACCTGGCCATATTTGTACACCCCTGGAACATGATGGGGGCCAAACAAATGAGCAAGTACTGGCTGCCGTGGCTGGTAGGTATGCCTGCCGAAACTTCGCGCGCTATCTGCTCGATGATATTTGGCGGCGTGTTTGAGCGTTTTCCTAAACTGCGTTTTGCCTTTGCACACGGTGGCGGTTCTTTTCCAAGTACTGTTGGCCGCGTAGAGCAGGGCTTTAAAGTGCGCCCCGACCTTACAGCGCTGGATAACAACGTAAACCCACGCGATTACCTGGGCCACTTTTATGTTGACTCGCTGATACACGATACCCGATTTTTACAGTATGTAATAGACCTGATAGGCGAAGACAAAATTTGCTGTGGGTCCGACTATCCTTTCCCACTGGGCGAAGCCGTACCCGGCGAAGAGATTAATGCCCTGGATGCACCTAAAAAAGTAAAAGACAAGCTGCTTTACAAAAACGCGCTTAACTGGCTTAAGCTGGATAAGAAAGCGTTTGCGAAGTAATATCCACAGGCAGTTATTATTAATAATGGCGTACGGCCTTCAGGCTGGTGTGTCTACCAAAAGTCATATACCGCTAATGCCAAACTTTGTATTATTGGCATTATGAAATTTGAAAACTCCCTGGATTTTGCGCGCTCGCTGGATGCGCAGGACGCACTTAAAGATTTTCGCCAACAGTTTTATATACCAGAGGTAAACGGTGCCGATGCTATTTACCTGTGTGGTAACTCGCTGGGGCTACAGCCCAAAAGCGTAGCGCAACACTTGCTGGTTGAACTGGAAGACTGGCGCAACCTGGGTGTAGAAGGCCATGTGCATGGCCGTAATCCGTGGCTGTACTATCACCATTTTTTTTCAGAGTCGATTGCAAAGCTGGTAGGTGCCCATAAAGATGAGGTAGTGGTAATGAACCAGCTAACGGTTAACCTTAACCTGATGCTTATTTCGTTTTACCAACCCAAAGGCAAACACAATAAAATACTGGTAGAGGCGAACGAGTTTCCATCGGACTATTACGCTATTGAGCAGCAAATACGCCTGCATGGTTTAAACCCCGAAGAGTGTATAATAGAAGTACAGCCGCGCGATGGCGAAGTAACCCTACGCAACGAAGATATACTGGCGCAGATAGAGGAACATAAAGATGAACTGGCACTGGTAATGCTAAGCGCGGTAAACTATTACACCGGTCAGTTATTTGAACTGGATAAAATTGCGCAGGCCTGCCGCAAACATAACCTGTACTTTGGTATAGACCTGGCACATGCTATTGGTAATGTAGAGTTGCAACTACATAACTGGGGTGCCGACTTTGCTACCTGGTGCAGTTACAAGTACCTTAACAGCGGCCCCGGTGGGGTAAGTGGCGTGTTTGTACACGAGCGACATGCCAACAATCCATCGTTGCCACGGTTGGCGGGCTGGTGGGGTAACGACGAAAAAACACGCTTTAAAATGTACAAAAACTTTGTGCCACAACCGGGTGCTGCGGGCTGGCAGATAAGCAATGCGCCTATACTAAGTATGGCTGCGCATAAAGCATCGCTCGAGATTTTTGATAAAGCGACTATGCCTGCATTGCGAAAAAAATCGGAGTTGCTTACCAGTTACCTGTATTGGTTGTTGGTAGATAACCGACAATTGACGACGGACAAGAGCGAATATAGAATTATTACCCCTGCCGATAAAGACCGAAGAGGTTGTCAGCTATCAATACAAACAACCGCCAACGGCAAGCAGCTGTTTGAAAAAATTACCGCCGCCGGTGTAATAGCCGACTGGCGCGAACCGGATGTAATACGCATAGCACCGGTGCCGTTATACAACACCTTTGAAGATGTGTGGCGGTTTGCAGCCTTGCTACATGCTTAGTGGCTTTTTATGTATAGCCCCTACGCCTAATTACCTTACTTCTTATTACCCCGGTTATTAACCCGGGGCTACCATATTCATCTTTCCTCCGGAACTGAATACATCTGTTATGCTTATGGCTGGTTTTGGGTTTTGATGTGTAACTTTATTCATGCACATAGCTCTGGAAGAATCTGCTGAACGTAAAATACATTTACGGTTATTAAGCTCTCAACGCCTCTACATTCGTCGAACTATCATGCAATCATGCCATTCACAGTTAAGACAATTGTTAGCTATTATTGCATTGACCCAATGCAGTACTACAAACCATGCATCTTAAAAAAATACTAAAAAACATTGGCAACCAGCCTGACGCTATGGTTTGTAGCCCACTTTACTTACTTAACAATAGATGGCCTTACACAAAACAACCACACAGCCGATATAGCAGTAATATTAGGCAGCAAGGTAAACGAAGATGGAACCCTATCGCCGCGGCTTAAAGCAAGAATGCAATGCGGGCTTGATTTGTACCGGAACAAACAGGTCAAACAAATACTTGTAAGTGGCGGGCTGGGTAAAGAGGGCCATTACGAGGGCTCTAAAAAAAAGAATTTTTAATCAGCAACGGCGTGCCCGATTCGGTAGTAATTGTAGACAATCAGGGCAACATACGCAGTCCACAGTCTACAATACGTTACAACTTAAAGATAGCCTGCACTTCAACAACGTTATTGTGGTATCGCAGTATTTTCATATTACCCGTACCAAAAAACTGTTCTGGCAAAAGCACTTTTATAACGTAACCGGTGCAAGTCCCCGTTTTTTTGAGATAAGAGATCTATACTCGGTACCCCGCGAATTTGTAGCCTATTATTTTGGTTAACCATTCGTGTATTCGTGGCTATGCGTTTTGTATTCTTAATGACTAGCAACTGTATTAACCTGCGTACTTAAAAACGCTACTACCTGTTGTAGTAAAACACGGTAAGCGGCATCGTCTTCATCCCAGGGGGTGTGGCCGCCGTTCTCAATAACATGTTCGGTATACTGTAACCCCTGCGATAAATACCGCTGCCGGCTGCCGCCTAGTCCGGCCATTTTAAAAGGTGCCCAGCCCTTGATAGCGCGTTTGTATTGGTACTGCACTATGTGGTCGGCATCGCCGTGTATGTGCAGCAAAGCCGGCTCGTGACGGCCTATCAGGTTCGTATCTAATACCGCACCGGCCAGGCTAAGTATGCCTTTAATAGTGTGAGGTGGCAGAGCCGTGCTATCGGGCAAATAGCGGCAGGCTGCTTTGTACAGCACACCGGTACACTCGCGCGTGCTATCTATAAAGCCCAGTTGCTCGGCCAGTATAGCACCGGCGCTGCTGCCACCGGCATACACCTTGCTTTTATCTACACGGTACGTATTGCCGTGGGCTATATCGTTCAAAAACCACGTAACCGCTGCGCGCCCGTCGGCCACGCTTTTAAGTATGTTTTTATACGCTGCTGGTTTGCTGGCCATACCCACCAGGTTGGTAAGCCGGTAATCTATACTAACCGCCACGTAGCCGCGTTGCGCCAGGCTTTGGCACAAGGCAGGCAGACGCTC
>CAYREY010000116.1:0-6751 GCA_964423405.1 uncultured Chitinophaga sp. | reverse complement strand
GCCCGCAAAAAGTAGTAACCGTTAAGGTAGAAGACAAGGTAAGCGAATGGCAGTTCAGCGTTAACGATAACGGTATCGGTTTCGACCAGCAATACAGCGAACAGATATTCAAGATATTTAAACGCCTGCATACCGACGATGAGTTTCAGGGTACCGGTATCGGCCTTAGTATATGCGCCAAGGTGGTAGAAAAACACGGTGGCAAAATATGGGCTGTATCCGAAAAAGGCAAAGGCAGCACCTTCTTCTTTACTATGCCTAAAGCAGCATAATTTTCTGTTTTTGCCAACCCTGCCTACACCCACTCCTCTCAAATAATTGATAGTCAGCTACTTCGCATGCCCCTATGCCTACACCCCTCCCCGTAAAATGCCTACACCCTATTTAGCAGGGTAGTTTAGCAATAAATACAAATTATTAAATAGTGTAATATTTCGTTGCTTAAAAATTCAACCCCTTATGCCGCGAGGCAGGTCCACGCCATTAAACAGCATGTCATGGCTAGATGGTTTTACTCCCCGCCTATTTTAGGCGGGGTGACCACTCAAGGCGGTCGGGGCGGTAAAATATACAAGCCTGAATCCGTGGCGATCTTCCGCTGTGTCTTTACTGTGTTTGGGTACAGATAGTGGTTGGTGGCGCTGCACTATATATTTTTAAAAGAAGCTAAACACCAACTACGGCTGAAACAGCGTAGACATATCGCCAATCTGTATTCTACTGTTTCCTATGTTCCCTTGTATAAGCTTACACTTACCATAAGCACCCACAAGCTTTTTTGTATTTCTATGTTTCTATGTGGTTAATACCTGTATTTCAAGCATTACAACTTTAGCTAAACAGTACTAAGCCCGGCGTTGCAATTACCCCACCCGCTTTTAACATATCAGTGGTTTGCTTATATGTTAATTAACACATAATTTTAATATATACAAATAGTAATGTGTAATATCGGTTTATTAATCCCCCCCTCTCCACTATGAAACACATTAAAACACTATTACTGGCACTTTTACTTACAACCGCCACTGGCATACAGGCACAGGTACAAACCCTGGTTAACCGCCTGTGGGTAGATACCACCGGCCACCCGGTACAAAACAGCTATTTTCAAACCGCCCGGCGCGAGGGCAGCTATGTATACATTGCCGGCAGCAGCTACCACCAGGGGCAGAGCGCCAATGTGCTTATTACAAAATACAGCACCACCGGCACCAAAATTTGGCAAAAAGAGTACAACACCTCTTCAGATAATGCCGACCTGGTTACCGATATGTATGTAAAAGGCAATTACTACTATGCCACCGGCACCATGTGGGATTCTGCCAACGCGCGCTCCAACATATTTGTACTAAAAGGCAGCATTGCCACCGGCGATACCACCTGGCTGCGTATTTATACCGGTTCGTACGTCGGCTACCACGCAGGGGCCAGCATACTGCCCGATAACAACGGCAACGTATATGTAGGTGGGGCCGAGCAGGCAAGCTCCTCTAATTTTCGTATGCTGGCTATTAAATACGATAGTACAGGCACCCAGCAGTGGGCCTCTACCTACGATAGCGCCGGGTATTACGATGCCATTGTAACTATGGGTATAGATGCTGCTAAAAATTACTTAACCATTACCGGCTTTAGCGGCAGTGGCTTTGCCAGTTGGGATTTTGTTACCACCGCATTTAACCTTACCACCGGTGTAAGGCACCATGTAGTAAACCGTAGCAGCAACGGCAACGGTGCTTTTAGCCAGCCGGTAGGCATTGGTAAAGATTATAGCGATAACACCTACATAGCCGGCACCTCGGCCATTAACGCCTACAATACCGATATTAAAATAGTAAAGTACGATACCCTGTTTAACGAGGTATGGGTACGCCGCTGGGGCAAATCAGATAGTTTGAAAGACGAAGCCACCGCTTTTGCGCAAGATGTAAATACCAACCTGCTGCTAACCGGCTATACCACCGGCACGGGTGGTGCTAAAAGTATGCTGGTGCTTAAATACAGCACCGGCGGCACCCTGCTGTGGAGCCGCACAGTTAGCGCCCCCGATACTACACAAAATTGTACAGGTAAAGATATTGTAGCCGACGATAGCTCAAATGTATATGTAACCGGCAGTGTAAGTAATGGTTACGACAATGATATAATAACAGTATGCTACGATAAAGACGGAAACCTGAAATGGCAACAAACATACGCAAGCACCGATAGCATATACGACGAAGGGGCCGATGTACTGGTAGATAGCCTGCAACAGGTATATGTTAGCGGGCGTAGCATACATGCTACCCCTGCCTATGTAACCATAGCTTACAAACAAGCTACAGCCTATATACCTACCGATACACTGGACCCTAACACAGCCTATGCCTTTTACCAAAACCGCGGGCAAATAATGTATAACGATAGCACAGCAGCCGATAGCGTGCTGTACTACACCAATGCCGGTAACCCACAATTATATATAAGCGATAAAAAGCTAAGCTATGTAATAGGCCATACCAGTACCGACAGTGTGCCTTTTACCGATACGGTGTACCGTATAGATATGGAGTTTACCGGTAGCCTGGTGCAACCTTACGACAAAAAGAAGAATTACCACGATAAAGAAACTCCGGCCTTTCTTAACTACTTTTTAGGGTACCTTAGCCAGCCTGTTACCAACGTACGCGGCTACAACCGCGTAGTGCGTAAAGAGGTGTACCGCAAAATAGACTGGCACATGGTAAGCACCCGTAGTGGCATTAAAAATTATTTGGTAATACAACCCGGTGCGCTAACCAGTAGCAACCCTATACGTATTAAATACAGCGGTGCCGATAGCATACGTGTAAGCAACAAGCGCATGACATTGTACACCAAAATTGGCAACATCGCCTTCGACTCGCTTACCTGCTACCAGGTAGATGGCAGCGGCACCAAAACTGCTGTAACTATCAATTACGATTCGGTAGGCGTAAACCAGTTTACATATACTTTCGGTTCGTACAATTCTGCCAATTATTTGGTGGTAGAAACCGATGCTTCGCGCAGCGATAGGCATTTAGGGCCACCCGAATGGTCAACTTCATTTGGTAACTCAGGTACAGAAGAAAGTATGGATATAGCATTAGATACAGATGGCAATCCATATATATGTGGTTACACTACAAGTGCTACATTTCCAACTGTTACAGGTATAGGAGCATTTTCGGCACTGTCGGCAGGTATAGATGCATTTATAAGCAAATTTGGTTCAGCCAATGGAACTAACGCAGGGCCTGTTGCTGATGCAGATAGATTATTATGGACAACATATTGGGGCGGAAGTTTAGAGGATAAAGCTTTAGCTATTGCTACAGTGGGAGACGGTAGCCCTAGTGGGAAAGTATACATTACGGGGTATACAATGAGTTCAAATCTTGTGGCTAATGTAACTAACAATACTGGTGACTATAAACAAACTACGCTCAAAGGAGGTAAAGATGCGTTTTTGTTTTGTATAAGAAACTCAGATGGATCTTATGGTACATCCCAGTTTGGTCTTTGGGCGACATATTTTGGAGGTAGCGGTGATGAAACAGGTACATCAATTGCTATAGATGCATCTGGTAGTTTATATGTTGGCGGCTATACATCTAGCTCTTCATACACTGCGTCGGGTAACTTTTGTCTAGTGCCTAACGATAATGGTTTTCCTGCCTGTACTACTGCTCATGGATATTTAGCTAACTATGGAGGAGGAACTACAGATGGATTTTTAGCACAATTTTCTAACACCGGGGTATTGTCGTGGAGTACTTTTTACGGAGGAAATTCCGATGACTATATAAATGATATAGCAATAGACTCGGAAGAAGGGTTGGCGCTTACGGGCAAAACTGCAAGCACTAGTGGTTTAGCCACAAGTTTGGGTGGTGCCTATAACCAAACCACAACTGGCGGTGCTTACGATGCATTTATCACTAGGTTTACATTTTCAGATGTAGGTATTTGGTGTTCCTATTTTGGGGGAGATGGAAATGATGAAGGAAAGTCAATAACTTTTGATGGTGATGATAAGCTATACATTGCCGGTAATACTGCCAGCACAACACCTGCTTGTACCACTTGCTTATGTAATGTACCATCTATAGGCGAATTTCCCTTGTGTAAATCAAGTACAGGCTCACCTTATTTTCAAGGCACTGGTAACCTGGGTACACATGGCGGTAGTACAGATGGCTTTATTGCACAGTTCAACACTTCAAATGGATTGATTTGGAGTACATACTATGGCGGAGTTAACGAAGATAGGATAACCGGTATAGATGTTGATTTTGAGAACAGGCTGTTTATAACCGGCAGAACTCATACCCCTGCCTCCGATAATATTCGGGGCCCATCATTATCCGGTAGCACCTTGGGTGGTTATGTGTACTACTATCAGGATGATTTGGGTTTGGGAACAGCGGCAGAAGATGCTTTTGTAGGTTTTTTCGATGCTGCCAATGAGCGGCAAATGGTTACTTATTTTGGTGGCGAGCTTGATGATTGGAGTAATGCAATTGCCGTAAACTCTACATCTTACGACAACTACCACTGGTATATTACAGGTGCAACTGTTAGCAATTACTATTACCTAAAAGCTAATCTTTCCTCGCCGGGCAATTATACACATTGCTGCGATAATGCCTATTGGCAGGGTACTACTATGCCTGGTAATATGGATGCTACAATAACGCGGTTTAGTATGGCAAACAGCTTTATGGGGCTATGGATGACGGTAAAGGATATTGCTACTACAGATTTTAATGTAAAAGTTTTTCCTAACCCTGCGTCAAACAATGTAACTATTGGGTTTACGTTAGAAAACGCCGGAGAAGTAATGCTTGAGGTATTTTCTTCTTCAGGCCAACTAATAAAAAGAGAGCAGTTGGAAAGGCAGCAAGGAGATTTGGTTTATTCTATGGATTTTAGCGGCCTGGCAAATGGTGTATACATGCTACGGGTAGCTACCGGCAATAACTGGGTTACTAAGAAGATTATTAAACATGAGTAAGAAAATAATAGTTGTTTATTTTACTTTGCTACTTATAGTTTACGGCAAATCTCAAAACTGGGCAACAATTGGTAGTGGCTTTAGTAACTATCCAAATGTTTTTTTTGTTGACACAGTAAATACCAGATTGTATGCTTTAGGCCCTTTTACTAATGCAGGTGGTCATATTGTTAAAGGGGCAACGGTCTATAATGGTGTGGAATGGGATACAATGCCCTTATATAATGACCTTGCAGTATTCAATAGCTTAGCTTGTTATGACAGTATGTTAATTTTCGGAGAAAATCCGTTGATGACGTGGGATGGCTTACAAATCGATACTATAGCTACATTTCCAATGGGAGGAGCGAGAGGAGCCATTGTTTATGATGGAGAATTGGTGGTTTTTGGTTGGTTTGATACAATCGAAGGAATTGCGGCAAATTCTATTGCAACATGGAACGGAACAAGTTGGTCTCGTTTTGACACAACCAAGTGGTATCAGCCTATTGTTAGTGCCATTGAATATAAAGGCGAGTTATACATAGGTGGCAATATGTCTAACTATAATGGCACTATGGACCGTTTAGCTAGGTGGAACGGAACAAAATGGCTGCCGGTTGGCAATGGAATAAGAGGGGGCCTTGCGAGTGTTGGCAGTTTTGAGATATACGATGATGATTTGTATATAGGTGGGGGCTTTCAGGTGGCGCAGGGTAACCCCGGTAACTGCGTAGCCCGGTGGGATGGCACACAGTGGAAAGATGCAGGCATTGGAATGACAAGTAGTAACGCTGTTATCCACGATTTACAGATATACGATAATCATTTATACGCATGCGGCCAGTTTTTACAAATGGGTAATTTGCCAGTAAAAGGGATTGCAAAATGGGATGGCAGTAAATGGTGTGGGCTGGGGCAGGATGCGCAACCGAATCATACTATTACCTGTATGGCAGTTTATAATAATGAACTTTATATCGGTGGCCCATTTAAAACAATTGATGGAGATACCATGAATTATGTTGCTAAGTGGATAGGCGCAAACTATACCGATACCTGTGGAATAGCAACCGGCTTAAACGAAATAGAAGAAAGCACATTTGCGCTTTACCCCAACCCCACCACGCACCAGCTAACCATACAAGCCAGTAACTTAACCACCGGCAGCTATCAAATAACCACTACTACCGGCCAATTGATTTTACAAAAAACCATTACACGGCCCAACTTTACTATAGATGTAAGCACCCTGCCACCGGGCCTGTACTTTTTACAGCTAACCAACGGCTGCCAGCGTGTAGTTAAACGGTTTGTAAAGCAGTAAGGCATAATAAAACAACGTGTCATCGCGAGGGGTTATTCAATAAAAAACAACACAGCTAATCCCGTGCCTATCTTCCGTTGTGTCTTTAGTGTGTTTGGGTACAGATAGTGGTTGGTGGTGCTGCACTATATATATTCCAAAGAAGCCAAACACCAACCACGGCTGAAATGTCTTTATACTGTATTCATTCGTGCTCTTCGAGGCAACTGCATGCTGCCTTTCTCCTGTCATCTTTTAATGCTTTATTCTATTTTTACCGGTAAAACAAATACACATGAAAAGCAAATTATTAGTAATAGCAGCCATACTTATGCTGGGCGCTTCATCGTGCACTAAGTGGGCCGATGATTGGGCTGGGGTTTATAACAGTACTACTTCAAGCACCTATAACAGGGTAGTAATAACAGAAGTAAAAAACAAGG
>CAYREY010000115.1:0-6777 GCA_964423405.1 uncultured Chitinophaga sp. | reverse complement strand
TTTTGTGGTTTGGGAGGGAATTGAACCCCCGACACAAGGATTTTCAGTCCTTTGCTCTACCAACTGAGCTACCAAACCGCTCCGTTTTAGGGACGACAAAAATAGAATTCTCCCGCACTATTGCAAACCATCGGGCAATTTCTTCGCTAAAAATTTGTTTTTCAGCGGGTTTGGGTGTACCCGAAGCACCTATTTCTCCATTATTTTAATCTGGTATTTTTTGTGCTCCTTGTTAGTAAGCTTTGCTTCACGCAGCCAGGTGTTCAGTATTTTAATGTGCTTGTACCTAAGCCCGTACTGTGCAGCAAAGTCGGCTATGTTGGGTATGGCCGTATCTACCTCTACCACTTTATACCGGTAGGGCTGGTACAGGTCTTCGGCAGTAACATTAAAGCCCGCACGCTTAGGGTTGCTGAAAATAATTTTCATGGCCAGCATACGGAAAATATACCGCGATGTCTCGGGGTTAAAATACATCTCGTAAAAGTTGTTGGTCTTCTGGTCCTGTATGCGGTTTTTCATACCCGGCACACCCAGGTTATACGATGCCGCCGCAATGGTCCAGTTACCCAGGCTTTCTTTAGCTCCTTTCAAATACTGGCAGGCTGCCTGTGTAGATTTTTCGATGTTATAGCGCTCATCTACCTCGTTGTTTATTTCCAGCTTATGGTTGCGCCCGGTAGCTGCAACAAACTGCCAGAAACCCACCGCCCCCGCCGGCGATACATCGTTACGGAAACCGCTTTCTATCAAGGGCAGGTATTTAAAATCGGCCGGCACACCGTTTTCGGTTAATGCTTTTTCTATATCGCCAAAGTAGCGGTTGGCCAGTTTCATAGCCATTAAAGTATTGCTGTGCCAAAAGGCGTTCAGTTGTAGCTCACGCTCCAGCCGCTCGCGCACATCGGGGTCTTCCAGCGGCACGCGTTCACCGGCAAAGTACAGCTCGCCTTCTACCGTTATCGGGGCCACCCCCTGCAACGTATCGTCGCCACCGCGCCAGGTAAGGTTAGGGCAATCGTTACGGGTAGTATCAAATATATTGGTTAGCTGCGGTGCTGCCACTTTAAAAGCAATAGTGGCAGAGGCCATGCCTATCAACAGGCTTAGCCCAACAGCAAGGGGTATGCGGTATGCAGGTTTAATTTCCATAGCAGCGTAATATTACAACAAACAGATAAAGTGGGTGGCAGTGGTTATTAACTAACCATTTTCTTGTATACCGGCACCGATGAACAGGCCTCGCCATACATTAGCGAGCGCACTACTTTGGTAAGCTGATGGGCTATCTGCACAAAAGCGGCCTCAGGTACCTGCCGGTCGCCACAACCTTTAACTATAACGCGTTTGTCTGTATAATCGTCTGCTTTAAGCAGGGCAATATTGCGGTACAGAAAAATTTCGGCAGCATGGTCCGGCGGGCTGCAGGCTACATCTTTGGCATAAGGTGCCAGGTTAGCGCTCAGTATCATATAGGCCCACATAGGCACTATGGCATCGGCCGAACAATAGATGGCAACATACCTGTCGCGGTATTGTTCCCAGTTGGTGTTTTTAACTGTTTCGCGAAACTCGGTTTCGCGCAGTATAAAGCCCTTAAACAAAAAGTCTTTCAGGTCTATGGCTACTATTTCTTCGGGGTACGGAAAATAATCGGCCAGATCAAGGGTTATCAACCCGCTCTGTGCCACCCGGTTTACTATAGGCTTTACGGTATCCATACAGCAAAGGTAACAGAACTGCTTTATTCTGTAGCTGCGTTAAGAACCATTAAGAGAAAGGGGCTTATTTATTGCTTACGGCAGCACTGCTTTCGCGCTGGTAGTAGCCAGTGCCATCATAGGGGCGTTTGGCCGGTGCGCTCATACAGGCTTCGCTGCAGCAGCCTTCCATTTTCCAGCCGCAGGCTTCGCACAGCACAAAGTGCTCGTTACATTCGGCATTGGCGCAGTTAACCACATGGGCACTTGGGGTGCCACATATTTTGCAGGCAGATACTATACTTGGCTGTACCTTATTTACATCTACCACTACGCGGTTATCGAACACATATAGCTTGCCTTCAAAATTTTTACCGCCGGTTTCTTTGGCATATTTCACTACGCCACCATCTACCTGGTACACATTTTTAAAACCGTTCTGCAACAGGTAGCCGCTGGCTTTTTCGCACTTAATACCACCGGTGCAGTAGGTTACTACCTTTTTATCCTTCAGGTGCTCCAGTTGTTTTAACTGCTCCGGAAAATCGCGGAAATTGTCAATATCCAGTTTCAGTGCATTTTTAAAGTGGCCTACATTGCTCTCGTAGTTGCTGCGCACATCTACAAACACCACATCATCCTGCTCTATCATTTCATCTACCTCGTGCGGTTTCAGGTGTATGCCGGTAACTTCGTTAGGGTCTACATTTTTAATACCGCGCAGGCTGCTGTGTACTATTTCGGGTTTAAAGCGAACATACAACCGCTCAAAACTTGGCGCATCTACCTCATCTATCTTAAACTCTATGCCCTCAAACAACGGGTTGCTGCGCACCGTATCCATATACTTTTTGCACTGCACCACCGTACCGCTTATGGTACCGTTCAGGCCCTCTTCGGCAACAATAATACGGCCCACCACACCCAGGCGTTCACAAAACTCCAGGTGTTGTGCGGCAAACTCTTCCGCATCGGGTATGCGGGTGTATTTGTAATAAAGTAATGTCTGGTATGGTTTCATAAATATGGGGTGCGAAGATAATGCTTTTATAAATTCTGTGCATGACCCTGCTCATCTGGCTGTTTCAGGGCAGGTACACCGCCCCTCCGGTGGTGTCCTTTTTAGCCCCGGTTACGCTGCGTAGTACGTTTACTTCGCCCCGTATGCGCAGTACACCCATCAGGGCTATTACCAGGGCTTCCTTAAATTTTACCAGCTCATCGGCGGGTACATCTACTGTAATTCCGCTAAGGGCTTGTATTCTTTCTATCAGGTAAGTATTAAACGCCCCGCCACCGGTTACCAGCATTTTATCGGCTGCCGAAAGCGAGATGCCCTCACGCGCGGCTATGGCTTTTATATGCGCGCTAACCTGCACGGCTATCAGCTCGGTATAGGTGCGCAGTTTATCTGCTGCTGGTATGGTTGCCTGTTCTACTACCGGCCATACCACTGTACGCGGAAAACTGTTATCCAACGATTTTGGGTAGGCCTGCGCATAAAAACCAGCCCGGTTCAGTTCGCCCAGCAGCGTTGTATCAAGTGTTCCGCTGCGGGCTATAGTGCCACCGGCATCATACACCTTACCCAGCCCACCGGCCAGTGTATTTAACACCTGGTTAGCTGCGCAAATATCAAAGGCTACTATATCGCCATTATCTTTCTTACAGCTTATGTTGGCTATACCTCCTATGTTTAAACAAAACCGGTGACCGGTAAACAGTAGTTTATCGCCTATAGGTACTATGGGCGTACCCTGACCGCCCTGTGCTATATCGGCCGTGCGCAAATCGCACACTACCGGCACCACGGCGCGCGCCGCTATAGCCGCACCATCGCCTATCTGTGTGGTAAACCTCTCTGGCGGAAAATGAAAAATAGTATGCCCGTGCGAGGCTATCAAATCTACCTTACCGGTAAGGTTATATTTGGTAATAAACGCGGCCGCACATTCGCCAAAATAGTTGCCCAGTGCCGCATGTGTTTGCCACAAGGTACGCGCATTGCTTTGCGGCAGTGCTTTCAGCTGCTCTATCCACTCCGGTGTAAATTCAACTACTTCTGTTTGTAGTAGCTCAAACAGCCAGCCTGCATCATTTTTTACAAACCGGCAATAGGCTATATCCAGCCCGTCAAGCGAGCTGCCACTCATTAAACCTATAACATGGTATGTGTGCATGTATTACTTGTGCCAGCTAACTATCAGGTCGGCCACAGCCGATATCTCTGCCGTACTCAGCTTATCTTCAAAAGCAGGCATATGGCCTTTGCCTTTGGTAATACTTTGTACCAGGCCGGCTTTATCCAGTGCTATGGTTTGCAGGTTAGGTGTGCGGCTATCCTTAACACCGGCAGCGCCGTGGCAGCGGGCACAATCGCTGGCAAATATTTTAGCACCATCCGGTGCAGCAGCAGCAGTTGCACTGCCGCCCGATTTTTTAGAACAGGAAGAAACAGCTACCGAAAGGATTATAAAGGCAAAATATATCTTTTTCATATGTGCGGATTTAAAGCTAATCTAATCATTACCGGTTGAAGTAAAAAGCAGGGCAGGTTACCCTATACCTCTTTCAGTAACGTGCGGAATGCATGGTACTTGCCCGGAAACAGGTCCATACTTTCTTTTTGCAGGCGCGCGGCGTGTTGTTCTTTATAGTCAAAATACTTTGTCATGTTTTCGGCAAAGTACTGAAATGCGTAGGTAATGCCATCGGTGGTGTTTTCCTCCAGCACACGGTATATTTTACAATCGGTAAAACAACCGGTTTCCATTACGCGGGGTATGTGCTCTTCTTTCATCCACTTAAACCAAAGGTCGTGTACGTTCAGGTCTATTTTTACAGTTACGTTGTAAACTATCATAGCATGGGTTTATTCGCTCAGGTTATCGCCTCTTAGCAACCGGTAGCGCTTACGCGCATCTATTACCAGCAGCGATGAGTTGTAATCTGTAATAATGGTTTTGTAATACTCCATGGCTTTCGCCTTATCGTTCAGGTGCTCCTCATATATTTTACCCAGCAGGTAAGTAGCATCATCGCCTTTCAGGTCTTCCTTGTAGTTTTTAATAATATCCTCCAGCAGCGGTATGGCTTTGTCAAACTCTTTGCGCTTTACATACAACTGCGCTTTCAGGTATTCAATATCATCAAACAGGGCATGGCCGGGGTACAGGTAGGTAATGGTATCCAGCGTGCCACGGGCCTGTTCGTCTTTATTCTGGTACAACAGCAGTTCTGCCTTCGCATACATCTGCATAGGTTCTTCTACCGTATCCATACCCAGATTATCTATAATAAACACCGATAGGTTAATCGCATCGTTCGATATCAGTTCCGATGTTGAGCCTTTCAGCGCTTCCAGTTGTGTTTGCGCCCAGTCAAAATCGCCTTTGTAATAAGCCAGCCGTGCATTGCGGAAACGCGCCTCCTCACCCAGCGGCGAGTCCTTTTCATCTTTATCTACCTGCGAGTATATCAGCGTGCTCTCCCACACATCGCCGTCTATCAGGTAAAAATCGCCGAGCGATAGTTTGGTCTGGTTTTTCAATTGCTGGTTTACACCCGGCATAGCTATTATTTCGTTGCACAACGCAATAGCACTGTTTATATCGTGCAGATAAAAGCCCTCCAGGTCGGCCAGTTCTTTCATACTCTGCGCCGTGCGGAACCCTCTTTCGTTTTCTTCAATAAAGGCCAGGTAGTCGCCTTTCAAACCCTCCAGGTCGGCCTGTGTGTAGTTAATATTTTTCGATATTTTTTCTTTCCTGCAATTCAGCAACTCGGTCCGCGACTGAAAATAAAGCGCGCTGAACTTACCTTTAGCCACCACATACTCATAACCGGCTATCGCGCTGGTGTAGTCGCCTTCTGTCTGGGCCATGCGGGCAATGTTCAGCACCCGCATACCGGTTTCATTTTTACGGCGGTCCAGCGCTTTCATCTGTGCCAGGGCCCCTTCAAAATCTTTGTTTTGTATATACACCCAGGTAAGCAGGTCTATGTAATCTTCGTTGTTGGCATTCTTCTGCACTTTGGCATACAACTGTGTTTCCAGTTCGGCCAACAGCTTCTCTTCATCGCGCGATGATTGTACCGTATTCTTAATGCTCTGCATATTGCCCGGGTTGGCCTCCAGGTTAACCAGCAGGTTTTTTACAGCACCGGGCACATCGCCTTTTTTAAGGCTGGCCTGTGCCATTTCAAAACTGAAATATGTTTCGTTACGTATTAGTTTGCCGCCCTTGTCGTACACCGCCAACACATAATCATACAACCGGTATGCTTCAAAAATATTAGCCAGCTCACGTATCGATGTCTCGTACGGCTTTAGTTCTTTCAGTACCTTATCGTATTGCTCTTTGGCTTTATCGGGGTTAGGCACCTGGGCATACATATAGCCCATATCAATTACAAACTGCGGGGCGTTGTCGTTTTTCTTCAGCTCTTTCTTTATTACTTTCTCTAGCTCGTCGTATTTTTTAAGTTGCAACAGGCAGGTATATAACGGTCGGTAATATTTAAGGTCGTAGCTGCTCTTCTCCCACAGGCTTTGATAAAGCTCGGCGGCTTTATCATACTCGCCGTTTTGCAGGTAACTGTTGGCCAGTGTTTCATCGCGCCCGGCCTGTGCATACACACCTGCCGAAAACACCAGTAACATAATAAGCGGAAGAATGAATTTTTTCACCGGATGAAGATAAGAATGCTGTGGTAGTTATTTTAAGAGTTTAACGCTTATTAAACTTCCGGCAATGGCACCAATGGCATTAGCCAGTGCATCGTACAAATCAAAATGCCGGTCGGTGGTAAGCAGGTGTTGCAGCACCTCTACCACAAACCCATAACTGGTTGTAATAAGCAGTATTTTAATAAAGGCATGTTGGTGTAACCAGTTGAAAGAGGTTTGCCTTTTCCAGCCATACCACATAAAAAAAGCCAGCACCAGGTACACACCAAAATGCCCCAGCTTATCTGCCTGAAACAGCGAAATACTGGGCAGGTCTTTACCCGGCAGCAGGCAAAGCACCAAAATAAAGGCCGCCCATAAAATGGACGGCCAGTTGTATTTTATAAA
>CAYREY010000114.1:0-6814 GCA_964423405.1 uncultured Chitinophaga sp. | reverse complement strand
ACTATGTTTTGCCACGCCCGCAAAAGTGCGGCACCCTTTTACAGTAAAATGGGATACCGGATAGTTGGAGATGAATTTACCGAGGTAAACATCCCACATTACCTGATGGAGAAACAACTAAGCTAACTACTTTTCGGCAGCTATCTGCTTCAACGCCTCAACCAGCCGGTCCAAATCGTATAAGTTGGTATATACATGAGGTGTAACCCTAACGCCATGTATTTTTTCGTGGTTAACCGTGGTAGTATGTATTCGCCATTTATCCCATAGCCTGGTATCCACATCCTCTGGCTTTTTACCATCTATACTAAAATTAGCAATGGCGCAACTGTAGCTATCTTTAAGCGATGTATGGAGTTTAAAACCGGGCACCTCTTTAAGAGCCCTGGTGCACCAATATTTTTTAAGGTACCGCAACCTTTCCTCCTTCCGTTTAGAGCCTATCAGGTGCTGAAAATCTACCGCGTTGCCTACGGCCATTTCAGCGGCAAATGAGCGGGTACCAATCGATTCAAATTTGCCGATATTATCTGCATCGGGTATAGGTGCCGATAGCAAGGCCCAAACATTTTTAACCTTACCTTTCTTAATATACATCATACCCGTACCAAACGGAGCACATAACCACTTATGCAGCGAGGTAGCATAGTAATCGCAATCCAAATCAGGTATTTTATAATCGATATGTACAAACGAATGCGAGCCATCTACAATAACCTCACAGCCCTTTGCATGGGCCACATCGGCTATTTTACGGGCAGGCAGTATCTGGCCGGTCCAGTTAAGCATGTGCGTTATATGTACAATCCTTGTTTTAGGGGTTATGGCAGCAGCAAATTTCTGTACAATAATATCGTCGTTCTCCTCAGGCAAATCAAAGTCAACCCAATTCAGTTTAATACCATCCCGCTTCTCGCGTTGTTTCCAAGCATTCATCATGTTGGGGTAATCGTACTTACTTAACACCACTTCATCGCCGGCTTTCAGGTCGAGCCCGAATATGATAGTATTAAGCCCCTCGGTAGTATTGCGGTTAAGTGCAATTTCCTCGGCCGAGCAACCAGCCAGGTTTGCCAGTTTTTCGCGCAATGGTTCGCGACCCTGATCGAGCACCCGCCACATATAATATGAAGGGGCTTCATTACAATACTGGTAGTAGCGTATATGCGCGTCCTGAACAGGTTTGGGCTGCGGGCTAACACCACCATTATTCAGGTTAATTACATTAGCCGAGGTGGTGTACTGCTCCCGTATCAATGCCCAAAAATCCTCATCGCCGGCTAACGCAGAAGGTGGTATATGTTCTATACGATTAAGCTGTGCCCTAAACACTTCTGCCTGCAAAGGCTCCATCATATCCAGTAAAGATAGCCCGGCTGTAGCAACTGCCGTTCGCTGCAGAAATTGTTTTCGGTTTAACATAGAAACGAATATAAAACAATATCCATCAAATTATTTTATAATAATATATTCAAAACAAAAACCTACTTCCGTTTATAGGTTACACGCTCTGCTAAAATTACCTTAACTCCCGGCTTTAGTATAACAGCATGCTCGGTATTAGGTTTAACCTGTAAGTGCAGATTTGTGTCATGTAAATCTGCAACTATCTTATGCAACTTCTTAACGCGACCGGGCTTCTTCATACCCTAAAATTAGGAATACTTTGGTTATAGATACAAAGAAAGCTATTGGGTAAGGAAATATACTTTGGAAAGTCTGGTAATAACAGGTATCCTTTATCACAAGCCAGTGTTTTATATATTACACCATATTACTTATGGCCAATACCACCCAACCCCTGCAAACAACAGGCAGCTACCGCTGGCGTATTTGCGCGCTGCTGTTTCTGGCTACCACCATCAATTATGTAGACCGCAATGTGCTGTCATTTACCATGATTGACGACTTTTTCCGAAAAGAAATGTTGGGCATGCCCGCTAACGCTATACTAACCGATGCCGACATCGCCTACTTTAAAGAATTGATGGGCTATGTAGATGCCGCCTTTAAAAGTGCCTACGCCCTGGGCTTTTTAATAGTAGGCTATGTAATAGATAAAATAGGCACTAAAACCGGTTACTCCATTGCCCTATCGGTATGGAGCATGGCCGGTGTACTTAATGGTTTTGTAAGTTCGGTGCGGGGGCTTAGCATCACCCGCTTTATGCTGGGCATTGGCGAGTCGGGGCATTTTCCTTCGGCGGTTAAAACCGTAGCCGAGTGGTTTCCGCGTAAAGAGCGCTCGCTGGCTACCGGCATTTTTAACGCCGGCGCCAACATAGGTATAATAGTTACCGCCCTGCTTATACCCTGGCTTACCATCACCTACGGCTGGCGGGCCAGTTTTATTTTTACCGGTCTGCTGGGTTTTGTAGTGCTTTTATTATGGCGCATAACCTATAGTAAACCACAAGAGCATAAAAACTTATCTAAAGCAGAACTTGAATACATTCAGGCCGATGGCAACGAACCGGCACAGCCCAAAGCATCGTGGGGACAGTTGTTCCGGCACCGCCAAACATGGGCCTTTGCCGCCGGCAAACTTATGGCCGACCCTATCTGGTATTTTTACCTTACCTGGTTACCCGATTTTTTTAACAGCAGCGAAGCGCTGGAACAAAAGCTGGACCTTAAAAACATAGGCATACCTTTTCTGGTCATCTATCTGGTAAGCGATGCCGGTAGTGTTTTCTTTGGCTGGCTCTCATCTAAACTTATACAAAACGGGTGGACCGTTAACCGCGCGCGCAAAATAACCATGCTGCTTTGCGCGTTGTGTGTAGTACCTATTGTGTTTGCATCCGTTACACATAACATTTATTTAGCAGTAGCCCTTATATCCCTGGCCGCAGCAGCACATCAGGGTTGGTCGGCTAACATGTACACGCTGGCATCCGACATGTTCCCTAAGCAATCGGTAGGCTCGGTAGTGGGTATAGGCAGTATGTTTGGCGCTACCAGCGGTGCGCTGTTTGCCGCCAGCACGGGCCTTATACGCGTAAAGTTTGGCTACATGCCATTGTTTATTATTGCCGGCAGCGCCTACCTAATTGGCTTGCTGCTTATCCATATACTGGCGCCCAAACTTGAGCCGGTCAAGCAATAGCTATTTATACTTGACATACAAACAAAAAGGGCCGCAGGTAAACCTGCGGCCCTTTTACTATTTAAGCAAACTATATTACTGCTGTACAGTAATACGGCTGCGCGAAATGTTGTTACCTTCTTTAACTTCTACTACATACATACCATTGGTTAACTGGTTGTAGTTAACGTGTATCAATGCAGCATTCTCTTTAGTAGCGTAAACTACACGGCCGCTAAGGTCATACAGGGTTACGTCTACCGGGCTGTTTACATTGGCTAGCTCTATGGTAAAGTTACCGTTGTTAGGGTTAGGGTAAATACGGCTGATGTTGTTTACCTGGTTAACTACCGAGTTGATTACAGATAAGGTACAAGCTGTTTGATTAACCGGACCAGTATGTGCACCCAGTTGCACACTGTCCTGCGGCAACACAGCCCACTGGCTAACTGCTACCGCCCAGTTGTTGTTACCTTTCTTTACAGTACCACCACGCACCAGGGTATAGTTTTGCGTAGAGCCACTACCCACTGTCCAGTTGTTTACAGTATCACCTATCACACCAATTATATCCAATGTATCGGGGCCATGCAACAACACTACCGCATCGTTACCGCTAAAGTTTACCACCCCGTTAGAAGTTACTGTGTCGGCAAACGGGCGTATTTTCACCGAATCTGATGCGCTGTAGGCAATTACATATACATCGCCGGCGGCAATGCTGCCGGTTAGGTTAAAGGTGCTGCTTGGTGCAGTACCGCCATTGCTGTATACCTGCACTTTGTAGTTGGTAAGATTTACGGCGGCGTTGGTAGGGTTATAAATTTCAAGTGCCTTATTGCTGGCGCTGCCCTCTACATACTCCGAGAAGAATAAAGTTGCACAGCTATCTTCCGGCTGGGCAGCAGGTGCTTCAACAGTAAGGGTAAATACCGAGTCGTTACCAACTTTAAGTCCCGCTGATGGGTTTACCAGCTTAAAGGTAAAGGTATGCGAAGCGCTATCGCTGTTGGTTACGGTAAGTTGCAGGTTGCGGCTTACCACACCGGTAGCAAAACCAACTGTTTGGGTAGTGTAGTTATTTAAAAACTGTGCATTACCACTGGTAAGGGCTACACCCACACTCATCGAATCGCTATGCGGCAGGCTTAGTTGCACGGTAAGGCTGTAGTTGCCGTTTATACCGGTAAAGGTACCCGATACCGGATTGAAGTTGGCAAAGGTATCTTGCGGGGTTACAGCACAAGGTGTAAGGCCGGTAGGTCCGGTGTGTACGCCCAGGCGGTTGGTATCTTGCGGCAATACCAGCCACTGGGTAGCATCCCAGGTTACAGTACCTTGTTGTACTGCCGGTTTACGGATAAGTGTATGGTTAACCGTACCGGTAGTAAATGTATCTACCTGCCAGCCGGTGCCCGGGTCTACACCAAACACACCAAACTTATCAATGGTATCGGTACCGTACATAAGCAGCACAGCATCATCGCCGTTAAAGTTGGTAACACCGCTTACAGTATCTGCTTTGGTCTTAAATGTAGCCGAATCTGCCTGGTTGTTTACTATTACGTATACATCACCAGCCGCAATGGTAGCATTCAGGTTAAATGTGGCGTTAGCTGTAGTCTGGCCGTTGGTATATAATACCACTTTGTAGCCAAACAGGCTTACAGGTGCCGATGTAGGGTTGTAAATTTCAAGTGCTTTGTTGTTGCCCGAACCCTCTACATACTCCGAAAAAAAGAGTTTTGTACAAGGCTGCGCAAATACCGATGCTGTAGCTAAAACAGCCATCGCAAATAATAAGGAGAACTTCTTCATGTGCTATAGTTTAGAACCCGTAAAATTATCAGAATAATCGAATTACAGGCTATAGAATTGTTAGGTAGATGTTAACAGAAGTCAGCTTATAAGCCAGCACTAACAGGCTAAATGTCAACTATGAACAACCCATTACCGCACTATAACCAGCCGCTTATAAACAGCCTTACCGGTTGCAGCTATTTTAAGCAGATAATTACCCGCCGCATACTCAGTAGTATTAATAGTAGTAAGCATCTGTTGTACCGGTGTACTATAAATCAACTTACCGTACATATCATATACTGCCAGTTCAGCATCGGTAAGGTTCATGTCCTGTATAAACACATTCAACTCATTGGCAGCTGGGTTAGGGTAAATATTCATTACCACATTCAGCACCTCGTTGTTTACACCCAGCGGGGCGCACACACCGGCTTTAAATATACTATCAAAGTTAATACACTCCGCCCACTCGGGGTGGTCTATAAACGGGTTGCGGTTTTGTTGCAGCGAGGCTATGTATTCATTCTTGGTACGCTCAAACTTATCGGGTGGATCCTGCTGGTGCCACTGTTTCAGCAAAGCCTGGCTCTGGTCGCCCGCTTCCGATAATAGTTCATCCAGCCCCCAACCACCTTCCAGGCCATCGTAACATATCATTTCGTACATCATGGCACGGGCCGCATCGCCTTTACGGTTGGCTTTAGGTTCAAACACGCTTACCCCACCGGTGCCGGGGCCATACTTGCTTTCTCCGTAAGTGCCGGTGGTAGTAGTTACATCGCCTAGCGGACGGTTACTCCGTTGCTGGTTAGGGGTACTGCGTGTAAGCAATAGGTTATAGTAGTCAGCACCTTCGGGATAATCTACCAGATTATTGGCACCATACAAAGCGGCAGTTCTCATCCAGCTTTTAGCCAATGTGTGTTCGCGGTTATATGCCTGTGCATTAAAATCAAAAGGCGGGGTATAAACTGTGGTTTCATTGCTGTATTCACAGTTAATAACCACCTGTCCTCCGGTAGTGTCGCGCTCAAAAATAGCCGGCACTATATTAGTACGGTACGATGTATAGGCTACCTGTGTATGGCTATTAATCAATGTGTGCAAATCGTTTACAAAATTGGCAGATGACGGGTTCAGTATATCGTAATACGTACCGGCATTCATAGCCGCGCTGGTTACTGTAGCGCTCAGCGGGTTATCCTGTTTGTAGTTTATCTGCGCCCCACTGCCGTTGTAAGCAAATACGTTGAAGTAATAAGTGGTATTCTCCAGTATTTCGCGTACGCTTAAAATATTGTTGCCGCCCACATACATTACCTTGGCTCCATTACCTACACCCTGCCCTTTCTGGTAGGTTGTACCATCTACAGGTATAAAGGTAATAGGTGCCGTACTTTTAATTATCAGATACCCGGCCGCGGAGGGGTTAGATACCTGAAAACTGGTTACCAGACTATAGGCCCGCACCTGCGCAAATATCATATTGGTTGGCTGCGCAGCCGGCTCCTGCGCTAATAAAGCACCACTACTTAAAACAACAGCAGCAGCCGACAAAACATACCGGAAAGTAGATTTCAAAATTTGCATAGCTTACTAAAATAGAAAAATTTGACAACAAGTAATCGCAACTGTAAACAACAGCACATAACAACCACACATTAATACACAGTATGTAGCTGTTAAATAGATTTACTTCACCTCTTTAAGCATTACAAAATAGGTAGGAAAGTGGTCGCTGTAACCACCATTATAAATTATACCATCGTAGGTACGCATGGGGTAACCCTTATACTTACCGGTAGGGGTAACCATAAACTGACGGTTAAAAATATGCGCCCCTCGGTAGAAGTAACCATTCTGTTCTTTATTCAAAAAGCCACTGCTTATCATTATCTGGTCAAACAGGTTCCAGCTATCCTG
>CAYREY010000113.1:208-7016 GCA_964423405.1 uncultured Chitinophaga sp. | reverse complement strand
TTAGCACCGGCTGCGCCTGCCGGACCGGTTGCTCCATCAATACCCGATGGACCAGTGGGGCCTGTAGCACCACCGCCTGCACCTGTGGGGCCAGTAGCCCCATCGGCACCCGATGGACCGGTAGGGCCTGCAATACCAGCACCACCAGTAGCACCGGTGTTTCCGGTAGGCCCGGTAGTACCTGTGCCGGCAGGGCCTGTAGGCCCCGTAGCACCTACCCCTGCAGGGCCGGTGGGGCCAGCAACCCCGGCAGCGCCGGTAGCACCATTACTACCTGCCGGGCCCGTAGGGCCTGTAACTCCTGAACCGGTTGGCCCGGTTGGGCCTGTGGGACCCGAAGCCGCCGTATTACCCGATGTTTCGGCATATAAGGCATAGGGTACGCTTAATAGCTGCGTAGAACCCATACTGGAGTAGTTTGTTCCCCCGTTGGGGTCAAATTCTACCAATAAATATTTATTGCCGGTTGACCAGTTAACCGATTGAAAATTGCCCAACACAGGTGTGCCAAGACCTACTTTAACGGTATACAAACCAAACTGGTTTGTTTGAGCCTGATGCGTTTCGCGGTATTCGGGGAAGCCGGGATTAATGCCTTCGTTAATAGTTAGCCGCATACTAATAGCACGGTTGGCTAATATGTTACCCGCAGCATCGCGGGCTACACCCTGGTAATTGATGGCTTGTGGTACCTGAGCCAGAGTAATTAGTACAACAAACAAAAGTGCTAACGGGAGAAGAACTTTTTTCATTAATTCACTATTTTTTCAATGTGTTCCAAAAGGTAAAACACCCATTAAATAAATTGTAATGGGGGAAGGGGCAATTTAACAATGTAAGGCCTAATTACCAAGATACGCGGGAACAAATTGGTTGTCAAGCCCTGACGAAAACCCGTTATTTAACATTAACGCCACACCTGCCATAAACAAGATGCCATAAACAACAACAGCCGGCCAATAGGCCGGCTGTTGTTGTAGCGATGTGTTGCTTTACTAAAGCAGTTGAATATCAAACAATTCTTTGTCATATTTAGCACCGGCCAGGTTTAACTGGTCGTTGGCCACAGGTATTACAATTTCGGTAGACTCATTATCATCGCCGTAGTAGATTGTAAATTTCACCGCAAACTCTTTCACATCTGCTTTCTGGTAGTGTTCATCGGCTTTCATCAGTATAATAGATTTGCCATCTTCAATTACGGCTGTGTTGGCGTTCTCTCCTACCAATACCATATCGGGCGTGGTATTGGGTATTTTGCCCGATACTGCTGAACGCTTAAGCAATACTTTAAGCCCGTTAACAGCCCCGGTACTGCTGCCATAGCGTATTACGCCCAGCAGGTTCTCTATATCCAGTTGCCCCAGCGGATTGCCCACTGCGCGCTTAGAGGTAAAGCCTACAAATCGTTTATCTTTTACGTTGGGTATTGCCACTTTAGCCTCGCCATACGAGCTGCTGAAAACCTCTTTACCATCCAGCAGGCTAAACCTGTACAGCATATCATCTTCATTATCGCCGCCCAGGTAAGTAGCCAGCAGGGTATTATCTTTAAACTCAATGCCGGTAGCTACAAACTGCGCCTGCCAGTTAACCGGTTTGGTATCCAGTACGCTTTTGGCAGTAACCTCATACACCTTTTTGCGGTTGGTAGAATCGGCATAGCACAACTCTGTTTTACGTACTTTAAGCAACAATGGTATGCGGGTAGCGCCCTCGTAGGCATCTATCAGCTCGTAATAGGTGTTGGTTTGCTGTATGCATACCTTGCCCTGATCGTTAAATACTTTAACCGAAGAAGATGAAGAATCAGCGTACGATTGCTGGCCCGATACTACAATGGGCGAAGTATCGGACTGGTGCTTATTTTTTTCTTTACACGATTGAAAAACAACAACAGAAACAAGTAACCAGAAACCAAACACTGTTTTAGCTGACTTCATTTTTAGCTGCTTTTAGTGTATTTAATAGTAACGATACCACCGTCATAGGACCTACGCCGCCGGGTACCGGGGTTATAGCCGCGCATTTAGGTGCTACTTCGTCGAAATTTACATCACCTTTTAAACGCCAGCCGTTCTTAGATGTTGTGTCGGTAACACGGGTAGTACCCACATCTATTACCACCGCACCGGGTTTTACCATATCGCCGGTAAGGAAACCCGGCTTACCCAACGCGGCAATAATAATATCGGCCTGCAGGGTCATTTCTTTCAGGTTATGGGTGCGCGAGTGGCAAACAGTAACCGTGGCATTGCCGGTTTTGCCCTGCCCGCTCATTAATATACTCATGGGGCGGCCTACAATGTTGCTGCGGCCAATTACCACACAATGTTTACCGGCGGTTTCTACATTGTAACGCTCCAGTATTTTGGTAATGCCAAGTGGGGTAGCCGATACATAAGCCGGCAGGCCCAGGGTTACCTTGCCCACATTTACGGGGTGAAAACCATCTACATCCTTTTTAGGGTCGATAGACATGATCACTTTATCGGGGTTGATATGTTTAGGCAAGGGCAACTGAACTATAAAACCATCCACATCGGCATTATCGTTCAGTTTTTTTACTTCGGCCAATAGTGCCTCTTCGGTAATGGTATCTTCAAAATGCAGCAGGGTAGATTTAAAGCCCACCTGATCGCACGACTTAACCTTGTGGCCTACATAAGTAAGGCTGCCACCATCGTTACCTACCAGTATAGCCGCCAGGTGTGGCTGCTTGCCGCCGGCAGCTACCAGTTGCTGTACCTCTTTTGCTATTTCCTGCTTTAGTTCTTCCGAAAGTTTCTTACCATCTAGTAATACCATGTGTTTTATTTTGCGCGCAAAACAAACTGATTGCACCTAAAGGGGCGAAAAAAATTTTTAACATGGTGTTATAATGCGCCAACACGCATAAAGTAACAGGCTATTGGCGGCCGGTAAGGCGAAAATGCTGCGCGTAGGCCGGCTTTATGTGGTCGCCCTCCATCAACCAGTTTAGCTGCATCTGGCGGGGAATGTTCACCTGTTCTGTAGTACGGAAGGTACCAAACACACGGTCCCAAAAGCGGGTAGTAACTCCGTGGTTCATTTTGGGATTATGAAAATGGTGGTAAAAATGATGCTTGCGTAACGCTACAAAGGGCATAGCCACCGGTTCGGCGGCATGGTAACGATAGTGGGTGGCCTCGTACAAAAGGTACATACCGGCAAAGCCGGCTGTAAAAGCAACCGCCACGCTAACCGTGGTAAACAGACTGACAAAAAGCACCATCAGCAAAACTGTAAACGCTGCCAGTATGGCTTTTTTATAAGCAGGGGCAAAGTAGTTGGCTTTGGCGTGGTGCTGTTGGTGTTCGGCCTTAAAAAAGTTTTTGCCTTTGTGCACATGGCCCAGAAAACGATGCAGAAGATATTCGGCTAAGGTCCAGGTGGCGATGCCGGCCAGCATTACTAGTAACAACATAGGGGTAACATTTAAATGGTGACAGAATACCAGTGCGTACGAATGAGCCGGAGAAATATTGTAACCGGCACGTAATTAATAACTGAAGTGCTTTATTGTACCACCGAAGCGTAAAACCTGCAACAAAAAGGATAAGATATACAATACCAATAGCTGCAACTTGTTGTACGATTGCGCTATAATTGTATGCAATGCAAAACCTGTATAACCAACTTACCACCCACCCCCGCCTGCTGTTTGCCACAGATGGTATAGGGGCGCTGGTATCGGCACTTATGCTGTGGCTACTGGTGGGTAGTATGCCACACTTGTTTGGTATGCCGGTACACATAGTACAGCCCCTGGCATTGCCGGCTGCCGGTTTTGCGGTTTATTCGCTTACATGCAGCTTACTGAATGTAAAAAGCCCCGGCCTGTTAATGCTTATAGCCCTGCTAAATACCATGTACTGTGTTGCTACTGCCCTACTTTGCATAAAATATTATAATGTGCTTACGGCCCTGGGGCTTGCCTACTTTGCCGGCGAAATACTGATAATACTCACCCTGGTTTATATTGAAGTAAAGGCTGCACAACTGCTAAAAGAGGGAACAAACAACGGATAGTAATATCTATCATTAATCAATTGCGGGTGCTATACCGTTCAGCTTTTTAAGTACATGCAGCAGGTAGCGGTGTATTTGCTGCATACCCTCAAAATTTATCAGTGTAACATCATCCTCGGGTTTATGGTATTGCTCGGTAAGCCCTGTGCTAAACGACAGCCCGGGTATGCGGTGTGTTTCGAAGGTATAGTTATCGGAGCCCCCTTCAAATACTTTATCTGCCTTACGTACATTAAACCCGGCCAGCGAGTCGGCCATCAGTAAGGTATCCAGTTCGGGGTGCTCTACCAGGCCCTCTGTTTTTAATATGGGTGTAGTAATATTGAGGTGGCCAACCATATCCAGATTAATATACATGGCTATAGATGCTGTATCTATCAGTTTGCTACCCAGTAAATGTTTAGAACCCCAAAGGCCATCCTCTTCGCCGCTGTAGGATACAAAAACCATTCTGTACTTCAGTTCTTTTTGATGGGCTACACACCACTGCGCCAGCGATAGCAACATGGCTACACCGCTGGCATTGTCATCGGCACCGTTG
The DNA here is from genome assembly GCA_964423405.1 of uncultured Chitinophaga sp. Classification (GTDB taxonomy): domain Bacteria; phylum Bacteroidota; class Bacteroidia; order Chitinophagales; family LD1; genus Bog-950. The sequence goes on along the minus strand of CAYREY010000113.1, from coordinate 2,422 downwards.
TGTATGGCATTGCTAAACGGTGCGCGGGAGTGATGGCGCCCCATACCCAGGTGATCGTAATGCGCCCCTACAACAACGGTGTTTTTTGCTTTAGGGTTTACACAGGCAATAATATTGCCCACGCATTGTATCAGTGCACTATCGGGGTTAGTGTATGTAAACGGTTGCAGATACGACTTACCTTTTACAGGCACACAACCCGCTTTTTTAAAACAGGTAAGTATAAATGCTGCTGCTTTTGCTTCGGCCGGTGTACCGGGCAGCCGCCCCTGCATGCTATCGTGTGCCAGTGCCTCAATTACGTACCGGTGGTAGTGCGGCAAAGCAACATGGTGCTGTGCAGCAGACACTATGGGTATTATCATAAAAACAAACAACCAGCGCATGTTGCTAAGGTATATAATTTACAACGGGCCCGGCACCGGTTATAAAAACAAAAGCCCCATTGCCAGTAGGCAACGGGGCTAAGAATCAGAAAGTTCAATAATTATTTACGGTTAGGGCGTGCGTACTCTGGCTCTATTTTAGGGCCGCGGTCAACTTTAGGAGCCGCAGTGTATTGTAGTTCGGTACCATTCCAGTGCATGCTTTGTCCCGATTGCTCTTTGTTGCCCTCGTTAAACATTACACCCTGCATAGTATCTTTAAACTTAGCATCCAGCATTTGTGCTGGTACAGTAGTCGTGCCATCTACACGGTTGGCTACGGCAATCCAGTTAAAGTTAACCGATGACTGGCCGTTGTTGGCCTCTGCTACGGTAAAGCCTTCGGCATCTACACTTACTATGTACAGATTAGCCCAGCCACCGGTTGGGGTTACAGTAATGGTAGGTAGTTGCTCTTTGTTGATCATTGCTGCAAAAGCGGCATCAAAATTTACACGTGTAGTGCCATTGGTAAGTTTGGCAGCACCATCGCCATATACTTTGCTGGCAGCAGCAGTTACTGTGTAGGCTGGTACTTTAGTACCGGTAGATGAAGTAACCAGTTCTATCTGTTTGCCCTCGGTATATACGTTGCCTACGTTGTAAGCGGCAAACATATTACCCGAGGTCATAAGGCCCATTACATCGCCGCGTACCCAGCCGCCCATCATATCGCCGTAGAAACCGGCACCAATACCGCTGGCGGTACCGGTAGCCATACGGCCACCACCGCTGGCATAAGCTGCACTGCCATACACACCATAGGTTAACGAGCCACTGCTTTTGTAGCCCAGCGAGCCCCAGTATGCACCAGATTGCTCGGCACCAAGGGTACCACCACAACGGGTATAATCGTTATAGTTATAACCACCTACACCAAAGGTATATACATCGCCCCAGAAGTTGTAACCACGGGTAGCATCGTTGGTGAAGCTAACTCCATAACTGGTACCATCGTTTTGCGAATCGCGGGTGCGGTAGCCAAAAAGGGTAGACTGTGCATCGCCATTAATAGTAAGCTGCTGGCGATATACGTATAGCTGGTTTGTAAGAGCAGGCGCAGAATTAATAGCCATACTGGTTCCATTATCCTGCATCATAGAGTTACCCAATGTAGTAGGCGATGTAAACTTAGATACATAGCCGGTTGTACCAGTTACACCAACAGGGCCGGTAGGGCCGGTAACACCCTGTGCACCCGTAGGACCGGCAGGACCTGTAGCACCGTTAGCACCAGGAACACCAACAGGGCCGGCAGGGCCTGTAGCACCGTTAGCACCAGGAACACCAACAGGGCCGGCAGGGCCTGTAGCGCCAACAGCACCAATAGGGCCTTGTGGACCAAGAGCACCGGTTGGACCCGTAGCACCATCGGCACCGGTTGGGCCTACAGCACCAGCAGGGCCTTGTGCACCATCGGCACCAGTTGGGCCTTGTGGGCCAACTGCACCAGCAGGACCTTGAATACCCTGTGCACCATCGGCACCGGTTGGGCCTACTGCACCGGCAGGGCCTTGTGCGCCATCGGCACCAGTTGGGCCTACTGGACCAGCAGGGCCTTGTGCACCATCAGCACCGGTTGGGCCTACTGCACCATCGGCACCGGTTGGGCCTACTGCACCGGCAGGGCCTTGTGCACCATCGGCACCAGTTGGGCCTACTGCACCGGCAGGACCTTGTGCGCCATCGGCACCGGTTGGGCCTACTGCACCGGCAGGGCCTTGTGCACCATCAGCACCGGTTGGGCCTACTGCACCGGCAGGGCCTTGTGCACCATCAGCACCGGTTG
>CAYREY010000113.1:0-108 GCA_964423405.1 uncultured Chitinophaga sp. | reverse complement strand
GACCTTGAGCACCGGCAGGACCTTGTGCGCCATCGGCACCAGTAGCACCAGCAGGGCCTTGCGGGCCGGGCTGTGAGTTAGCTGCAAACAATGCATAAGGTACGCTGT
>CAYREY010000112.1:0-7093 GCA_964423405.1 uncultured Chitinophaga sp. | reverse complement strand
GCCATGGTGGCAGGGCGGCAACAATTGACGGATTTACTTATTTACAGAATTACCGATTGTAAACCCGCGACAAACCATGCCGTCATTGCGAGGAGGCTCTGCGACGAAGCAATCTTTGTACTACGGCTGTTGGCTGCTAAACTCCCCTCCTTATTTTAAGGAGGGGAAGCCGCCTTAGCGGTTGGGGTGGTTGTATTTACGGAACTACCCCCGGCCCCCTAAATGGGGAACAAATACCAATACAAGCACCGGCTGTTGGCTGTTGAACCTCCCCTGGGGGAGGGTAGGGTGGGGGAGGCTGTTTCCCTATATACCGATTTCCCCGTTCACCGATCCACCGGTTAACACCAACTACCAAACCAACCGGCCACACAGAAATGCCGCGCCCAAACTAAGCTACAAGGGGGAGAGGAAGACAGGCGCCCCCTATGAGAGAACCGGTTGGTTTCTTTTTACATTAAATACTAAACCATATGACAACCACCACACAAAACACCCCCAACAAAAAACGCTACGTAATTACACTTAGCTTTTACCAGCACTCCGCCACCGATACCGCCGCTATTACCGAGGCCATGCACGTTGCCGATGCCCTCAACCGCCAGCACGACTGCCGCGCCACGGTAGATGCCATTGTAGAAAGCGCTTATGGCAAAATAGGCAACCGCAAAGTAATGTAACAGCTACATCCCCAATCTTTAATCTTTAATCTATAATCAACCAACCATGCAAACAACTAACACCACCACCCACCTGCAACGCACCGGCCGTTTCACCTCGGGCAACATTGCCCGCTTAATGAGCCTCGGCCGCGATAACATCTCCTTCGGCAAACCGGCCTTTACCTACATAGCCGAAAAAAATATGGAACGCCGGTTGGGCCGCACACTGGCCACCGGTACCGATACGCGGCCTATGGCCTGGGGCCGCGTGCTGCAACACCGCGCGTTTCAACTACTCGGCGCCGGCTACTGGTTTAATATGCAAACTATAGCCCACCCGGTACATGGCAGCTTTTGGGCCGGCACACCCGATATGCAAAAATTCGACACCGGTGCCACCGTGGTAGAAGTGAAGTGTCCGTTTACCATGAAAAGTTTTTGCCAGTTGGCCGATTGCACCAACATAGATGAAGTGCGCGAAGAACACCCCGATGGCGAAACCTATTACTGGCAACTGGTAAGCAACGCCATACTAACCGGTGCGCAACACGCCGAACTGGTGGCCTATTGCCCCTACCGCAGCGAGCTGCCCGCCATACGCAAACATGCCCCCGCTGCCGACACCGGAGCCTGTAAAACAAACTGGATAAGCGCTGCCACTGATGATGAACTACCCTGGCTACCCGATGGCGGCTACTACAAAAATCTGCACATCATCCGCTTTGCTATAGACGATACCGACCGACAACTACTTACCGAAAAAGTGATAGAGGCCAGTAACCTGTTGGTGTAATGGTATCTACCAATTTACAGAATTACCTATTTACAGAATTACCGATTACCACTTCCCTGCATTTGTCATTCCGAACGTAGGCTCTGCGCAGTGAGGAATCTTGTATTAAAGGTTATTGACTGCCTCCCTCACCATAGGCGTATGAGCCGGCTGTTAAGCTCCCCTCCTTATTTTAAGGAGGGGTGTCCCGATTTATCGGGACGGGGTGGTGAGGCTGTTGGCAAACCGTGCCCGTCATTGCGAGAAGCGAGGCTTTGCGAGCGACGAAGCAATCTTCTGAATTACGGCTATTGACTGCGACTCTCGCCGTAGGCGGGTGTGTTGCACTTACAAATTGACCTATTTACAGAATTACCGATTACCACTTCCCTGCATTTGTCATTCCGAACGTAGGCTCTGCGCAGTGAGGAATCTTGTATTAAAGGTTATTGACTGCCTCCCTCACCATAGGCGTATGAGCCGGCTGTTAAGCTCCCCTCCTTATTTTAAGGAGGGGTGTCCCGATTTATCGGGACGGGGTGGTGAGGCTGTTGGCAAACCGTGCCCGTCATTGCGAGAAGCGAGGCTTTGCGAGCGACGAAGCAATCTTTGTATTACGGCTGCTGGCTGCTAAAGTCCCTCTCCTTTAGGAGAGGGATTTAGGGCTGCGCCTCGCCGCAGGCGGGTGAGGCGGCTGTTTAAGTCCTCCCCTTTAGGGGAAGACTTAGGAGGGGCCTTACACATAAACTTATACTTAATATGAACGAACCAAACATGGAGCTAACATGGATGCCGGTGTACTGGACCGACCTGTTAGCCGGCACCACACATATGGACGCCGCCGAACTTGGCGGCTTTATGCTGCTGATAGCCGAACAGTGGAAACGTGGCTACCTGCCCAACGACAACCGTAAGCTCAAAAAAATTGCCCGCATCAGCTCGCAGCTAAAAATGAATACCATACTCGAAAAGTTTACGCCCACACCCGAAGGGCACCTGGTAAATGAAGTATGCGCAAAAGTGCGGGTAGAGCAGCGGGAGAAATTTTTAAGGCAACATATAGCCGGTAAAAAGAATGCCAAAAAACGATGGCAAACCGATACCAATGGCAATGCCAATGGCACCACAGAAGAAGAGAAGAAAGAAGATAGAGATACTAACGTATCTCTACTACTACTACAGGCACAGCATGAGAAATTTGCTGAAAAAATTTTTTCGGATGAAGGCGAACTCGATAAACAAAACATAGAAATGTTGGTGCGCCGCCCGTTAACACGCAACGATTGCAACGAGTTTAATGCCCTGCTGGCTATCGATGAAAAAGTACACCTCACCTTCTCCGAATGGAAAAAGCATTTCCGCAATTGGCTAACCACTAAACCCCAAACACATGAGCCACCTAAAACCCGTAAACAACGTACAGGCGCCAACACCGCCACAATTGTTAGCGCAGCCGACTCAATACTTCAGCAGTATGCAAGTGGGCAGCATACAGCAGGCGCTGCAGAGCAAGGGCAGCACACTGGTTACACTTAAAAAACAACACGGCGAGGCCGTGGCCGCTGCCATACTGGTAAAAATTGTGGCGCAGCTAATAGCGTTTTTCAACGTGGGCAAAAGCATGAACGATTTGCAACTGGCCGAAACCGTTAAGCTGATTATGCAGCAGTATTATTTTTTAAAGCTGGAGGATTTGAAGCTCTGTTTTGATGGTATGAAATGCGGCAGATACATAGATGGCGGCAAACTGTTTGACAGGTTAGACGGGCAGATAATACTACTGGCCCTGCAACAGTACACCGAAGAGCGCATGGCCATTGCCGAACAGCTAAACGCCGATAAGCACAAACAGGCCCTTACCACGCCCGAAGAGGAGTATATTATAACCCTGGGGCCTAACTACTTTGCTACCACCGGTAAGTATTATTTTGAAGAGCCGCGTAAAGACGCCGCCCGTAGGCTAACCTACAGCGACGCGCAACGTATTAAGCACCAGTTAATATGTGGCGACTACCGCCATGCGCCCAACACCGTAAAAATTAAGTTTGCCAACAAAGCCGAAATTGGCATTATAGATTACATAGCCCAACACAAGCCGCACCTGCTGCCGCCACAAATAACCTACGCGCGCAACACGCAGCACTACCACACCGCCAAGCGCGCCATACTGGCCAACCCCAACCTTACCGACTACGAAAAGCACAACCAGATCCGCAACCTCGCCGGCCTGGCCCCACTTACCCCAACCGAGTGGGAACAAACCCAACAGCAACAACCCTAACATACACCGGCAGTACCGGCTGTTGAACCTCCCCTCGGGGGAGGGTAGGGTGGGGGAGGCTGTTTGTATTAACCCTGTATATTTACCCCATGGCCGACGTACATACCAAACAACAGCGCAGCTATAATATGAGCATGATAAAGGGCAAAAACACTAAGCCCGAAATACTGGTGCGGCGCTTTTTGTTTGCCAATGGCTACCGGTACCGGCTACACGCCAAAAACCTGCCCGGCAAGCCCGATATTGTTTTACCTAAATACAAAACCGTAATTTTTGTGCATGGCTGCTTTTGGCATGGCCACGAGGGTTGCAAATACTACGTGGTACCTAAAACAAAAACCGACTGGTGGCTTAACAAAATTAACGGCAACATAGCCAACGACCATAAGAAAAAACAGGCCTTACAGGCCCTGGGGTGGAGGGTTATAACCCTCTGGGAGTGTGAATTGAAACCTCCTTGTATTGGTGAATCGCTCTCAAAATTGCTCACTCAGATTAGATACTAACATTTTTAGCAACGTGGCTTAAAAGCAAATTGTGTTTAAGCCACGTCAAGTAGTTTGCGTTCATGAATATTAATGAACGCATTGCAGCGCGCATACGTGAACTACGTGAGGAAAGAAAACTAACACAGGAGCAACTGGCGTGGAAGGGCGAACTGAATCGCACCTCTATGAACCATATTGAGAACGGTCGTCGGAATATTTCAACTGAAACGTTGGAGAAGATACTTAATGGCCTTGATGTATCATTTCAGGATTTTTTTACTGCCCCTCTTTTTCAAACAACTAAAAAGAAAAAGAGATGAGCAAACGGAACGGAAAGACAACTATAAAGCTTTCAGAAATAGTTGCCGAAAATAATTTGCAGGTAGGCAAAGTTGCCGACGATAAGAAAGCTTTTATTACCCACCACATACAAAACTATGGAGGCTGGTCTGATGATTTTTTAGAATGGGCAGATAAGCGTTTTGCAAAGAGTAAGAAGAATGGTGTGGCAGAGGAGCATCTTCAGAAAAGTTTATTCCCCATCAATTACGAAGTGCCGTTTCCACCTATCGAACCGGGCAAAGAAGAATTTACTTTTATTGATTTGTTTGCAGGTATCGGTGGTTTCAGGCTAGCGATGCAGGAGCAGGGTGGTCGCTGCGTTTTTAGTAGCGAGTGGGATGTAAACAGCCAACGTACATACTTTGCAAACTATGGTGAGGTGCCTTTTGGTGATATAACTAAGCATGAAGTAAAGGCACAAATACCTATCAAATTTGATGTGCTTTGCGGCGGTTTTCCGTGTCAGCCGTTTTCTTTAGCGGGTGTTTCAAAAAAGAATAGTTTGGGCAAGAAGCACGGCTTTTTAGATGAAACTCAAGGTACTTTGTTTTACGATATAGCCGAGATACTAAACGACCATCGCCCCAAAGCGTTTATATTGGAGAATGTAAAAAACCTAAAATCACACGATAAAAAGAAAACGTTTAAAGTAATTGAAGAAACGCTTAGGGGATTAGATTATGAAGTATTTGACAGAATAATTGATGCTAAGTATTATGTACCTCAGCATAGAGAAAGGATTTTTATAGTGGGATTTGATAAAAAGTATTTTAATAAGAAAATTCACTTTGAGTTTCCTGAATCGCCTAAAGAGCCTAAAAAAGTACGGGACATACTGGAAAAAGACCCGGACCCAAAGTATACACTATCAGATCACCTTTGGAATTACCTGCAAAGGTATGCAGAGAAACATCGTGCTGCCGGCAATGGTTTTGGTTTTGGTTTGGTAAATCCAGAATCTTATACCCGTACACTAAGTGCCCGTTACCATAAAGATGGTTCAGAGATTTTGATACCGCAAGGTAAAGGAGAGAATCCACGTAGACTTACAACCGAAGAATGTAAAGCGTTAATGGGTTACCCTAAAAAATTCAGAATTGAAAATATTGGAGTGTCGCAAACTCAGTTATATAGGCAGTTTGGTAACTCGGTTGCTGTGCCGGTTGTAAAAGCTATTGCAAAACAAGTAACAAAAGCAATTCAGGAATATGAGCTCAGTATTAGAAAAGGCCATAAATAGCGTTCAGGAATCTGAACTTGCTTACAGCAAGTTTATCGCACCTAATGATACGAAGGCAACAAAAGGCCATCAATCAGGTTATTTAGTGCCCAAAGATGCATGGCGTATGTTTTTTACTTCGCCGGGTGTAAAAGGGGCAATGAAGGACATCAATGTAGTTGTACGATGGCAAGATTCATTCGAAACTACAAGCCGTGTTGTTTATTATGGTGAGAGAACCAGGGATGAGTACCGATTAACCAGATTCGGGTATGGTTTTCCATATCGTGAAGCAAATTTTGTAGGCGATTTAATGGTTGTAGTAAAAAAAGGTAATCATTTTTATGATGCTTTTATACTTAGTTCAGATGAAGATATAGAAGACTTCTTTAGCGCTTTTGGTATTTCTGCAACCGAAACAAATTCCTTAATACCGAAAACACGAGAACTTACAGCAGAGAATATTTTGCTTAAGCTTTTTCAGGAGTATATCAATGGCCTTAAGGTTGATTTCCCTAAAGCTGAAGAAGTATCGGCCAATGCTAGAAATATTTTCAATAAAGCATTTAACATTTCGCCGGCCTTGGCAATTGCACAGCCCGATGCGCAATTGGTAAAATGGCTTACAACAGAGTTTGAGTTATTTAAAGCAATTGAGAATAGTCGTTATGGTGAAAAAATAAAATCTCCGTTTAAATCAGTAGAGGACTTGATAGAGTTCTCAAACACAATATTAAACAGAAGAAAAAATAGAGCTGGTAAGTCGTTGGAGAATCACCTTAGCGAAGTATTTACTTTAACCAATGTACAGTTTGCCAGCCAGGCTAAAACAGAAGGTGCTAAAAAGCCGGATTTTATTTTCCCAAGTGCGGAAGCATATCATGACACTAAATTTCCATCTGACAAACTCGTTTTTCTCGGTGCTAAAACAACCTGTAAAGATAGATGGCGGCAGGTAATTAACGAAGCTAACCGTATAAGTACAAAACACCTATTTACCTTACAACAAGGTATTTCATCAAATCAGTTAGATGAAATGGAGCAACATAATGTAAGATTGGTTGTTCCTAACGATTATATTTCAAGTTATCCCAAGAGTTACAGAAAAAAAATACTTCCTTTAAAGGGATTTGTTGACCTTGTTAAGTCGAAACAGTAATTTTAAAGGCATTCGTTCCCCCCACTGGCTCCTCCCCTCTTTACACTTCCCTAAATGGGACCCAGAGTTAGACCACCTGTGGCACGAGTACGAAGGTATAGAGCTAACCCATGCCCCCGCCACCGATGCGCGTACCATCAGCCAGTTTATGGCGGCTATTTTATGAGTAC
>CAYREY010000111.1:0-7139 GCA_964423405.1 uncultured Chitinophaga sp. | reverse complement strand
GGGCTACGGCGGGTACCGTTAAAAATGTCTTTTAGTTGTTTTTCTGTTATCATAGCACACGGCGGGTATTATCCCATTGTTTTTTAGGGTACACTTTAAAATAGTATGGTAAACGTAATGCCTGCGCCTGGTGGCGGGCCATTTGTTCGTAGCGTTGGCGTACGGCGGTTGGTATGTTGTTGCCACCCATGCTATAGCCATAGTATCGCGCTATAATTTCATTCCACGGGCCCGGTGTTTTATCCAGGTATTGCCAGTAAATAAATACATCGTGGGCTTTGCGCGGTGCCAGGCCGCATAGGTTGGCGGCTATGTTAAAGGCAAACTCATCGGGCAGGCCGGTACCAAAACCAACCGTAGTTGCTACTTTGGGTTTGCTGTATATCTGTTTAGCTTTTGTAAAAAAGGCTTTCACCTCTTTGGTTTTTCTAAACCACATTACTTCGCTGCTTAGCTGGTAAAAATTACCGGTAAGCCCGTATGCCTGTTGGGCCTTTTTCACATCTACCCAATGGGTGTATTTGCCGTCTGTTTTACCGGTAGCATAATTGTGTACACCCCGGCTTTGCATCGCAAAATCGGTACCGGCCAGCATGGTAATGAAATTACTCATGTTTTTAGTACCAAACCATAGCAGGTCAACATCTAACAGCAGGGTTTCATAATACGGGCTAAGGTCGCATATGTGCGTTTTGGCCTTTATGTAATCGGGCTTGCCGTTAGTGGTGTAGTATTCTGCCGGGCACTCGGCTATGCTGGTAAACAGCCTGCGGTGGGCATCGGTCAGGTGGCTCAGGCTGTTGCCGCTATGCACCAGGTGTATAGGCACTTTCTTATCGCTAAACCGGATAGATGCGGCGGCATTAGCTGCCATTTTACCGTATTCGGCAGAGCCTAATGCAATAAGCACCACCCCCCGGCCTATTTTATCGGTAACAGGTTTGGTGGTTGGTTGGTTGGCATTAGCAGTTGTTTCAGCAGTTAGCGTTTCATTTACTGTTGGCTTTACTGTTTTCCCGCTTCCCGGTTTACGGCCTCTTCTTCTGGTTTCCGGCTGCGTTACCGGTGCTGTTGTTGGTATATTGTACATAGTTGGTTATTGACAGTTATTGTTTATGGTGCTACGGGCGGCGGTTAAGCGCATGGTGGTTTTAACCTGTGCCAGCTTAAAGGTTGGCATATCTTCGGTGCGCCAGTTAATATCCAGCGCATCGGTGCGCAATACGCCGTCATTATCAAGCCCGGCATAATCGTTGGTTACAATCACCGTATCGTGTTTGGTAGCCACGGCAAACTTTTCTATCCAGTCTTCGGGCCAATAGTCGCTGGTTACCTTGTAATCTTTATACAGCCGCGCGCTGATTAACATACTGCTACCGTCGCTTTTAGCATAGCTTTTTTCCTCTTCAGCATTTACGGGGCTGTGCAGGTAAAATGGTAAGCGTACGCGATTAAACGCATTAAGCGGTGCTGTGTAGTTAAATCCAAAAGCATCTTCATTGTTGCGGTACCTTAGCAGGGTACTGTAGCACATGTCATCACTCTTTTTAAAGCAGGTTTCAAGGCAATCTATTAAGCTGCCATCGCTGTTTTTGAAAATGGCTAAGTACAGGCATTGGCCTACTTCGTATATTGGGAAAAGCCCGTTATCATTAAATTGGAATACGCCCTCCCATAAATCAGGGTCGCTGCCATCGCCCGGCTCCACTAGATACCAATCGGCAAAGTAGTTGCGGGGTAGTACACCGGGGTTATCACAATCCAAAGTAAAACCGGCGCTTACTTCGTAGCTTTCAAATAGCGGCTTATCGGCACCGCTTACACGTATCTTCACCCTGAAACCTAAATCGGTAACATATACCAATGGCAAACAGGGCCGCGCGTTATCGCTGCAAACCATGCCCGGTTCGGCAAATTGTATAAAGCTGAAAGGTGGGGTTATTATTCCTAAGCCCATGTTATGTTTCTATTTTAGGTCGTAATGTAAATTGCCCCATACCGCTGTATGGTTTAAGCTGAAAATCCTCTATCCATCCGTATTGCACCGGCCCGCTGCCACAGCTGTAGCCTATCAGTCCGTACGGGTTGGCCTTAATGGTTAGGTATTGCGCCCAGGTAACCGGGTATTCAAACGTTACCAGTTCGGGCCAGTAAAGCGGTGTAGCTTCATCGGCATCAGCAAATAAGCTGGCCTGTATGTCGGCGTTTTCGGCCAGCGATCCTGTTTCTATTACACAGCCATCATTTGTCAATTCAATAACTGCTAAGTAGTTACCCTCGCCGTTGGTAAATACCAGTTTGCCGGTAGCATAATTGCGGTAACAGTTTACAAGTGTTTTGAAGTGCCGCAAAGCGTTGCGCTCTGGTGTAATGCGCAGGTTGTAAGCCGTTTCGGGATAAATAATATTTGTTGCTGTGTTTATGTTGCCTTGTTCAACTATTTTAAGCGGGTTGGTCAGGTTTTCAAACACCACATCAACCAGCGATTCGTTAACCAGTGTTTCGGCCACGCGTATAATGGTAATATCCGGTATGCTGGTCACTACGGTAATTGTATAGGTACCGTCATTACTTGCACTGCCGGTTACGGTAATAGTATCGCCAACCTTAAAATTAGGCTCCCATTCAGCACCGCTTATGGTTATAGTATCGTCGCCAGAGTTAACGTTGAATGTGGCACTAACGCTAAGTTTATCTGTAAGGCAGATAATAAACGTATCGTTATCGTAGCGCCAATCTTTGGTGTTGCTGCCAAACTGCTGGCGGGTAACCTCAATAGCGTAATCGCTGGCAATAAAGTTGCTAAGCATCTGGTATAGATTGTTTAGCGCTTTTTGCTCTGTACGGTATTCGCGTTTGGTAAACACATCGTTAAGGCCCTGCCCTATTTCGGTACCCCATTTATTGTAACCCATTAATGCACGGCTATAAACAACGTCCTGGTCAAGGGCTGTTTTCAGTTCATTAACAGCATCGCAGGTCATTAAAACCGTATCATTAAAAAAGTGGCTGATAGGTTCTATACGTATCCATTCGCCGCCGTCAACCGTATTGGTTTCTACACCCATACCGATGTTGTGAATAGCTTTCAGCGAATCGAAGGCATCTTTAAAGCTGAGGTTAAAAGTTGGTGTAACAAAATCGCTACCAATGCGCACTTTGTTTGTTTCGCGCGAACGGATAATTAAACCAGAGGTAAGGCACTCCAGCGCCCCGCAGCCGTTGGCATCGCTGGTATATGGCTGTGAATCTACCCGCCCGAAATAGTCGCTTTTAACCTTTATGCAATCGCCGGTGTAAGCCTCGGCCATACGGCTTAGTGTTTCGTTTACCAGATATACGCGCGCCGTTGTGTTTTCACATTCCTGTGTAGCACGTATGCTAAGGCTGGCACTGTTTACGGTAATCGTAAGTTCAAACGGATCTGCCGGGCCACCGCCGCCGCCTCCGGTTAGGTATCTGAAGCCGGAAATAACATAAACCAGATAAATTCTATCACCAGGGGTTAATGTAATTGTACCGCTATAATTTACGTTAATAGCAGCATTAACTGGTGAGGTTAAACCGGTTTGTAGGACCACTTTTGTTGCCACTTCACCAGGTTTGCCATATAAAATAGCAATTTCACCAACATTATCTATTACCGTATCAATTGTTTGCATCAACAGCGCACCGTCTATTTCAATATCAATTTCATATTCATAGCTACATTGTATGGTAGTATCTCTATCAATATCAACTATACCTGAGTATGTTGACTGTAAATCATAAAATGGATTATTTGAATTAGTATCAACAAACCCACCCAAAAACTCAAATCTTGTAGATGTAGATATTTCAGTCAGGTTATCTATTACCCAATCAAAAGCGAAATAATAATTAGCTACCGTACCAATAACTTCTGATGACAATACATCATCGGTATAATTACGAACTGTATTATCTATCTCCCAATTATTTTCGCGCAATAGCTTTTTGGCGGGCAGCACAATCTCTTTACCCAATGCGCTGTATGGCTCTAAACAAGATGACTGCAAATTACATACTACACCGGCCCCCAATGCAATTACACCCTCTAAATTCAAAATAGTATCGCCTGCTACTGTGCTAATACTGTTGATTAAGTATGCACCGTTTTTATCGCCAGCATTCGTTATTAGTAGCCATTGGCCTACGGGGTTGGTAAGAAAAACGTAACTGTTTATGGTAATGTTGGTTGTGCTGCCAACATTGCTGTCAAAATCAACTGTAGCTCCTGTTATTGTAACCGTATCGCAAAGGCTATCAAAGGCATCAACCGTATCAAGGTTAACTTTCTGGTCATAGCGGTATTTAAACTGCATTAAGCAATTAGCATTATCAACGCCGCATTCTACATAGCAATAATCAGAACACACATAGCTGTAACGGGCAAAAACAAACTTGCCCAGGTAAACTACAGTATAAGCATCGGTATCGCTACAGGCGTATTCTACCTTTAATTCACAGTAGGCATCTAACCCGTATGCATCGTAAGCATCTTTTAAAACCGGCAAAGCGCTACCGTGCCATTGTAGCTGATTATAGGCATCGTCAAAGAAATCGAAAAACCCTCTCCAGTTTTTATCTCTCTTTAGCCTGAAACCAACACTATCCCAACCCACAGGTTCATCAACTACGGTTTCTACCCCTGCCGGGTCGGTGGTATAGTCTATTATGGTGAATTTTAAAGGCATTTGGTTATTCCGGTTTTATTGCGTTAACTTTGGTGTATGAAAAAGATGATATTCGTACTGGCCGTTATCTGTATCGGCGCTAATTCTTGCAGCAGGTGTGTTGAATGCAACTACAGTACCGGTAATATAACTTACTGCAAAGGCGACCCTGCTTATGAAACAGCTAAATCGGGTGGCCTTAATGATTACAACGGCCAACAAATCAGGTGCACCAGCAAGTAATACATAGTTACGCATCGTAGGTATTATTTAGCAGGTTAACAGATTTGTTTTTGCTATGTATGTAAATGCTGTAGCCGCTCCTGTCTAACTTCACGTTAAGCATTGGGTTTTTACGCAACTCACCGGCAAACGCCGCGGCCATTTGGCTATAATCAATAACCGGCATAGCAGAGCCAATAGCAGTATCACTAAGTAATGCAGCCGGTATATTTGGCATCGGAATACTCCACGCCTCCAATATCTTTTTAGTATCGCCGTGTGGTATTACCGTTTCGCCGCCGGGCGTATAGATAAGCTCTGGCCCCTCCTCACCTACCAACTTCATACCTGCAGGTATATTCTTACCCCCTTTCTTAAATGCCGGTATCGGTGTGCTGGCAATTATACCTATCTGTGCTGCTGTGCTGGCAATAGCCGAGGCTATTAATATGGCATCGCCAACACCAAAATCAGATTTAGGGCGTGTTGCCAATATGTTTGTAATAGCCAATGCGCCGTTAATGGCCGCCTGTGCCAGTTTACTGGCCTTATCTTGTTCGTATGCCTTACGTTTCAGCGCCGCTTCTTCACGGGCATATCTTTCGTTTATGGCCTGTTTTTGCTGTTCGGTTAATGCTTTGTTTTGCAGTTCTAAATCGCGGCGCTTATTCAGTTTTTGCAATTCATCTTGCAATTGAGCATCGGCAATGTTAGCCGTAATGGCAAATATGGCATCAGCAGTTTGCCTGGCTAATTCAATAGCTGCGGTTCTTTTTTGGTCTTCTAAGGCTTTTTCATAATCATACGTTTCTTTAGCCTTAGCCTGGGCGTTTAGGGCAATGGCATCATCAATAGCCTGCCGGTCTTTTTGGTACTGCTTATATAGTTCGGTGGTATCGCTTACCAGCTTACTTTCTTCTGCAAATTTGCTATCAATTAAATCGGCTTGCTCTTTTAGCCGCGCATCTTCAATATCATACTGCTTTAGCTTTAGCTGGTGGGCAGCCTGTGCACCAGAGCCGGGGCCACCTAGCTCTAATTGTGCCATAGCAAGCGCATGTGCTTTTTCGGCATCTAAGTCGCTTTCACGCGCTGTTTTTAGCTGTTCGTAGTACGCAATTTGCTTTTGTATGCGGGCATTCGTGGTTTCGGTATCTAACGCCAATAGCTTGGCATAATGCTCTTTTTCGTCTGTAATATCCTTATCAATTGCCAGTCGCTTAGCATCAGCCTCGGCATCTATTAGCGCCAATTCAGCATTTAGCCGCTCTTTGGTGCCCTCTTGTGTAACAGCAACCCGCGCCTGCTGGGTGGCAATGTCTGTGTTTATTTCAGTTTGGGCCACCTTAAAAGCATACTCCCGGCGCATTTTTGTAATAGCCTCGCTGGTTTCTACATCTATACGGTAACGCTCATTAGCAGCTGCGGCATCGTTAGCAAGGCCCTGTTTATTTATTTCGGCCTGTGTGCGTATCAGTTTTATACGTGCGTTCAACTCTTCGGCACTACCATCTTCGGCTGCTGTTACCTGCGCATTTAAATAGGCTAATAATGATTTATAACCTTCTTCACGCGCCTGCTTTTCGCGGGCAATATTGTTCAGTGTCTGCTGTGTAATAGCATCGTCTATCTCTTTAATTACACCGCTTACCTGGTCAATTTCATCGGTTAATGTTTTGTACTCTTTTTTAGTTAGTTCAATTTTATCTTGTAAACTTTTTTCGTAGTAAGTAATTCCACCAGCTGTGTAATTGCGCCCGCTGATAGCAGCTTCCTCCATGTCCTGTATTTGTGTAGCCAAATCGCTTTGGCTTTTCAGGTAGTAATCTTTGTACTGTGTGAAGTTTTGAATGCGTGTAGCAAATACATCACGCTGTTTTAATGCTGATTTTACGCGCTCAGCATCTAAAGCGGCTTCCGCATCGCGTATTTCTTCGGTAGATGCGCCCTGTGCTTTTAATAGTTCAATGTTAGCCGCCGCATTATCTTCACTCTCTTTGCTACGCTTACGTGTAAGGTCAGATACTCTTTGCAATAACTCAATACGCTTTTGCAATTCATCATTAAGTTTAGCGTCGGCTTTCATCTGTTCCTCTGTAGCATCGGTAGTTTTTTGGTAGCCTGTGTAAAGCAAACCCAATGCACCAACCAATAAACCTATACCACCAGTAACGGCACCCCATGCAACTGCACTACTTACAGCTAAGGCTTTTTGTGTTTTAT
>CAYREY010000110.1:0-7475 GCA_964423405.1 uncultured Chitinophaga sp. | reverse complement strand
AGCGACGAAGCAATCTTTGTATTGGCTGTTGGTATTATCCCTCCCCTGGGGGAGGCTAGGTGGGGGAGGCTGTTTAGCTCCACTCCTCGCAATTACGGCGCAATTTTACAAGGGGTGTGTAGCATGTTACAAGCAATACCGGCCGCAAAACTTCCGAAGTTTTATCCGCCACCCTTACGTATGCCAACCACACCTGCTAAACTTCGGAAGTTTAAACCTACTGTATAACCCATAGGGTGGCTACAAGTGTATATATGTTAACTACCTGATAGTTAACAACTGCCGCCACCTGCAAAATATTAAATGTAAGTTTGGCCTGTTACAAAAACCTTATGAGCGACGACCAGAAAAAACAATTAGAGCAACAACTTTGGAATGTAGCCAACACCCTGCGCGGAAAAATGAACGCCGACGAGTTTCGCGATTATATACTGGGCTTTATATTTTATAAATACCTGAGCGAGAAGATTGAGATTTACGCCAATAAAATACTTAAAGGCGATAAAATAAAGTTTAATGAGATACAGGAAGATACCAAAAACGGTAAAGAAATAATAGAAGCCCTGAAAGAAGAAGCGCTTGAAAAGCTGGGCTATTTTTTAAAGCCATCTGAATTGTTTAGCGCCGTGGCTAAACGCGGCAGCACCGAAGACGAAAAACAGGAGAAAGAAAAGAAAGGGAAAGAGAAGGGCAGCAATTTTATACTGGAAGACCTGCAAAAAATACTGCTGAACATACAGCTAAGTACCATGGGTACCGATAGCGAAGAAGATTTTGACAACCTGTTTGAGGATATGGACCTTAACAGCACCAAGCTGGGCAAAACGCCCGATGCCCGCAACGAGATTATTGCCAAGGTGATGACCCACCTTGATAAAATTGATTTTAAACTACAGGATAGCCAGATAGACATTTTGGGCGATGCCTACGAATACCTGATAGGCGAATTTGCCAGCGGCGCGGGTAAAAAAGCCGGCGAGTTTTATACCCCGCAGCAGGTAAGCACCGTGCTGGCCAAAATTGTAACCAGCGGCAAAAAGAAACTAAAATCTGTTTACGACCCTACCTGCGGCTCGGGCTCCTTATTGCTACGCGTAGCGCGCGAAGCCGAGGTAAGCAACTTTTACGGGCAGGAACTTAACCGCACCACCTACAACCTGGCGCGTATGAACATGATACTGCACGATGTGCACTACCGCCGGTTTGATATTAAACAGGAAGATACGCTGGAACGCCCTCAGCACCTTGATATGCGTTTTGAAGCTATAGTGGCTAACCCGCCCTTTAGCGCCCAGTGGAGCGCCAGCCCCCTGTTTATGAACGATGACCGCTTTAGCCAGTACGGGCGCTTAGCCCCTGCCACCAAAGCCGACTTTGCCTTTTTGCAGCACATGGTGTACCAGCTGGCCGAAAACGGAACTATGGCTATTGTGCTGCCGCACGGTGTACTTTTTAGGGGCGGTGCCGAAGAACATATACGCACCTACTTAATTAAAGAGCGCAACTACTTAGATGCTGTAATTGGCCTGCCCGCCAATGTATTTTATGGTACTGGCATACCGGCCTGCATACTGGTAATAAAAAAATGCCGCGAGCAACCCGATGATGTGTTATTTATAGATGCCAGCCAGCACTTTGAAAAAGTAAAAACCCAGAACGTGCTGCGCCAGCAGGATATTGATAAAATAGTAACCACCTACCGCCAGCGCACCGAAGAACCAAAATACAGCAAACGCGCTTTGCTAAGCGAAATTGCAAGCAACGAGTACAACCTGAACATACCCCGCTATGTAGATACCTTTGAGGCCGAAGAAGATATAGATATTAATGCCATAGCTAAAGAGATTAGGGCGCTGGATAAACAAATGGCAACCACCGATAAAACCATTGCCGCTTTTTGTAAAGAATTAAAAATTGAAACACCGTTTTAGTATGAAAAAAGAGAAAAATATACCGGTGTTAAGGTTTCCTGAGTTTAAAGAAGCTTGGAAAAAGAACTCTATTGAAAATCTGTTTGATTTTAAAAACGGATTGAATAAAGAAAAGGAATTTTTTGGTAAGGGAACGCCGATAATAAACTTTACTGATGTGTTTAGTCAAAACGCTTTATATGCTCATAACGTAAAAGGGCTGGTTGAAGTAACAAAGAAAGAAGTTGAAAACTATTCGGCAAAAGAGGGCGATGTGTTTTTTATGCGTACATCAGAAACTATTAATGAAATCGGGTTATCTGCAACACTCATGGAAAACATCAAGGATTGTGTTTTTAGTGGTTTTGTACTTAGAGCCCGACCCAAAGGGTACATTCTTGTAAATGATTATAAGAAGTATTGTTTTGAGGTAAAAAGTGTTAGGGAAGAAATAATAAAAAGAAGTTCATACACTACAAGAGCTTTAACAAGTGGAACCTTATTAAATAAGGTTCTATTTTATCATCCATTATCTTTAAATGAACAGCAAAAAATCGCCTCTTTCCTAACTGCGGTTGATGATAAACTGCACGCCCTTAAAAAGAAGAAGGCCCTGCTTGAGCAATATAAAAAAGGGACAGTGCAAAAAATATTCTCGCAGCAGTTGAGGTTTAAGGATGATAATGGGAAAGCTTTTCCGAAGTGGGAGCAGCGGAAATTAAGTGAAGTTTGTGATGTTCGGGATGGTACACATGATTCTCCTAAATATCATAAAAATGGTTATCCTTTTGTCACATCAAAAAATCTGATGAAGAACGGCACACTCGATTTATCTAATGTATCTTATATATGCGAAGAAGACTACATGAAGATTAATGCAAGGTCAAGGGTTAATGTTGGTGATATTTTATTTGGAATGATTGGAACAATTGGAAATCCTGTATTAGTTAAAAGAGATGGGTTTGCCATAAAGAATGTTGCCTTACTTAAAGAAAATGATGTCCTGAAAAATATATTTTTAATCCATTATTTAAAAAGTCCGTCTATCATGCAACAATTTTTTGTACAAAACATGGGTGGGACTCAAAAATTCTTATCACTAAATGTAATAAGAAGCTTAACAATAGTAGTACCAAGTATCGCCGAACAAATAAAAATTGCATCGTTTCTTTCAGCAATAGATGATAAAATAACCCACTGCAATAGCCAGATTGAAAAAACAGAGCAGTATAAAAAAGGCTTGTTACAAAAAATGTTTGTGTAATACGTTGGTATGGCAAATGCAAAAGATATAAGCACCTTACTTAACAGCGTAGGCAGTGTTGCCAGGCAGCAAAGGCAAATTGATTTGCTGAAAGGCGAAAAATTTAACCTGTTTAGTATTTTAGGTGTAGAGCATAGCGAAAACAAAACCCACTCTGCATTTTTAATTGAGTTGCTAAACCCAACAGGCACGCATGGTATGGGGGCGGTTTTTCTTAAACTGTTTTTGCACAAGGTTAAATACAGTAATGCGCTTATAGATATTGAAACTATAAGTGTTACACCCGAAAAAGGTATTGGCCCCGTTGATTATGAAAAGAAAACCGGCGGGCGTGTAGACATATACCTGTCTGCTAACGGAGGCCATACAATATGCATTGAAAATAAAATACACGCCGGCGACCAGTTTGTACAAATAGAGCGTTACTGCAACCACAATAAAGCAAAAAACAAGGTCTATTACCTTACCCCTATGGGTGGTAAGCCATCGAAAGAAAGCGCAGGAACGCTTGAAGAGGGGAAGGATTATTTTTGCATATCGTATAAGGTACATATATTAGAATGGCTGCAGACTTGCCTTAAAGAAACCAGCGAACAACCCATACTGCGCGAAAGCATACGCCAGTATATTATTCTTATAAAAAAAATAACAGGCACTATGGATACTGCCAACCAACAGGAACTTAATAATCTTATCCTTGGCAATTACGAGGCTGCGCATTACGTGGTTAGTAATGCCAACATAGCGCGCCGTGCACTGGCAGAAACCATACGGCTGGAAGTGCTGGCGCAACTGGCAGATTTATTGGATAAAAACTTGTTTACAGTAGAAAGCGGGGAGACAACTAAAGAAGCCCGCTTTTCGCAGGTATGGATTAAATTAAAAGGTTTTGAGAAAAGCCCGATGCGGTTTGGTATAGAATCGTTTACCGGCGAAGGGCACGAGGGCGGTTATTTGTTTACCGGCATTTTTAATGGAGATTACACTAACAAGGAATTTTCAAGAGTAAATAACATGCAAAACTTTGCCGGCGGCTGGTGGGTCAATGTAGAGAAAATGGGAGATTTGGATGGTTACAAAATTCACCTGAATGAACCGGACACCATTCAGCAACTGCACCTTTCGGCAGATTTCAAAGCTAAGTTCATTCAGCATATTGTTACTACAGCCTACACGTATGTAACGCAACACCATCAACTGCTTTTACAGCACTTAACACCTACACAACCCAATGTCCAAACAGTCTGAACAGGTATTAGAAGAACAATTAGTAGCCCAACTGCAAAAGCTGGGTTATGCGCTGGTGCCTATTAGCGATGAGAAAGAATTGCTGGCCAACCTGAAAAAGCAGTTAGAGAAACATAATAACGTACAGTTTACACAAACCGAGTTCGACAGGGTATTAAACATACTAAACAAAGGCACCGTATTTGAAAAAGCCCATACCCTGCGCGAGCGCCAGCACATTACCCGCGATAATGGCAAAGACCTTTACTTTGAATTTTTAAATACAGAATACTGGTGCCAGAACGAATACCAGGTTACCCACCAGGTAAAAATGGAGGGCAGCTATAAAAACCGGTATGATGTTACCTTGCTGGTCAATGGCCTGCCACTGGTACAAATAGAATTAAAGCGCCGCGGGTTAGAGCTAAAAGAGGCTTTTAATCAGGTTAACCGTTACCAGCGCCATTCGTTTGCCGCTAACTCTGCCTTATTTCAGTATATACAGGTGTTTGTTATCAGCAATGGGGTTAACACCAAGTATTACGCTAACAACCGCCGCCAATCGTTTAAAGATACTTTCTACTGGACCGATAAAGACAATAAGCGCCAAACCAATATATTGAACGGTTTTACCACCGATTTTTTAGAGCCCTGCCACATTAGCAAAATGATATGCAAATACATTGTGCTGAATGAAACCAATAAAGTGCCCATGATATTGCGCCCCTATCAGTATTATGCGGTAGAGGCTTTAATTGACAGGGTTAAAAACAGCAACAAGAACGGCTATGTGTGGCACACTACCGGTAGCGGCAAAACACTTACCAGCTTTAAAGCCAGCCAGATTTTAATGAACCTGCCACAGGTTAAAAAGGTTGTGTTTGTGGTTGACCGTAAAGATTTGGATTACCAAACCATAAAAGAGTTTGAGGGCTTTCAGCCCGGTAGCGTAGATGCTACCAGCAGCACGCACAACCTTGTAAAGCAGTTTTTAGGCACTTATGTAGATAAAGCAGGCAATGCCAAAGAGAGTAAACTGATAGTAACTACTATTCAAAAGCTGAATACTGCTATTAGCAAAAAGCACTTTCAGGGCAAGTTAGATAAACTGCGCGATGAAAAAATAGTATTCATTTTTGATGAATGCCACCGGTCGCACTTTGGCGATACGCACAAGCGTATAACATCGTATTTCAACAACATACAAATGTTTGGTTTTACCGGCACCCCTATTTTTAAAGATAATGCCGTTAAAAACGAAAGAGGTAAGCGCACTACCAAAGATTTATTTGAAGAGTGCCTGCACAAATATGTAATTACCGATGCTATACGCGATGAGAATGTATTAAAGTTCTCGGTAGAATATGTGGGCCGCTATAAGCGTAAAGATACGGCTACTGAAATTGATATTGAAGTAGAGGATATTGATACAAAGGAGTTAATGGAATCGCCTAAAAGGCTGGAGAAAATTACCGATTATATTATTGCACACCACAACCGCAAAACGCATAGCCGTGCTTACAGCGCTATGTTTTGCGTTAGCAATATAGAAACGCTGATAAAGTATTACGAAATCTTTAGAAGAAAAAAGGAAGAAGGTAAGCATGACCTGCGTATTGCCACCATATTCAGTTATGTAAGTAACGAGGATGATGCGGATGCCAACGGCTCATTACCCGAAGAGTTATCGGCTGTGGGCGAGCCGCAGGTGCTTATGGGCCTGAGCAAACACAGCCGCGAAATGCTGGATGAGTTTATACATGATTATAACCAGATGTATAAAACAAAATTCAGCACCAAAAACAGCGAGGATTTTGAAAATTACTATAAAGACTTATCGAAAAAAATAAAAGACCGCGAACGGAATCCGGAGAATCCGGATAACCGGATAGATATTTTGCTGGTGGTAAATATGTTTTTAACAGGGTTTGATGCCAAGAAGGTAAACACGCTATATGTAGATAAAAACCTGAAATACCACGGGCTTGTACAGGCCTACAGCCGTACTAACCGGATATTGAACGAACAAAAAAGCCAGGGCAATATTGTGGTGTTCCGCAACCTTAAAAATGCTACCGATGATGCCATAACCCTGTTTAGCAACAAAGAGGCTATTGAGGTAATTATAATGAAGCCGTACGAGGACTATGTAAAGAAGTTTAACGATGCCTACATAGCCCTGCTTAAAATTGCACCAACAGTAAACAGCGTAAACGAACTGGAAAGCGAAGAAGACGAGTTGAAGTTTATTATGGCGTTTAGGGAACTGATACGCATTAAGAACATAATGACCGCCTTTGCCGATTTTAAATGGGCAGACCTGGCCATGAGCGAACAGCTTTTTGAAGATTACAAAAGCAAGTACCTTGACCTATGGCAAAAGGTTAAGAGCGACCACCAAAAAGAGAAGGTCTCAATTTTAGAGGATGTAGATTTTGAACTGGAACTGATACACCGCGACGAGATAAACGTGGCGTATATTATTCAGTTACTCATTCGCCTAAAATCGAAAGTGAAGAAAGACGTAGCGGCAGCTGAACAACAGATATTCAATTTACTAAGCACCGAAGCTAACCTGCGCAGCAAGCGCGAATTAATAGAGAAGTTTATAAAGAAAAATCTGGCCAGCGTTGATGTGGATGATGTAGCACAGGCGTTTGAAAACTTCTGGAATGAGGAGCAACAGAAAGCTTTTGACAAACTGGTAAAGGATGAGAAGTTATCGGCAGAAAAAACACAAGCGCTGATTGAGGAGTATCTGTATGCCGAACGCGAACCTTTACGCGATGAAGTACTGAACCTGCTTGAAGGCGAACAGCCTACCATACTTAAACGCAAAACTATAGGTGACCGTATTTTGAAAAAGATGCTTGAGTTTGTAGATACCTTCATTAATGGAATGATGGGATAAACAAAACACATAACACTTTATCAAATTCAAACAGTTTATAATTCTGTTAAGGTTTCTACATTCGCCCCATGCCCTCTAAGTTCAACCTCAACACACTAAAAGGCCGTATGGCCGAGTACGAGCAATACGCCCGCGAGTTGTTTGCAGCCTACCGGTAGTTATT
>CAYREY010000109.1:0-8661 GCA_964423405.1 uncultured Chitinophaga sp. | reverse complement strand
AAGTTCAACTGCTGGTCGGCATCGCTTTTAGCTACTTTGGGGTTAGGGTGTGTTTCTATCAGCAGGCCATCTATACCCATAGCCACACACGCGCGCGAAAGGTCGGGCACGCCGTAGGCGTAGCCAATGGCGTGACTGGGGTCCAGCACTACCGGCAGGTTAGTGTGTTGCTTTAGCCAGGCGGCACCGCACAGGTCAAGCGTAAAACGGGTTTTGGTTTCAAAGGTGCGTATGCCGCGCTCGCACAGCATTACGTTGGCGTTGCCACCGCTAAGTATAAACTCGGCGCTTTGTACAAACTCTTGCAGGGTGGTGCCAAAGCCGCGCTTAAGCAGCACCGGTTTACGGGTTTTGCCGCACTTGCGTAGTATGCCGTGGTCGTACATGCTTTTAGCGCCTATCTGTATTATATCGGCGTATTCTATTACTTCATCGGCATGGGTACTGTCGCGCACCTCGGTTATAATTTTAAGGCCGTATTTGCTGCGCATTTTATCCAGCAGCTTAAGGCCCTCTAAGCCCAACCCCTGAAACGTGTACGGCGATGTACGCGGCTTGTAGGCACCGGCACGCAGTACCTTTACACCCAGCTCTACACACAACTGTGCAGCGCTTTCTATCTGCTCTTCGCTCTCTACACTGCATGGGCCGGTAATTACTACGGTGTTGTTGGTGTTGCCACCCACGGTTACGCCACCCAAATCTACGATGCGTTTGGTAGCCATGTATTGCTTGCCGGCCAGTTGTATATCGGTATCGGTTACAAATACCTGTTCGGCTACTTGTTGTAATGTTTCATCGGCAGCTTTTAGTTTGCTGGGGGTTACCAGCACCAGGTTGCCGTTATCTACCAGTATAGCCTGGTATTTTTGCGCAAGCTGTTCGGCCTGCTCTCTGCTCACGGTTTTATTTAAATGTACAATCATTATACTCGGGTTAGGTTATTCAACAGTACGGCACCGGTTAGTGTGCCATTGGTATTTACAACAGGTAAAAATAGAACAATAAAACTAAGCTCGTTTACACGGCGTATCAGTTGTGCTACGGTGGCTGTTTCGTTTACAAACACCGGTTGCGTATTTATTACATCGGCAGCGGTTACGGCATTGTAGTTGCCGGTATGGCGCAGCAGGCCTTTGCGTACATCGGCATTGCTTACCACGCCCTGCAGTTTGCCATCGGCACCGGTTATCAGCACAAAGCCCATGGCATACCTATCCATAGTTTGCAGTATGGTAGTAAACTGCAGGTTGTTATTAACCAGCACCGGCAGGTTGGTAACCGGTACGGCAAACTCACTTACGGTAAAGTTGCTATGCCCTTCGGCCTGTGCCTTGTGCAGACTAAGCATACCGGCGCTAAGGCTCTGGTGGTTTACCAGGTAGCTGCCCGATACTACCGCGTTTACGCCCAGCAGGCGCAGTATATAGGCTATCTCATCGTTAACGCCACCATCTACATGCACCTGTGTGCGTGGGTACAGGGTTTTAAATTCAATTACTTTCTGAAAACTTTCGCGGTTAAACTGCCCGCCGCTCTGGCCGGGCACGGTGGTCATAAGCATTACAAACGCAAACCCTTCGACTCCGCTCAGGGTGACAGAATCGAATATTGATAGTGATGTAGATGAAACTATAGACAATCCGAATTTAGTTTTGCTGCCTTTAGGCAGTACCGGTAGCTGTTGCAGGTTTTCGTACTGAAAACTTACATACTCTACACCCAGGTCTTGTATCTGCTTAAAATATTTTTCGGGGGTAGATGAGATGATATGCAGATCGATAGGGGTGGAGGAGATTTTACGGATGGCGGCAATATCATCAAACACGTTATCGTTATCGGTGCAATCTATATGCAGCATATCTATACCGTGGGCATCGAGCTCGCGCACCAGTTGCACCGGTGTTTTCTCTTTGCTGGAATAGATAGATGCTGAAATTTTCATAACTCATGCCTCACCCATCTGCCTTTGGCATCTTCCCTCTCCTAAAAGAGAGGGAAGAACGTACCAATTACAGATGGTTGAATATTTTATGTGTTTACGTTCATTTATACTTACTGTATTAATACTATAGCAGCCTTCGTTCAGAATGACAAAAAAACACGGGCAACTGTCAACTAACAACCGGCAACTGTTTACTCCAACTCATATTGCAATTTAAGCAGGTTGCTATACAGGCCGTTTTCCAGTTTCTGCAAATCGGCGTGGGTACCCTGCTCTACAATTTTACCTTTATTAATTACCAGTATTATATCGGCCTCGCGGATGGTAGATAAACGGTGGGCAATAATAAATGTTGTCCGGTTTTTCATCAGTCCGTTCAGTGCCTCTTTTACCAGTTTTTCGCTCTCGCTGTCCAGCGCGCTGGTGGCCTCGTCCAGTATCAGTATTTTAGGGTCGCGCAGTATGGCGCGGGCTATGGCTATACGCTGTTTTTGTCCGCCACTTATTTTTACACCACGCTCACCTACTATGGTATCCAGCCCTTCGGGAAACGAATTGATAAAGCTGATGGCATTGGCCTGTGTGGCAGCATTTATTATCTCCTCATCGGTAGCGCCGGGGCGGCCGTAGGCTATGTTATCGCGTATGGTGCCGCCAAACAGTATGGTCTCTTGCGGCACAGTGCCAAAGTTGCGGCGCAGGGCGGTAATGTTGTAATCGCGTATGCTTTTACCATCTATCAGTATGTCGCCTTTATCAAACTTATACAAGCCGCTTAGCAGTTTTACAATGGTAGATTTACCCGAACCGCTGGGGCCTACCAGGGCTATTTTCTGCCCGGCCTGTACATTAAAAGTAAGCCCGCTGAATAGCTGCATATCTTTACGCGATGGGTAGGCAAAGTGCACATCGGCAAACTGTACATTGCCCTGCACCGGTGCAATCAGGTTTTCGTCGGCTACGTCGGTTTCGCTATGCTCGCCCAGTATTTCGTTTATGCGCTCCGATGCACCGATGGTTTTTTGCAGCACCGAGTAGCTTTCGCTAAGGCCCGCCAGCGAACTACCTATAAACAAGGTGAGCAGGAAAAACTGTATCAACTGGCCCATGGTCATACTGCCTTTGGCAACCTCGTTAAGCCCTGCATATACAATAAACACCACCGCGCCAAACATGGCAAATATGATAAACGATACAAACGCTGCGCGGTATTTGGCGGCATACAGGCCCAGTTCGGCCACCTTGCGGTTAATAGCGCCATAGCGGCGGGTTTCGTAGGCCTCGTTGGTATAGGCTTTTACCACATCTACTGCCTGAAAAGTTTCTTCTACAATGGTGTTGCTCTCGGCCAGCTCGTCCTGCGCCTTGCGCGATACGGTGCGTATAAACCTGCCGAATATAACCGCCGCAATTACCAGCACCGGCAGCAGGGCCAGTATTATGAGCGTAAGCTTAACCGATATGGCAAATATGAACGGTATACAGGCTATGGGCAGCACCAGTTGCCTTACAAAAAAGGCCAGGTGGTTGGTTAGTGCATCCTGTAGCTGGCTTACATCGCTGCTGATGCGCGAGGTAAGGTTGCCCACGCGGTTCTCCTCAAAAAACTGGATAGGCAGGGTTACTATTTTTTCGTACAGGGCGCGGCGTATGGCGCTCATGGCGTGCTGGCTTACGTACTCAAACAGGTAGATACGCAGAAACGAAAGGGCCGCCTGTATCAGCAATACTATGCCCAGTATTTCGCCTATCTCTTTTAATTTCTCGGGGCTTATTTCCGATGAATAGGTGCTTACCGCCTGTGTAATGCGCGCAATTTTTTCATCGTTGCCGGCGCTTGATTTTACTATGGTCGAAACCTGACTTATAATTTCTTTAGCCGGCGAGGCGGCATCTACCAGTTTGCCAAAGCCACCGGGTATTACGGTAACTACACCGGTAGATATGACCAGGCACAGCATACCAATAATAAACTGCCATTTATAGGGCAGTATAAAGCGGTAGATGCGTAGCGAGGTTACTATTTCGTTCCAGCTGGGCAGTTTGCGTTTGGCTGGTTCACTAGGTTGAGGCATGCGTAAAAAATTGGCGTTGCAAATGTATCAGAGTAACTGAATAGTATGGTGTTATTAGCTGTGTATTATGTCGGATAAGCGGTTAAAATATTGCCTGTTGGGTGTTAATGGTGTTTACCGGCTGTGCAGCAGAAAAAAAATAATTATCCACAACTTAAAAAAACGGGTTGTGGGGTGGGTATAAAACAAAAAATGCCCTGAAAGGGCATGGGCTAAAAACAAAGAAGGCCGCCATTGCTGACGACCAACTTTGAACCTATGAAAACACTAAAAGTTAGGATATCTTTTATTTTACCTTGGCAACCACTGCTTTAAAAGCTTCCGGGTTGTTAAGGGCAAGATCGGCAAGAACCTTACGGTTCAATTCGATGTTTGCTGATGCTAATTTAGAAATAAATTTTGAATAAGTCAAACCTTCTACGCGCACAGCAGCGTTGATACGGGTTATCCACAGGGCGCGGTAGTCTCTTTTCTTAAGCTTACGGCCAACGTATGAGTAAACACCGGCTTTCTCTACGGCGTTTTTAGCTACGGTATATACCTTGCTACGGCTAAGGAAATAACCTTTGGCTTTCTGGAGTATCTTTTTTCTTCTTCTTCTCGAGGCAACTGCGTTGGTTGAACGTGGCATTGTCTTATATTTTTACTTTTACTTTATTCAATTGATTATTAGATCATTACCAGCAGCTTCTTTACTCTGGGCTCGTCGCTTTTGTGCACGATAGTTTGTTTAGAAAGCTCTTCTTTACGGCTTTTGCTCTTACTGCCAAGCAAGTGGCGTTTAAAAGCCTTGTTACGCTTTATTTTACCCGAGCCGGTTACTTTAAAACGCTTCTTGGCACCGGAATTTGTTTTCTGCTTAGGCATATCTTCTGAATTTTTTTGGGAGCGCAAATATATCTATTGTTTCTAAAAATCCAAATAGGGTGTAAAATCCTTTGCCAAAGATATCAACTATTATTTTTTTATTTTTAATCATCAGTTAACTGCGCCATAATGAAACACCTAATTGCCTCATTAGTAGTATTTTTTATTGTTTTTCATGGATTTGCCCCAACAATATTGGCCGGGGGCGTTTATACTGTTAATTCAAATATTGTACAACCTGTGGCCTGCTACGGCACCCAGGGCGGCAGTATTACCGTGCGCGTACCCGGCTGGGGGCAGGCACCTTTTACCTACCGGCTTAACGGCGGCCCTGCTCAGCAGAGCAATGTTTTTAACAATTTACCTGCCGGCAGCTATACTATTATAGTAACCGATGCCACCAACGCTACCATTACCCAATATGTTACCATTACCCAGCCGGCAAAGCCATTGGCATTTAATGCCAGCACCGTGCCTGTTACCGATAGCAATGCCCTGAACGGCTGTATTAACCTGAATGCCGCCGGTGGCACCCCGCCCTATTATTATGCCTGGGGTAGCGGCCAAAGCACCGAGGATGTATGCAACCTGCCGCGCGGTAATTATTGTGTTACCATTACCGATGCCAACGGCTGCGCGCGCGATACCTGCATTACCGTGGGTATAGCAACTGTGCCGTACAAGGTTTATGCTACAGCCACCGATGCCACCTGCCACTACAGCAACAACGGCAGCATACAGGTAACCGTGGTGGGCGATACCGGAACCTATCAGTATAAGCTTAACAACGGGGCTTACCAAAGCAGTAATGTGTTTACCGGCCTTACGCCGGGGCTGTACAGCATTAGCGTAACCAATGCGCAAAACCAGGTAGTAACCACCACTGCTGCCATAGCCGGTGCTGTGCCTATGCTGGTTACCGGTGGCGTTAGCCCCGAAAGCACCAGCGGCGCAGCCGATGGTTACATACAAACCGCCGTGGTAAACGGGCGCGCACCGTTTACGTTTCAGTGGTCTAACACCGAACTGGGGCAATACATTAGCGGGTTGGTGCGCGGTAACTATACTGTAACCGCTACCGATTTTAACGGCTGCACCGCCAGCGCACAGTTTGTGGTAGATACCGGCCACCTGCCGTTTTTCTTTTTTAAAGATGTAGGCCAGGTACGTTGCTATGGTGCCGCCAATGGCACTGTTAACCTTACGGTAGAGGGCGATAATGCCCCTTACACCTACCAGTGGAGCACCGGTGCCACTACCCAGGATTTAGCCGGGCTGGCAGGCGGGCAGTACAGTGTAACTATTACAGGGGCCAATAATTTTGTGTTTACAGATACTACTGTGGTTTACATGCCCGATATGCTTGCTGTGAGTGGCATAACAGGCAACATTACCTGCAACGGCAATGGCGATGGTATGGTAGATGTGGCTGTAGCCGGTGGCACACCGCCTTACCGCTATAACTGGAACACCGGTACCGATACCCTGCAGGACGTGTTTAACCTGGGCGCCGGCAACTATGTGGTTACCGTGTACGATTCGCGTAGCTGCCCTATGTCGTATGTGTTTGCTGTTACCGATCCGCTGCCGGTGTATGTGGTTAATACCTCTGCTCCGGTTAGCTGCTCTTCGGGCGGTACCGGGCCTATTACTGTGGCTGTGCAGGGTGGCGAGCCGCCTTATACATATTTGTGGAACAACAACAGCACCGATTCGGCTACTACCGGTGCGCCCTGCACGTACCGCGTGCGGGTTACCGATGCCAAAGGCTGTATAGACTCTACCGTATTTTATGTGCCCGCTGCCGACCTGTACACATATTCGCTGCAAGCGGCCATCTGCCCCGGCGACACCTACGATTTTAGAGGTAGCCTGTACACCCAGGCAGGCGTGTATGCCGATACCGTGGAACTGTTTAGCTGCGGCTGCGATACGCTGTACCAACTCGATTTATCGTTTACCGCACCGGTAGTTACTACGCTGTACGATACTGCCGAAAATGCAGAACAGTATATTTTTGACGGGCAGTTGTTAGCCCAGTCGGGTACGTATTACGATACCCTGGTAGCCACCAGCGGTTGCGATAGTATAGTGGTGCTTAACTTTACCCGCCTTGTTACCAGCGGCGTAGCCGCTATTGGCAGCAGCCACATAACGGCTTACCCTAACCCCACCACCGGTACGGTGCATATTACCACCGGTATAGTAACCGGTTACAGTTACACGCTATACAACCTGCAGGGGCAGGCTATAGCGCAGCAAACCATAGGCCAGCCGGTGTTTAGTATAGATATGAGCGACTACCCCGGCGGGCTATACACCTTACAGCTGCACACCAGCACCGGTACTATACCGGTAAGGTTGGTGAGGGAGTAGGAGGGGAAACCGATTTTGAGACCCGTGCTGTTTTATACCAAACATAAAAATGCGGTCGGCTGTTTTTTTTCTCTGGATAGGGTAAGCATACATTTTGCTCTAAAAATTTATACTTTAGGATCATATAGCCAAAGTAGTATATTTATTTCGGCACAATAAGCTTGGCTCAAAGCCTGGCTACATTCGCGCCAAAGGGGGCGGTACCTATAATAAGAACCCTACTAATAATTGGCAAATTTATTTAAATCATCAAAAAATGATAGATCGCAATGGTTTTTGGTTTTGATTATAATATTGGTGGGGTAAGGGTATTGACAGATAAGAAAATTCCTTTCGCAGGAGGAGAAACTGTATGTATAGACTCAAGTAGAATTGATGATTGCTTAGAGGTAATTAAGAATAGAGGCATTACATCAATTGCTATTATGGGTAAGGAATATCATTTGGATGACATTGGCTTTCTAAACAAAATTGATCTTAGCCTAATAAATAGTGTTTCGATTTCTGTTGCTATTAACGATTTAAGCCCTTTATATAACGTTCGGCATCTTACTGCTCTTTCACTTAGTTATGGACTCAATTACGGAAATATTAATCTTGATAATTTTAAAAAACTAGAATATTTAAATTTAGAATGGGATAAGAAGAGAGTTAATGGCCTTGAGAATTGTCTTAATCTAAAGTATCTTGAAGTCTCAAAATTTTCAGAAAGTGATTTGACGAGAATTGGTAAACTTTCGGAACTGAAAATTATAAAATTACACAATGGAAAGATGTCTTCCCTGTTTGGTATAGAAAATCTTAGTGATCTAAGTCACATTGAAATAACTAAGGCGAAATTTTTACAAGATATAACTGCTATTAACGAACAGCATAAAAATAGACTTAAGAAATTATTTATATATAATGCACCACAACTTTGCAATATAAAGCCTATCATACAACAATCTCAGTTAGAAATGTTGCAGTTAGTGGAAATAGGAGAGGTTGATAGTATTAAGTTCGTTAATGAGTTTAAGAATTTGCAACTATTTGGTTTTAACGCACGAGTAAAAGATGGGGACAAAACTCCTTTAGAGCGTTTTTCTTGATAGTTTAAGTTAACTATTGGAAAAACTGGTAGTTGCCATTTAGTCAACTATCTTGCTCCGGCAAGTTAGTAGCTTATAGCTACATTAGTTAAAATAAATCCATATTTACTAACCCGGTTGGGTTCTACTATTATATCTCAAAACAATTTTGTCGAAAATATCTACCCTGTCTACTACCTGGAGTAAGAAAATACACACCATGCGGCTCTATTATTTTGCAGGTATTGTTCATATACTAACTTTGTAATAAATATAGCTAAAAGCTATGTTCTTATTGGGCGTAGGCACAGCCTACGCCCAGTGGGGA
>CAYREY010000108.1:0-8825 GCA_964423405.1 uncultured Chitinophaga sp. | reverse complement strand
CGTATTCAGAATGCATTAACCGCTACAGCTACCTCGCCTATGCTGCGTATAGACCCACTGGCATCAGGTAGCCGGGGTATTTTTGTGCCTTCTACCAGTACGGTTAATACCGCTACGGTAGTGGACCTACAGAAATACGGACCTTCGGGCGATGGCGTTGCCTTATTAATGGCACAAACTACTTCACCATCGCTGATTAACCCAGCGGGTACAGGTATTAATGTAATACACCAGGGCCTGGGTATTGGCCAGAGTATTGCGTTAACCAACACCTCTAATACCTCCAACGGCCTTACCATTGCACACGATGGTAACGGTATAGTGCTCAATGCACAAAATACTGCTACTACGGCTACAGCTACCATCGCGCAGTTTATTCAATCATCTAACCAAACCAATACTTCGGCAGCAGCAGTAATTGCCCAGTCGGCCAGTACCAGGGGCGGTGTGTTTTATGCCAGCCGTGCCGATAACAATACCGTAGCCCTGCTGGGCGAGTTTAACTCTACCTCTTCATTCGATGCGATTGGTGTAAAAGGTGTTTCGACCCCGGCCAGCGGCAAAGGCTATGGTGTGTATGGCCAGGGTAATCTATATGGGGTTTATTCTAACGGTCCTTTTGGAGCAAGTGGTCCAAAAGCATTTGTAATTGATCATCCTATGGATCCGGGAAACAAAATACTTAGGCATTTTGCAATTGAGTCTCCGGAAGTATTGAATATGTACCGCGGCAACATAGTATTAGATGCCAATGGTGAGGCTACGGTGCAGTTGCCCGATTATTTCCACGCTATCAACAAAGAGTTTTCGTATGTGCTTACCCCTATAGGGGCACCTGCCAATATGTATGTAAAAGCAGAGGTTGACCAGAACGGTACTTTCCGCATAGCTGGCGGCGCTGCGGGGCAAAAAGTATCGTGGTATGTATATGCCGACCGTAACGACCCGTATATACAACAAAACCCTGCCAGCACCGAAGTGGTGGTTCAAAAGAAACCGTATGAGGTAGGTAAATACATACGTCCTGAGTTGTATGGACAGCCGGAAGAAAAGGGTATTTTTTACGGTGGTAAACCGGTACCGGTTGTGCCTATTGTAAGGCCCGAAATACAGAAGTTTCCTGCCGATTCGCTGCTGTTAGAGCAGGATAAGAAAACAGGACTTCATTAAAATTCAAAAGCCCTCCGGTAAACGGGGGGCTTTTTTATTTAATAACCGTTACAGAGGTTTTAACAGCACATTAGTTAGTTTGTGTTTTTCTATCAGCTGTTTTACGCGCTGTACACAAGCATTTACGGTAGTATCTTTCAGGTAAAAGATGTCGGAGCCATCCCATGTAGTTTTATCAAATTCTATGTGCTCAGTTTCATAACTGTTAAGCGCATCAAGGTTTAGTATAGGCCCGGCATGCGAGGTATGAATAAACACATAGTAGGGTAGCTCTAAGCCCCTGATATGAATAGGGAAAAAAGTACAGCCGCTTACCTGTTCATCAATTAGTAGATTTCTGAATTTTTCAGATATCGCAAAATTTGAACTGTTATCAAACGGCAATAAGTCAAATGCTTTTGTTCCTTTCTGAATAATGAAATTATTCTCAATTGCAAGATGGGTATTAATGTCAAGAAAATAATAACCGCTATACGCCGATACTGGCATAATGCGTATTTCTCCTTTTTGGTAGTTGTTTCTAAACGTATAAAACTCCACCGGCAGTAAAATTGTTATCAGTGAAAATGTATGTTTCTAAGCCTTACTTTTTCATTAGCCAGTAAGCCGGCTCGCTGTGGCGGGCTTCATCCAGTTGTTGCTGGGCACTGGCTTCGTTGTGGCCTACCGAATAACCCAGACGGGTAAGGCGGTTGGTTTTTTCTACCAGTATAATAGAATCGGGGAACTTTTGCTGTAGTTGCAGGCGGGCTGCTTCTATGTTTTTATCTTCTTTAAACGCACCAATAATAATGTAGTAGGTAGTACTGTTATCGGCCGGTGCAGTTATAGTGGTTGCTTCTGCCACCGGTTCGGTGGTAGTTACTGCCACTTCAGTTGCTTTTTCAACAACAACCGGTAGCGGAGCTATTTCAGGCTCGGTATGGTTAAACATACGGCCCATAAAACCAAACACACCGGCTTCGTTCAGGTGCAGTTGTTTTACTTCTACGCCCATCCACATCAGTTCGGCCAGTGCCATAAAGGATACTACCAGCAGCACGCTGGCGGCTATGCTCCATACCCGGCGTTTAGGCTGAACATTACCCTGCTTTATTTCTGATATAAACTTCTCGGTAAAATCTATCTGCCGGGCTATGCGGGTAACAGGGTATGCAATAATAGTACGTAAGCCAAATGAGCTTTTAAGGTAGTTAACCTCGTTAAACGGCTGAAACTGGATATTGCCCTCTATGTTGGTAGTAAGCTTACCTATTTTAGGTAGTACCAGCGCATTGCCGCCTTTCAACATGCTTTGCGATGCCGCTACCCAGCCGTTAACCTCATTGGTTGCCGCCTCAAACGATATACCCCTGCGCTGTGCCAGGTAGGTAATCAGTAATCCATCGTTGCTTTGCAGGTTGCGGTTAAACGATATGGCCTTAGACGGGGGAGAAATAGTGTTCTGTACCGGATGTATATCGGCACTACAGTAATTGCAGATAAACCCGCCAAAATTGGGGATTACCACGCAATCATGTTCGAACAGTAGTTCGCCTATGTAAGTTGAAATTTCCATAAAGTTTACCGGAGAAAAGGATCAACGGGTGAACGGTTGCAAAATAACCCTTTTAGTTAAATAGGGAAGCGGGTGGTGGAAAAGTTTGTGGAAAAATCAGAACGAAAACTTAGCAGCCACCCAGCCAATAGTGCCGTAGCTCTGATAATTGTACCAGCGCTGGTATTTTATATTGGCTATATTGTTTACACCGCCCGAAAACGATATGTATTTGTTCATGATATACTCCAGCGACAGATTGATATCGGCCGTACCTTTTATTTTTTGCTGCTGCCCGTCTTTAAGCAGGGCATAGCTGGCGCTAACACCGTACAGGTCGAGCCCCACCACAATTTTCTTTTTCCAGATATACTGCGCGCGGAACGTGGTGCGCAGGCCCGGCTCGTGCCATGCCTTTGCCTGGTTTTTAAGCTGGAAGATGTTGTAGTCGCCCACTACTGAAAAACGCAGCCACTCTTTTACATTGTAACCCGCCTCGTAATGTATGCCCAGCATACGTACGCTATCGTACACTACGGTAAAGCGTTTCATATCGTTGGTATCGTTTACATACAGCGGCATATTTTCGGTATGCCCAAAGTGGAATGCCACATTGTACGAGAAGTTAGATACCGTGCCTTTAATACCGCTGGTAAGGTTGCCCACCGGTGTGTTGCGCATCTCTATGCGGTTTTGTATAAAGTTGTTGGTTTGGCTCTGTGTAAGCAGCGAGTTCTTTTGTAAGTGGCGCTCGTAGCTGGCATATACAATTATGGCGTGCTCGTACAGGCGTTTTTCTACATGTATATCGGTTACAAACACCGGTTTTTTGCCATTTACGGCTACACCAATATAGCCATGTGCTTTCCAGTCATCGTTATTAAAGCCATAGCCCAGCATAGGGGTAAATATGGTACGCTTTAATGGGGGGATAGTATCGTTTTTTAACTGCGAGTAATCAAAATCGAATTTGAACCCGGCGTAATGGTTTTTAAGAAACGTTTTTTTGATGTCGGTAGTACCGGCAATAAACCACTCATTGGCTTTACCGTAGGTTTCCTGTAAATAATTAAAGCGGAACGATTGTTTAAAATCAACTTCGTACTTATTCTTCTGTGCGTTTTTAAAATACACTTCGGCATTGTAAGTACGGTACACCTGGCGGATGTCTTTTGCCTTTACTACACTATCGCCAATGGTAGTATCGCCCTGTATACCGTAAAAGTGTGTGCGGTAATTGCGGAAGGTAAAGTTGGTTCCTACCTCAAATGTTTTGGGGTAGTACTTTAAGTACACACCGGCTTCATCATCGCTAAAGCGCTGGTTTTTTACTTTAAACTCGCGCGCCGATAGGTGATTATAGAAGATACCAAACTTCAGGTTTTTGGTTTTGTTATCGTTGTACGCCAGTTGTGCTATGGGCATTATCTGGCTACCGAAACCAATTTTTATAAAACTGCTGTTAAGCTTCTCCAGTTTTTCCGCACTCATCGATAGGGGCTTTAGCGGGTTGGGCTCAAAGCTTACATCCTTAATATCTTTTGATGGCACGGTGTAATTAAGCACCGGTTTGGTTTCTTCTACCTCGGGTATATTGGGCGATATGTTTACTTTCTGCGCATCCTGTATAGTAGCTTCGTATTCTTTTACCACTATTACCTCTTCGGTTGTAACCTGTGCTGTGCCGGTGTTTGGGGTAGCTATCAATACCAATAGTAAACCCAGCAGGGCCAT
This sequence comes from uncultured Chitinophaga sp., assembly GCA_964423405.1. Lineage (GTDB taxonomy): Bacteria > Bacteroidota > Bacteroidia > Chitinophagales > LD1 > Bog-950. The sequence continues at coordinate 4,384 of CAYREY010000108.1, read as the reverse complement.
ACCATAACGGCCGTGTGTAGTAGCACGGGTAGCCAATAAGCTTGCTGTTATTTTTACTCGTTTCATACTATTGGTTATTTATCAGTATCGAATCCTGTTCCATAATCAAGGTATCGCCGGGCAGTACCTGCATAATTTTGCTCTTCTTCAGTTCTTCGTTTTTCAGGTTTTCCAGTTTGGTTTTTGCTTCATTCAGCACGTCCTGGTCGCCATCGTAGTTCTCAACTATACTCTCTAACGTAGCCTTGGCCTGAAACGCATTGCCCAATGCATAATAGTTGTCGGCAATCAGTATGAATGTTTTGGCTATCCAGTATTCGTAGCTGCTGTATTTGTCCTTTAGTTTAAAGCAGGTATCCAGCGATGGCTTGTACTGCTGTTGTTCGTTCAGTATGCGGGCCACCATGTATTTGGCCTCTACGGCGCGTACGCTTACCGGCATTTCGGTTACACGGTTAAAGGCACCTAATGCAAAATCTTTATCGCCTTTGGCATAATAGGCTTTGCCTTTTTCGTAAATAGCTTCCTGCAGGTCGGCATCTTTAGCCACACCCGAGTTTATAAACTGGTCGGCCAATTCTATTACCTCATCGTTGTTTTTAAGCTTAACCGCCGTGCGTAGCGAACCGGTCATGGCCGTGTAGGTATTTTGTGCCGATGTGCTGGCGCTGTACAGTTGTTTGTAAAACTGATTGGCTTTGGCGTAATCCTTTAACTCGTAATAGGCAATACCCGATGCTTTCAGTAAGGCTTTTTCGTAGTAGCGGCTATATCGGTTTTGTATCAGCGCCTCGTAGTCGGGCAGGGCCTGTACAAACTGTTTCATGCGGATGTGGCCATCGGCTTTTTTCCAGTGTGCCTCGTTGGCAAACAAACCCGTAGGGAATTTGGTAAGGTAACCGCCAAACAGGTTGGTAGCTTTTACCGAGTCGTTGGCATTATAGGCATTATCAGCAGCCTGGTACGTAAGTGAATCTTCTTCGGTAGTGCTGATGTTAATGTTGGAATTTTGTTTGGCAAAGGCAAAGTATTCATCTACACGGCCCAGCTCTACATAAATATCTTTCAGTGCGTCCAGCGATTCTTTAGCCTCCGGTGCATCGGGAAATTTCTTTACCACCAGTTTGTAATCTTCAATGGCCTGTTCTTTTTTACCGGTGTTGTAATCTATTACACCAATTTTTACATATGCCTTTGGCAGATAGGCATTGCTGGCATTTTTTGTAATAATGGTTTGGTAAGCGGTTTTAGCTTGTGCGTAGTTGCCCATAGCCAGGTAGGTTTCGCCTAACTCAAAGTTGGCCTGCCCTGCATAGTTGCTGCCTGGGTATTTAGCTATCAGTTGGTTGAGTGCTGTTATCTTTTCTTCATCTTTACCCTGCAGCCCGTATATAACGCCTTTCTGAAACTGCGCGTACTCGGCATTGCTCCAGTTCATATCTACAATTTTTCCGTACGCATCTATAGCCTTGTTGTAGCTTTTGGTAATAAACGAGCAATCGGCATAGCGCAGGTACAGGTCGGGTAGCAGCGAAGTTTTGCCTTTGCTGTCAACCGTTGTTTTGCTCTCATCAATAGCATCGGCAAAGTACAGTACGGCATCGCTGTAGTTTTTCTTTTTAAATGCGCAGTAGCCGGTGTTGTACGCTGCGCGGAATTTAGATGCCTCGCCTTTTTTCTCAAGCACCGGTGTGCTGTATTGTGCAAAGCGTTGGTATAGTTGAGATGCTTCGGTGTATTTACCGCCGGTAAACAGTATTTCTGCTTTCAGGTAAATAGCCAATGCCTGTAACTCTACATTAGGTGTGTTCTTCAAACTCTTATCGCAAAGGGTTAGTGCTTCATCCAGTTTTTTATCGTTGTACAACTCTACCGCACGGAAATAAGTTACCTTCTGGTAGGCTTGCTTAATAACCGGACTCTGGCTGTTAAGGCCCTCCATTATTTTGTAAGCCCGCTCGTAGTTTTTGGTTTGTACCAATGCGGCGGCCAGTAGTTCGTTGGTTTCTTCGGCGTGGCTACCCGATGGGTATTTGGCCAGGTAATCTTCAAATGCTTCTATAGCCTCGCTGCTATAACCCAACTCAAACGATAGTTTACCATAGTTAAACAGCGACTGTTCGCGGATGGTTTCGTCGTAGTTTTTACTGGCGGCACTCTGAAACGCGCTGCGCGCTTTATCTTTTTGTTTTAGTTTAAGGTAGCAGTCGGCCATAGCGTAGGTGGCGTTTTGGCCCAACAATTCATCAAGCATATTCAACTGCTTAAACTGGTCAATGGCTTTCTGGTAGTCGCCGTTCATGTAGGCCGAGTAGCCCAACTGATAGATATCTTCTTTCTCTACCTTGCTGGCCTTGCTGATGTAGGCGTTCAACAGCGGATATGCCTTTTTGTAGTCGCTTTGCTGAAAGTAGGTTTTGCCCAGCAGAAACTTCATTTCTTCTTTATACAGCACATCCGGCTTATCTATATTTTTAGTTACATAGCTTATTACCTGTGCGTAGTCTTTTTTAATGTAGTATATCTGTGCAATGTAATAGGGGATAACCGGCGCATACTTTTTAGAGTCTTCTATTTTAGTAAAACTCTTTAGTGCTTCGTTGTAATCTTTGGTATAGAAACAGATAAACGCATAGTAGTATGTAGCCGGGTAGAAATACTTATCCTGTATATCTTTTATAGAGGCAAACAGGGGCTTGGCTTCGGTAAATTTCTTTTTGGTAAAGTACGAGTAGGCCAGTTGAAACCGGTAGTCGTATAGCTGGTCGTTATCCAGGTCGGTTTGTTTTACTTTGGTAAAGTATTCAATAGCCTCGGTGTACTTTTTGTTTTTGTAATAGTATTTACCCAGGTAGAAGTATATAAACCGGCGCTTATCTGTTTCGTGGTGCTTTTTAATATACCCCAGCAATAGTTGCTCGGCATCTTTATCGTTGGTTTCTGCTGCGCATACAGCAATGTAATACTCCAGGTTTTGCAGCAGTATGGTATTGGGTTGGCTGGTGGCCGTTTTAGGGGCCTTGTATATTTCTTCAAACTTTTCGCGGGCCGCCAGGTAGTTGCGTTCATCAAACAGCTCAATGCCGTTTTTCCATGCCGCTTCGCGGTCAAGGTAATATTGCGTTTGCTGGGCATTGGCAGCAAACAGGTTAACACAAAGCAGTAATACGCCCAAAAATCGTTTCAGCACAGTTTGGTTTAATATTTAACGGTGCTAAGTTATTTTTTAGTATAGGGGTGGTGAACTTTACGCTGTTCTCAATTTCCACAAAACCCTGTCGTAATTCTTACAAATAGGGCGTTAGCCAATACCCAACAGCCGATATTGATGTGAATTAACAGTAATTATACTGTTGTAGTGTTAGTTGATAACTGTTTTAATAGTTACAAACCCATTGGCCGATGATACCTTAACCAGATAGGCACCGGTAGGCTGGCTGCTTATATCCAGCACACGCAGGTTGTTACCGGCGGTAGTGTTCCAGCTATCGGCTAGCAATTGTTGCCCCTGCATGTTGTACACGGCTATTGTAAGTTGTTGCGTACGGTTGCAGGTATAGGTAAGGTTAAACGTGCCGTTGCCGGGGTTGGGGTACAGGTCGCAGTTTAGTTTTTCGCCACCGTAGTTGTATATACCGTTGTAGAAAGGCACATTTTTAATAGCCCGGTAGGCGTTTATTTTGCCATGGCCCCAGTTGTTGTTGCCCTCTGGCGGCAGGGTACCGGTAAAGTTATCGGTAATAGCGGTAGTGGTAATTATATCTTTTACATCGCCGGGGCCCAGTGTTGGGTTTACCTGTAGCAGCAGCGCTACTATGCCCGAAGCCGCCGGTGCCGAGGCCGAAGTGCCGGTAAACTCGGAGTAATAAAACTTTTTGTTGAGCGATGAGTCGTGGTAAGCAAACACAGTCAGGTCGCTGCTGGTACCGGTAGGGGTGTAGGCGGTATCGTACGAGCTTACTGCTGTTGCTATGGTAAGGCCCGGTGCGGTAATATCGGGTTTAATGCGCCCGTCAATCATTGGCCCGCGGCTGCTGAATGGTACTAACCGGTTGCTGCCTACATAGCCCGAGTACGACCAGTTGTTGCCGTTAATATCGGTAAAGCCCACTTTAGATGCGTAGGCCCCCACCAGTAGTATCGAGTCGCCGGCACCCATATCGCTTACGGTGCTAACGGTGTTGCCACTTACCGCCCATGGTTGTTTAAGGCTGTCGTACGCGCATTGGTAGCCAAAGGTGTAGCCATAGTAGTAGTACTCGTTCCAGGTATGTATGGTGCAGTCGGTTCCCTTTAGGGTTACGTTTACACTGTCGGTACCTTTGTTGTAAATATCAATGGTCATACGCGGACGGCCGTTACTTTCGGCCAGGCTGGTAATAAA
>CAYREY010000107.1:0-8828 GCA_964423405.1 uncultured Chitinophaga sp. | reverse complement strand
CCTCTTTATTTTTTTAAAATGTGCATAGCCCGTTGCGGGCGCAATTTTTAAAATGCCGCGAGCGTTTTGCTGGTATCACCTTTTTATTAACCAGTAAAAACAACCACCATGAACAACGCAAAAATGACACCCAGGCAAAAGATGATAAACATGCTTTACCTGGTGCTTACCGCTATTCTGGCGCTCAACGTATCCAGCGAGGTGCTCGATGCCTTTAAAAACGTTAACGATGGCATTAGTGTATCTAACTCATCGTTGCAAACTAAAACGGCAGGCCTGTATTCGCAAATGGATTTTCAGTACCAGAACGATCCGGTAAAGGCAAAGTATGCTTACGAAAACGCCAAACGTGCGCACGAGGTATCAGCTAAACTGTATAACCTGCTGGAGCAATACAAAAAAGAAATAATAGCCGAGGCCGGTGGCATAGATGCCGAAACCGGTAAAATAAAACGCGATGATGATGTGAATGTGGCTACACTAATGTTTGTAGAAGACGGTGGTAAAAAGGGTAAAGAACTAAAAGCACAGATTGAGGCTACGCGTGCACAGTTGCTTACGCTGGTACCCGGTCAGGCCCGGGCCGGAGTAGAAAAATCGCTATCGCTTAAGGTAGATGACCCCGGCGACGGTAACACCTGGGAGTATGCCAAGTTTAACCATGTGCCGGTAGTGGCCGCTGTTACGCTGCTTAATAAATATCAGAACGACCTGCTGGGTGCCGAAAACCATGTGGTAGAAACCTTATATAAATCGATAAACGATGGGTTGGCAACAGTAGATAAAATGGAGGCCAAGGTTATTTCGCCCAGCAATTTGATTATGCAGGGCGAAGCGTACAAAGCCGATGTAATGGTGGCAGCCTACAGCTCTACACAACATCCCGATGTGTTTTTGGGTTCATTTAACAGCCAGGTAAAGAAAGGTGAAAACGGCACCTATCAGATGATAGAGTCGGCTTCGGATATACCGCCCTTGGCCAACGCACGGCAGGTAGATGTAGATGGTGGCTTTGGTAAACTTACAATGGATGGCAGCAGTACCGGTGTGAAAAAATATACCGGTGTAGTGCGTGTAAAAAACAATAACAAATATCAGTTCTATCCTTTCGAGGGCGAGTATCAGGTTGCTCCTAAGTTGGCGGTGGTATCGCCTAAAATGATGAATGTGTTATACATCGGCCTCGAAAACGCCATCGATGTATCGGTGCCGGGTGTGGCGCAAAGCGATGTAACAGCGGCCCTTACCGCTAACGGTTTGTTACAACGCAATGCCGACGGCAGCTATGTAGCAAAAGTTACCACGCCCGGCGAAACACGGGTACAGGTAAAGGCAAAAGTTAACGGTAAAGAGATGATAATGGGCGAACAGAAGTTCCGTGTAAAAAGTGTGCCTTCGCCGGTTACTACATTGGATGGTGTGCTCGAAGGTGGACGTATTTCTAAAGCCAAAATCAAATCAACCAGAGGGGTTGTTCCACTTCTGAAGAATTTTGATTTCAATGCACGCTTTACGGTAGAAAGCTATCAGGTACGCTACAAGTCTAAAAAGGATGACAATATTATAGTGGTAGATGTAAACGGACCTATGTACGATGCCAGAGTAAAAGAAATAATAGAGAAACGTATGGTGGCTGGCGATAACTTTTTTATTGATGAAGTGTATGTACGTGGCCCGGCTGGCGATAAACGTAAACTAAACCCAATAGCATTCGAAATAACTAATTAAAGAATAGCATAGCTACAGCAAAGCCGGTTCTTCTGCTTGCGTAATCTAAGCTACCTTATTAACCAAATTTTATTTGGTGGTTCTCCCCTCTCCTTTTGGAGAGGGGAGATGCCAATGGCAGAGGGGTGAGGTGAAAGGTTAACGATATACTGGAGGTTATATCATACGGAAACTCAGACAGCGGAATATAGTGGCCGCAGCTGTAACCACACTTTTTTATTTAAGGCGTTACTTTTTTAATAACCGGTATTGTATAATAAACAAATGGTATGAAAACTAAAATGAAGATAGCCGCAGGGCGCATACTGGTTATTGCAATGGGCGTACTGGTATTAACCGGCCTGGTGCTTAGCACCAAAGCGCAGGATATAGAGCAACTACCCTGGCAGCAGCAAAACCGTAAGGATATGAAACCACTGCCTTACGAATATGTACGCGAAGCCGATGTGATGTGGAGTAAGAATATATGGCGGGTAATAGATATACGCCAGAAAATGAACCTGCCCTTTGGCTATCCGCAAAAGCCTTTAATACAGATACTACATGAAGCAGCCAAGCGCGGCGATATTACCGTATATGACCCTGCCGTGCAGGATGCCGACCAGTTTAAGAAAGTGTTATCGCAGGCCGATGTAATTAAAACCGGATGTAGCGTAGATACGAATATGCAGATAGACCCGGCGAATCCGGATAGGGAAGTAGAGGTAGTTACCAAAAACGAACTAAGCTGGGACCGCATCAAAAAATTCCGCATTAAAGAGGTGTGGTATTTCGATACCAAACTATCGGCCATGCAGGTACGCATAATTGGTATTGCACCGGTTATGGAAGATTACGATGCCAATGGTAACTACCGCGGCGATATGACCATGTACTGGATACCCTATGCCCAACTACGCGATTTACTGGCAAAAGAAGAAGTGTTTAACCCCGGCAGCGATTCGCAGCGCTATAGTTGGGAAGACCTGTTTGAAATGCGCCACTTTCAAAGCTATATCTATAAAGAAAGCAACGTGTACGACCGCAACATTCAGGAGTATGCTTCCGGCGTAGATGCCCAAATTGAAAGCGACCGTGTTAAGCAACAAATGTTCGAGTACGAACACGATATGTGGAATTACTAATGCCACCAAAAACATCTCCACGTCATTGCGAGGAGAGAGGCTTTGCGAACGACGAAGCAATCTCTCAACTAAATAGCTAATACAAAGATTGCTTCGTCGCAGAGCCTCCTCGCAATGACGTACAAACTTCATTCCGGCTGCTACCCAACTGCCGTAAGGCAGCAGCCTCCCCTTGGGGGAGGTGGCATTCGCTTCAGCGAATGTTGGTGGGGGATAAATGCAACGACAGTACTAGTGAAAATAGTGTGTTGTACTTTGGCTGCTACTCAACTGCCGTAAGGCAGAGTGTCTCCCGCTGGCGGGAGTGGCTTGATTCGCGTTTAGCGAATCAAGACGAGGGTGGACGGCACTCTAACAAACCTACACACTCCCCTTCAACGATCGTATCATCTGTCCGTAATGGTACCCCTTATGCATCGCATCTATAGTTTGCAGTATACGTTTCTCTTGCGTAGGTGTGGTTTTTGCACTGTCAATCCACTTGCTAAAGTATTTCTGCTCCGAACCCGACAGCTTTTTAAAATTCTCCATTGCCTTCGGGTCATCATCCAGACAAGCCATCAGGTCTTTGTTAAACACAAACTCGGCTTTATCCTCGGTAAGTTGTACGGCCAGCTGCGCTCCTTTGCGCTTGTCCAGCTTTTTACGCATATCGGCGTTAAGTGGCAGTATAAAATCGCCCTCGCCCATGGGTATCAGCGCCGTTTGTTTTATAGCAACGGCATCCAGCTTGCCTTTTACGCGGAACGATTTTTTATTACCCGGCTTTAACTGTTGCGCCAGTTCGGCGGGTATAACTATGTACGTCCAGCCCGTTTTTTCGCCCTGCTGGTCAAATTTATCTATGGTAGCGGTAAATTTTATCACACCGTAAAATTGATAATTATTCCACTATCCGTTAAGAACTTTTGCTATTACTCAATCATTACAGGTGTTATTTTGGCGCAAAATTCACACAATGGCTTCGGTAGAAGAATTAAAACGTATTGCATCGCAGGTTCGCCGCGATATTGTCCGCATGGTTCACGCAGTAAACTCAGGCCACCCCGGTGGTTCGCTGGGCTGTACAGAATTTATGGTGGCATTATACTTCGATATAATGAAGCACAATAAAAACTTTAACATGGATGCGGTGGGCGAAGATGTTTTCTTTCTGAGCAATGGCCACATCAGCCCTGTATGGTATAGCGTGCTGGCACATGCCGGCTATTTCGATGTAAAAGAGCTGAGCACCTTCCGCAAACTTAATACCCGCTTACAGGGACACCCTACCACTCACGAACACCTGCCCGGTATCCGTGCAGCATCGGGTTCGCTGGGCCAGGGCCTTAGCATGGCTATAGGCACGGCGCTTAGCAAAAAACTGAACAACGATAACTCGATAGTATATACTCTGCACGGCGATGGCGAATTTCAGGAAGGCCAGATATGGGAAGCCCTGATGTTTGCCCCGCACAACAAGGTAGATAACCTGATAGCTACTATCGATTATAACAACGCGCAGATAGACGGCTCGTGCGATGAGGTACTTAGCCACCGCGACCTGAAAGCAAAAATTGAAGCCTTTGGCTGGGATGTGTTGGAGCTGAAAGACGGCAATAACATGCAGAGTGTAGTTGCTGCTTTAAACGAAGCTAAAGCCCGCACCGGTAAAGGCAAACCGGTGTTTATTATTATGCATACCATAATGGGTTACGGCGTAGATTTTATGCAGGGCGGCCACAAATGGCACGGCGTAGCACCTAACGATGCACAGCTTGCACAAGCATTAGGCCAGTTAGAGGAAACGCTGGGAGACTACTAGAATTATGCTTTTTATAATGCAGAGAGCTACCCTGATGGGTAGCTCTCTGCATTATAAATAAGATGTCATTACGAGGATTCAATCCATTTTAAAATATACGATTCTGAATCCGTGGTAATCTTCCGCTTTGTGATTGGTATTAAATCATAGTTATAAATTGTATCCTGCAACTATCTTTACATAGCTTTACTAATATGAAACCTAATACCATTAACGGCGTACTTAACTACCCGCTACGCAACGATAAAAGCAAGATACACGGCACCGGTGCTTTTGCATTGGGCAATATACCGGGCAAAAAAAGATAGGCTCACTGGGTGGGCAAATCATCTCTATACGTTTAGCACGCCAACGTGTTAAGGCTACCAAAGCCATTGCTATGGTAGAGCTGAACAACAACAAGGCTATAGATGCATCTTACTTTAACGAGCCGCTGCGCTACGTTAACCACTCGTGCAAGCCAAATACCTACATGCGCGTATTTAATTACCATGTAGAGTTTTACAGCCTGCGCGCCATTAAAAAAGGAGAGGAGCTAACCTGCAACTACGGCCTTACCCACCACGATGGCAAGCAAAAATGCGGCTGCGGCCAGCCCGGCTGTATTGGCTTTATTTAAAAGGATACATGTAGTTAAGGTTATAATTGGTATAGCCACCTATACCTTCAGGTAGTCAATGTTTCATTCGTTAAGGCAGATGATGAACATAAGCCCCTTTGCTTTGTCTGTAACAATAAAACAAGTACGGTATGCAGTACAAAAAACAAACCGGAGCAAACACATCGTGCCTGCCCCGGTTATAAGTTGTTGTTACAGTTTATTAGAACCTGCCGCCCTGGCGGTTACCACCCTGGCCCGGAGGAGGGCCTTGTCCGCCACCGCGTTGCTGCATACGCTGATCGCGTAGCTCTTTTATTTTTTGATGAAACTCCGCCTCCAGATTGTACAACTGGTTTACCTTGGTTTTACCCAGTGCACCTTCAAACTGCGAGGTGTATTTTTTCTTCAGGTCCAGTTTCTTTTGCTCAAAATCCAGTTGCTGTTCTGCGGTAAGCTGTACATCGGGGCCTTGTTTAAAGTTTTTGCGCAGGGTCTCCATGTCGTTGCGGTACTGGTTATATACCGGCCAAAAATTCTGCGCTTCGGCGGGTGTAAGGTTCAGCCGCTCGGTAATAAAGGCTACGCGAAGTGCTTCTATACGCTCCCCTTTATTGGGTTGCTGTCCGCCTGCCGGTGGCGGGCCTTGCTGGGCAAACGCCGCAGTACTTACCGCCATCCATACTATCATCATTATCTTTTTCATCTTGCTTGTTTTTACTTTTAAATAATCCGGGTCACTTTATTAATCCAGCACTACCTCGTTTAGTTCTTCATCACTCAGGGTGCTCATCGCATCTTTCATGTTATCGCCGCTACTTACTACAGGCTCTGTAGCCTCTGTTTCGTTTAATTCAAATACTTCGTTGCCTACATCTACGCGGCTGTTCAGGTATTCATCCAGTTCGGTACTGCTAATGCTGTTGGCCATACATAAAAAGTCGGCACAGGGTTGTTGTACAGGGGCCTGGTTAAACATCATTACCGCCATTACTACTACGGTAAATGTACCGGCAAAGGCAAATGAGTATTTAGGTTTAAATACTACTGCTGTTATATTCTCCAGCACTATGTTTACCGATTGGATCCATTTCGGCATAACCGATTCTTCGGTTGCCGGTTGTTGCTGTGCTATCAGTTGGGCCATCTGCGCCGGAAACTGTGCAAAGTAGTTGGCCGGTACCTGCTGTGTATTTACTTTTTCAAGCTGAGCGAGTGTAGGCGCAATGGCGCTTAACTCGGTAGCTGTTTCGTTGCTGCGTATTTTCTTTAGCAGGTCGGCGCTAAAGGTATTAAAGTAGCCATCGGGTATAGCAGCGGTTTTCTTCTCTATGTTTAGCAGCGATGGGGCTACGTTTTTAAGTTCGCTTTGTACCGGGTTCATTTTTACCTGCTCCAGTATATCGCTGCGGAAACGTTCGAAGTAACCTTCGGGCGCTTCGTAGAGGTTCTTTTTCTCTATCGAAGCCAGCCGGGGGGCTATCGCTTTCAGCTCGTTTAATATGTCGTTTCTGGTTTCCATTTTGTTTGCAGTGTTCTGACGGACAAAGCCGCCAAAGGTTTAATCTTCGCCTAACAAATATTTTTCAATTTTCTGGGCGGCGTGGTGGTAACTGGCTTTTAAAGCCCCCTCGCTGGTGCCCAGTACTTCGCTCATCTGCTCGTAAGGCATTTCATCGTAATAGCGCATATTAAACACAATGCGCTGTTTTTCAGGCAAACTTTCGATAGCTTTTTGCAAACGGGCCTGTATATCGTCGCTATCTACCTGGTGGGTTTCGCCCTTCAGATAGTTAGACGGTGAGTAGCCGCCTTCGTCGTCATCGCTATCGGTACCATCAAAACTAATGGTAGCCTTTTTGTTACGCGAATTAATGAACGTAATGGTTTCGTTGGTGGCAATACGGTACAGCCAGGTAAACAACTGCGAATCGGCACGGAAGTTCTCCAGCCCGTTCCATACTTTAATGAACACGTTCTGCATCACATCGTTGGCGTCGTCGTGGTTTTGTACCATACGGCGTATGTGCCAGTACACTTTTTGCTGGTAACGGTCTATCAGCAAAGTAAAAGCACGCTCCTTTCCGGAACCTGAATGGAATAAATCCAATATTTCTCTATCGGTCATAAGGCAATTAGGGTTGCTGATATGACAGGCAATTTAACAAAAGGTTTAAAACACACTTATGTTAAGCAGTTATAAAAACAGCACAGCAGATTGTGCAGATAGGGACGGTATTGATTGAGTTTACTTACGCTTTACCACTTTCTGTACCGCCTTCACCACATCGGGTGTATCTAAGCCATATTTGGTAAGTAACTGGTCGGGTGTACCGCTTTCGCCAAAGCTATCGTTAACGGCTACAAACTCTATAGGAGCCGGTAGCTCCTGTGCCAACAGCGATGCAACAGATGAGCCAAGGCCACCTATGCGGTTGTGTTCTTCGCACACTACGGCACAACGTGTTTTAGCTACCGATTTAAGTATGGCTTCGCTATCCAGCGGTTTAATGGTATGTATGTTTATCAGTTCTACCGAAAGGCCTTCGGCTTCCAGTTGTTTAGCAGCTTCCACGGCTTTCCATACCAGGTGGCCGGTGGCAATAATGGTCACATCCTTGCCCTCGTTCATCAGTATAGCTTTGCCAATTTTAAAGCTACCCTCTGGCATAAATATAGGCCATGCCGGGCGGCCAAAGCGCAGGTACACCGGGCCAACATATTCGCCGGCAGCTATGGTAGCTTCTTTGGTTTGGTTGTAATCGCAGGGGTTAATAACCACCATGCCCGGTAGCATCTGCATCAGGCCAATGTCTTCCAGTATCTGGTGGGTAGCACCGTCCTCGCCCAGGGTAAGGCCGGCGTGCGAAGCAGCAATCTTTACGTTTTTACCACTATAGGCTACGCTCTGGCGTATCTGGTCGTACACGCGGCCGGTAGCAAAGTTGGCAAAGGTAGTAGCAAAAGGTATTTTGCCGCCAATGGTCATACCGGCAGCAATGCCTATCATGTTGGCTTCTGCCACACCGGTTTGTACATAGCGCTCCGGAAATTCTTTTATAAACTCATCCAGCTTTAACGAGCCGGCCAGGTCGGCACATAGCGCCACCACATTAGGGTTAGTTCTGCCTAATTGTAAAATACCTGCACCAAAACCCGAGCGGGTATCCTTCTTGCCGGTTACCACGTAATCTGCTAAAGCCATTTTTTGTGTGTTTGTGTTAAAGTCACCTGTGAAAAAGGTGGTTATTTAAAGCTTCAAACTTACACTACCACCGGCAGTTATGTCAAATTCTTTATCAACGGTGGTGTGGATAGTGCGCGCCGCTTTAGAGCGGTAAACAATGCGGTATTTACCCGGCTGCAAGGCTATGGTTTCCTGCTTGTTTTTTACGTTCAGGTCGTAAATTTTTACCAGGTGGCCGTCGGCCATGGTAAATATGGCACCGTACGCATCAAAGCTTTTATTAATGGTTACAATACCCGGCGAGGGTATCTGCACATCGGTGGTTTTGCTCTGCTCAATTTTTACGCCTTTTACATACGTGCGCGGCAGGGTAAGTACCTCTAAATC
>CAYREY010000106.1:0-9098 GCA_964423405.1 uncultured Chitinophaga sp. | reverse complement strand
GCATCTTTACCTTTTGCTATAGAGCCAATCTTATTATCTACCCCTAAAATTTTAGCCGTGTTGTAGGTAATAGCTGCCAGTGCCTGCTCTTTGGTTAGGCCGTAGGCCACCATGGTGCCCGCATTGTAGCTAAGGTTACGCTCCTGCCAGAAACCACCCGGTATACTGATACAGAAAAGCACACCGGCCTTTTGTAGTATAGCGGGTGTTTTAAATGGCTGGTCAATATCGGCATCGGCACTGCCCGGCAGTTCGTGTGTTTTACCAAGTATAACCGGTATGTTCTTTTTAGCCAGTTCATCGGCTATCATCCAGCTGTCTTCACCACCGCTTATTACCAGGCGCACACCAAACTCCTCGGCAAAGGCTATGGCATGTTGTATCTCTTTTACCCCATCGGCATTTATGTACAGCGCTTTGGTTTTATCAAACAGGCTACGCATAGCCTCAAACCGTAAATTGGTTTTGGTATGTGCTCCGGCCTCGTAGTAGCTTTTCGCCTCGCGGAAATAATCTTTAATACTGTTTACCTGTTTGTCGTATTCCTTATTGGCTTTAGCCGGTTCTGGTTCGCCCCACCAGCCACCACGGGTCATCAGGCCGGGCCAGTACATCCATATACCATCTTCTTTTACCAGCGCATCTTCCCAGTTCCAGGCATCCAGCTGCACCACCGCCGATGTACCCGAAATGGTGCTCCACACCGGTACGCTTTGTGCAAACAACACACCGTTGCTACGCACGGTTGGCGTTACCCGGCTATCGGTATTGTAAGCTATAATAGCGCGGGCATCGGGGTTATAGGTGCCTACCTCGGCATAGTCGTTAGTGGCGCGTACGGCTTCTATCTCATCTATACCCAACTTAGTATTTGGTGCAATTAAACCCGGGTAAATATGCTTGCCGGTGCAGTCAATAATCTTAACCGTTTCATCGGTTTTAAACGATGGGTTTACCTCTACCATCGTAATCACCCCGTTGGTAAAACCAACAGTAGCATTCTCCAGCACTTTACCATCGCCGGTGTGTACTGTGGCGTGGGTAAGGTAAATGGTTTGCTGTTGTTTAGGTGCCGGCGCGGGCACATCGCTTTGGGCGAATGCCATATTGCCGGCCAGCAGTAAGCAAACTATCGTAACTATATTTTTCATGGTATTCATTTCTTCTGTTTTTTAAATAGAGATAGCTATTGCTTAATGATGATCGCCACCGCAGCTATAGGCGTGGTTATCTTTCTTAACCGGTTCCTGTGTGGCACCGCCACTTTTTTTATCGTCCAGCATTTTCTGTATCAGGCGGGCGCGCTCTTTGCGTATCTCTTCGCGCAGGCGGGCATCTTTCTCCAAATCGAAAAACAGGATACCATCAACAAAGGTCTTCTCTGCTTTGGCATAAATAGAAAGCGGGTTATCGCTCCATACCACCACATCGGCATCTTTACCGGTTTTGATAGAACCGGTGCGGTTATCCAGGTGCAGCATTTTGGCGGGGTTAAGTGTGCATAATTTCCATGCCTGCTCTTCGGTAAGGCCACCGTAGCGGATAGATTTGGCTGCCTCCTGATTTAAGCGGCGGGCCATCTCGGCATCATCTGAATTTATAGCCGTGTTAATACCCATGCGGGTAAGTATGGCAGCGTTGTATGGTATAGCATCTATTACCTCGTACTTGTACGCCCACCAATCGGCAAAGGTAGATGCGTTAACGCCATGTGCTTTCATTTTGTCGGCTACCTTGTAACCTTCAAGTATGTGTGTAAAGGTGTTTACCTTAAACCCAAACGAATCGGCCACATGCATCAGCATGTTTATTTCGCTTTGCACATAGCTGTGGCAGGTTATAAAACGCTTTTTGTTCAGTATCTCTACCAGCGCATCCAGCTCCAGGTCGCGGCGCGGTGCTGTGCCTTTTACTTTGGCGCTGTTGTAACCGGCCCATGCTTTCTGGTATTCTACCGCTTTGGTAAAGTAGTTGTAGTAGGTTTGCTCAACCCCCATACGTGTTTGCGGATAGCGCACACGGCTGCGGTCGCCCCAGTTACTTTGCTTAACGTTTTCGCCAAGTGCAAACTTAATGTAGCCATCGGCACCTTCTATCTTCATCTTCTCGGGTGTGTAACCCCAGCGTAGTTTTATCAGCGCGCTTTGTCCGCCAATAGGGTTGGCCGAACCGTGCAGTAACTGCGCGGTGGTAACACCACCAGCCAGCTGACGGTAAATATTTATATCCTCGCTGTTTACCACATCGCCAATGCGTACTTCGGCACTGCTCGATTCGGTGCCTTCGTTTACACCCTCCGAAATAGCTATGTGGCTGTGCTCATCTATTATACCGGTGGTAACATGTTTACCGGTAGCATCTATCACTTTACAGTCGGCGCAGGCCAGGCCTTTGCCCACCTGTGCTATTTTACCATTGCGGATAACCACATCGGTGTTTTGTAAAACGCCTTCTGCTTCGTTGGTCCAAACCGTTCCATTTTTAATCAGGTAGTTATCGGCTTTGGTAACACTATCGGCACCGTATGCTACAAACGGATACACCACCCGGCCCAGATTTTTGGTAAGGTCGGTTGTATCTTTTTTAGGCTTGGTAGTATCTGCTTCGGGGCCTTTGGCAAAAGTGGCACTCCAGTTTATCCAGTTACCATCGGCGCTTTGTCCACGGCCTGCCCAGGCTTTTTTAGTATGGTCTATGGTACCGCTCAGGCGTATTTTGCTTTGCTCGGCTTTTTTATCGGGTGTAAACGTCAGGCTGATGTCGTTGTCTTTATATCCCAGTTTTACATCCAGCTTGGTTGTATCGTTTAATATCAGTTGTGCTTTGGGGGTAGCAATTTCGCCGGTTACTTTTAGTTTGTAGGTACTGGCCGCCACACTAAGGTCGTACTCGCCGCGTATATCTTTTGGCTCAAAGGCTTTCAGCTCGTAGCGTTTGCCCTGTACCCAGTTTTCGTATATCTCGCATTTATCGTCAAACAATGGTTTAGAAGTAATAAAGAAGTTAGCCAGCTTACCCGCTTCCAGCGAGCCCACCTTATCGTACACGTTTACAAACGTGGCCGGGTTGTAGGTGAGCGCTTTAAGGGCAGCAGTGGTATCCAGCCCGTATTTAACGGCTTTGCGCAAGGCACCTAAAAACTCTTCTTTCTTTTCCAGGTCGGTAGTGGTAAGTGCAAAGTCTATACCGGCTTTGGCCAGTGCGGCGCAGTTGGTAGGGGCCAGCTCCCAATGCTTCATGTCTTCCAGTTGAATCCAGTTGGCTTTGTAGGGGTCTTCTACCTCGTATGCTTTAGGAAAGTTAAGTGAGGTAATAAGCTTTGCGCCGCTGGCTTTAATATCGCCTATGCGCTGGTACTCGTCGCCTTTTGCTTTAAGTATATACTGCACACCAAACTCATCGCCTACTTTATCGGCGCGCAGTAGTTTTTGCCAGTCGCCGTTGGCATCAAATATCTGTGGCAGGCTTTGCTGGGCGTTCCATTCTTCCAGGTTAATGTTATACTCAACCGGTGTGCCGGTTGTTGGTTTGCCATAAGCACCGGCATACCATTTGGCATCGTAGTAGGTTTGGCGCAACAAGGCAATGCGGCCCATCAGCGAGCTGGGATAATCCTGCGTAGAGCTACCATTGCGGAACGAGTAGTGCGCACTGGCGGTAGGTTTTACTACTACCCAGTTCTCTTTATCATTAGCCAGCGTAACCACGCTACCGGTACCACGGGCAAGGCCATCTTTACGGTGGGTAAGCACGGCACCAAAGCCCAGCTTGCGTAGCTCTTCGGCGGCTTTATCGTTTACGGTAAAGTTTTTATCGGCATGAAAATCGGTGTGTATGGCCTGGTTCCAGCCGTAAGCACCTTTTATGTTCGATTCCATCTGCGGGTCTTCGCCGCCGCGTGCCTTCGGCACTTCGGGCATACCGTAGTCGCTGTATATATCTATAAACGATGGGTAGATAAATTTACCTTTCAGGTCGTGTACCATCCAGCCGGCACCGGGCGTGCCACCGCGCTCTACCTTAACCACCTTGCCATCTTGTATGTACAGTGTGGCACTGTCTATTTTCTGGTTATAGGCCACATATACGGTAGCACTGGTAAAGGCATGTTTACCTTCGCGGTAGTCGTCGGGGCCGTTGGTTTTAAAGGTGGTTTCCTGCGCAAACAGCAGGCTGCATAGTAGCACAAAACACAGAGTATGTAATAAACGCATGGTACAGATTTAGCGGGGCTAACATAAAAATAAAATGCCCGATACTTTATGTATCGGGCACTCTTTATGTTATCTGTAACTGGTTAAATATTGGTTAACTACACCAACAGGTAATTGTTACGGGCGCAGCGATGGCGGTATAACCTGATCTACCAGAAACACATACACATCCTCAGGGCCTTCGGCATTCAGTATCAGGCGTTGTTTATCGTAAAAGTGGCCGTTGTTGCACGAACCCAGCTTAATAATGCTTGGCAGTTCGCCTTTGTTAAGGGCGTAAAAACGGTCCAGGCCATCGGCTTCGCTACCGGCCAGGTGTGCCACATCGGTAATTATAATGTGGGTTTTAGGAAAGCAGTGCAGCCTGCGGCGGCTGGCCTGTTTTGGGTTTAGTATAATAGTACCCTCATCGGCTATCAGGCTTTCGCACAGCGATATGGCTGCATCCGAGTTCTCGATGGTATAACCTATTGACCCTCTCTGAAAGTTGTTATCGCAGAACGCATCTTTAATTTCATTCTCCCAGCAGAAAATATGCGACCAGTTTCTTTCTGCCTTTAGCATACGCAGGCCCTCAACAGCCTCTTTTATGCTTTCGCAGTAAATGAACTTGCCATTAGCTTGTACAAACTTGGTAGCAAAACGTATGTCCAGGTCCTTTTCAACCGGCAGTGTATAGCTGGGCGCTGTAACCTCTACGGTACGCAAGGCAATCTCTTTTTCGGTAACGCTTTCATCGCTCACGCGCGAAGTATAGGTGAGTACCGGTTCTACAAACGTATTTTCTGTTTCGGTTCCTGCATCGCCCAGTGTAGCCGATAAGGTGGGTTTTACAACCGGTGTCTCGCTGATGGTTTCAACCACAGTAGTGGTAGCTGTTACCTCTGTGCTGGTTTTCTCGTTGATGAAAACGCTTTTCATCTTCGCAAAAAAGCCGGTGCCGTTTTCTTCTGTAAACATAGTCTTGCAGGGTTTTTTGGGTAATCTGTTGTATCAGTCCCAAAGTTAACACCGGCAAGTGCTATATAAAGTTTTATGCTTAGGTATTCTCAACAGAACCACCCTGAGCGTCTGTGTTAATAGACACGGTTACACTTCCATCTACATTCGGGTTGTTTTCATCAACCGGTGTGTTTATGTCAAACGGACGTTTACCTATCAGTGCTTCCAGGTCATCTTTAAACAACACCTCTTTCTTCAGCAGCAGCTCTGCAAGCGCATCCAGTTCGTGGCGTTTATCGCGCAGCAGGTCTATAGCGCGCTGATATTGTTTTTCTATAATGTTTCTGGCCTCATCATCCATCAGCTTGGCTGTTTCCTCGCTGTATGGTTTCATAAAACCGTTCTGGTTCATCATATCGTAAAACGATACGTTACCTACACGCGGGTTCATACCAAAAACCGATACAATAGCATAGGCTACGCGGGTTACATGGTCCAGGTCGTTCTGTGCACCGGTGCTTATTTTATCAAATACTACTTTCTCGGCAGCACGGCCACCCAGGGTCATACACATACGGTCCAGCATTTCTTCTTCGCGCTCTATGTATTTCTCTTTAGGTAAATATTGCGCATAACCCAGTGCAGCCACACCCCGTGGTATAATAGATACCTTTAACAGCGGGTGTGCATTCTCTAAGAACCAACCGCATATAGCATGGCCGGCTTCGTGGTAAGCAATTATCTTCTTCTCTTCCGGCGATATCAGTTTGTTCTTCTTCTCCAATCCACCCACGGCGCGGTCTATCGCATCGTTAAAGTCCTGCATGTCTATTTCATGCTTGTCTTTACGGGCAGCTATCAGCGCAGCTTCGTTGCATATATTGGCAATATCGGCACCCACAAAACCCGGTGTAAGCGATGCCAGTTTTATAACATCAACTACCGGACTAAGCTTAATGGTTTTTAAGTGCACTTTAAATATCTGCTCGCGGCCTTTCATATCCGGCTTATCAATCGATATCTGACGGTCGAAACGGCCCGGGCGCAACAGCGCAGTATCCAATACATCGGGGCGGTTGGTAGCCGCAATCATTATCACACCTTTCTCCGAGCTAAAACCATCCATCTCTACCAGTAGCTGGTTCAGGGTGTTCTCGCGCTCATCGTTACCCTGCACCAGGTTTTTACCACGGGCACGGCCTATAGCATCTATCTCATCTATAAATATTATACATGGTGCTTTCTCGCGTGCCTGGCGGAACAGGTCGCGCACACGGCTGGCACCTACCCCCACAAACATCTCTACAAAATCGGAACCGGATATAGAGAAGAACGGCACCTGTGCTTCGCCCGCCATTGCTTTTGCAATAAGGGTTTTACCAGTTCCCGGAGGGCCTATCAACAACGCACCTTTAGGTATTTTACCACCCAGGGCCGTGTACTTTTTAGGGTTCTTCAAAAAGTTTACAATCTCGTGTACTTCTACCTTGGCTTCATCCAGGCCGGCTACATCATCAAAGGTTATGTTTATCTTCTCGTCTTTATCAAACAGTATAGCCTTGCTTTTACCTATGTTAAAGATGTTGCCACCGGGGCCACCAATGCCGCCACCTGCTTTGCGCAGCATAAAAATCCACAAGCCGGCTATTATAATAAGCGGCAGTAACCACGGAATAACCTCGCGCCACAGGTCCTGACGTATTTCGTACTCTACATTTACCGGTTTAATAGCGGCCTTATCTTTATAAAACTCGGTAATAAACTTATCAAAGGCATCGTTGCTGGGTACCGTAAGGTGGTAGTGCGGGCCTTTGTTTACAGAGCCAAACCTGTTAACAGCTACTTTTTTGTATTTGTCTTTTTTCAGTGCGGCTTCTTTAAGATATACCTCGGCCAGTTTTTCGTTTACTACCACTACCTTATCTACATCATCATCGGTAAGCATGGTGCGCAGCTCATTCATATTGCTCTTCGACACATTGTCGGAAAACATTGGTAAAAAAGTAGCAACTGCTATAAAGGTTATTATAATAGCATACACCCAGAAGTAATTAAACTTCGGTGATTCATCCATCTGTCCGTTTGGCTTTTTTCTCTCGTTAGGGTTTCCGCCTCTATTCTGCTGGTTTTCCATTTTCTCTTGTTTCAATTTGTCCTTTTCAGACGTTTTTACTTTTTATTTATTGTAACAGCACTTTTACTAAACATCTGAGTAGCTGGTAAGTTTGCCATCGCTCCACAGGTCTTCCAATCCGTAAAATTCGCGCTTATCGCGGTGAAATATATGCACCACCACGTCAACAAAGTCAACAATAATCCATTCCGAATTTTTGCCCCCCTCGCTGTGGTAAGGTTTCAACCCTTTTTTAGTAGTTACTTCCAGTACGTTATCAAACAGGGCTTTAACCTGAGTACTGGAGTCGCCGTGGGCAATTATAAAAAAATCGGCTGCTGCGTCTTTAATTTTTCTCAGGTCAATGGCCACTACCTCGCGGCCTTTTTTATCCAGTATAGCATCTACTACTACTTTTACTAAACTCTCTGTTCCGGTTTTCTTTTTCGCCAATCGCTCAGTTTTTGTTGATAAAATTCATTTCAAATACTTCTCAAAAGTAATTAGTTTTCGAGAACGGAAAAGCCACGCGCCATACATGAATACTCTTTTTACCGGCCGCAACCTGATTGAACTGCCCAGTGTGGACAGCACCAACAACTATGCAAAAACCCTGCTAAGCACGCAAAAGCCACCCGAAGGCACCATAATATGGGCCATAGAGCAGCACAGCGGCCGCGGGCAAATGGGCAATACCTGGAAAACCGAGCCCGGTAAAAACCTTACCCTCAGCGCTATTTTTTACCCCGATTTTTTAGATGCCGATAAGCAGTTTTACCTAAACATGGCTATTAGCCTGGCCGTTAAGGATTTTTGTGAAAGTGTGCTACCCGATGAGATAAAGATTAAGTGGCCCAACGATATTTACTGGCGCGAGAAAAAACTGGGCGGCATACTGATAGAAAACACCATTAGCGGCAGCCGGCTGGCCAGCAGTGTGGTAGGCATTGGCTTAAACGTAAACCAGGATGAGTTTGACCCAGCCCTGCCCAATCCGGTATCGATGCTGCAGATAGCCGATTTTGAATTTAAGCTGCCCCACCTGGTAGAGGGGCTGTGTGGCTATTTAGAAAAATACTACCTGCAACTGCGTCAGCAGCATTTCAATTTTTTAGACCGCGCCTATACCGAAGCGCTTTTCCGCTACCAGCAAACCCACGAGTTTAAAAAAGGCGACCTGATAATACGCGGCGAAATAAACGGCGTAGCTAAGGACGGCAAACTGATACTTAGCTGCAACGGTAAAGAAACCCGCTACGGGTTTAAAGAGGTAGAGTTTGTGCTGTAACTTCTTAGACTTACAAAGGCTATATGGTTTGTATCCCCGCAGTCCCCACCATATTTATTTATTAATCGGAAAACCCGCCCGGTACAAAAAATGTTAACCCACCCCCTAATCAAAAGCCTCACTATCAGTATTTTGTAAAATTTTGGTGTTAACCCACCCCTACCCCAAAACTGTTATCAATATTATATATAAATTATTTATATGTACTTATGTACAAGATTAGTTTGATAAATTGGCAAAAGCAGCGGTGCTGTATTGCGAAACGTAGGCGTGGCTGGCAAAGGTAGCACCCGCTACGGGGTGCCGGATAATAGCGATGTTCTTTCTACCCATATCTAATCCCTACGGGATTTGTGTGGTGCCGTAGGTACCGGATACAGGTAGTATTAGTTTAGTGATAATATACCGTGCCGTAGGCACGGAACCAAGGTGTGCCCCGCTGACGTAAAGTAGCCAGGCTTTTGAGTAAAGCTTCTCGTGCCAAACAGGTAACTTTGTGGTTGGTGGCGCTGCTCTGCTATTCTACTAAAGAAGCTAAACA
>CAYREY010000105.1:0-9378 GCA_964423405.1 uncultured Chitinophaga sp. | reverse complement strand
CGGTAAGTTTCAGGTATTCTTCGCGTGTCATACCGCTATACTATAAAAAATATAGCTGGCAGGCGTTACAATTTTCAGTAAACTTTAACAAGAGCAGATTAAACAGATAATACAGATTAGAAAAAATTTATTCTATAGTAAACGTAGTTCCCTCTATGGCCAGTTCAGTATTGGCAAATACCTCGCGGCTTTCGGTTAGCAGGGGGCTAAGGTCTTCGTAGCGGGCCGAGAAATGGCCGATGAGTAATTTATTAGCGCCGGCCAGTTGTGCTATCTGCGCAGCCTGTTTGGTTGTGGTATGGAAAGTTTCGGCGGCGCGTTCTTTGTGTTCATCTACAAAAGTGGCCTCGTGGTACAACATGCTTACGCCTTTTATCTGTTCAATAAAGCTTTGCGTAAAAACAGTATCGCTGCAATAGGCATAGCTGCGTGGCGCAGCGGGGTCTAAGGTAAGTTCGGCGTTGGGTATGGTTTTGCCATCGGCAGTTACAAAATCGCCTCCCTTTTTAATAGCATTAATTTGCTGATAAGGGATGTTGTATTCGGTAATTTTATCGGCAATAATTTTACGCGGGTGGGGTTTCTCTTTAAACAGAAAACCGGTAGTTGGTAACCGGTGGGTTAATATGATAGTTTCTACCGTAAGGGTATCGTCCTCATATATTATACGAGGCTCATCGGCAGTAACAGGATGGAAATGCAACGGATAGCGCAACTGGGTAAGCGAATGCTTAAAGTGCGTTTCTATAATCTCTATAAGCGGTGGTGGCCCGTACAGGTGTAGCGGGTGCTCGCGCCAGTTAAGGTTAAAGGAAGTAAGTAACGGCACCAGGCCAAAAAAATGGTCGCCGTGGAGGTGCGAAATAAAAATGTGGTTAAGGTTGGCGCGCTTAATACCAAACTGGTTCATGCGGAACTGCGTGCCCTCGCCACAATCTACCAGAAACAGATTGCTGTTGTGGTTAATTACCTGCGAAGACGGGTAGCGGTTATAGGCAGGGATAGCAGCATTGCTCCCCAGAATGGTTACATCAAACTGCATCGGCAGTGTTTAGCTCTTTAAATCGCGGTCCAGTTCCTCCATCATCACATAGTCTACCGACTCTGTAATAGTGGGTACAATGTTCAGTATCGGTTCCAGCTGCGATATTTTGATAAGCTTTTGTATGTGGGCATTTAGGCCGGTAAGTACAAAAGTGCCGCCGGCTTCTTTGCAAAGGCGGTTACCCACCAGCAAGGCGCTCAGGCCCGATGAATCTACATATTGCACATCGGCAAGGTCTAAAACAATGTTTTTAAAACCTTCGTTGTTCAAAATGACCATTTCTGATTTCAGCTGAGGGGCCAAATTGCTTAAAAGCTTCTCTTCGTTCAGCTTTACAATTACCAATCTGTCGCGTTTGTCAATTTGAAATTTCATGCGCTGTAGTTTGAGTGTGCGATAATACGATTCTAATTTAGAATTTTTTATCCTAAAAGCGAAAGGGGGCAGTTTTTTTGTGGATTAGCCTGTTTATGCCTACCGATGGTAGGGAAAAGAAAGGCTTTTTGGAGCTGCTGGTGTAAAACAACTACAGTTCTGATTGTCTGTACCAATGGCGGACTTTAGTCGGCAAAAAAGAAAAGCATTTTCCGCTTATCAATTACGGTTGCAGTTGGTTTAAATCAACTGCAATTGGATAAAAGGAATGATTTCTGTTTAGTACGTACTATAGTCCGGTAATGCCGGTTGTATGTAAAAAAGTTCATGAAAAAAACATTGTTAGCATTGTGCAACCATTTTGCCTGTAGGTTCTTTGCAGGTTACAATTAATTAGGTTTACTTTGATTTAAAGGGTAGTGAACACCCTTTAGTGTTAAATTGTTATACCAAAGTACTCAATTACCTCACCGCCAATATGACAGTTGTCAATTGTTGGATTGAATTTTGAAACAAGCAGCTAATGGATGCAAAATTTTCACCGAAAGTAAAGGAGGTAATCTCCTACAGCCGCGAGGAGGCCCTGCGGTTAAACCACGATTACATTGGTATAGAGCACCTGGTGCTGGGGCTTATACGCGAGGGCGAGGGCCTTGCCATTAAAACCCTGAAGAGCCTGGATGTAGATGCGGTAATGCTGCGTAAAACAATTGAAGACTCGATAAAGGACAAAGTGGCTAAAGGCAGCTTTAATCCTAACAATTTGCCACTTACCAAGCAGGCCGAGAAAGTGTTAAAAATAACCGTGCTGGAAGCCAAGGTTTTGAAAAGCGATGTGATAGGCACCGAACACCTGTTGCTATCGATACTTAAAAACAAAGATAACCTGGCCACACAGCTACTGGCACAATTTGATATTGATTACGATGTATTTAAAAAAGAACTGGAAGCAGTACAAAACGATATGAAGGACATAAACAAATCGGTTCGCGACGAGTTGCCCGGAGACCAACCGGATGACGAACCATATGAGGACGACAAAGGCCGTGGTGGCAATTTTGGCCAGCAACAGCAACCTAAGAAACCGGGAGCCAGTAAAAGCAAAACACCTGTATTAGATAATTTTGGCCGCGATGTAACCCACCTGGCTGAAGAAGGTGCGCTGGACCCTATTGTAGGCCGCGAAAACGAAATTGAGCGCGTAAGCCAGATACTAAGCCGCCGCAAAAAGAACAACCCCATACTGATAGGTGAGCCCGGTGTGGGTAAAACCGCTATAGTAGAGGGCCTGGCCCTGCGCATAGTGCAGAAAAAAGTAAGCCGTGTGCTGTTTAACAAGCGCATTGTAATGCTTGACCTTGCTGCGTTGGTGGCAGGTACCAAATACCGCGGACAGTTTGAGGAGCGCATGAAAGCCATTATGAATGAGCTGGAGAAAAACCGCGATGTGATATTGTTTATAGACGAGATACACACCATAGTAGGTGCCGGCGGCGCTACCGGTAGCCTGGATGCCAGCAACATATTTAAACCGGCACTGGCCCGTGGTGAGCTGCAGTGCATTGGTGCATCTACGCTGGACGAGTACCGCCAGTATATTGAGAAAGATGGTGCGCTGGCCCGTAGGTTCCAGCAGGTAATTGTAGACCCACCATCGCCAGAAGAAACTATACAGATACTTACCAATATCAAGAATAAGTATGAAGACTACCACAGTGTAGATTACTCACCGGATGCAGTAGCTGCCTGTGTTAAGCTATCTACCCGCTATATAACTGATCGTTTTTTACCCGATAAAGCCATTGACGTAATGGACGAGGTAGGTGCACGCGTGCACTTGAAGAACATACACGTGCCTAAAAACATTATAGAACTGGAGAAACAGGTAGAAGATATTAAGGCACAGAAAAACCAGGTGGTAAAAAGCCAGAAGTACGAAGAGGCTGCCCGCCTGCGCGATAGCGAGAAACGACTGCTGGAAGACCTGGAGAAAGCCAAAAACCAGTGGGATGAGGAGTCGAGAACGAAACATTTTCCGGTGAGCGAAGAAGATATTGCCGAAGTAGTAGCTATGATGACCGGTATACCGGTAAACAAAATAGCGCAGAGCGAAAGCAATAAGCTGATTAACATGACCAGCGAGTTGACCGGTGCCGTAATTGGCCAGAATGAAGCCGTACGTAAAGTAACCAAAGCTATACAGCGTAACCGTGTGGGCCTTAAAGACCCTAAGAAACCCATTGGTACATTCATTTTCTTAGGCCCTACAGGCGTAGGTAAAACCGAGCTGGCCAAAGCTATTGCCCGTTACCTGTTCGATAGCGAGGACTCGCTGATACGTATAGATATGAGCGAATACATGGAGAAATTCTCGGTATCGCGTTTAGTAGGTGCGCCTCCGGGGTATGTAGGCTACGAAGAAGGCGGACAGCTTACCGAAAAGGTACGCCGCAAGCCATACAGCGTAGTACTGCTGGATGAGATTGAAAAAGCACACCCCGATGTATTTAACCTGCTACTACAGGTGTTTGATGATGGTATACTTACCGATAGCCTGGGCCGCCGGGTTGATTTTAAGAATACGCTAATCATCATGACATCGAACATTGGTGCGCGCGACCTGAAAGATTTTGGTACCGGTGTAGGTTTTGCTACCAAGGCAAAATCGGAGCAGAGCGATGAGATGGCCAGCAACGTAATAACCAAAGCATTGCGCCGTACCTTCTCGCCCGAGTTTTTGAACCGTATAGATGATGTAATCATATTCAACAGCCTGGGTAAAACCGATATACACAGCATTATTGATATTGCACTGCGCGATGTTACCAAACGTATTATTGAACTGGGCTTTGAAATAAAGCTTAGCACCGAGGCGAAAGACTTTTTAGCCGACAAGGGTTACGACCCGCAGTTTGGTGCCCGACCGCTACACCGTGCTATACAGAAATACGTTGAGGACCCACTGGCCGAAGAGATACTACGCGCCAGCGCCAAACCCGGCGACGTGTTTATGATAGAGCTGAACAAAGATGCCGAGGAACTAAAAATACAGCACATACCGGCCGCCCAGAAAACAGCAACCGAGTAAGCATAACAACAAGGCTTAGTAATACAAAAAATCCCAACCCGAAAGGTTGGGATTTTTTTTGTGGGTATGGTGGTTTGTGTATGTATTAGGGTTTAAACGTATTTAGCAAATACATGGTTTTTGCACGCTTTTGCCAACCATGCCTACACCCATGTTGTGTAAGTTGCTTATTATTAAGTGCTTACAAAACCGCATGCCTACACCCCTCTGCTAAAAATGCCTATACCCAACACACATGTATTTTATATGTAATGTGTTTTATGGCTTGCGTTGTTGTGTACACGCCCTTTAACCTGCTATGAGCTTAAGCCACACCGCGGGTTTAGTAAGAAATAGAACCCCGCTTTTGGTGTGCATGGCAGGCAACATACTATAGGCACGAGCGGACGCTCAGGGTCAATGAGTAGTTTGTGTATTTTATAATTAATAGTATATTTAATGTGTTTTATTAAGTATTAATATTGTCACCAAATGAATGTAACTCAGGCCGAAATCGAAGACGCGTTTAGAAAATTTCAAAACTATGTATATTTTGAAAATACAGATTTGCATATTAGAACTCAGATTGTTGATTTTATTAATGAAGAAGGATTACAGTCATTCAAAAAGTTAGCATCTTTACTTAATAGGAAGGACGCTTTAAAGCAAATGAAACCTTATCTTGATAAAATAAGGTTACGATATTATCCTAAAAAGGTGCTTGATAACTTTAATGGGATTAAAGACCGAGTGCCATCTAATTTTGTTACTAATTCTTTTTCGAAAGAGAATTGTGAGATTAGTCGTTTGGCAATTTTTTGCGATATGCCTGTTGAATTGCATATTGTATCAATTGCTTGGTTGCATAAGTTTGGGTATGTACTAGATCAAGACTTAACTCCAAATTGCCGTGGTAATAGAATTTTATTCCAAAAAGAGAAAATTGGCTTCGGACGAACTTTATTCAAGCCATATTTTAAGCAGTATCAAAATTGGTGGTCGAAGGGGATTAAGAAGGCTGATGAACTTTTAAAAGAAGGGGAAAATGTAACCGTTCTTAATTTTGATATTAAAGACTATTTTCATAGTGTAGAATTGGACTTTAGTGCTCTTGAAGCTGAGTTGTCCTCACATTTTGGGGATATAAGTAACCATCCATTGCATTTAATTTTTAAAAAGCTCCACTCCATTTATACTACGAAGTTGCAGATCATACGACATTCTTCTGTCACAAATAAACCTAACAA
The DNA here is from genome assembly GCA_964423405.1 of uncultured Chitinophaga sp. Lineage (GTDB taxonomy): Bacteria > Bacteroidota > Bacteroidia > Chitinophagales > LD1 > Bog-950. The sequence goes on along the minus strand of CAYREY010000105.1, from coordinate 3,644 downwards.
ATACGCACTGCCAATTGGGTTGCTTAGTTCTTTTGTGATTGGCAATTGGTTTCTGAAAGGATTTGATAAGTATATACAGAAACAATTGATACCATCATATTATGGTAGATATGTAGATGATATTTTTATTGTGCTAAAGGATCGTTTAATCGATGATTTTAATGATGTCGAACAGAGCAATTTGAAGAAGTACTTTAATGAATCTGGTGTTAATCCAAATTTAGGCATTAGTGGGGAGGGCAGATTTATTAATACATTCAACCATTTTGTTTATAGTTATTTGAAAGGGTTCTTGAGGCCTGTACTAAAGGATGAGATAATAAATTATAATTTTTGTCTACCCGGCCTTGAGAATCTTTTTTTGCAGTCAGATAAGATGTTTATATATCAATTTCATGCAGAAATGTCACCAAATCTATTGCATAAGTTTATAGAGGAACAGAAAGAGCGCAGTAGCGAATTTCGATTCTTGTCTGATGAGGAGGATGAAGGGTTTGATGATTTTAATGAAACAGTATTTGAGTCAAATTTTGAAGCAGAGGATGTTAATAAAGCACGGTTTAAGTTGTTGGATGACAACAAATTTAAATTGTCAGTTTATTTGGCAAAGTTTATACAAAAACGAGTAGAAAAAGGAGCACTCTATAAAGAGGATCAAATAGAAAAAATTGAAAAATATTTCAAGGGTACTCATTTACTTAGAAACTATTATTTCTGGGAAAAGTTATTAACGTTATATGTGGTTTCTGGCAAAAAAGTACAATACTTGAAACTACTCAAAGCAATTGTAAATATCATAGATACATTAAGTAGTAAATGGAGTGAAGATGTTCCAACAGAAATATTGAAAAGGGACTTGTTGTCGCATTTTTTAGGGGCTATTCAAATGTCATTGGGATATAATCCTAAATTTTTGACCCAAGAAGTAAAAGATTATTTGGATCAAAAAAGTATACATATATCTCCAACCTTTTTTAGGACCGGAGGTTTGCTGAGGAGGCAGTTTATTTATTATCCTCTTTTACAGTTTACAAAGAAGGCAGATGAAAGCGAGATTTCTTTAATCGATAGTGGTATATTTCATTCCGAGGTTTGGACAGACGAAGATTTTGATATAGTAGGCGAGAGTTACATCCCTTGTGCTGTTAAATTTTACGATGTTTGTTTATTGAAGTATTATCAGATTATATATTCTGAGTCATATTTGGAAGATGTTTTAAGAGTACGCAAGAATTTTATTGGAATTAAAAGTGTTTTAGATGCTTCTTTTAATCTCTTTTATAAGATTAATCGCCCTCATTCTAATTCTTCTGCAGCGAAAGGCAAAGTGCGTTATGAATATTTTAAATGTTCCCCGCTTAGGAAACGTGATGGCTTGTTTCATTCAATACCAGATAATGTTGAAGTTAGTGAATTGTATTTGAAAAATGGAGGGTCTAAGAAGGAAGATTATCGTATTGCGTTAGTAAATAAGTATGTGGACTCTAAAAACTTTGAGAGTAGTTTGGATGGGAAACCAAACCTTACGATTGAAAGGGCCGAAATGTTTGATTGGATGTTGGATCAGGTTGGGCAAATAAAGTCAGTAGATATTTTTGTGTTACCTGAGTTAGCTTTGCCGCACGATTATATTAAACGGTTTGTTAGATTTAGCGCAAGAAGACAAATTGCATTTGTTTCAGGAGTAGAACATCTTAGAGTTGGGAAAATAGGATTTAATTTCGTTTTAACTTGTCTGCCTGTGAATGTAAATGGAGATAAGGATGCTATACCTATTTTACGACTTAAGAATCATTATGCACCAGAAGAAGAATTGTGGATTAGCGGTAAGTATATGGTCACTCCAGTTCCTAGACCATACAGGTATGATTTGTTTGTTTGGCGTGATTTGTACTTTTCAACTTATTATTGCTACGAATTAGCTAACATATATCACAGAGCTATATTTTCTTCTATGGTAGATTTGATATGCGCGCCTGTATGGAATGTTGATACGCATTATTATGATCATATTATTGAGTCCGCCACTCGTGACATACACTGCTATTTTGTTCAAGCCAATACATCTCAATATGGAGATACTCGATTAACTAGACCAACTGATCACATTCGTAAAGATAAGGCAAAAATTAAAGGTGGGACAGTTTCTGATTATAAAGTAACTCTTGCTGTAGGTGATATTGAAGTAAAAAAGCTTCGAGATTTTCAAAGTGTTGCATTTGTTGCGCAAAAAGAGTTAAACAAGAATAAGAAGTCGTTTAAGCCAACACCTCCTGACTTTAATTTGAAATTTGTACACAATAGAGCTAATGGTTTGCGCTTTGGTGGGCGATAATAGTATTTTCAGCCGTTGTTGGTGTTTTCCCACCATGCTTGGTGTTTAGCTTCTTCTTAAAAATAAACAGAGCATCGTCACCAACTACCAATGTAAATGCATCTTACTCCGTAGGTGGACAAACAGCCACACCTCCGCCTGCGGCGATACACACCCCGTCCGGCGCAAAGCCGCCGGCCACCCCTCTGTATAGTTTAAATGCAAACAGCCGGCTCACTACTATGGGCCGGCTGTTTGCATTTAAACTTCAGCAGTTTTCAAAACTTCGGAAGTTTAAGTTTATAGCCGTTTACGGCTGCCACAACTCTACCTTGTTGCCTTCCAGGTCTAGTATATGTACAAATTTGCCCATGCCCTCGTAGGCGGTAATTTCATCCAGCACGGTTACGCCTTCTTTTTTTAGTTCGGCTACCAGGGCCTCTATATCCTCTACGCGGTAGTTAATCATAAACTCTTTGGTAGAGGGTTCAAAGTATTTGGTTTTTTCAGAGAAAGGGCTCCACAGCGTGTAACCCTCGTTGGTAGTATCGGTGCCGTCTTTCCAGTCAAATTTAGCGCCGTATTGTTCTATACTAAAACCCAGGTGGGTTTTGTACCATTCTTTCATTTTGGCGGGGTCGTTGCATTTAAAAAATATGCCGCCTATTCCTGTTACCCGTTTCATAGCTGGTTGTTTAGTGGTGGTGTTGGTTAATACAATATTAAAAGCAAAGCCAAAGCCGAACGATACGGCCAATGCTAAAAGTAGTAATGTTTTTTTAGTCATATAGTACGGTATTTGTAGTTGCTTGTAGCCCGTAGTAGTTTATATATAAAATAAATTTATTTGTTTTATTGTTGTTATATTCAATAAAATGCCAGACTGCACATAGCTATTGTATGAAAGGGGAGGGTGTTAACATTGGAATTTGCAAATGGCTGGTTGTTAGTTATTTAAAAGACGAGGGTGTTAACACGGTATGAATAATGTTAACACCCTCAAAAGTGCTATCCGGTTACTCTTCGCCCTTGCCGTATTGCTGCATTATCAGCTCGTTAACGCCTACCTTGCTAAAGCCCCCATCGTGGAACAGGTTCTGCATGGTAACGTATTTGGTAAGGTCGCTGAACAGGGTAACACAGTAGTTGGCGCAGTCCTCGGCGGGGGCATTGCCCAGCGGACTATTCTTATCGGCATAGCCTAAAAAAGAATCGAAGCCTTTAACACCCGAACCGGCAGTGGTAAGCGTAGGCGATTGCGAGATAGAGTTAACCCGCACCTTTTTAGCATTGCCATAGTAGTAACCAAACGAGCGCACTACCGACTCCA
>CAYREY010000104.1:0-9673 GCA_964423405.1 uncultured Chitinophaga sp. | reverse complement strand
TACTGTTTATGACAAAAATTATTTGTCAAAAGCTTGTTTTTAAACACAGTTCATGTTGAGCGAGGCTTTGCGAAGCGAAACATCTTGTATTTGTTAATACGCTATCTGTAGCCGCAGGCTACATACTTGTTGGGTTACTTCCATTCGCTGCGTAACTTTTCCCACTCTTTCCAAAATGCTAAATAGCCATTTCTGTCAAATTCATCTGCTGGAAGTATCTTTGGCAAACTAGTCTTATAAAAATTCTCAACCTGGTCAGCAAAGGCTAAAACCATTTCTTTGTAATCATCCTTGTCAATAATAGCGTATTCCCCATTAACTGTAATATGCTTTATTTTGTTACTATCTATGTGAACTATTGTCCAATCAATCCCACTTTGACAACCACAAATGCTTACCGATTCCTTGCCATCTTCTGCAATTATAAAATGACCGCAACATGGAAGTAACTGACTTGCGTAGTCATCTTTCTTATAGTTGCTTTTAAGCGTACGCATTAAATACAAAGCAGTAGCACTTACGGTCACATCCAGGCTCTCTTTATCAGCAACAACCTCCTCTCCAATTTTTACATAAACATGCCCATGCGCACATAGGTCTGCCGGGCTATCAATGTTCTTAATCCAATGCAGATCTAATATTTTTATCTCAATATTTTTATCGGGCATTAACTATTGTTTTTGCTGTTTTTAGAAGTATCGCATGTACTTCGAAGAACAGGGCTCATTTACCCATAAGTACGTGCTCTATTACCTTCAACTGTTTGTTGTGAGTATTTCGAAATTTATTCAAGAAGGCAGGAATCTTATACTGCTTAACAGGGCCATCAAAATAAAATCTCCAAAACATTTCTATCTCATTGTCGTTCCTCTTATCCAGCTTTTGTAAAAACAGTTCCGGTGTAGTTTCCATTTGTTCTATCATGCCATGTTGCACATAGTTTACAGCATCAGCTTCCCAGCTAGCGCCTATAGAAAGATCAATTAGTCTTTCAATAAGCAATGAATCTGGTATATACTTTAAATTAAAAAAAGTTTGTATAATATGAACCATACCAGAATCGTACAAATTGCAATTATTACTTGTCGGATTATAGCCATATATTTTTACTAACTCAGAATGGGTGTTAGGGAAAAGATTAAAAAAGTGTTCCTGATATATTTTCCCACTTAACCCTTTTGCTACCTTGATTTGATTAACAAGAAAACAAAGCGAATCGCATTTATTGCCTTTTCGCATAGTTAGCTGGTTATGACACACGGCGCCAGTAGACATCTCCACGAAAGAAATAAGAAACAGTAAAATGTATGTTTTCATATTTAAAAAGTACTCAGTAGAGTTTCCGCTTCGGAACTCTCTGTTGACGTTTTCAAATTTAGTATAATAAAACATTGTTATAGATATTTTTTGCCTCAACTGGACGTAGGCTGCGCCTTAGCCAATCAAACAGCCTCCTCCTCCGGCTCGCAAAGCCTCGCTCAACATGATAAATGCAGGGAAGTCTATTATATCCGCTGTATTATCCTGCTCATCCTAAAATCCTGCAAATCCTGATTCAGACAATAAACAAAAACGGGCCGGTGTTATTACAACACCGGCCCGTTCATATAACTAATAGTGATTATTTATTTCAAGCCTTTCTTCCAATCCACCTTCTCAGCCACTACAGCTTTTAGCTGGTCTATAGAGATACGCTCCTGTTTCATGCTGTCGCGTTCGCGCAGGGTAACGGTGTTGTCTTCCAGCGTTTGGTGGTCAACCGTAATACAGAACGGCGTACCAATGGCATCCATACGGCGGTAACGTTTACCAATGGCGTCTTTCTCTTCGTAAAAGCATTTGTAATCCCATTTCAGGTCGTCGAATATCTCGCGTGCTTTTTCGGGCAGGCCGTCTTTTTTGGTTAATGGGAAAATGGCAATTTTAATGGGTGCTAAGAAAGGAGGCAACGCCAGCACGGTGCGCTCGCTACCGTCTTCCAGTTTTTCTATTTTATAACCATTGCATATAAGCGCTAAGAAAGTACGGTTCAAACCAACCGATGTTTCTACTACGTAAGGCACATAGCTTTCGTTAGTCTCTGGGTCAAAGTACTGCATCTTTTTACCCGAAAGGTTCTGGTGTTGCGTTAAATCGAAATCGGTACGGCTGTGTATACCTTCAATTTCTTTAAAACCAAACGGGAAATTGAACTGAATATCTACCGCTGCGTTGGCATAGTGTGCCAGTTTAATGTGGTCGTAATATTTCAGGTTCTGTGGTTCAAAGCCCAGCGACTGGTGCCATTTCATACGGGCTTCTTTCCACTGGTTGTACCACTCCATTTCGGTGCCGGGGCGCACAAAGAACTGCATCTCCATCTGCTCAAACTCGCGGGTACGGAAAATAAACTGGCGGGCTACTATCTCGTTACGGAACGCCTTACCTATCTGCGCAATACCAAATGGAATTTTTTTACGCGATGTTTTCTGTACGTTCAAAAAGTTAACGAAAATGCCCTGTGCTGTTTCGGGGCGCAGGTAAATAGTGCTGGCCTCTTCGGCTACCGAGCCTACCTCGGTGCTGAACATCAGGTTAAACTGGCGCACATCGGTCCAGTTTTTACTGCCCGATATTTCGCAGGCAATCTCCAGGTCTATAATTATCTGTTTAAGTTCTTCCAGGTTGTTTTCTTCCAGCGCTGTTTTAAAGCGGGTTTCTATAGCAGTAAGCTTTTCTTTTACACGCAGTACGTTAGGGTTGGTTGCCAAAAACTTTTCGCGGTCAAAGGCGTCGCCAAATTTCTTCTGCGCTTTCTCGGCTTCTTTATCAATCTTATCTTCCATTTTGGCAATGGCATCCTCTATCAGCACATCGGCGCGGTAGCGTTTTTTGCTGTCCTTGTTATCTATCAGTGGGTCCATAAAAGCATCTACGTGGCCGCTGGCTTTCCATGTTTTAGGGTGCATAAATATGGCGGCATCCAGGCCCACTATGTTTTCGTGTAGCTGGGTCATGGCTTTCCACCAGTATTGCTGCAGGTTGTTTTTTAGTTCTATACCATACGGGGCATAGTCGTACACGGCGCTAAGGCCATCGTAAATTTCCGACGATGGAAATATGAAACCATACTCCTTACAATGCGAAATAATCTGCTGAAAAACACTTGCCTTATCGGCAGGCGTGTTTTGTGTATTCTCTTTACTCATGCGGCGAAAATACAAGATGCCAAACGTTAGGCAAGGGGATATGAAGAGAAAATGCGTTTTCGCGCGGAGCCGTGGAGAAAATTCAGGAGAAATACTGATGGCATGACTAAGCCGGGGTTAAGCCAGGCAAGTCATGCTATCAATAAATAGTATAGACAAATTTAGCTTGAAGGTTCTTCCCCTTTAGGGGAAGATGCCGAAGGCAGATGGGTTTTAAGCTTTCTCCACCTTTAACATTACACCGTTTTTCGGCCTCAGCGTTACCAGTGGCTGTAGCTCCAGCTTAAAGCCCGGCGCTATGGTAAAGTTATAGCCGGTGCACAGCTTAGCCAGTATTATCTGCATCTCCATCATAGCAAAGTTGTTGCCTATGCAAAAACGTTGGCCGCCACCAAACGGAAACCACGCATAGCGGTGTATGTTTTTCAGGTTTTCGGGGGCAAAGCGTTCGGGTTTAAAAGCCAGTGGTTCGGGCCAGTATTTTTCGTGGCGGTGTACAGCATACGGCGACACTACCACACTATCGCCTTTCTTAATCCGGTAGCCACCCTGCGTATCCTCCTGCGCGGCATCGCGGGTTATACCCCACACAGGTGGGTACAGGCGCATGGCTTCTTTTATCACCATGGTGGTGTACTCCAGTTTCATTACGTTCTCGTAAGTCATCGGGCCGTTACCAATCACCTGTTTTACCTCGTCGGCAATTTTTTGCTTCACCTCCGGGTGTTGGGCCAACAGGTACAACGCAAAAGAAAGTGCATTGGCAGTGGTTTCGTGCCCCGCCAGAAAAATAGTAATTACCTCATCGCGCAGCTGCTGGTCGGTCATGCGCTCGGCCGTATCAGCATCTTCTACTTCCATCAGCATGCTCAGCAGGTCGTTATAGCCCTGGTGGTTGCCGCGGCGCTCGTTTATTATTTTGTAGATGGTAGCATCCAGCACGGCGCGGTTTTTCTTCATACGTACGTTGCGCGGGGTAGGTAGCCATTGCGGTAGTTTTATCAGCGTCATCATCCCCTCCATTACTATATACAGCGCGTCGTTCAGTTTTTTAAAGTCGCCTTTTACTTCGGTGCTCATCAGGGTTTGGCTTACCACATCCAGCGTTACGCCGGTCATTTCGGTATGTATATCCATTACCTGACCGGTCCGGCTGGCCCAGCTATTCAGTAGTTTATCGGCGCTCTGGCTTATCTTATCTACAAAGCCCTGTAAACGTTGTTTGTGAAAAAGCGGCTGTATTAGCCGGCGTTGTTTTAGCCAAAAAGTACCCTCGCTGGTAACCAGTCCGTTGCCCAGCAGAAAACGCAGGTTTTTGTTGTCGCGGCCCTTAACGTAAATATCGGGGTTCAAAAAAACGCGCTCTATATAATCGGGGTTAGATATATTGTAATAGTGGTACGGCCCCACCATAGCCCGCGAAATACCATCGTACTTGCGGATGCTGCGCTCGAAGTAGCCTAGTATATCGTTGCGCAGGTCAACCTCTTTGTTCCAAAGCAGGTTGGTTGCAGGGCCCGGGGGAAATTTAGCCTGTTGTGCCATAATTAAACCAATGGGGTTTTAGTGTGTCGTACTACCGACGAAGTAAAACAAAACTTATTGTTTCCTACCAAATTGTATTTTGGCAAGCAATTTGAAAACAACCCTAAAAACCACAGGTATGAATAAACTGATAGTAACCGTTGCCCTGCTGTTTATAGCGCTGGGTAATGCCATGGCACAAAGCACCGATTTTGAATACGAAAAAGAGCAGATAAAAAATGTAAAAGCCACCGTTAAGGTGCTTAACAACGGCGAGTTGTATGTAATAGTGCCTGATAACAACGAAAACATGCGCTACATAAGCCAGCAACTGCCTAAAGAATTTAAAGTTGATGGCCTGAAAGTAACCTTTACCGGTTGGGAGGGCAAAATACCACCCAATGTACGTATGATGGGTAAACCGCTAAAGCTTAAGTGTATTTGCATTAGCAAAAGCGAAATGAAGAAACACGGCCTTAAGAAAGCGAAGTATACTTTCTAAATATTACACAACGGTGGCACTACAATTTGGAAGTATAGCCGCATACTTCGTAATTAGCACCCTATAATTTACGTATGTCTATTAAGGTAACTGAACTTACTAAAGTGTACGGCGCACAGCGCGCGGTAGATGCTATATCGTTTGAGGTGAGCAAAGGCGAGGTGCTGGGTTTTCTGGGGCCTAACGGTGCCGGCAAAAGCACCACCATGAAAATGCTGACCTGCTTTATACCCCAAACCACCGGCACTGCTACCGTTTGTGGTTTTGATACTGCCCAGGCACCGCTGGAGGTGGCTAAGAAAATAGGTTACCTGCCCGAAAACAACCCGCTATACTACGATATGTATGTGCGCGAGTACCTGGAGTTTGTAGCGGGGCTGCATAAACTGGGCAACATTACCCGCCAGCGTATAGATGAAATGATAGAAGTAACCGGCCTTACCGTTGAGCGCAAAAAGAAAGTAGGCCAGTTATCGAAGGGGTACAAACAGCGTGTGGGACTGGCACAGGCCATGCTGCACAACCCTGAAGTGCTGATACTGGATGAGCCCACCTCGGGCCTTGACCCTAACCAGCTGGTAGAGATACGTGCCCTGATAAAAAAACTGGGGAAGGATAAAACGGTTATCTTCTCATCGCATATTATGCAGGAGGTACAGGCTGTAGCCGACCGTGTTATCATTATTAATAAAGGCAAAATAGTAGCTAACGATTCTACCGCTAACCTGCAAAACCGGATAGGTAACGAAATAATAGTAACCGCCGGCTTTAAACAAACCGTTGACCGCAGCCTGCTGGGTATGATAAAAGGCGTAAAAAGCTACGAGCAGGATAAAGAAGGCCTGTGGAGCTTTGTGGCCGAAGGCAACCGCGACCTGCGCGAAGAGCTGTTTAACTTTGCCAAAGAACGTAACCTTACCCTGCTGCACCTTAGTAAAGAAGAGTACAGCCTGGAGGACGTGTTTAAGCAACTGACGAAGTAGTAAAGGAAGACTTGCCAGGTTTTAAAAACCTGGCAAGTCTAAAAAGTAATAGCATGTCACATCAATTACTTTACGAAGACGAATTTTATCATTTATACAACCGTGGCAATAATGGAGAAAACCTATTTTATAACCACGAGAACTATGTACACTTTTTAAAGAAATACGATTTTTATCTTAGCGATTACGTTGATACATATGCTTACTGCCTTTTGCCCAACCATTTTCATTTATTGATAAGAGTAAAGCAATTTGATTTATTTCCGAAAGAAGAAACAAAGTTTGCTAACGAGTATAGGTGTAGTGAACAGTTCCGTAAGTTTTTTATGAGTTATGCAAAAGGTATAAATAAGCAACAAGAGCGAACAGGTAGCCTTTTTGAAAATGCGTTCAAGCGAAAACAGGTTAAGTCGGAAGTTTATTTCTCAAGGCTAGTGTGTTACATTCACGCTAACCCTAAAAAACATGGAATTACAGATGATTTTCAGAATTATTTATACAGTTCCTATAATAGAATTTTAGACGAACGAATCAGTAAATTGAAAAAGAAAGAAGTTATAGAATGGTTTGGAGGTAAAGAATTGTTTTCAAAAATCCATTCTGAAAGTCAAATTGATTTAATAAATGATGGTTGGGTAATTGAAGACTAATAGTCAACACTTGGCAAGTTTTAAAAACTTGCCAAGTGTTGACTTCCGGAACTTTTCAACCTTAACTATTCCGTTATTTTAGCGCCGCATGTTTGCCATATACCGAAAAGAAATACAGCAGTTTTTTAGTTCGCTGATAGGCTATATAGCCATCATTGTGTTTTTGCTGGTGCTGGGTTTGTTTATGTTTATTTTTCCCGATACCAGTATACTGGAGTTTGGCTATGCCACGCTCGATTCGTTTTTTACCATAGCGCCGTACATTTTTATTTTTCTTATACCGGCCATTACCATGCGCTCGTTTGCCGAGGAGATTAACACCGGCACTATTGAGTTGCTAAGCACCCGCCCCGTTACCGAGCTACAGATAATACTGGGTAAGTACTTTGCCGCCGTTACGCTGGTGTTTATCGCCATTATACCTACGTTTGTTTACTTTTTTACCCTGTACATGCTGGCCTCGCCGGTTGGCAATGTAGATGTGGGGGGCATACTGGGCTCGTACTTCGGCCTGTTTTTTTTAGGGGCGGTGTTTGTAGCCATTGGCATCTTCTGTTCTTCTATCACATCTAACCAGATTGTGGCTTTTATAGTAGGTGTGTTCCTTTGCTTTTTTCTGTACATGGCGTTTGGCTACCTGTCGCAGTTTGCTGTGTTTATTGGTAAAGCCGATTACCTGGTAGAGTTGCTGGGGCTTAGTGCCCACTACGATGCCATGGGCAAAGGGGTAATTGACACCCGCGATGTGGTATACTTTGTAAGCATGATAGCCGCCTTTATTTTATTTACCCGTACCGCCTTAAGCAGCCGCAGATGGTAAACATGAAATCGCATATAACCAACCGCCGCGATGCCATTATACTACTGGTACTGGTGTTTGCTATTGTACTGCTGGCAAACGTAGTATCCAGCTATTTTTATTACCGGTTCGACCTTACCGCCGAGAAACGCTACTCTATTTCCGACCCATCGAAAAAAATGGTGAAAGAGCTGAAAGATGTAGTAACCATAAAAGTGTTTTTAGATGGTGAACTGAATGCCGGCTTTACGCGCTTAAAAGAATCGACCCGCAACCTGCTGGGCGAACTACGTGCCTACGGTGGCAAAAACGTAGAGTTTGAGTTTATAGATCCTATGGCCATTAAAAACCTGGATGAGCGCAAAGCCCTGATGACCGACCTGATAGAGCGGGGCCTGGCACCTACCAACCTTACCACCAAAAGCAAAAGCGGCAGCAACCAGCAGCTTATTTTTCCGGGGGCTATAGTAACCTTTGCCGGCCGCGAGATACCGGTGCAGTTACTGGAAAACCAGATAGGCTACTCGCCACAACAAATACTGAACAACTCGGAGGTATTGCTGGAGTATAAGTTTGTAAATGCTATACAAAAGCTAACCCAATACCGCCCGCCACAGGTAGCGTTTTTGCATGGCAATGGTGAACTGAACGTGCTTGAAACTGCCGATATACGCCAGACACTCAGCACACTGGAATACCAGGTAAAAGACCTGCACATAGACAGCAGCTACCACATACCCGATAGAATTGACGTGCTGGTAATTGCCAAACCCGAACAGCCTTTTAGCCCGATGAACCAGTACAAGCTGGACCAATACATTATGCGTGGTGGCAAAGTGCTGTGGCTGGTAGATGGCAGTAATGCATCGCTGGATAGCCTGCGCACCAGCCCAACCGGGCAGTTTGTACAAGCGGCAGATATGGGGCTGGAGGAAATGCTGTTTAAATACGGTGCCCGTGTAAACAACGATGTGGTGCAGGATATAAACCTGAACAACCCTATACCGCTGATAGTAGGTAAAATGGGTAACGCCCCGCAAACCGAGTTGTTTCCGTGGTTTTACTTTCCGTTACTGGTATCGGATAATAACCATGCTATAGTAAAGAACCTGGACCCTGTTGCCAGCTTTTTTGCCAGCTCGGTAGATACGATACAAAACAAAGGCGTAAAGAAAACAGTGTTGCTACACACCACCGAAAATGCGCGCGCACAGCTTACCCCTACGCGCGTACACTTTGGTATAATACCTATGGATGGTAAACGCCCTAACCCGGCATATTATAACCAACCTAACCTGCCCATAGCTGTATTGTTAGAGGGGGAGTTTACCAGTGCTTTCAGTAACCGTGTATCGCCCGAAATGCGCGCTGCTTTTGATACAGTAGCAGCACTAAAACCAAAGGAGCACAGCCAGCCAAGCAAAATGATTGTGATAGGCGATGGTGATATTATACGCAACGAAGTACGTGGCGATAGCAGCGCTTACCCGCTGGGTTACTATATGTTTACCCGCCAGCAGTTTGCCAATAAATCGTTTATACTTAACTGTATTGAGTACCTGGTAGACGATAGCGGCATACTACAAACCCGCAATAAAGAAGTGAAACTGCGTATGCTGAACACCATTAAGGTAAACGATGAAAAGCTAAAATGGCAGCTTATTAATATAGCCCTGCCTATCGGCCTTATCATTTTAGCCGGTGTGGCTTTTGGTTTCTACCGCCGCAAGCGGTATGCGGCGTAGTACTCTACCCATATAAGGTTGTAGCATTAAATTTTTACGACAATATTTTTAGTTCCTTAGGATCGGGACACATGGTAACCCCGGGTTTCAACCCGGGATAGAAAACTCATTAACATTTGTTGCTACAACAATTTTATGCTTACCTAAATACTGATTATCAGTGCCTTGCAAGTAATCCAGCTGTGGTTTTTGATTAAACAGCCTGTAAGGCACTTGCAAATAAGAAACCCGTTTTTACTTTTGTGACTGATTAGTCAGTTTATTATAAAAGCAGAAAGTAAA
>CAYREY010000103.1:0-9979 GCA_964423405.1 uncultured Chitinophaga sp. | reverse complement strand
CTCTCGGTATTGGTAAAATTAAAGTATTTTTTGCTTGTTTTAATGACAGTACCTCACGCCAGGGGGTGCAGTTGGATCTGTTCCTATTTACACTTTAAATCTTTCCGCCATTTTATTATATCAGAATATAATATATCAACTGACAAGTAAATTAGTCCATTTTCTGTGGCTGATAATGAAGACATGATTTTTGTTTTTTTTTCTAAATAGTTAACATACTCAATAAATGTTTTGTTTATACTAATCTCTTTAATCTGAGATAACCTACATAGTTTTTCGCAGTCAGTTATTTTTTTATCCAATATTATTGAATCAGCTATCTTGGACTGAGAATAAGAATATTTTATAGATGTAAATAGTACTGCTAAAATAAATATTTTTTTTTTCATTTTGTCTATGGTTTTTTCTCGGTATAACTATCAACTTGACTACCATCGGCAGATTTTTTTACATTTTCAATAGCCACTCCACTTCTAAGTAATTGTGGCGTATTGTTTGCGCCTTCATAAGTATATTCAGTTAAGACCCAAGATTGTGTTTTATTTCCTGAAGCATCTGTATCGGTTTTCATATTAAAGACTTGAATGACTAAATTTGCGCCCACCATTACACCTTGGTTATATTGTTCATCATATCCACCTACTTTTGCTTGAGAAATTAATGCAGGCAAATGGCCTTTAAGATATTCTATAATAAATCCATTTCTATCTATTACAGGTTTGCCACTATTAGTAACTTGGTCTGTATATGCTTCTACTAATTCGTGTATTATTGCCCCTGCTCCATTTGCATTACTCCAATCTTTTCTTCTGCTGGCATCTCCTACATCAATAGACTGCTCTTTGCCATTTAAATTACCATCACGAAAAGCACCACCAGAAATTATTGGATCATCTTCAACTAATTTAATATTGGTAATACCTTTGTCAGAAATAATATTATTTAGCTGAATGTATGCCTCTTTTTTCTTTTGCATATCAATCATAGTACATATAGTTTCTTTGCTAATTCCAACACCACCTTCTTCTAATGCCTCCGACTCACGTATGTTCATAATAACCTTATTGTTCCGCCGTGGTTGGTGTTTAGCTTCTTCTATAAAACAAACAGAGCAGCGTCACCAACCACTGATATAGTTTATGGCTGCGGGGTAATTCAATCTCCGTACCAGCGGGGTCTCCGCTAAAATAAATAAATGAGGCGGGACCCTGCTGCGAATGTATAACAACTATATTTGATTAGCCGCAGGGTCCTGCCCCGCACAGGCCTGGCTTCAGAGACCCCGCGGGGACACAGTTTTTTGTTTGTAGTATAAGCATGGTTGAGATATAACGTATGAGAGATTTTTTGTTTGAAAGGAAATGTAGATACAAATCTTCAATGGATAAATCAGATATTGAATCTGTTTTGCTATCCTTAGTTAAAGAAAAGACCGGCCCGGATATTTTTACTGGCAAATTGCGTGATAATAGCTTCTATATAACCCCGATACTTGGAACGAGAGAGAATTTTAAAATATCAATAACAGGAGAAATAAAGGCCAAAGCAAATGAGCTGTACGTTGATATAACGTACTCTGTTAGTCCTGTATTGAGGTTTTTTGTATACCTTATTTTTTCTGTTTGTATTGCCGCTTTAATAATTGGTAAAACTTTGTCTTACAGTTTCATTTTGCGCGACATTCATCACGTCGATTATATTTTACTTGGCTATGCAAGTTTTTTTATGGCGGTCTTTAAGATAAGGTTTGAAACGCAGTTTGCTTATTATTCAAACTTAATTGAAAAACTGCTTCATCTTGAACAAATGGATTAGTTGTGTGGGATTTTTGCGCCTAGCGGATATTTCTGTCCCAGCGGGTTCTCCGCTAATAAGCAAACGAGGCGGGCCCCCCGTTGAAGATTACAGACAAGCGTAGGGTGCCGCATGGCAAAACCCGCTCTATCAATACTCCGCACAGAATAAGATTTGCGAACAAAACAGAGATATTTCTAATTTTTTAAACTCTTATACTTAAATTTTAACGGCTTGTTTGCTTCTACAATGGCTCGTAAAAGCTCTTTAAATCCCGCTGTTCTCAAAATTAGCATATCTACTTCCCACCCTTTAGGATACAAATAATATTTCTCTCCATTAAAGAAGAAAGGATATGATTCATATTGTAGGGGATTTTGCATCCTTAATTTTTCTTTAAAAGGATTAAAATCCGGATTTCTTATTAATTCACCAATTCTGAGGTCCAGTAAAGGAATAATATTCACCATTTCAGAGACGGTTAACTCAAAATCGGCCTTCTCATTAATCTTATCAGTTATACGGTTATGCAAATCAGGCTTTAGAGCCAGCGACTGGTAGTTTTCAATAAAAAAATTAGTAATAATGTTGTTATAATTATAGCCCTTGTCTATTCTTAGTTGTACATACTTTTCCAAATCCATAAATTACTATTTTTCTGTCCCAGTGGGGTCTCCGCTTAATAAATAAACGAGGCGGGACCCTGATGCGAATATAAAGTTATAGTATACTTATTAGGTTAGGCGTGTATTCACACCCCTCCTTGAACAGGGAGGGGTGACCGCGCAAGGCGGTCGGGGTGGTAGGGGGTAAGCAATTGGTTGGTTATGCTGCTATGTTTATTTTATAGAAGAAGCTAAACACCAACCACGGCTTAAATTTTATATGGATACCAAGCCGGGACATTTTTGGAAAAGGTAGACAAAACTATCGATTTACTATCGTCTTCAATTTTTACGCTACCCACAAGTCTAACCCCTTGAAGAGATTTCGACATTTGTAGGGGTAGCAATGATTTTATCCCTCTACAATTTTCAATCAACAATAGTTTTAAATTACTCATCTTAACAACAGAAGAAAACTGATTTAAGTCTTTACAGTTTTGGAAATGCAGGTATTCAACTTTATGTAGATGCTGTAATGATGAGTAGTCTATCAGTTTGGGCAAGTACGCTAACTCAAGTCCTTTAGCATTCTTTATTTGCTCAATTCCGCTTAACGATTCCATACTACTATCTACAACAAACAACACTTCAAGCGAATTCGGTAACTTTATTTTAGTTAGATCTTTTTCAAAGTAATTATTGAGCTTTAAGTAGGTTAAATTGGAGCACTTGTTCAAGCCAACAATATTCTTGTTGTAGGATATGTCCAACCGGTTCAAATTTGCGAATTTTGAAAAATCAATTACATAATCATAAGTGTTATCAATTTTAAGATTTTTCAACTTTTTTAGATTATAAACATACGAAATATCGAATTTTGCATTTCTTAATATGGATAGTGATTCTATATCTACTATTTCTTTAAAAATATTTCTATTAACTTCATTTCCAATTGTTACAAATGATATTTTTTCTTTATTTATAATATTTTTTACGGCCGTTGGTATTTCTAATAATCCTTGAAAATTCAATACCTTAACACCATCGGGTCTTGTGTATACTTTACAACCTTGGCATATATACTGTTCTAACATATTTCTATTTTTACCAACCTCGCTGAGCGTAGGCTGTGCCTCCGTCCGGCAAGCTAGTAGCTTATAGCTACATTAGTTAAACAAATCAATATTTACTAACCCGGTTGGTGTTTAGCTTCTTCTATAAAATAAACAGAGTAGCGTCACCAACCACTGATATAGTTTATGGCTGAGGGGCAATTCAATCTCTGTTTTTGAGCAAGTTCAGAAACTCATCGCTCAATTTTACTTCAGTAATTTCTCGTCCATCGCTTTCGGATTCTTCTTGTGGTTTAATATTATCTATAAAATAATTGAAATTGGGTGCTATGGGAACTCCCGTTTCATAAGTATATCTGTCGTTATACAAGTAGTAAACATGCTTGTCGTTTTCTTTAAATCCTATATAATCGTTTGCGCCGCCTTCACAGATAGGAATAAACCCCAGGGGGAATAGTTCCTCTTCTTTCAATAATTCATCAATCTCTGTGAGAGTATAAAAATTACCAATACAATACATTACACCATCATGAAATATTTCCATGATATCCTTGAATTCAATTGCCCCGTTTTTATTTACAAACTTTAAATACTCATCAGGCATTTTGCTTAAAAAACCAAACTGACCTATATTGCTTTCAGTTGTAAAAGAGCGGTTCTTTAAAGTCAATTTTTCATCCATGGTTAATATTTGACTTCTGTAAATATAAATATAGCACCGTCACCAACCACTAATATAGTTTATGCAGCCAAATATTGTTATTGTATTCTATGTTCCTATGTGTTGCAATAATGTATTTGTCTTTTATAAAGCTTAATGTTCTCAATGCCCTTAATGGTTAAAATTTGTATTTCTACTGTACCTCTAAAGCCTTATACAATAACCGCAACCCTTTGTAAACTGGCTGTTGTTGTATTCTATGTTCCTATGTGGTTAAAACTGGTATTCCTGTTATTTTAGCCCCATGAGTTTTTTAATAGCCGGATTGGGCAACATAGGAGAGGAGTACGAAAACACCCGCCACAACATAGGGTTTAAAATAGCCGACGAGTTGGCTATTCAAAACAAAACGACCTTTACGCTGGAGCGTTTGGCCTTTGCCGCCGAGTACCGCAGCCGCGGTAAAAACATTTACATTATAAAGCCTACCACCTACATGAACCTTTCGGGTAAAGCCGTTAGGTACTGGATGAACGAACTGAAAATACCACAGCAAAACGTACTGGTAGTGTTAGATGACCTGGCCATACCCTTTGGCAGCCTGCGCCTGCGCGGCAAGGGTAGCGATGGCGGCCACAACGGATTAAAGGATATTGATGCCACGCTGGGTAATAACAACTACGCCCGCTTACGCTTTGGTGTAGGCGCCGATTTTGCCAAAGGCCGACAGGTAGATTATGTGCTGGGCAAATGGAACGCCGACGAAATGAAAACCCTCGGCGAGCGAATCAAGGTATCGTGCGATGCGGTTAACAGCTTTATGTTTGAAGGGCTGGAGCGCGCCATGAGCAAATACAATAAATAACACGTTAAATAGCTTTATGAAAATAATATGCATAGGCCGCAACTACAGCGAACACGCCAAAGAACTTAAAAACGAAGTGCCCGATAAACCGGTGGTGTTTCTTAAACCGCAAACGGCGTTGCTTAAAGATAACAAGCCTTTCTACATACCGGAGTGGACCAGCGACCTGCACTACGAAACCGAAATAGTGCTAAAGGTGTGCAAGCAGGGTAAGTATATAGATGAGAAATTTGCCCACAAATACTTTGATGAAATAACCGTAGGTATAGATTTTACAGCCCGCGATATTCAAAGCCAGCAAAAGGCCAAAGGCCTGCCCTGGGAAATTGCCAAGGCCTTCGACAACAGCGCTGTAATTGGCACCCTCCGCAAGCTGGATACCAACAGCGCCTGGCAAAGCGGCAACATCAACTTTAGTATGCAGCTAAACGGCACCGAAGTGCAAAAAGGCAACACGGCCGATATGCTGTTCCCGTTCGCTAAAATTATAGCCTATGCCTCGCAGTTCTTCACCCTGCAAACCGGTGATTTAATTTTCACCGGCACACCCGCAGGCGTAGGCCCCGTTAAAATCGGCGACCGCCTCGAAGGCTTCTTAGAAGAAGAAAAAGTGTTCGACTTTGAGATAAAGTAAGCTAGACAAATACGGCGGTTACATTCCCCGCTTATTTTAGGCGAGGTGACCGCTCAAGGCGGTCGGGGCGGTAAAAAAATCCGCTTCTCATTTTGCCGTTGATTTCAATCAACGATATAAAAGGTATTTTGATGGGTATGGACATGCCTGGCTAAAGCCCTTGCTTATTCATGCCATCTATCCTGCTTTTATTCGTGTAATTCGTGGCTACTTGTATTTGGCTGTTATGCTTTTTGCATTTCTCCTTTTTCATCCGTGCATTCGTGGCTAACCGTATTCCGGCTGTTAGCCCATCTCTGTTCGGAGAGGGGTTGGGGTGAGGCCTGCTGTTTTGTTTTTAATCTCAAACCGTTTATTTATGCCAACAAACAAACCGGCTTGAAACCATCTAACGATATATTGCTGAAAGCGTACCGGCTAATGTGCACCGCAAAGGCACTTACCGAGTTGTACGAAGACCGTAAAGATATTACCCAGAAATACGTACACGCCACCAGTCGCGGCCACGAGGCCATCCAACTGGCCGCCGCCCTGCAGCTAAAACCGCAGGATTTTGCTTTCCCTTATTACCGCGACGACAGCATGCTACTGGGCATGGGCTTTACCCCCTACGATTTAATGTTGCAGCTTATGGCCAAGGGCACCGACTACTTTAGCGGTGGCCGTACCTATTACTCGCACCCCAGCAGCAACCGGGCAGATTTACCCAAAATACCACACCAAAGCTCTGCCACCGGTATGCAGGTAATACCGGCCACCGGTGCCGCACAGGGCTTGCAATACCGCGAGCAGCAGGCTCTTTCAGCCTTTAAAAAAGGAGAGGAGCCGCTGGTTATCTGCTCGCTGGGCGATGGCGCTGTTACCGAGGGCGAGGTAAGCGAGGCGCTGCAAATGGCAGTGCTGCATGGTTACCCTATCATTTACTTAATACAGGATAACGAGTGGGATATATCGGCCCACAGCAGCGAAATACGCGCGCAGGATGCACCCGACTATGCCAAAGGTTTTAAAGGCCTTAAGGTAGAAAGCATTGACGGTACCGACTTTGTAGAAAGCTACGAAACTATGAGCCGCGTGGTTAACTATGTGCGTACGCATCGTCAGCCCTACCTGGTACATGCCAAGGTGCCCTTGCTTAATCACCACACCAGCGGCGTGCGTAAGGAGTGGTACCGCCCTAAAGATAACCTGGAGAGCGACGCGCTGCGTGACCCCTTCAATAAGCTTAAAAAGCATTTGCTGTACGAAAAGATAGAGACCGCCGAAGAGCTAACCCGCATAGAAGAAGAAGTGCGCCAGCACGTAAAGCACGATTTTGAACGCGCCGTGCAGGAGCCTTTCCCCACGGCCGATGAACTGACCGACCATATATTTGCCCCTACACCGGTCACCGAAGAAACCGGTGAGCGCAGCCCCGCCGGTGCCGAAACTACTATTATGGTAGATGCCGCCCTGCATGCGGTAGATGAAATACTGAACAAACACCCCGAAGCCCTGCTGTACGGGCAGGATGTGGGCGGTGAGCTGGGCGGCGTTTTCCGCGAGGCGGCCCTGCTGGCAAAAAAATACGGCGATAAACGCGTGTTCAACACACCTATTATGGAGGCCTATATTATAGGCTCTACAGTAGGTATGAGCGCCGCCGGTTGCAAACCTATAGTAGAGGTACAGTTTGCCGATTATATTTTTCCCGGCGTTAACCAGTTGTTTACCGAGGTGTCGCGTTCGTGCTACCTAAGCAACGGCAAATGGCCGGTGCAGGCACTTATACGCATACCCATTGGTGCGTATGGCAGCGGCGGCCCCTACCACAGCAGCAGTGTAGAAAGTTTTGTGTTGCAGATGAAGGGTATTAAAATATGCTACCCCAGCAATGCCGCCGATATGAAAGGCCTGCTAAAGGCTGCCTACTACGACCCTAACCCGGTAGTAATGTTTGAGCATAAAGGGCTATACTGGAGCAAGGTAAAAGGCACCGAACTGGCTAAAACCGTAGAGCCCGATGCCGATTATGTGGTGCCGCTGGGCAAGGCCCGCATTGCTTTAACTGCCAGTGACGAAGCTGTAGATAATGGCGAATCGCTTACTGTTATAACCTATGGTATGGGGGTACACTGGGCTATCAACGCCGCCAAGCATTTCGAGGGGCAGATAGAGGTAGTAGACCTGCGCACCCTTAACCCGCTGGATGAAGAGGCCATTTATGCATCGGTAAAAAAGCACGGTAAAGTAATAGTGCTTACCGAAGAAACCATTACCCACTCGTTTGCTGAGGCACTGGCCGGCCGTATATCTTCTAACTGTTTCCAACACCTGGATGCACCGGTAAAAATAATAGGCTCGGTAAACACTCCGGCTATACCGCTTAACGAAAACCTGGAACGCGCCATGTTGCCCAACGCCGAAAAAGTACAGGCCGCTATGGCAGAATTACTGACTTACTAAATACGATACCTGTGGGCGATTACTATACCAACGTGGTTCCTATGGATGTGGAACCGGAAGACGCAAAAGCCGTTGCCGATAAAGTGCTGCACTATCTGGTAAGCAATAAAATTGTAAAACCAGAGGTTACCAATTGCACCCTTACTAAAGAGGGCGGCCATGCCCCCGGCGAAAACTATGGGTTAGCCCTGGCAACGCCCGACGATGGTTTTCTGGATCTGGCAGTTAACGGGGTAGAGGTGGTGGTACAACGCAGCGCATTCGATTCGGGCGGGTTAGAAGATTTGCGTTGCCCGGCTTGTAGTAGTTCTGTAATAGAGAATAAATGGGAAGGCGCTTTTCAGGCCTGGTTAAACCGTAATTCTAATCACCAATTTACCTGCCCCGGTTGTGGCTACCACGGCAGTATTACTACCTACGCTTTCGAGCCACCCTTTGTATTCAGCGAGCTGGGCTTTACCTTCTGGAACTGGGGCGATAACCTGAGCGAAGAATTTATCAGCAAGCTCGAAGAGCTAACCGACTCGCGCATTGCCGTTATGCTGGGTAAATACTAATGCTTGTTCATTGTCTCTGTGGCCACACAGCTTTGGCTGTTTAGCTCTCCTCCTTGCGCCGCCGCATGGCGCGTATTTTAAGGAGGAGTGGCTCCGCAAAGCGGAGACGAGGTGGTGTCTGTTAATTCATTTGCTTTTTTACCATTTTCAGGGCTTTTATTGTCCTGTTTAACAACCTTATCTCGTAGGTATTTTAACAATGCCATACCTGCATTGTTTTGTAACACAATAACTTAGGAAATACCTTGTATTTTACACTTAACATTTTATGAAAATAATCGTAAAACTTATGCAAGATTCCGGTAACTATTTCGTTACTTTAAATACGGAATCCGATTGTTTAACCTCTTAAAATAGTTCTTTATGAATGTGGTAATCCATCCGGTGCATTTTGATGCATCAACACAGCTTGTTGAATTCATTAATAAAAAACTTAGCAAGCTCGAAACGTTTTTCGACCGAATAGTAGAAGCAGAAGTTTTTTTAAAAATGGAATCGAAACAAAACATAAAAGATAAGATAGTAGAAATTAAAGTTCACGTCCCGGGTAAAACCCTTTTTGTAGCCAAAACCTCAAAAACCTTTGAAGAAAGTACCGATTTAGCCATGCAAACGCTGGCCGGTCAGCTCAAAAAGCAAAAACAAAAAGTAAAAGAGTATTAATAAACCAAACAAAAACGGGGGCTTTAGCCCCCGTTTTTGTTTTTACCTGCTTTTCAGCGCATTTAGTGCTCAATTTTTATTTTCCATTTTTTGAAAATTCAATTAACTGTTTAGATTTGCGCTCCGTTTTTAAAGGCGGGTTGTGTTCATTGCATATTGGTACCATAACTTTTAGAAGTTAAAACAAGCCCGCGTAGCTCAGTTGGTAGAGCAGCTGATTTGTAATCAGCAGGTCGGGGGTTCGAATCCCTCCGCTGGCTCTTATGTCAGGATAAATTTGCCATTTATCCTGTTTCTTGGGGAGATAGTCAAGTGGCCAACGACAACAGACTGTAAATCTGTCCTCTTACGAGTTCTCAGGTTCGAATCCTGATCTCCCCACTTCAATTTAACGTGGAATGTTGGAACGCGGAATGCGGAATTAGAGACCAAACACCTTAACCCCGCATACGTTAATTCCGGTAACCGGGTTATAATGCGGGAGTAGCTCAGTTGGTAGAGCGGCAGCCTTCCAAGCTGCAGGTCGCGGGTTCGAACCTCGTCTCCCGCTCACACAATTTTGGGAAGTGTGGTTTTTGAAATTTGGATTTAAAATCAACATTCACAAATCCGCATTCTGAAATTAAGTTGCCGTTGTAGCTCAGTGGTAGAGCACTTCCTTGGTAAGGAAGAGGTCGCGAGT
>CAYREY010000102.1:0-10137 GCA_964423405.1 uncultured Chitinophaga sp. | reverse complement strand
TATATAGAGGTGCCGTGGCAATGGGTTATACTTGTAAACAGCGCATGGGCAAACTACACAGCGATTACCTTACCGACCTTATACGCTCGCTTACTGCTAACGAGAAACGTTACTTTAAGCTGAGCGGACTGGCACGTGGCAGCAGCAACCATAAAATACTTTTTGATGCGCTGGACAGCACCGGTGCCAACGACCTTGCCGCGCTTAAAAAGAAACTAAAGGGCAGCCGCATGAACCTGGCTTACGAGCGGCGCTACCTGCAACAGATGTTGCTACGAAGCCTGCGCAACTTTCACGAGGGTTCATCGGTAGAGGCCGAACTGCACCAGGCCCTGCTGGATATAGAGATAGTGTTTAACAAAGAGCAGTACGAACTGTGCCATATACTGATTAAACAGGCTATGGCTACTGCGGTAAAAACCGAGTTGTACCTGTACCAGTTGCACCTGATACGGTGGAAACGATCGTGCCTGGTGCGCATGGGTAAAAGTGCCGAGCAGGCGCGTTTTTTAAAAGAAGAACCCACACTGCAACAACAATGCCTGGACCAACTGAATAACCTACAGGTATATAAGGTGCTGCACCACCGCGCCTACTACCTGATAGGCAAACAGGGCTCGGCGCTTAGCGCTACCGATAAGCAAACGCTTAAAGAGTTGCTGAATGGCCCACACATGCAACACATAAGCCAGGCCACCAGTGTAAATGCCAAAGCCCACTTTTTGCAGATAAAAATATGGTGCCACCATATACTTGCCGAGGTAGAAACGGCCTATAAGTACTCGCGGCAGTTGATACAACTGCTGGAGAATAACCGGCAGTATATGAAAGTACACCCGCAGGTGTACCTGGCTACCCTGGCCACGCACTACAACCGCTGCTATGCGCTTGATTATACCAAAGAGGCCGGTGAAATGCTGAAACAGGCCGAGGATATGCTGAAGTTTAAAAAGCCAGCGCTTAGCGAGGGGCTTAAAACAGAGGTGTTCTATTTTGTATCGGAGCGGTACCTGATGCAGTATGCATACGATAACAGGTTTAAAGAGGCCATACAACAGGCCGAAAAGAACAGGGATTTTTATACGCGCAAAAAACTAACCCTGCGCCCATCGTACCATATTATACAGCATTACTTTACGGCGCTCAGCCACTTTCACCTGGGGCAGTATGAGCAGGCGGTAAAACACGTACGCGTAATACTGGATGAACTGGATAACAACGTGCGCATAGATTTTATACTGTTTACCCATGTGCTTAATGTGATGATACAGTACGAGCTGGGTAACTACCAGTTGGTGCCTTATCTGTCTAAATCGCTAAACCGGTTTATGAAAGTGCGGCAGCTACAGCGCAAAAGTGTAACCCTTATTATAAAGCTGCTTACACAGTTTATAAAACACCGCCACGATAAGCGCGCCTGTGTAGATGCGCTGCGCAATTTTAAAAAGGATATACAGGCAGCAGAAACCACCCCGCACGAAACCATACTTACCGGCACCCTACAGCTTGACTACTGGATAAACAGCAAGAAAAACCAGTTGGGTACTAAAGTTTAATTGGTGCGCACAAATTTTACAGAGGCAATAGAGGCGTGAAACTCTACAGAGCGCACTATGCCATTGATAGAGTGGAACACATTGCGGCCACGGTTGCCGCTTTTAAACTCCCACACATCGGGTTCGGGGTGGGCCAGGTCCACAAAATCGGCTTCGGCTTCATCAAACACATTGGCTACTTTACGCAAATCTTTAAAGTACGATGTAACCACCGTGTAAGGTATGGCACGGGTAATTGTTTTTTTGCCTTTGTAGCCATCGGCGGTATAGGTAGTGCCGGAAAGGCTAACGTTGTACCAGCGCT
Source organism: uncultured Chitinophaga sp. (assembly GCA_964423405.1). Taxonomy (GTDB): domain Bacteria; phylum Bacteroidota; class Bacteroidia; order Chitinophagales; family LD1; genus Bog-950. The sequence continues at coordinate 8,277 of CAYREY010000102.1, read as the reverse complement.
TTTTTTCGCCGTTCTCTACCTCGCTGTAGTTAGATTGCAGCAGCTTACCATCTTTAAACACAGCCTCCATACGGCTCACCACGTGCTTATCTATCCACAGTATTTTGGCTTTCACGTCAGATTGTAGCAGGTAGCTTTCTTTACCATCGGGCTGGTTTTGCAGGGTAACCACCATGCGGCCCACCTTATCGCCAAACAATATTACATCGTAATTTACCGATTGTGGGGCCGGGGCAAACCCCGCGCATAAAACCAACAGCATGGCAAGTGAGGGCACAAATTTTTTCATGGGTAGAACTGTGGCGTAAAATTAAATAATATAAAAACATGTTACACCACAATTTTGTTCATCGGGTATTTTTTGCTACTGCTAAATGGCAGATATGTTCAAATTATGAATATGTTTTATATTCCAAAAGTAATAACTACATTAGCCTCAGAGTTTCGGCTCTAATTAAGGTGGCGGGGTCAGTGGGTGTCCTCGCCACCGCTTTTAAAAATCCCCCGTATAGTTTATATAAACAAAAACCGCCGGTTGTACCGGCGGTTTTTGTTTTACTAATGTGGCACGCTATCCTGTGGCGTGGCGGGTGTTTCGGTGGGTGGTGTTACCGGTGTGGTAGCCGGTGCGCCGCCTTCGGGTTGTGTTGGCGTGGTTTCGGTAGCCGGTGTTTCGGCAGCCGGTTCAGCGGCCTCCTCCCCTTTCTTCTTTTTCTTCTCTTTCTTTTTAGGCTGCTCCTGCGCCGGTGTTTCGGCGGCCGGTGGCGTGGGTTTACTTTCTTCTACAGCAGGGGTTTCGGTTTTAGGTTGCTCCTGCACGGGTGGCTGTTCGGTTTTGGCCGGTTCCTGTTTAGGCGTTTCGGCAGGTGGCTGCACGGCCGGTGTTTCCTGTACGGGTGGCTGCTCGGTTTTGGCCGGCTCCTGCTTAGGTGTTTCGGCAGGTGGCGGTGTGGCAGCCGGTGTTTCCTGTACCGGTGCATCGGTGGTGGTTTCCTCTTTGCCTTTTTTCTTCTTCTCTTTCTTTTTCGGTTCGGCGGCCGGTTCGGTAGCCGGTGCATCGCCTGCCGGTTGTGGTGTTACCTGTGGTTCGGTTTTGGGTGCTTCGGGTTGCGGCGCATCGCCACCGGCCGGTGCAGCAGGTGCGCCTTCGGCTGGTGTTTCGGGTTGTACCGGTTCTTCTTTCTTAGGTTCTTCTTTTGGTTTAACCCTATCTGGTGGCGGGCCCGACAGGATGCTCTTACCGCTCATCTGCATCTCCTGTATGGCGTTGCGCTCCTGCTCGCGGCGCATTTCTATGCGCTGCTCGGGGGTTATCTCCTGTTCGCCTTCTATGTAGGTAGAGTCGCCGCCGAATATAGCAGCAGAATCTTCGGGCAGAATAGGCACCGTTATGTTGGTAGCATCGGGGCGCTCGCGGAAAATGCCTTTGGCTTTATCTGACATATACTCTACAAAGCCGGTTTTATTCATAGATGAACCCAGGGTGTACATATAGAAACGCTTGCCCTCGGTTACCTTGCGTTTTTCGGGCGCAATGGTACCTATGGTGTTGTTTATATCATCGTACGAGGTTAGCAGGGCCAGGGTGCCGGGGCGGTATTCCATGTATATCCAATCCTGCGTACCGGTTTTAAGATAGATGGTGAATATATCGGCGCCGCCTTTGTACTGAAACTCTATGTAGCCATCCAGCTTTTTGTTTACTACTTTTTTGCCCACCATAGCCACGCCTATTTTGCCTACCGAGCGCAGCGATACATCCATAGAATCGTACACAAAGTTAACATCGCTAAACACCCAGTTGAAGTTGAAATCTTTCGGGCGCTTGTTAAACACCGGTACTTTTTCAAACTCTTCCATCAGCTTTTTATCGTCTTTCTCATCGGTTAAAAACTGTATGGTTTTGCGCTGCTTTTCGGTTTCGTAGTTTATATCCTGCAGGTCCACATTATCGCCGCCCATGTAAAACTCCAGGCGCTCTTGTATTTTCGATTCGATATTGGCGTTGATACCAAACGTAAGGTTGAATTTGTATTTGGCACTATCCAGGTACACCTCGCCAAAACCGGCAGCTTTGGTTTTTATTAAACCAAAATTGGTACCCAGTGTAAACGTACCTTCTGCTTTGGCTATGCCCTTTTTATCGTCGTAGCGCAGTACGTTGCCGCGCGGGTTGTTGTCTTTAATCTTCTTCTCATCGCCGTAGTTATACTCGCCGGTAGCCGACTGGGTAATGATGCCGGTAGTTTGAAACAGGGTAACATCTTTACCATCTTTTTTAGGCGCCATAAAGGTAGCGTACATCTCGCGTACATCTTCGGCAGGGTTAAGGTGTATGCCGGCGCTTACGGTGTTGCCGTTGGCGTTCTTTGTTTTTTCATCAAACTTCAGTTGCAGTTTTTCGGGGTCTATATCCTGATCGATACTGAAATCGCTGTTGTTTACACCGGCGTGTTTCAGGCCTATTTCGGCGTAGCCTTTAAAGCCCAGCAACTTGTTTACCGATAGCAGGTGTACATCGCCGTTAAACTTCACGTTAGGGTATAGTACAAAGTTCGAGTCTTTGTCGATAGATGCATTGGCATTTAACTGCCAGATATCGTGTGCCTTTTTGCGCTCGCCTTCGCGCTCTTTTTTACACAGCACATCTTTAAAGTCAATAATCTCTTTAATGCCTTTGGTGGTATAGCGGTAAATACCAAAGCCTTTCAGTTCTTCTTTGCTGTAAATATCTACCGTGGCGTTTTCTATTTTATGCAGTTTGGTAATGGTATCGGCAATAATGGTGGCGTTGCGCAACTGTTGCATTTTTGCTTCGGCCTCTATAATTACCACACCGCTATCGGGCACTACGCTGGCATCGGCCACGCGTATTTCGGGCACTTTCTCTACGCGTATAATAGAGGTAACCAGGCTATACGTAGCACGCTTACCCAAAAACTTCAGGCCCTTCTGGTCGGGGCGGGTACTGGTAAAGTATTCGCCGGGTCCTTGCGGTGGTGCTTTAAAGTCAAGTATCTTCTCATCCATAAACCACTTAAACTCGTTAATAGCAGTGGTGTACTGGTTGTAGCTAAACTCGGTAGGTATGTTTTTCTGGTTAGATACGAAATCGCCGATACGGGTTTTAAAATCAACCTTGGCGTTTACGTTAGGTGTTTTAAAGGTAACCTTATCGCCGGTGGTTTTAATGTTGAGCGCGGCGGTATCGGCGGCCAGGTCCATGGTATGGAAAGCAAAATCTTTCGACTCGAGGGTAGCTTCCTGCCAATCGAGCAGACCATTACCGCGCAAATCTTTAGCGGTTAGCAGCAGGTTACCTTTAAAGGTGGTAAAGCCATCATCGTACATATGAAACGGATGGTCGGGGTTCATCATGTCTATATGCATGCTATCGGCTTTCGGGCGCCAGAATATTTTTTCGAAGGTGCCCACTACGGCCGGTGTTTTTACCCCTTCAAAAGTTTTGGCTATGGTAATACTATCGGTAGTACCCAGCATAGAGTCGGGGTACAGGCGTATATCGTGCGAGGTAAAGTCGGCGGTGCTGTGTATAATACGGCCATCGGCAGCCATACCATCGTAGTTCAGTTCAAACTTACCCCAGTATTTGCCCTTGCCTTTATACAACTCGTAACCACCCGGCGGCGTTTCTGATTTAAAGCCCAGCGAGCCATCGGCCTGCAGGTGCACGCTGTCTTTAAGGTCGGGTAATATACCGCCCGATACCAGTTTACCTTTCCAGTTAATTACATCTATACTAAACGTATTTAAACTATCTACACGGAAAGGCTCCAGCTCAAAGTAAAAGCTTTTGCGGTTGTAAGCACCTTTGGCCACGGTGGTATCATCGTAATACACAAACGATTTTTCGCGGCTGTATAAACGTGGAAACTGCGGCAGCTTGGTGCGGCCCGATTTGTTGATGGGTGCATCTATCTCCAGCAGGCCCTTCAGGTTTTCTATACGCGAGCGGATAGGTTTTAATATCGGGTTGCCGTACTCATCGGTGCGGTTGCTATCTGGTACGTTTATTATCAGGGTATCTACCTTTACCAGGTCAACGGTAAACGGAGCGTACTGAAACTTATACTTTTCGCCAAACATATCCATACGGCCGGCCAGCACCATACCATCGAACTCCATGTTACGGTCTTTCTGCAAACTAAGCTCGTTGTTTTTAGGTACAAAATATACAAAGGCAGTATCGCTGATAGGTACTTCTTTTACGCCTTTCAAATCGATGTTGCTGCTCTTTAAATCTATATAGTCATTACCGCGCTGTGGTGCCGAGTTGATATGGATAATATCGTAATCTATTTTTTTAGCATTGGCCAATACGTAGTTAATGGCTTTATCTTTAATGGTAACAATACCCATACCCTCGTTGTACAGAATAAAACCATTCTCTACCAATGTATAGAGCAACGATTTTACTTCGCCCTCTTTCAGGTTAGGGTCCAGTGCGCGGGCCAGGTCCAGCGCATTTACATCGCGCGAGCCGGTTTTTTCGTACAGGCGTTTAAGTATAGATAGCGGCTCGTAGCTGGCAAAGCCCTGTGTGCGGCGTATCAGCTCTTTTTGAAAATAGTTAACCGACTCGTACACGCCCGGTTTTTTGCCAGCACCCGAAAGTATTTTAAGGTTAAGGATAGATGAGTCGAGGTTCCAGAAAATAGCATCTGTCTGAAACTCGTGGTTGTGGTACGAATCGGTAAAGCGGGCCTTGCCCATACCGGTTTCGCCGCGCAGCAGGCGTATTTCGCGCTTGGGTATTTTATACACCACACTCAACTGCGGGTGGTATATAGAATCGGGCCCGAAGTAAATAGCTACCTCGGCTTTATCGGCGCCCAGCTCCTCGCCTTTTTTAATGGTAATGGTAGATGACTTGGCGGTAAGCACCTTGTTGCGGCCATCGCGCGCCATAAAGGTAAGCGTTGCTTTCTCCTCGGCAGTACCGTAGCCCAGCACCTTTACACCGTGCAAACTAAAACCACCGGTGTAGGTTACGTTGGGGGCAATATCTTTAATGGTCATACCCACATCGTACGATTCGAAACGCGGATAGCTGATGGTGCCCGAGTCGGCGCTGGATACCATTTTATCTATCAGGCGGCCACTGAGTGGTGTTTTAAAATACTCGGTATGGGTAAAGGTTACGGTATCTACACTGTAATTGAAATTGCTGGTGTTAACGCTGTAGGCTTTAAACGTGCAGAAAATTTTGTTAGGGTCGGCACCGGCGCGGCCCCAGTCAACCCGGCCCGATTTGCCCTCCCATTTGGTTTCGATAGGGTAATAATCGCCGGCGGTTTGCTTAATGGTAAGCGTATCGCCTTTTACACAACCGCTGAGTGTAGTGGTAGGAAAACTAATGTACGGGCGCAGGCCACCACTTTCAAATTTATAATCGGTTACCTCTACCTTCCACGATTTGGCCGGTGTGCTTAGCAGCGAGCCATCTTTAAAAAAGCCGATAGAAAAATCCATTACCTTTAAAAAGCCGGTGTTGTCGCCTTTCTTTTGTATGCTTATTACATCATCTACAAAATCGGCCCAGGCCATAAAGTGCGCATCGGTCTGTTTGGTTTCGGCGGCGTTCATTACCGCGTTCAGGTAAGGTATAAAGTGTGTAAACGGGGTCATGTTGCGCTCCGTCATACTGTTGGCGTTCATGGCCATTTTAGGAAACCAGGCATCGGGCACCTTACCATCTTTCACCATTTTTTCAAAATCGTTCATGGTGTTTACGTTCTGCTCCATTTTATTGGCAGTCATAAACGAGTTAAGGTCGCGCATAAACTGCGCTTTCTCTTTACTAAAGGTAATAAGCAACTGCTGTGCCTGTGCACCTAAAAAAAGAGTAAGCAACAAAAGCGGTAATAGTATCTTCTTCATTTATGGGAGGTTAAGCCTCACCCATCTGCCTTCGGCATCTTCCCTCTCCAAATGGAGAGGGAAGAACCTATAAGCACGTGTTATGGTGAGAAGTTTTCAATTTGCTTTAAACAGGTTAAACTAATTAGTAAAAGTTATGGCCATCCAGCCGTTGTTTTCTATAGTGCGGGTAACGGCAAGCCCGTGTTTGGCAGCTTCGGCTACCACATCTTTTTCATCGGCCTGTAATATACCGCTTACCATCAGCAGGGCCTTTGGCTGTAGCAGCGTGGCCCAGTAGCCAATGTTTTTAAGTATTACATTGCGGTTAATGTTGGCCAGTAGTATTTCAAACTTCTCGTTAAACACATAGGTATCATCGCCCAGCACCGGCAGTATGGCCTGGCAGTGGTTGCGGTCGGCATTTTCGGCGCAGTTGGCATAAGCCCAGTCTTCGTTATCTATAGCCACTATGTAGGTGGCGCCCAGCTTTTCGGCCAGTATAGCCAGCACACCGGTGCCGCTGCCAAAATCGAGCACGCGTTTGCCTTTCAGGTTTTCCTGCAGCATACCGCGTATCATACTGGCGGTGGTGGCATGGTGGCCGGTGCCAAAACTCATTTTAGGTTCTATCACTATTTCGTACGGTACTTTATACGGCTGGTGAAACGGCGCGCGGATAGCCACGGTATCGTCTATCACCACGGGTTCAAAGTTTTTCTCCCACTCTTCGTTCCAGTTTTTGTCTTCCAGTTGCTGGTAGCTGAATTTAAGGTTATCGAACTCGTTGGTGGTAAGTACCTGCTGTACTTTTTCGGCGGTTATTTTATCGGCGGGCACGTAGCCTTTCAGGGCATCGCTGGTTTCTTCAAAACCTTCAAAGTTATAATCGCTGAAAATAGAGATAAGCCAGCTACGGTCTATCTCGCTTTTGGTGTAAAACTCGTATACGGTATAGGGCATACAACAAATATATTAAACACAGGCTATTGGGGTGCGGAAGTTTTCAGCCCTGTGCATAGTGTAAAGTACAGGTTAGCAGGGGCTTACTCCAGGGTGTAATCCTGGGTGGCTTTAATGTAGCGGTAGCCGCTTTTGTTGGTGGCCTCAAACACGGCGGCGCAGCCTATGTGCGAAAACCCTTTGCTGAGCATGGTTTTGCGGTGCGGGGTGCTGTGCATCCAGTCATCTACCAGTAAATCGGCCAGTTGCAGGTAGGTGGTTTTAGAGGGCATAGGTATGTTGTTGTAATCTATGTTCTCGCTCATGGCTTTTACATCGGGGTTGCCAAACATGCTAATGCGGTCAGCGGGGTTGCGCAGCTTGCGGGTTTTGTTATTGTAGTGGTCGAAAAACTTTTTTTCTACCATTTGCTGGCTGTGTACCACCGCAGCATCGCGCAGGCCGGCGTTGTATTTCAGCTCCGGCAATTTTTTGCCGGCGCGCACTTTGTTGGTGGCATAAAATATAGCGGCGTTCAGCAGGTGCATATCGTAATCGTCGGGGTTGACCACCTGGTTGGCATCTTTCAATGCATAAAAACTTTTCCAGTCGTGCTCGGCATACACTTTCTGTTTGTAGTACGAGTCTTTCTGGTACAGGGCTATGCCTTCCAGAAAATCGGCCCCACCGGCCACCAGTAAACACACCAGCAACAAATTTTTTATCATACTGTATAAACGCTACCTTGCTGTTAAAATTGAGCCGCGTGTGCGGCTGTTATCAATTATTAGTAAACATAGCAGGTTTAAAGTAAACCACCATGAACAACGAAAAATACGAACAGATAGCCTTACTGCAAAAGCAGATAGAAGCCACCCGCAAACAGATAACCGACCTGCGCCGCACGCTGGCGCCCGAACCGGTGAACGATTATGAGCTGAAAGACCGCAACGGCAATGTGGTATTGCTGTCATCGTTATTTGATGAGCGCAACGAACTGCTGGTGATACATAACATGGGCAAGCGCTGCCTGTATTGTACACACTGGGCCGACGGGCTGAACGGCTTTACCGAATCTATCAACAACCGGGTGCCGATGGTGCTTACCTCGCCGGATACATACGAGGTGCAGCGCGACTTTGCCGATAGCCGCGGCTGGAAGTTTAACATGCTATCTACGCACGGTACTACGTTTACCGCCGACCTGGGTTTTGAGCCTAAGCCGGGTATGTACTACCCCGGCGTATCGGCACTGGTGCGTAAAGATGGTAAGCTGTACCGCGTAAGCTACGATTACTTTGGCCCCGGCGATAGCTACTGCGCCAGCTGGCATTTGTTCGACTTGTTGCCCAACGGCAGCAACGGCTGGCAGCCGAAATATGAATACTAACAGCCAATACCGGCCCCTAAATCCCCGAAGGGGACTTAACAGCCGAATACAGATTAACCATTAAG
>CAYREY010000101.1:8053-10374 GCA_964423405.1 uncultured Chitinophaga sp. | reverse complement strand
TATGCCATTGCCAATGCTATTGGCACCACAGAAGAAAGAAGAAGAGAAGATAGAGATATAAATACTACGTATTTATATCAAATCATCATCATTAGCGGCGATGTTTTTTAAAACATTAAAAACGGTAAGGCTGTTTCCAATATAGTTTCTGCCGCCGGACTGTTGTATATACAATGGTTTTTGGGGTGTTTTTAAAGCTGCAATTTTTGTAATATATTGGTAATGAGTTTATTGCGAGGTGGGCTAACAGGGGGTATTAACATTGCAATTATTTATATAGTTGATAATGAGGGGTTTGAATGAGGTAGGGTATTAACATGGTGGGCTGTTTTTTTGCAAAAAGCAAATAGGTGGGTGGTTATTCGTTTTTGTGGGGTAAAGTACCTATCTTCGCGCGCCCTTTGTAACAAGGGGCTTAACAACCAATATTAAACTCACGTAGTGCGGGGTGAGAATAAACAATAACCGCAGCATTGTAAATGGCAGAAAATATTGCACAAAACACGGCCGGCGCCCATGATGATTTTGACTGGAGCGTAGACAAGCGTAACGTAGTTAGCTACAGCGCGCAGGACAAAGCAGCTTATGATGAGCTGTACGGCAAAACGCTGAAAACTATCGAGAACGACGAGATAGTGAAAGGTACTGTAGTGGCTTTGACCAATACCGACGTGGTATTGAACATCGGTTTTAAATCTGACGGCCTTGTTCCGCTATCGGAGTTTCGCGATGTAGAAGACCTGAAAGCAGGTGACACATTTGATGTGTACGTAGTGAACAAAGAAGATAAAAAAGGTATACTGCAACTAAGCCGCAAGAACGCCCGCATGCTGAAAGCATGGGAGGAGATTGTGGATGCACACAAAACCGGTGTGGTGGTTACAGGTAAAATTACCAGCAAAACCAAAGGTGGCCTTATTGCCAATGTATTTGGCCTTGAGACTTTCTTACCTGGTTCGCAAATTGATGTTAAGCCTATTACCGACTACGATGTGTACGTAGGTAAGAGCATGGAGCTGAAAGTTGTGAAAATTAACGAGGCTATTAAGAACGCTGTGGTTAGCCACAAAGCGCTTATTGAAAGCGATATCGAAAGCCAACGCGAAGCTATCATCGGCAAACTTGAGAAAGGCCAGGTACTGGAAGGTACTATCAAAAACATTACCGACTTCGGTGCGTTTATCGACCTGGGTGGTGTTGACGGCTTACTTTACATTACCGACATTTCGTGGGGCCGCATAGCACATCCTAAAGAGGTGCTTGAACTGAACCAGAAACTGAACGTGGTGGTGTTGGATTACGACGATAACAAAAAACGTATCAGCCTTGGCTTGAAACAACTTCAGCCGCACCCATGGGATACCCTGGATAAGGATATCGAAATTGGTAGCAAGGTGAAAGGCAAAATAGTTAACATTGAAGATTACGGCGCTTTCCTTGAGATTACTCCGGGTGTAGAAGGCCTGATCCACGTTAGCGAAGTTAGCTGGAGCAATACTCCGATTAACAGCCGCGAATACTTCAAATCGGGTGATGTTCACGAGGCTATTGTGATGACACTTGACCGCGAAGAGCGCAAAATGAGCTTAAGCCTTAAACGCTTAACCGAAGATCCATGGTTGAAAATTGCTGAGAAATTCCCTGTAGGTACCCGTACCAGCGGTGTGGTTAAAAACATTACTCCTTACGGTGTATTTGTTGAGTTAGCCGACGGCATTGGTGGCATGGTACACATCAGCGACCTTAGCTGGACTAAACGTTACAACCACCCAACCGAGTTTACCAAAGTAGGTAACACGCTGGATGTAGTTGTACTGGATATAGACAACGATAACCGCAAACTTACCCTGGGCCACAAACAAATTGAAGAGGATCCATGGGATTCTTTCGAGAATGTGTTCCCTGTAGGTTCGGTACACGAAGCTACCCTGTTACACAGCGACGATAAAGGTGGTATAGTATTACTACCTTACGGTCTTGAGGCTTTTGCACCTAAAAAACACCTTGCTAAAGAAAGCGGTGGTTTTGTAGCAGCCGACGAGAAAGCTGAGTTTAAGGTAATAGAGTTCAACCGTAACGATAAGCGTATATTGGTTAGCCACGCCCGCATATGGGAAGAGGCTAAGAACATAGCTGTTGAAAGCGAGAAATCGGAGAAAAAAGCTGAACGCGAAAAAACTACCAAAACCGTTAAGGCCATGCAGAAGAGCGTAGAGAAAACAACTCTGGGCGACCTGAGCGCACTTAGCGAACTGAAAGAGAAAATGGATAGCCAGGACGCTGCTAAAAAAGCAGAAGAAAACAAAGGCGAGTAGGCCCCA
>CAYREY010000101.1:0-7953 GCA_964423405.1 uncultured Chitinophaga sp. | reverse complement strand
TTCAATTTATTAATTACGCGCTATGATTACTGCACAACAGATTATAGAGTCGATACCGGTGCGTTTCAGGCCCGAGAAGGCCACCGGCTATAATGCCGTGTTTCAGTTTGATATAAGCGGAGATGAAACCCTGCAATACACCGTGGTGATAAACAACGGCACCTGTACCTTACAACAGGGCCTACAAGGTACAGCCGATTGTGTTATTAAAACCAAGGCGCAGGTGTATGTAGAGCTGGAAACGGGTAAAACCAATCCGCAAATGGCGCTGATGATGGGTAAGGTAAAGGTGAGTAACCTGCCGGCTATGATGCAGTTTGCGAAGTGCTTCCGGCGCTTTAGCGCCGAAGGGTTTACGGACCACGGACCACAGACCACAGTAAATACAAATACAGAACGTACTGCTTACAAGCCTGCTAGCGGTCCGCTGGTGGGGGTAAAGATTATAGATTTTACGCGGTTGTTGCCGGGCCCGCTGGCTACTATGTTTCTGGCAGATATGGGCGCCGATGTAATAAAGGTAGAGGACCCCGATAACCCCGATTATATACGCGGGTTTGAGCCGCAGGTAAATGGTATGAGTATGTTTTACCTGGCGCTTAACCGCAACAAGCGTAGCCTGGCTGTAAACTACCTGAGTGCCGCCGGTAAGCAGCTAATGTACAACCTGATAAAAACCGCCGATGTGTTTATTGAGCAATACCGCCCGGGTGTAATGAAAGAAATGGGCTTTGGATATGAAGAGCTATCGAAGATTAACCCACGGTTGATATATGTATCGGTTACAGGTTATGGGCAACAGTCGGGTAAGGCTATGCACGCCGGCCACGACCTGAACTATATAGGTATAGCCGGTGCGCTGGGTATAACCGGTACCGATGCTAACCATGTAACCATACCGGGCTTTCAACTGGCCGATATTGGCGGTGGTAGTTATATGGCTATGAACGCAGTGCTGGCGGCTTTATATCAGCGCGAGCGCACCGGTAGGGGCGAGTGGATAGATGTAGCCATGACCGATGCGGCCCTGCCATTTGCGGCTTTGCAGTTTGCCGCCCATCAGGGTAACCGACAGCCCATAGCACGTGGCGATTTTGAACTGAACGGACAGATGCCTAACTACAATGTGTACCGCTGTGCCGATGGTAAGTTTGTAGCGCTGGGTAGCCTGGAGCCGAAATTCTGGAATAAATTTTGTGCCCGTGTAAACAGGCCCGACTGGAGCGCCGCATTTTTGAAAAAAGGAGAGGAGCTAAAGCAACTAAAGCAGGAGGTGGCTACGTTATTCGGTACGCGAACCCGGGCTGAGTGGCTGGAGTATTTTAAAGAGGATGATTTTTGTTTCACTACTATTAACGATTTAGAGGAGCTTGAAAACGATGCCTATTTAAACGAACGCCATATGTTTGTAGAAAACGAACATCCGGCTGTGGGTATATACAAAACCATTAACCAGCCACTTAAGTTTTTACAGGCTAAATTTGATAATAACCGTAGCGCCCCCGAACTGGGTTACGACACGGCTACTATATTAAAGGAGTTGAACTATAACGAAACGCAGATTAAAGAACTGAAGGATAAAAGCATAGTTAAGGCATGAAAAAAGAGAAGATGACATGGTACGCACGCCCCCTGCTTATAGTGTGTATGCTGGTGCTTAATACATGTATGGCCTTTGCAGGAGATATAGATAAGGCTTTTAAATATTTGACCACCGGCGATTATGCCAATGCTAAAAAGTATTTGCTGGAAGTACTTACAGACGAACCGGACAATGCCGCAGCCAATTATGGTATGGCCAAATATTTCGCATCGAAAGATAATGCGGCTTATAACCTTGACTCGGCCATAGGTTTTATAAAGCTGGCCGCTAAAAAGCTACCGTTTAACGAAGAGGATAAGCAAACCAAAAAGTTTCTTACGCTGGGGGTGCGCGATTATACCATTCAGTCGCTGCAAAAAACCATCAACTTTGAGGCGTATGGTGTAGCGGAACAAAAGAATACGGTAGAGTCGTACCAGCATTTTATAGATCTGTACACCGACCCTGCTTTTTTAGAGCAGGCGGTTAATTTCAGAAACCAGAAGGCGTATGCCAAAGCGTTGATGTCGAAATCGGTGCCGGCTATGGAGGACTTTATTAATAAATACCCCAACGCTACCGAGATAGCAGAAGCAAAAGAAGTATTTGAAAAGTGGCGGTATGAGCAAACCACTGCCGATGGTACGTACCAATCGTTTAAAAAATATACCGAACTATACCCAACCGGTAAGTATGTGCTACAGGCGCGTGATAACTATTACGAGAAACTATTAAAGTACTACACCAGCCAGAACAGCCTTTCGGCTTACCTGGAGTTTGAGCGCAATTACAAGAACCACCCGGCCTTTGGCGATATACAGGATAGCATTTACAAGCTGGCCACCAAAGAGGGCACAACCGATGCGTTCCGTAATTTTGTAACCAACTATAAGCAAAACCGGAACATATATGATGCCTGGGACCAGTTGTATATGCTGTACACTGCCGGGGCTACGCTGGCCGACTATGAAGGCTACCTACGCGAGTTTCAGGATGCACCGAACAAAGAAAAAGCACAGCGCGATATTGAACTGGCAGCTTTTGAGCTAAAGCCTTTTCAGAGCAGCGAGAAATGGGGCTATGCCCTGTTGCCTGCCACCGATTCGCTGGTGGTGCCTATACTGCCACAATACATAGAGGCGTACGAGTTTAGTAACGGACTGGCCGCAGTTGCCGATAAGCCCTGCGATAGCCGTTGCCATTACTTTTACATTAATAAAGCCAACCGCCGTGTATTTGAAGAGGAGTTTAACTATGCCGGCAACTTTGAGCAGGGGTATGCTATTGTAGGCATGGGCGATTGTGAAAACGACTCGTGCCTGTTTGGTATTATAAATAAGCGGGGCAAGTATATAGTGCCTCCCGTTTATCAGGAGATAAATGAACCGACAGAAGGATTTTATCTGGTAGCACAAAACGATAAGTATGGCTATCTGGATATGAATGGGAATATAGCCGTTTCGTTAAAGTACAGCGATGGCTTACCATTTAAACAGGGTATGGCCGCGGTAGGTATAGATGGTAACTGGTTTTTTATTGATAATACCGGCAAGCAGGCTTTTATTGCCAGTTTTAATGATGTGCTTAGCTTTTCGGATAGCCTGGCTGCTGTTACACCCGATGGCGACCTGTGGGGTTATATTGATATGACCGGTAATTATGTAATACAGCCACAGTTTGAAAGTGCCGAAGATTTCAGTGGTGGCTTTGCTATTATTTCTAAAAAGGAAAAAGACCCTAAAAACAAAGGCCTCTTTATAAGCCAGCGCTATAAAATTGATAAAACCGGCAAAGTGCTGGAGAAGCTTACCGCCCCTAAAGATCCATCTAAAAAAACTACCCGTAAAAAGGGCAGCAGGAAGTAGTTTACTTTTCTTCAAAATACAACCGGTCTGTTTTATCCAGGTAGCGTTCGTCTTTAATACCGGTACGGTTAAAAAAGATAGCACTACCCAGGTTATCGCCGGGGTATAAGCGTAGCTCGCAATAGTAGCCGCCACCACCGCCTGCATGGGCATAGTAGGTATGCTCGTTCAGGCTGCCTTTAAACCAGGCCATACACATACCGGTAGGTTTACCTGCTATGGTTTTATTTTCTATAAACAGTAGTTGTTTGTAGCGGTCAGCTATCAGCGTACTATCGGGGTTTAGTAATTGCTGCGCATATTTTACAAAGGCTAATGGTGTGCCAATAAGCCCGCCATAAGCGGCACCGTTTACATAGAAATTATTGAAAGGCACCCAGTTGCCGGCAGCAGGCCCAAGGTAGGTTTGCCGGTCGATAAAAAAGCCTATCAGCAGGTTAAGCAGGCTGCACTTTTCTATATAGCCGGTAGCTTGCTTTTCCGGGTCAATAGCTTCAAAGCCCAGCTCGTTATCCCTTAAGCCAATTGGAGAAATGATGTGCTGCTTTATGTACTCCTTATACGATAATCCGCTAACGGTTTCAATTACCTGCCCCAGTATAACATAGCCCAGGTTAGAATAAGCAAAACGTTGGTTAGGAGCAAACAACGCTTTGCTATGCTGGCTGATAACAGAATCTATGAAGTCGTGCTCGCTGTACTGACTGTCGGCAGGGTGTATCCATTTAAAGGGAATGGGATTGGGTATACCTGCCGTGTGGTTTAAAATATGCCTGATGGTAATGGTATTGCCATACGAAAACCGGCTTAGGTAAGTAACTACAGGCTCATCTATATCCAGTAAGCCTTTCTCGGCAAGCTGTAGTATAGCCAGCGCTGTAAAGGTTTTGGTTACTGAGTAAGCATGATAAGCTGTATCAATAGTTGTAGCCCTGTTTTGTTCTATATCTGCCTGGCCCGAAATACTTTGTATTAAAACATCATTATGGTTGAAAAGAAAATACTGGTGAGATGGGCTTGTTGTGCTGTTAATGGCTTTGCGCAGTAATGGGGTGGGGGCTTCCATATAGTTAAGGTAAGTATTTGCACAAAAAAAGCGAACATCTTTTAAAATATGTTCGCTTTCCAATATCCGGTAAGTTGATGCCGGTAGTACTATGTAAGCCTGTAAGTTGGGTTAAATTCCAGCACCTGCTGTAATGCAGCTATCGTTACAAGCTGGTTACTTACTACCATTACCTCGGTAAACGTAGTGTTTATACTTACTGCTGTAACACCCGGCACTTTAATCAGGCTTTGTGTTACGCTGTTGCTACACCCGGTACAGGTTATGCCGTTCAGTTGATAAATAGCTACCTGACATTCGCTGGCGGGCTTTCGCTCTATCTCTATAAATAGTTCATTGCCCAGCCTTGGCTTAACCGATGTGGTACAAACATCAAACTGTAACAGATTAAATGCTGGTTGAAACAGCGCCACATATTCATTACGCGTACCACCAAAGGGCGGCCCCTGTTTTTCAAACTCAATGTTGAACAACAAGCCGGCTATGCGGCCACCTTCGTTCAACAAGTTAAAACATTGTGTTACATAACGCTGACGCAACGATGGGTTAAGTGCGCAAAAGAATGTTTGCTCCAGTATCAAATCGTACTTTTCGGTATGCCCGAAAAAATCGCCGTACAGTATGCGTATTGGCTGGCCTGCAAATTTCTCTTTCAACCGGTTTACTACGGTTTCTGCAATATCAATTACAGTTACATTGGTAAAACCCTGTTTTAATAGATATTCAGCCTCGTAGGCATTACCACAGCCCGGTATAAGTATGCGCATAGCCTTATTGGTAAGCGTATCGGCATACTGTTTAATGGGCGGCGATACGCCGTTCAGGTCCCAGCCGGTATCGTTGCTTTTATACTGGTTATCCCAAAATGTTGCATTAAGGGGTAAATCGCAGGTGCTTTTGCAGCACTCTAACTCATCCTTTTGTTGCATACTAGTTTTTACTGTTTACCTCCAGCCAGCTACCGCCATTGCTGCAGTCTATGCCTTGCTGTTTAAGGAAATAGGTAGCCTGTCCGCTACGGTTACCGCTGGCGCAGCACAGTACTATTGGTTGTGGAAGCGATTTGATTTCATCTAAACGCTCCTGAATTTCCTGTAACGGAATATTGATGCTGCCTGCTACATGTCCGCCCATAAATTCGCCCGGTGTTCTTACATCTACTACTGTTGGTTTGCTCATAATTCTGATTTTTTAAAGTTATTGATTTTAGTTTTTTTGAAAGCTGCTCAGCATAAGCCCGCCGGTAAATGCACCGTAGCCAGTGCTGATAAAAGGATTTGAAGTAATGGGGCAGGTGCCGCTGGCGCAACCCACAAAGCTGTAATATGCATACCCACACAATGCACCTATTGCAGCACCTGCTATTACCAGTTTATATTTTATCACGTATTTCATATTACAGCATAGTGGTTGGGCATACATAGTCGGTAATGGTAAACCGGCCCGAATCTTTGATTGATTTGAAACCACCATCCACATCAATCAGGTTATTGTAGCCACGCGCTCTTAGTATAGATACAAAAATCATAGAGCGGTAGCCGCCGGCACAGTGTACGTAATAGGTTTTGTTTTTGTCGATAGCCGCCATGCTGTCGTTGATATAATCAAGCGGAGCATTAACTGCACCGATGATATGTTCAGAGTCGTACTCGCTTTTTTTGCGTACATCCAATATGTTAATGCCGTCGTTGTTTTCCTTTGCCATAGCAAACTCAGCGGTAGAAACGGTAGTGATGGTATCAACATCTTTACCGGTGTTTTGCCAGGCTGCAAAGCCGCCAGCCAGATAGCCGGCAATGTTATCGTACCCCACGCGGGCCAGCCTGATGGCTACTTCTTCTTCGCGGCCAGGGTCGGTAACCAGCAACAGGCTTTGTTTAATATCGCTTACCAGTGTACCTACCCATACGGCAAACCCACCATCTATACCAATATTGATAGAACCGGGAATAAAGCCTTTGGCAAAAGTTTGCGCGCTACGCGTATCCAATACCAGGGCGTCTGTTTCATTGGCTACTACTTCAAATTCATCGGGGTTCAGGGCTTTGGTACCTCTTTCAATTACTTCATCTATACTATCGTACCCGTTTATGTTCATCAGCACGTTTTTAGGAAAATATGCCGGAGGTGGTGTAAGGCCTTTCAGTAGTTCGGCAATAAACTGCTCTTTACCTAAACCCGGGCGAAGCGCATAGTTGGTTTTCTTTTGGTTGCCCAGGGTATCGTAAGTTTCTTTACTAAGGTTTTTACCACAGGCGCTACCGGCTCCGTGTGCCGGGTAAACTATAATATCATCGCTTAGTGGTAGTATTTTGTTTTGTAGCGATTCGTACAGATGCGCAGCCAGTTTCTCTTGTGTAAGGTCGGCTATTACATGCTGTGCTAAGTCGGGGCGACCAACATCGCCTATAAACAGGGTATCGCCGGTAAACAGCGCGGTATCCTTACCGGTTTCATCGGTAAGCAGGTAGCAACTGCTCTCCATAGTATGGCCGGGTGTGTGTATCAGTTTAATAGTGGCATTGCCCAGTTTAAACTGCTGGCCGTCGGTTGCTATCAGTGCATCGAAACCTACTTTAAGTGCAGTAGGGCCGTACACTATCTGTGCACCGGTTTTCTTTGCCAGATCAATATGGCCCGAAACAAAATCGGCGTGGAAGTGTGTTTCGAAAATGTACTTGATTTTTGCGCCGCGTTTTTCGGCTTTGGTAATGTAGGGTTGCACTTCGCGCAGTGGATCTATAATGGCGGCCTCGCCATTACTTTCTATATAATATGCGCCGTGTGCTAAACAGCCGGTATAAATTTGTTCTACGTTCATGGTTACTTGTTTTATGATGCAAATATTGGTTGATGAATTTGTTTGCTTGGGAACATTTGTTGCATAAGGCCCCGGTTATTTACCACCGGTCCATATTTTAATAGCTATTAACACCAGCACTATGGCAAATACTTTTTTAAGAATTTCCTGTGGTATGTACGTGGCAAAGCGGGCACCAAAGTAGCCGCCCACAAAAAAGGTAACCGCCAGGGCCAGTGCGGTTTTTACATCTACAAAGCCCTGCTGGTAGTACTGCCAGGCGGCCAGTGCACCTACAGGCAGTACCATCATTACCAGTGTGGTGCCCTGCGCCATTTGCTGGCTAAAGCCTAACAGAAACACCAATGCCGGTATAATAACTATAGCACCGCCCAGGCCCAGCAAGCCGCTTAATATGCCACCGACCAGGCCAATGGCTGCTGTAATAAGTAATTGTGTAGTTGACATTGTAAAGGGGTTTAAATACAATGCAAAGGTAAGGGGAGGAATTAACCTGTTTGGTAACTTATGTTACACAAGGATGGAGATACCTAAAATAAAAAAAGCGCCTCTGATGAGACGCTTGATTTTGTGCACCCGAAGGGAGTCGAACCCCTAACCTTCTGATCCGTAGTCAGAT
>CAYREY010000100.1:0-11010 GCA_964423405.1 uncultured Chitinophaga sp. | reverse complement strand
TCGCAGAGCCTCGCCCCTCGCAATGACGTCGACCCTTTTGCTGCGATACATTGTATTTACATTGGTAGATAAGCTGCAAACTATATTTGTTCGTCATTGCGGGGAGGCTTTGCGACGAAGCAATCTTTCTATTTAGTAAAACAGCCTGTTTTACTAACTACAAATTATAATTTATATTAATATATATTATAAGGGGGGTGGGTTAACATCAAAATTCCATATCAACCTACTAATCAACTACTTAAACATGGGGTGGGTTAACACTTTTCAGGTTGCAGCAACAAACTACTTTCTGCCTGCCACAATTTTATCTACCACAGCAGGGTCGAGCAAAGTGGTTGTATCGCCCAGGTTAGCGGTTTCGCCTTCGGCTATTTTACGCAATATGCGGCGCATAATTTTGCCACTACGTGTTTTAGGCAAACCGGGTACTACCTGTATTTTATCGGGCTTAGCAAACGGGCCTATACGGTCGGCAACAATAGCGCGTATCTCTTTTTCAATAGCCTCCGATACTACATCATCTACATGGCAGATAACAAAGGCATAGAGCGCCTGCCCTTTTACATCGTGCGGGTAACCCACCACGGCAGATTCTACTACCAGGTTGTGCTCGTTAATAGCATCTTCCAGTTCACCGGTGCCAATGCGGTGGCCCGATACGTTCACCACATCATCTACCCGGCCGGTAATACGATAGTAGCCGTCGTGGTCGCGCTTGCAGCCATCGCCGGTAAAGTAGTAGCCTTTGTAGGTATTGAAATACGTATTCTTAAACCGCTCATGGTCGCCATATACACTGCGTGCCATACCCGGCCAGGGGAACTTAATACATAAGTTACCCTCTACCCCGTTGCCGGGTATCTCGTTGCCTTTCTCATCCATCAGCACCGGTTGCACACCCGGTAACGGAAACGTAGCAAACGCAGGTTTGAGTACCGTGGTATAAGCAATAGGCGAAATAAGTATGCCACCGGTTTCGGTTTGCCACCAGGTATCTACTATCGGGCAGCGGTCTTTACCTACATGGTGGTGGTACCACTCCCAGGCTTCTTCGTTTATAGGTTCGCCTACCGAGCCCAGCACACGCAACGATGACAGGTCTTTACTTTCGAATATAGCAGGGCCGAATTTTTCGAGCGAACGGATGGCTGTAGGTGCGGTGTATAGTATGTTCACCTTGTGCTTATCTACCACATCCCAAAAACGGCCGTGGTCGGGGTACACCGGTGTGCCCTCGAATATGATAGAGGTAGCACCATTAAGCAGCGGGCCATACACCAGATAACTGTGGCCGGTTACCCAGCCTATATCGGCGGTGCAGAAAAACACTTCTTTATCTTTATAGTTAAACACATTTTTAAAAGTGTAACCAATGTACACCATATAGCCGGCAGTGGTATGCAGCACCCCTTTAGGCTTACCGGTAGACCCCGAGGTATAGAGAATAAACAAGGGGTCTTCGGCATCCATGCTCTCCGCTTTATGTTCGGCAGGCATGTTGCTTACCAAATCGTGCCACCATATATCGCGGCCGGGTTTCATATCTATAGCCGTGCTGCGGTGGTTAAACACTACACAATGTTTTACCGATGGGGTTTGTTGCAAAGCTTCATCTACAATCTTTTTAAGCTCTACTTTCTTATCGCCACGGTACACGGCATCGGCCGTAAGCACATAGCTGCATTGTGCATCGTTAATTCTATCTACTATAGAGTTAGAAGAAAAACCAGCAAACACCACCGAGTGTATAGCACCCACACGGGCGCAGGCCAGCATAGCTATGGCACCTTCCAGCACCATGGGCATGTATATACATACACGGTCGCATTTCTTTACACCTATACTCACCAGCCCGTTGGCTACGCGGCAAACTTCGGCATGCAACTGCCGGTAAGTAATACTGCGCGATGGTTCGTTTATATCGTTCGGCTCCCATATCAATGCTACCTGTTCGGGGCGTTCGGCCAGGTGCCGGTCCAGACAGTTCTCTGCCAGGTTTAGCTTAGCACCATCAAACCATTTAATAACCGGTGTATCAAATTCCCACTGCAATACCTTATCCCATTTTTTCTGCCAGGTAAAGTTGGCAGCTACATCCCCCCAAAAACCTTCAGGGTCGTTCACGCTACGGCTATACTCTTCATAATACTGCTGTATGTTGCTTATCTGTTTCATGTGCGGCTGTTTATACGGTTACGTCACTACAGCATGCTGTAGTTGGTTGTACCAAATTATAAATTCTTTAGAGTGGAGGCAATAAATAATTGCAACAATTAACCGATAACAAAACCTGCGTTTTGCATATCGCTCCAAAAGGTGGGGTACGATTTTTCTACTACTTCGGGCTGCTCTATTTCTATAGCACCCATTAAAGCAAGCGGTGCAAAACACATAGCCATGCGGTGGTCGCCATAGGTATGTATAGGCTGTGTGGGCAATGTAAAATTGCCTTTAAGCTGATAGAACTCGTACATAGGGGCATAGTCAAACGCCACGTTCATTTTTTTCAGTTCGTTTTGTAAAGCGGTAAGCCGGTCGGTTTCTTTAATCTTCAGGCTATCTACCCCCGATACACCACACACAATATTTTTAGCCGCAAACATGGCAACAATAGTTTGTGCCAGGTCGGGGTTATTGGTAAAGTTCATCTTCATTAAGGTAGGGTAACCTACGTTGGTTTTGCGCACCCATGCCCCATCGGTAGTAAATTCGGTCAGCACACCAAAGCGTTTCATCCAACTGGCTATCTCGCGGTCGCCCTGGCTCCAGTCGTCGCACAGGCCATCTAAAAATATCTCGGCCTCATCTGCCAAAAAAGCTACCGAGTACCAGTATGATGCCGCCGACCAATCGGCACCAATCACCATTTGCTGTACAGGTATTTCGCCTTGCAGCGGGGCCACTGTTACAGCCTCGCCCTGCCACACATAGTTTACCCCCAGCTTTTGCAGCATGGTAAGGGTCATATCTATATATGGTTGAGAAGTTAATGCAGTAGTAAAATTAATACGCAGCCCGTTGGGTAAAAAAGGCGCTATCAGCAACAGGGCCGTAATAAACTGGCTGCTCACATTCCCCTCTATAAATACTTCATCATCTAACCGGCTAAGGCTTTTTATCGGGTGTATCTCTACCGGTGGGTAACCATCGTTTGCCGCATAACGTACATCGAAACCCATTTCGCTAAGTGCATTTACCAGCGGGCCTATGGGACGCTGCTGCATACGCGGCGTGCCGGTAATAGTAACCGGTTGGTTAGCGGCAGCATAATACGCTGTTAAAAAACGCATGCTGGTGCCGGCATCCAGTACATCGGCTACCGGTGCGGCTGCGGCCAGTATCTTTTCAAGGTTTTGTGTATCGCGTGCGGTAGAAAGGTTTTGTAATGCCAGCTTGTTGCCACTAAGTGCATTTAATATCAACGCACGGTTGCTCTCACTTTTGCTGCCCGGTAGTGTTACACGGGTGCTTATTTTTTTTGTGGGGTGAGTTAACCGCATATTTTTAGCGCGATAGCTGCGAATAGTATTCTAATGAGTTGATAATAGTCTCTTCTTCAACGTTGTTATCTACCGAAAAGTTACCAATACCGTTAAGTAAAGTAAACCGGTTTTGCCCTGCAGCATTCTTTTTATCGTTACCGGTTAGCTTAAGTATAGCCGGTATGGCATCTGGTTCTATATGCGGCAGGCCGGTGTAAACCTTACCAATCAACTGTAATATGGGCAAATATTCGGTACGCCGCAAACTGCCTTTTACACAGCTTATGTAGGCTTCGCATATCATACCTATGGCTACCGCTTCGCCATGTAATAACTTTTCACCCTGCACCAGGCAGTAGCTTTCTACCGCATGGCCAATGGTATGGCCAAAGTTAAGCCCCTTACGCGGGCCTGTTTCATATTTATCGGCCGCTACTATGCCTGCCTTAATGGCTACATTTTTCTTTACCAGTGCGTTCCAATCGGTTTGTTGCAACAGGTTAAAACGCTCGCTGGCCAGTGTGGCTTTCAGCAATGTATTAAAGGCCTTTTTATCGGCTATCAGATAATGCTTAATTACCTCTGCAAAGCCAGCGCGCAACTCGCGGGCAGGCAGGGTTTGCAAAAAGCCGGTATGTATAAACACAGCTTCCGGGTCGTTAAACAAACCTATCTGGTTTTTAAACCCTTCAAAATCTACACCGGTTTTGGCACCCACGCTGGCATCTACCATAGCCAGTAAGGTGGTAGGCATATTTACAAACCGTATACCGCGTTTATAACAACCGGCAGCAAAACCACCCACATCGCCTACTACGCCACCACCCAAATTAAGTAGCAATGCTTTACGGTCGGCATTGGCAGCGGTTAGCTTAGCCCATATCTGTGTGCAGGTATCCAGCGTTTTATTTTTCTCGCCGCTTTTAATGCGTATTACGGTATGAGGTGGCAGTATCCCCTTTACCAACGGATAGCAATGCTTATAGGTGTTCTCATCGGCCAGCACAAACAAAGCTGTGTACAGTGTTGTGCGCAGGTATTTTTGCAAAGCACTTAATGCATTAGCGCCGGTATATATGTTGGCAGGTATAGCCATATTCATCACAAGGTAGTAAAAGAATAAACAAACAATCGCGGCTTTGGTTAACTAACACTTATGCTATCAGAAGATTGCTTCGTCGTGCCCAAAGCTGCACTCCTCGCAATGACGAACAAGGCTATGGCATATCAACCCAACACAAGTAGCCCAAATACAAATTGCCTTACGCTACCCTATATACACAGTCTTTATATTCACAAACTCCTTCAGGCCATACTCCGATAGCTCGCGGCCAAAGCCACTGCGCTTAATACCACCAAAAGGCATACGGGCATCGCTCTTCACTATATCGTTTATAAATACGTTACCAGCCTCCAGTTCGCTGGCCAATGCTTCAGCACGTTGCTTATCGCCGCTCCATACCGATGCGCCCAAACCATATACCGAGTTGTTGGCGGTTTCTACAGCCTGTTCAACACTGCTTACAGTTATAATACTCCACACCGGTGCAAATATCTCCTCTTCAAACGATGTAATGCCGGGCTTAACACCGGTAAGCACTACCGGCGTAACGTAGTTACCACCGGTGGCAGGCGGTGTATTGCCATAGTGGGCTACCGCCCCACCGGCCACCGAGTCTGCTACTTGTTTATTTACTTTCTCCATCAGGTCTTTACGTGCTAGCGGACCAATAGCCGTGCTCTCATCGGCTGGGTCGCCTACTTTAAGGGCACGTACCGCATCGGTAAGTTTAGCAGTAAAGGCGTCTGCTACTTTATCCATTACAATAAAGCGCTTGGCACCATTGCACGATTGGCCGCTGTTAATACTGCGCGATTTTATAGCACCGGCTACTGCCATATCCAGGTCGGCATCGTCCAGTACAATAAAGGCATCGTTACCGCCCAACTCCATCACACACTTCTTTATATGCTTACCTGCCTGTGCCGCCAATATACTACCGGTAGCATCGCTGCCGGTAAAACTTACGCCATGAACCCGTGGGTCGGCTATAACGTTGGCAGCATCTTCATTACTTAAAAAGTAATTGCGGAAAATATTAGCCGGTGCACCGCTATCTAAAAATAACTGCTCAATGGCTTTGGCACATTGCGGTACGCAGGGCGCATGTTTAAGTATGGTTACATTGCCCGATATAAGTGTGGGCACGGCAAACCTAAACACCTGCCAGAAAGGGAAATTCCACGGCATTACTGAAAAGATAATACCCAGTGGTTCGAAACGGATATAACTGCGGGTAGCATTGCTGCTAACCGGTTGTGGTGCTAAAAACGCAGGGGCGTTGCTTATATAATAATCGAAAGCAGTAATGGTTTTGGCAATTTCATATTCGGCCTCGCGCAGGGGTTTGCCCATTTCTAAACTAATCAGCTGCGCATATTGCTTTTTATTCTTCTCCAGCAGGTTGGCTACTTTGCGCAATTCGGCGCCACGTTCTTCTACACTTAGTTTACGCCATAGCTTAAACGCCTGCTGCGATACATCCAGGTCGGGAAAGCTATCGAACGGAAACTCTTTTACCAGTTGGTTATTAACCGGGTTAACAGTTGCATACTTCATACCGCAAATGTAAAAGATGGGGTAATACCACAGGCATAAATTACACCACCCGTTGTAAAAACTTAACAGTAGCCACTTAAAACACAAAAGCCCCTATACGGGGCTTTTGTGTGTATGTACGTAGTGTAATGTTAT
The DNA here is from genome assembly GCA_964423405.1 of uncultured Chitinophaga sp. Lineage (GTDB taxonomy): Bacteria > Bacteroidota > Bacteroidia > Chitinophagales > LD1 > Bog-950. The sequence continues at coordinate 4,770 of CAYREY010000100.1, read as the reverse complement.
CGGCTACCGGCTGTAAAGCGTTGTTGTATATCGCTCAGCTCGCCCTTAGGTATGGCATTAATAAGCGAGCGGGTATAAGCCTGCTGAGGGTTGTTGTATATATCATCGCTGATACCCATTTCTTCTATCTTGCCTTTGTTCATTACCACCATGCGGTCGCTCATAAACTTAACCACCGAAAGGTCGTGCGAAATAAAGATGTAGGTAAACTTAAACTCTTCGCGCAACTGTATCAGCAGGTTTAGTACCTGTGCCTGTACCGAAACATCGAGCGCCGATACCGACTCATCGCAAATAATAAACTTAGGGTTAAGTGCCAGGGCACGGGCAATACAGATACGCTGGCGCTGGCCACCGCTAAACTCGTGCGGGTAGCGGTTAAAGTGCTCGGGTTTCATGTTCACCTTGGTAAGCAGTTCAATCACTTTCTCCTTACGTTCTTTTTCGTTGGTGTAAATGCCGTGTATGGTCATTGGCTCCATTATGGCATTGCCTATGGTAATACGCGGGTTAAGCGACGAGTAAGGATCCTGAAAGATAATCTGCATATGCTTGCGCACATCTTTCATATCATTCTGGTTAAGGGTAAGCAGGTTGCGGCCCTCAAATAGTATCTCGCCATCGTGTGCCGGCACCAAACGTAGTATGGTACGGCCCAGTGTGGTTTTACCACAGCCCGATTCGCCCACCAAACCCAGTGTTTCGCCCTCGTGTACGTTAAAGCTTACATCATCTACCGCCTTTACATAATCAAGCGTTTTACCAAAAAAGTTTTTGGTAGTAGGGAACCACGTTTTAAGGTTGCGCACCTCCAGTATAGGCTTGTGCGACATAATACTTTCGCGGCGCGCGCGGGTAGTTTCATCCGATACTATTACAGCGTTTATTGCCTCCTGTACCGAGGTGTGTTTCTCTATAATACTACCGTCGGGTTTCTCTTCCATAAAATCTACCACGGTAGGTAGTTTGCTCAGGCGCTTGCCCAATGGCGGGCGGCAGGCCAGCAAACTTTTGGTGTAGGGGTGCTGCGGGTTGCCAAAAATATCCAGCACAGTACCCTGCTCTACAATTTTACCTTTATACATTACCAGCACGCGGTCGGCTATCTCGGCTATTACACCCAGGTCGTGCGTAATAAACATAATAGAGCTGTCTATCTCCTTCTTCAAATCGGCCATCAGGTTAAGTATGGTAGCCTGCACGGTTACATCCAGCGCGGTGGTAGGCTCATCGGCTATCAGCACGCTTGGGTTGCAGCTCATAGCCATGGCTATCATTACACGCTGTTTCTGCCCGCCCGAAAGCTGGTGCGGGTAAGCATCCAGTATACGCTGCGGGTTAGGTAGTTTTACTTTTTCAAACATGCGCAGGGTAATTTCACGCGCCTGTTGTTTGCTTACTTTCTGGTGTAGTACTATCGCCTCTATTACCTGGTCGCCGCAGGTAAATACCGGGTTAAGGCTCGTCATCGGCTCCTGAAATATCATCGATATTTCGTTACCGCGGTACTTGCGCATTTCTTCCTCGCTTATCTTGGTAAGGTCTACTACACTGCCATCTTTCTGGTAAAAGTTAATCTGCCCGCTGGCTATACGGCCCGGGGGGTTAGGTATAAGGCGCATAGCCGAAAGTGACGTAACCGATTTACCCGAGCCCGACTCGCCCACTATACCTATGGTTTCGCCACGGTGCAGGGTAAACGACACATCGTTCACTGCCTTTACAATACCATCGTCGGTTTTAAACTCGGTAACCAGGTTCTTTACTTCCAGTAATATCTTTTTCTCGCTCATTGTATTTCAGTTGCCTGTTGATAGTTGTCTGTTGCCGGATAGCCCGACAATAGCGGCTAAAAGTATCATTTTATGGGTGGTTTGCAAAAAGGGGGTGCGGGGCGGTGTTAGCAAGTAAAAATCAGGTACTTATTTGGTGTATTGTTGGACTCCAATTCATACTTTAGCAGCACCATTATGAGCGACATACTAATAAAACAAGCCCGTGTAATTAACGAGGGCAAAATTACCACACAAGATGTACTGGTACGCGGCCAACGCATAGAGCGGATAGATAACAGCTTCGACGTACCATTTAAAGTAGAAGAAATTAACGCCGAACACCTGCACCTGATGCCGGGTATTATTGACGACCAGGTGCATTTCCGCGAGCCGGGGCTTACGCACAAAGCCAACATATATACCGAAGCCCGCGCCGGTGTAGCCGGTGGCGTTACCACTTTTATGGAGATGCCCAACACAGAACCACCTGCCTGCACCATAGACCTGCTGGAGCAGAAATACGAAATAGCCAGCCGTACCTCGCTGGCCAACTACTCGTTTTACATGGGTACCAACCACCACAATATTGATGAGTTGATGAAGGTGGATAAAACCCGTGTGTGCGGTATTAAAATATTTATGGGCAGCAGCACCGGCGATATGCTGGTAGATGACCCTGCAGTACTGGAGCAGGTTTTTAGCCGACGTAACGATATACTGATAACCACCCACTGCGAAGACGACCGGTTGGTTAAGCAACGTACCGAACTATACAAAGCCAAATACGGCGACGATATACCGTTTGAGTGCCACGCCGAAATACGTAACGAAGAGGTGTGCCTTAACTCCAGTAGCTATGCGGTAGAGCTGGCTAAAAAGTTCAACTCGCGCCTGCATGTGTTCCACCTTTCTACCGCCGATGAGTTGATACTGTTCCGCAACGATATACCGCTGAAAGATAAACGCATAACATCCGAAATATGTGTGCACCATTTATGGTTTGATAAAAGCGACTACGCCCGCCTAGGCAGCCGTATTAAGTGTAACCCTGCCATTAAAGAGGCGCACCATAAAAAGGCTTTGTTCGAAGCATTACTGGATGACCGGTTAGATGTAATAGCTACCGACCATGCCCCGCACACCTTAGAGGAGAAAAGCAACAAGTACCTAAAAGCCCCATCGGGTTTACCGCTGATACAACACTCGCTGAATATGATGCTCGATTTCCACCAGCAGGGCCGCATATCGCTGGAGCGCATTATTGAAAAAATGTGCCATGCACCGGCTATCTGTTTCGAGGTAAAAGACCGCGGCTACCTGCGCGAAGGTTACTTTGCCGATATGGTACTGCTGGATTTGAACAAGAGCTATACCGTAACAGGTGCCCCATCGCCTAATGCAAACGTACTATACAAATGCGGCTGGAGCCCGCTGGAAGGCTATACCTTTAAAGGCGTGGTAGATACTACGTTTGTAAACGGCTTTGCCACATACCGCCACGGTAGCTTTAACGAAAGCCAGCGCGGTATGCGCCTGGAGTTCGCCAGGTAATTACTACCCGCTATACGCAAAAAGGGTACCGGCTAATACCGGTACCCTTTTTTATTGATGGCCTTAAAATGTTAACCCACCCCTCACTTAAACAACTAACTTACAGGCACTTGCATTTTTTTAATGTTAACCCACCCCCTATCAATAATTAGTTAAAAAGGTTTTATTATATTAAATATTTATTTAATGTAAAATTTCCCTACTTCTCTTCCCGTGCAAACGGACGAATAATCAACCGTATGTTGCGGTCGTAGTTAATGTAGTTCCACAGCCAGTTAATAAACACCACTATTTTATTGCGGAAACCCACCAGCAGCATCAGGTGCAGGCCCATCCAGGCCAGCCAGCCCATAAAGCGGCCAAAGGTAAGTTTGCCCACCTCTACCACCGCGCGGTTGCGGCCTACCGTTGCCATGGTGCCTTTATCAAAGTACGAGAACTTATCCAGCGTCCATTGTTTCAGCGCCTTTTTAATGTTACCGGCCAGTAACTGTGCCTGCTGTATAGCCACCGGTGCTATCTGCGGGTGGCCGTTGGGGTAATCGGGCTGCACCATTACAGCCACATCGCCAATAGCATATACGTTTTCATAACCACTTACACGGCAGTAATCATCAATAACAATACGTCCGCGCGGGTTAATGCTTTCGGGTTTTAATCCGTTTATCAGCACCGGTTTAATACCGGCAGCCCATATCAGCGCATTGGTGTGTAGCTGCTTACCGGTACGTGTTTCTACCGTAGTACCATCGTACTTTGCCACACCGGTGTTCAGCCATACTTCGCAGCCCAGTTCTTCCAGATAAGTAACTGCACGCTTGCGGTTGGTATCGTTCATGGACTGTAACAACTCGCCACCATTCTCTACTAACAAAACCCGCATTTTTCTAAAGTCAAGTTCAGGGTAGTCGTTAGGCAGTACGTGCTTTTTCAACTCGCACAGTGCTCCCGCCAACTCTACACCGGTAGGGCCACCGCCTACCACTACATACGTCATCAGAGCTTCCTGCTCTTTAATATCGGTAGTCAGTAATGCCTTTTCAAAGTTCTGCAATATCAGGCTGCGCAGGTTAAGTGCCTCGGTTACGCTTTTCATAGGCATAGCGTAGCGCTCAAAATCTTTATTACCAAAGTAGTTGGTAGTGCTGCCGGTAGCTATAACCAGGTAATCGTACGTCAACTCGCCAATGCTGGTTTTTAGTTTGTTTTCGGCAGCCACTATTTCCTCTACCACCCCCAGCCTGAAGTGAAAGTTCTTTTGCCCCTTAAATATCTTGCGTATAGGGTAGGCAATCGAATCAGCCTCTAAGCCCGCAGTAGAAACCTGATACAGCAGCGGTTGAAACGTATGGTAATTATTTTTATCTATTAGCACCACTTGTACCGGTGCATCGGCCAGCTTTTTAGCCAGCTCAAGCCCCCCGAAACCGCAGCCTATTATAAC
>CAYREY010000099.1:1197-11242 GCA_964423405.1 uncultured Chitinophaga sp. | reverse complement strand
AGACGCCAGAGAGATTGCTTCGTCGTGCCCAAAGCGGCACTCCTCGCAATGACGAGACATTATAGTGGGCCTTTACAACCAGCCTTACCGTATCACGCGTTTTACGCCATACGAGTTATCGTTGTGCAGGCGCAGCAGGTAAACGCCCTGCGGCAGGTGGGCTATGTCTATTCTATCGCCACCGGTTACATGGCTTTGCTGCATAACGGTGCGGCCGTTTACATCGGTCAGTTCCATGTTCATGTTTTCAAAATCGCCGGTAAGCATAAAGTTGCCGTTGGTAGGGTTGGGCACTATTTCTATATCGTGCAACAGGGTACGCTCTATGCCGGTGTAGGCTACCGGGTTCAGGTTAATGTTATCCAGGTAAAACGCATTGCCGTAGTACGTGGTATATTCTATACGAAACATAAAACTACTAACCGTTTGGTTACCGGCTATGGCAAAGGTGTAGGTTTTCCATTCGGTGCTGTCGGCCGGTGCCCAGTTGGCATCGGTAACCGGTGTGCTTACCGTGCGCAGGTTAGCCCCCAAACGTTTGCCCTTGCTCAACCAGGTTTTACCACAATCGGTGCTTATAAATACTTCCAGCACATCATCGGTGTTTTGCTTTTTCTGTGTGCAGGCATACCGCATGGTAAAGGTAGGCACACCCTGGTTGGTAAGGTCTACCGTGCCCGATGTAAGCACCGTGCGGCCGGTATAGGCGGCAGTAGTATCGGCCATGCGTACCACCGCAGCGCGGTTGCTGTTGTAGCCCTCGCCGCTGTTAGATAGTACAAAGCGCAGCGCCGTATTATCGGTGCTGTTTACCAAACCGGTTTGTGCCACGCCCGATACGGTTTCAAAACCTTCTACAAAAAACGGCAAGGCATTTACCGGGTTTACGTGTACGGTAAACGTATCGCTGGTGGCACTGGTGCTGTTTTTAGTAGCGGTTAACACTACGTTATAATCGCCGGGGGCGGCATAGGCATGCATTGGGTTTTGTTCGGTACTGGTGTTGCCATCGCCAAAGCTCCACAGCCAACCGGTGGGGGTGGTTACGCTTTTATCGGTAAAGGTTATGGTATCGTTTATACATACCACCTGCCGGTCGGCATTTAAAGCAGCCTTGCAAACCGTGCCCAGGTTAATACCGGTTGCAGTATGGTTGGCGGTAGTAATAAGATTATTGCGGTTAGCCACCGGCGAGTTAAGCGCCGCACGCATACGCTGGCGCTGGCCCTGTGTAAACATAAAGTTGCAGTAGCTGTAGTCCATAGCGTTCTGCACGTTATCTACCGTATTGCCGCACGATACGGCCGAAAGGTTGCAGTTGCTCCAGCCAATAGTAGGCGGTGTATCCTGCACATCATCGCCAATGGCGCAGTTGCCCTGCTGCCCTACCGGTTGGTAAAAATAGTTGGGCACATTGTTGCCGCCCCATATATGAAACAGGTTGAGGTAGTGGCCGGCCTCGTGCGCCATTACCACCGATGTTTGCTCGCTGCTGGTACCGGTGTTGCCCAGGTAGCTATCATCTATCACTATGCCATCCCACTCGGGTTTGGTAGCTGCCTGGTCGGGCATCAGGCAGTGGCCGGCCAGGTTAGCTATACTGCGCACTACATATACGTTCAGGTATTTAGCGGGGTCCCAGTGTATCATGTTTTTTACACTGTGGTCGCCCACTTTGGTAAGCGGCGAGGCTATACGGTTAATACCATTGGTACAGTTGCCGGCAGGGTCCAGGTGCGCCAGTTTAAACTCTATTTCGCAGTTGGCAGCTAACGGTTTAAAAGCCGCTACTATGTTGGCGCTATCGGGGTGCTGGTTGGCAAAGTTGCGGTTAAGTACGTACAGGCCGCTCATCACCTGCTCATCGGTTACGTTCTCGTTGCCATACATGTGTATTACATGAAACACCACCGGTATGGTCAGCACCGAATCGGCATCGCGCTGGGTATGGTTGGCAATGTACTGTGCGGTAAACGCTTTCAGGTACTGGCGGTTGGCCTCCATTTGCTGTTGTAATGCAGGGTTAGTGGCATATAACTGGTGCGATAGCTCGTCGGTGCCGCATAACTGGGTAGATTGCGCAAACGCCGCTGCACGAACTAATGTGATGGCTATTAAAAGGTATATATGTTTCATTGGTGTACTTATTAAATACAAGATCCTTCACCTCGCAGAGCCTCGGTTCTGGACGACAAACATTGGAATATTATTTTGTTTTTAAAGCAGCAATTAAATCGTCTATCCGTTTTTGTTTGGTCTCGTTGCGTTTGGCATCGTTATAAGCGGCCACCCACTCGCGGCGGTGGGTGTAGCTCATTTTATTAAATACGGCATCCAGCTTGTTTTTCTTGAGCGCAGCAGCCATAGACGCGGGCACTTCTACCGTACGTTCGCCGGTATCTTCTTTCAGCCATATGTTTACGGTATCGCCGGGGCCCTTGCCTATTTTTTGGCGAATGGCTTTAAGCACCAGCAGCATGTGCTGCGGCTGGCCATACTTAACCATGGTGCCGCGGTAAGGTTCGCCATCTATAGTGCAGGTAACGGGTACGCGGGCCTTGCCAAACTCTTTCTTTACATCGTACGGAAACAATACGTACACCCCTCCCCCACCGGCATCGTGCATGGTAGCTGTAAACGTATATTCTTTCATGCCCCTAAATTCAGTTTTAATTTGATTAGTACAAACACGATGCATTAACTTAAGCACCACCCGTGCGCAAAACGCTTTATTGAAAAAAAGCTACGGTTCGGATAAAAAAACAGGCCCGGTAAACCGATAGCGTTTACATTTATGGTGTAAAATAAAAGCCCTGTTATGTCGCACTTATTGCCCGATGATATCAGCCTGTGGCTACGCTGGTTGTTTACCTATGGTATGCTGCTTAGCCGCTACCTTATTTTTGCCGGTGGCGCGTACCTGCTGTACTACGTTATTAAGCGGCAGGACTGGCTGTTTATGAAAATACAACAGCGGTTTCCGGAGCGTAAGCAAATACTGACCGAGATAAAATACTCGCTCCTCACCTTTTTGGTGTTTGCCAGTGTGGGGGGGGTAATACGCCTGCTGATAGTAAATGATATACTGGAAACACGGGTGTACAAAACGTTTTCGGACCACAGTGTGGCGTACTACCTGCTTACTACGGTGTTCCTTATCTTTTTTCACGATACGTATTTTTACTGGGTACACCGGCTGATGCACCACCCGCTACTGTACGAGCGCGTGCACAAAGTACACCACCTTAGCAAAGACCCTACGCCCTGGGCAGCCTTTGCTTTTCACCCGCTGGAGGCCCTGCTGGAGATAGGTTTTGTACCACTGCTGATATTTACCGTGCCCATGCACTTCAGCTCGCTGCTTATACTGTCTATCTGGCAGATAGTGTTTAACGTAATGGGCCACCTGGGGTACGAGCTGTTTCCGAAGGGCGCGCTGCACCACTGGTTTTTAAAATGGTTTAACACCAGCACCAACCACAACATGCACCACAAGTATGTGCGCTGCAACTACGGCCTGTACTTTAGCGTGTGGGACCGGCTGATGAACACCAACCACGCCAAATACGAACAGCTGTTTGATGAGGTAACCAGCCGCCGCGATGCAGGGTTTAAAGAGCGCAACGAAAACACCGGTGAGGATATGCAGGTGGAGGTGGGGTGATAGTGCTAAACAGCCAACAGGCTAATACAGAGATTGCTTCGTCGCAGAGCCTCCTCGCAATGACGTAGCATATATTCTACTTATACCTCAACCTATACGTACATTCCCGTTTAACCGGTGCGCCGGTTTTATCGGCCAGTAGTTCGGTATCTAAAAATACCTGTCCGTTTTTATCGCCGCTGGCATCCAGTAGCAGGTTGGCTACGTCGTTGCTTATCAGGTTGCCCTTAAGGCCGGCATCGTTCATTTCGCCAAGTGTGTTAAAGGTAAGGTTGCTTTTAAGCAGGGTATAATTACTATCGCTCAGCTTAATTGTATCGCCGGTTTTGGGTACATTTTGCAACCATACCAGCGTGGCTTCGGTAGCTGGGCCACTGCATAGCGGCAGGGTAATACTACCGTGTGTTTGCGCCATAGTGGCTATACCGGTGAGCAGTACAATAAAAAATGTAGCAAGGTAGTGCATACTACAACTACGCGGTTGTTGGTTAAAACCTTAGCGCCGGGCCTACACCGCGCCATACACGGTCGGTGCGCGGTACTTTAAAGCTAAGGGTAATTTCGTGTGTGGTGCCTAAGTCGCGGCTGTATTTGCTGGCGTTAAGGTCGCAAGCATAGGCAAAAAAGAAAACATCTTTCACGTTAAAGCCACCCTCTACCACGGCAGTGTTCAAACTGCGGTAGTTAGCCCCTATAAAAAACACTTTGTACATGTTAAAGCGCAGGCCTATATCGCCCTGTGGCGGGCCGCCTTTTACCCAACGCAGTGCGGCCACCGGGTCTATACTAAAATTGCCACGCGCCCATTCGTAGCGGCCACCCAACAGTATGTTCAGGTGTTGCACGGTTTTTATTTTGGCAAAGCCATCGGTACCACGGTAGTTAATGTTTAAGCCCAACAGTTGCGGGGCCGATACACCGGCATAAAACATATCTTTAAACCGGTAGTATATACCAAACGATGCATCGGGAAAAATACGTGTGCCACGGCTGGTGTACAACTGCGGGTCGCCGGGGTTATCCAGCAATAGTTTATCGGCCTGCAGGCGGTACTGCACTATACTAAGCGATGCACCTATACTTAACAGGTGGTTGGCTTTGCCGTTGGTGTATTGGGTGCCGTTTTTACGGGTAAGCGGTATGTGGTAAGCTACCGAAACCGTACCCGATGTTTTGCCGGTAGGGCCGGTTACATCGTGTACTATATAGCCACCTACACCCAGGTTTTTCTCTTTTATCAGTACATCGGCCGATACCACTGCTGTGTACGGCGATTGCTCTATACGCGTAAACTGCTTGCGGAACGTGGCAAAGCCATGTACAAAACCGTTGGTGCCCGCTATAGCCGGGTTAAGCGTAAAGGCATTTTCGCGCAGCAACGAAAACTCCTCTACCTGCTGTGCATTAGCAGAGCCAAGAGCCAGAAACATAAAAAATAGAAATACAAACTTCTTCATTTTGCCTTTAAGTCCCCTTTTTTATTCCGATACATCGGAAAGGGGTTTATCGTATAATCGTCAGCGGCCCGTCAAAGGTTATAGTTTCGCCGTTGTGTTTTATCTTCATAATGTAGTAATAGGTAGCGCCCGGCAGCTTATCGCCTTTCCAGGTGCCGGCCCAGTTATTCTGGTACGGTTTAGCAAAAAATACCTCATCGCCCCAGCGGTTTATTATGCGCACCTCGTTATCGGGGTAGCGCTCCAGGTCGCGTATGTTCCAATAATCGTTATAGCCGTCGCCGTTATCGGGCGTAATAGCATTGGGTATAAAGAAAAGCGAGAAAGGCTTATCGCGTACCATTACCCGCACACTATCGGTAAAGCGGCAACCTATATCATCGGTCAGGGTAAGGTAATAGGTGGTGTTGGTATCGGGCCATATCATAGGGTCGTAGCAATCGGTACAGCTAATGTTATAGTTGGGGGTCCAGCTATAGGTGCTGCCCAAAAAGCTGTTTAGCTGTATGGTATCGGTACGCCACAGTATGGTATCTACCCCAGCCACTAAGTATGGCACCGGTGGTGGCTGGTTAATGTACACCGAATCGCGCTTAAAGCAGTTTTGCGAATCGGTAACCAGCACGGTATATAAACCCGCTGGCAGGTTGTAAATGTTTTGGGTGGTTAGGGTGCTGTCCCACAGGTATTGGTACGGTGGTGTGCCACCGGTTACAGCCAGTTCGGCCAGGCCGTTGGTAGCGCCGTAGCAGGTATCATCTACACTGGTAATGGTAGTGCTTATGGCGGTAGGCTCGGTTATGGTAAAGGTAAGCACCTGCTCGCAGCGGTTAGCTTCCGATAGGGTTACACTGTACACACCCGGCGACAGGTTGGTAATACTGGTGCTGGTATCGCCGGTGCTCCACAGTATAGTATAAGTGGTGTCGGCATTTTTTACGTAGGTATTAATAAAGCCGTTGTTGTAGCCAAAGCAGGTTACGTTGCTTTGCTCGCCGGTAAACTCAAGCGGCGATATGGTAGCCAGTGCAAACGGCGACAGGGCGAAGTTATCCCAGCGGAACTTGCTCATACGGGTAAAGGGCGTGCCGGCAGTGGTTATATCTTTAGCAATGGGCTCCCAGCGCGGCTGGTTTTGCCAGTGCACTATATCCTCCCAATCGTTGCCATCGGCTACGGGGTCGTACATAATAGTAATGTCTGCCGAATCGGGCCCGGTAACGTGGTACAGGCGGTGGTACCAATCGGGGTTGATAATGCACACGCGGTTAAACTTAATGTTGCGGTCAAAGCCCTCCAGCGTGGCATCGGTGTTGGCAAAGCGGGCTTTGTAGTGGTTTTCGGTAGTGGCTACCGGTTTAAACTCAACCGGACGGTAGCGGAACGTACCAACATTACTACCCACGGGAAACAGATACGGCTGCACCAGATTGGTACGGCGCAGCAGCCCGCCATCTTTCAGGCTAGATACATAACCGCTGGTACGTATAATGGCCGCAAGCGCCGGGTTAAGCACCCACACCGTGTTGGTATCCATATTAAACTCGCGGTCGTTCAGGTACAGCAGGTTATCTACATATACATCTATATCGCCGTACTTTACGCCCTGGTTTTGCAGTATCAGGTTCCAGAAATGGGTTTCGCTCGTGCCTTTTACCCGCTGGTCGGCCGCATACAGGTACACCCAGCCGCGGTCAATCGAATCGAAACACCGGTTAGGTGCGCTGTGGCTCCAGTCGCCGGTTAAAAAAATAGTATCACTGTTGTTGTAGTGGCCGTCGTTCTGGTTAAAGCAATCGCCTATTACCGATAGGTAGGCCCCGTCTTTAATAGATACTAACCCGTTATTACTCCAAAAGCCGTTCTGGGCTTTGGTATGGTAAAACAGCAATAAAAGCACTACGGGTAGAAGCTTTTTCATGAGCAGTACGCGAATTAATATAAAAAGCACCACACTTTAATGCTTTATGCACACTATGTAATAAGAAATAGGGGGGTGTTGGTAACTGGTTTAAAAATCATTTTCAATGGTTTCCAAATTGAAATAGAATTCTGCTTATTTGCGCCCGCTTATGCTTTTAATAGCTTTACTTTTTATACCGCTGGCTTTTTCGGTAATCACTTACCTTAGCGGCGACCGTTTAGCTAAATATGTAGCGCTCGCTGGCGGGCTGGCTGCATTTGTAGCGTGCAATTTTTTAAAGGCCCCTTTTATAGCCGGTGGCTATGCGCCCATTACCTATAGCCATGCCTGGATCAACGAGCCGGCTATTGAGTTTGCACTATCGCTCGATGGCCTGTCGTTTATGCTGGTGGCACTTACCAGCTTTCTGGTGCCGCTTATCATTTTTACCACTTACCGCAAAAACGTAGATAACCCCAAAGCTTTCTACTCGCTTATACTGTTAATGGAGTTTGGCCTGTTGGGCGTGTTTCTGGCGCAGGATGGTTTCCTGTTCTACATTTTCTGGGAGCTGGCCCTTATACCTATTTACTTTATAGCCTTGCTGTGGGGCGAAAACAAAGATCAGGACTTCCGCAACCGCGCTATCTTCAAGTTTTTTGTTTACACACTGGCCGGTTCGCTGTTTATGCTGGTGGGTTTAATTTACCTGTACCAGAAAGCCGGCAGCTTTAACATAAACGCGTTTTACGCGCTTACCCTAAACGCTACCGAGCAGTATTTCCTGTTCTGGGCTTTCTTTCTGGCCTTTGCTATTAAAATACCGGTGTTTCCGTTTCATACCTGGCAGCCCGATACCTACAAAGAAGCACCTACTGCCGGCACTATGTTGCTATCGGGTATTATGCTTAAAATGGGTATCTATGGTTTAATGCGCTGGTTATTGCCGGTGGTGCCGCAGGGGGTAGAGTTCTGGACCCCGGTTGTAATAGTACTGGCCGCCATTGGTGTTATCTATGGTTCGGTAATAGCTATTAAGCAGGATGACCTGAAAAAACTACTGGCTTACTCATCGTTTGCACACGTAGGCCTTATAACCCTGGGCGTGTTTACACTTACCAACTCAGGTTTGCAGGGTGCTGCCGTACAAATGTTTGCCCACGGTTTTAACGTGGTAGGCCTTTTCTTTGCTGCCGAAATAATACTGCAACGCACCGGTACTTTATCTATATCGCAACTGGGCGGCATACGTACCGTAGCCCCTAAGTTTGCCACCGCCTTTGTGGTAGTAGTAGTAGCCAGTGTGGCGCTGCCTACCACCAATGCTTTTATAGGCGAGTTTCTGTTGTTGTACAGCGCTTACGAGTACAATACCTGGTTAGCCGTGGTAGTGGGCCTTACTATTATACTGGGCGCCGTGTATATGCTGCGTATGTACCAGTATGCGGTACTGGGCGAAACCAACAGCCTGACTGCTAATTTTGAAGACCTTAACTGGCAGGAACTGCTGGTATTTGTTTTGATAATTATAGGAATTTTCCAGGTGGGCCTTGCACCTAAGCAACTGATGGATATGATGCAACCGAGCATCGATTTAATATTGAATAATTCCCTACGATAGTACATGAAAACCTTAGTATATACTTCTACGCTCGGTTTGGTTTGCATGTTGGCAGAAATGTTCAACCTGCGCAAATTTATATTGCCGGTAGCTGTTTTAGGGTTACTTGTAATATTCGGGCTTAACGTTGCCAGCTGGGATGTAAACCAGGCTTATTTCAACAACATGGTGGTTATCGATAATTTTTCGGTAGCCTTCTCCGGCCTTATACTTATGCTGGGGGTATTTGTATTGATACTAAGCGGCGATTTTTATAAAAACGAAGAGTCGAAAATATCCGATTACCTGGCCATTACCATCTTCACTATATGCGGTGCATTGGCGCTGGTATCGTTCGGCAACATGGCTATGTTCTTTTTGGGTATAGAGGTATTAAGCATATCGCTGTACATACTGGCCGGCAGCAAGCGTAAAGATATACGCAGCAACGAAGCCGCCATGAAGTACTTTCTGATGGGTAGCTTTGCATCGGGTATCCTGCTGTTTGGCATTGCCCTTGTTTACGGCGAAACAGCTTCATTTGATATACAGGGTATTGCCGAATATACTACCAACAATACCCCTACCGGTATGTTTTATGTAGGGGTGGGTATGATACTGGTAGCCCTGTTGTTTAAGGTATCGGCAGCGCCGTTCCATTTCTGGGCGCCCGATGTATATGATGGTGCGCCTACGCTTACTACCGCTACCATGGCCACCATTGCCAAAATATCGGCCTTTGCTGCATTCTACCGTCTGTTTAGTACCAGCCTGCTGGTAGCCATGCCTACTTATGCGTGGGTGCTTAGCGCGGTAACCGCACTTACCATGCTGGTGGGTAACTTCTCGGCCCTTAATCAGGATTCGTTTAAACGTATGCTGGCCTTTTCGGGTATATCGCACGCCGGTTACCTGTTGCTGGCCATTGTATCGGTGTACAACAAAACCGATAATGCCCTGTTCTTCTACTCGCTGGCTTATGGCGTGGCATCTATAGCGGCTTTTGCAGTAGCTATAGTAGTAGCTGCCAATGTTGGCTCCGATAAATTTGAAGCTTTCAATGGCCTTGGCAAACGTAAGCCATTGCTGGCGGCGGCACTTACCATTGCTATGCTGTCTATGGCAGGCATACCACCTTTTGCAGGTTTCTTTGGTAAGTACTACATTTTTAGCGAGGCAGTAAAAGCCGGCCACCTGGGCCTTGTGCTACTGGCCGTGGTTAACTCTATTATAGGCGTGTACTACTACTTTAAAGTAATAATGGCCATGTACACCAGGCCTAGCAGCGAAGTTACCTTTACCGTTAAGCCGGCCTATGGCTTTGTAATAGCGGTGTGCATTCTTCTATCGCTCATAGCCGGTATCTACCCTAAGCTGTTTACCGGTTTGCTGTAATACGCGGCGATAGTTTTCAAATTTGT
>CAYREY010000099.1:0-1097 GCA_964423405.1 uncultured Chitinophaga sp. | reverse complement strand
CCTCCCTTGAGGGAGGTGGCGAGGCTTTGCGAGCCGGAGGGTGATGGTGTTTACAAAAGGCACACGTCGCAGATGTGCACCAGCGGGGCTGGCGGTTTAATTAGCTTATTAACTACACCGGTTGAAACAATACAACCCCGGCTAATGTTGTAATACGCATATTTACACCATGGCATTGCAGGTAGCATCTATCAACTCGGGTAGCAACGGCAACTGTTACTATGTAGGTAACAGCAACGAGGCCGTGCTGATAGATGTAGGCATTAGCTGCCGCGAGATTGAAAAACGCATGAAGGCCCGCGGTTTATCGCTGGATAAGGTAAAGGCCGTTTTTATTTCGCACGAGCATGCCGACCACGTAAACGGTCTTCCGGTGTTTACTAAAAAATACCAGCTACCGGTGTACATTAACCAACGGGTGTTGTATGGCTGCAACTTTACACTACCGGCAGAGCATGTACACAGCTTTACAGCCGAACAGCCCATAACCATAGGTAGCCTTAACGTAATACCGTTTGTAAAGCACCACGATGCCGCCGACCCGTATAGTTTTGTGGTAGAACACAACGATGTAAGGGTAGGCGTGATGACCGATATTGGCATGGTATGCAACCGCGTAATACACCATTTTAGCCAGTGCCACGCGGTGTTTTTAGAAAGCAACTACGATGAGCAGATGCTGGAGCAGGGGCGCTACCCGTATCATTTAAAGCACCGCATACGCGGCGGTAAAGGCCACCTATCTAACACCGAGGCGCTACAATTGTTTTTGCAGCATAAGGCTACGTACCTTAATCACCTTATACTATCGCACCTGTCCAGCAATAACAACCACCCCGATATAGTACACCAACTGTTTACCGATAATGCCAATGGTGTGCAGATAACCGTTGCCTCGCGCTACTCGGCCAGCCCGGTGTTTGATATAACTGCCCAGGGCGCACCTGCCACCAACACCGTTACCGTATTTAAGCCAGAGCAGTTGCAGTTGTTTTAATTGATAGGTTGCGTACCTACGGCACATAGCTTGCAGATATATAATAATGGCGTGTTGGTTATTGCACAAATGCCGGAGGCATACTATCCTCCGCTGGCGG
>CAYREY010000098.1:0-11354 GCA_964423405.1 uncultured Chitinophaga sp. | reverse complement strand
AAAATCGTATTGGAGGGAATTTGTTGCCTTTTTGGAATAGCGCAAAAATAGGGGGGTGTATATATTAATAGGAGTTGTTAAATATGTAAAGTTTAAAGGACAGTGTGGCTCCTTACTTAAATAGGTTTTGACACTTTGTGCTGGCTTTTACTTTTTTGGCTTGACCCAAAAAAGTAAAAAAAAGGTCAAGGCGGCCATAACTGACTCAGAGGCCGATGATTAAAACCAACGCCAATTTGATACGCGGAGTATAGATTATAGTGTTGCGGCTAAAGTCCGCGAGATGCAGTTTTAGGCCTTAGGGTGGGCCTGTTTGTAAATATTCTTTAGCTTATCTATAGTATTATGGGTGTACACCTGCGTAGCTGCCAGGCTGGCGTGGCCCAGCAGTTCTTTAACCGCGTTAATATCGGCGCCGTTGTTCATTAGGTGGGTGGCGTAGGTGTGGCGCAGGGTATGGGGGCTGCGCTTATCTACCGTAGTAACCAGGCTGAGGTACTTTTTTACCACCTTATATATAGTAGGCGCATCCAGCTTTTTGCCATTAGGGTTCACCAGCAGGTAAGTCCCCTCCTGCCCTTCTATGGCCTGGCGCTTAAGCTTTATGTACTCCTTTATAGTATCGGCCAATTGGTGGTGGATAGGTATAATGCGCTCCTTATTGCCTTTGCCCAGCACCTTTAGCTGCGAGTTGTAGCTATCAAAGTCAGTCTCTTTCAGGTTCATCAGCTCGCTGCGGCGCATGCCGGTGCCGTACAGCAGTTCCAGTATCATTTTATCGCGTGCGCCCTCGTAGCCCTCCGGAAATTCGGTTTGGGTAAGCAGCTTATCTATACCCGGCTGCTCTACAAAGGCGGGCAGGCGTTTGCTGGTTTTGGGTGTCTGTACCTTGGCCAGCGGATTCTTTTGCAGTTCGCCTTTGCGTAGCAAAAATTTATAAAACGAGTTGAGGGCCGAAATTTTGCGGTTGATACTGCGCGGGGTTATCTTCAACTCCATCATGCTTACCATCCAGTTGCGGATATCGATATGGCTGGCCTGTTCTATCTCTTTTTCGTAGGGTTTTATAAACACCTCAAACTGTAGCAGGTCGTTACTATACGACTGGAGCGTATGTGGTGAGCTACGCTTTTCGTATTGCAGGAAATTGAGAAAGGATTGCAGTTTGGGGTTCATTTAATTGTCTGAACTATGATTTTTATGATTAAGAGATTAATGCACGATAAATACAGAATACATTTTTAAACCACATAGGAACATAGAATACAATTGTCTGAACCGGGATTTATGAGATTAAAGGATCGATACCGATAAAGACATTAATGCAGGGTATTTTATACAAAGTAATAACGGTTAGGCGGTATATTTATGATAACCGGACTGTTGATTGTAAACACCCCGGCTGCAAGTGTGCTAACAAAAACCCAGCTATACGTAGTATTGATAGAGAAACGAAGTTTAAACACCAATCCTCATTTTTTAGCCTGTAAAAACAACTAACCGCAAATTTCTATCATCTTTACAGGTATCACGCTAATCCCCGAGAGCTATGAAGAAAATCTACTTCCTGACGGTAGTGCTCATTGCTATTGTATTTACTGCCCCCAGCGCCCTGGCACAAAGTGCCGGGCTTTGCTGCCCGTATGTGGGGTGGAACTACATATTGCCCATAACAATAACCAACAATACCGGTGCGGCTTTACCGGCACAACCTACGTTGTTTGTAGTTAATACAGCTACACCAATAGGTGCCGGTAAAATGCAGGCTAACGGCAACGATATACGATTTGTATATAACACCTGTGGCAACTACCTGAACTACTGGATAGAGAGCGGCATTAATACCGCCAGCACCCAGATATGGGTAGCCCTGCCAGCCATACCCAACGGCGGTACGCTTAACGTTTACATGTATTACGGCAATGCATCGGCACCGGCAGGTGCCAGCCCACAGGCTACGCTGTTTGCTAACATACAAACCATTACCGGTGCGCAAACGCTATCGGGCACTATAAGTGCCGACTGGATACATGTAAACGGCGCTACCATTAACGCACCGGCAGGCCAGCCGCTGGTGTTGCGCGCACGGCGCATTATTTTTGCCGGTACGTATAATGCCGACTTTAGAGGGTACGGCCCGCAGGCGGGCCCGGGTGCAGGCACTAATGGCGGCGGCAGCCGGGGTGGTAGCGGCGGCAGCTATGGTGGTGTAGGCGGTAGCGGCGGCGGCGGTACCTCATCGCCCTACGGTACGGCTAATGGTACCGATATAGATATGGGCAGCGGGGGCGGCGGCAGCGATTGCAATGCCAGTGCAGCCGGTGGCGGGGCCATTTCGCTTATAGGCAGTTCGATAGATGTAAACGGAACCATAAACGTGCGCGGGCAAACGGCCCAATCGTGCTGCTGCAATAACAACTCGGAGGCAGCAGGTGGCGGCAGCGGCGGTGGTGTGCTGGTGCAGGGCGATTACATACGGGGCACCGGCACTATTAATGCCAACGGTGGCAATGGCGGAAACAGCGATGATAAAGAAGGCGGCGGCGGTGGCAGCGGTGGCCGGGTAAAACTTATATGGTGCCGTAACAATGGTTATAGTGGCACTGTTACAGTAGCAGGTGGCGCACCCGGCACCGGCAACCAAAGTGGTATGCAGCCCGGTGCCGCAGGTACCAACACCCAGCCGCAAAGCAACAGTTGCGTAGCCATAACCATTAACCCCGAGCAACCGGTAAGCCTGCCTGTAGCATCGTTTACATACGCCAATGCCTGTACGGGTGTGTTGGCCGGCTTTAGCAGTAACAGCACCGTAGCACCGGCAGGCAGCATAAGCGGCTATGCCTGGAACTTTGGCGATGGCGGTACAGCAACAACTACCAATACCACACACACCTACCCTGCCGCAGGCAGCTATAACGCGGTGCTTACGGTAACCTCTGTAACCGGTTGTACCGATGATACTACCATAGCCATAAATGTACAGCAATTACCGGTAGCCGATTTTACTGCTACTACCGTATGCTCGGGCAATGCCACTACTTTTACAGATGCCAGCACCGGAGGAATAACCAGCTATAATTGGGATTTTGGTGACGGCAATACAGCTGTTTCGCAAAGCCCTACCCATACCTACCTTACCGGAGATATATACAACACCACGCTGATTGTTACCAATAGTGGCAACTGCGCCGATACCATACAAAAGCAGGTAACCGTTTACGAAGGGCCTGTGGCTGGCTTTACAGCGCCCGACGTATGCTACCCTAATACCGTTGAGTTTGACAATACCACTACCGGTACCGTATCTACCATTACCTGGAGTTTTGGCGATGGGCAGTTTAGCACGCAGCAGTTAGTTACACATGATTATGCCACAGCAGGCGTGTACAATGTAGTAATGATAGCCAACAGCAGTAACAGCTGTGCCGATACCGCTACGCAGGTTGTAACGGTGTACGATAAACCATCTGCCGTTTTTACAGTAGCCGCTGTATGTGCAGGAACCTCCAGCAGCTTTAACAACACCAGTAGTGGTATGGGCATTACCTACGCCTGGGATTTTGGCGATGGGGCAACCGACCCAGGCACCAGCCCCACCCATTTATATGCTGCAGCAGGCAGTTATACAGTTACGCTGGTAGTTACCAACCCCGATGGATGCAGCGATACTGCCCAGCAACAGGCTGTAGTTAACGACATGCCGGCAGCTGCGTTTACCGCGCCCGATGCCTGTAGCAACAATACGGTACAGTTTACCAATACCTCTACAGGCAGTACCGGTACCTGCAATTATGATTTTGATGATGGCATGCAAAGTAACCAGTGTGACCCTGCACATGTTTATACAACTGCCGGCACTTACAATGTAACCCTTACAGTAACTACAGCAGCCGGTTGTACCGATAGCTATACCGATGCGGTTATACTATACCCGGTACCGGTGTCCGATTTTACTGTAGCACCGGTTTGCGAGGGACTTGCCTCGGTGTTCAATAATACATCGGCTATTGGTGGTGGTACTATAACCGGTTATGGCTGGAGTTTTGGCGATGGCAATACAGAGGCCCAGCAAGCACCTACCCACAGCTATGCTGCTGCGGGCAACTATAACGTAACGCTGATAGTGCAAAGCGATAACGGCTGCTACGATACCACCACCAAACAGGCGGTGGTTAACCCGCTGCCGGTGGCCGATTTTAATACCGGTGCTGTTTGCCTTAACCAGAATAATACATTTACCAATACCACCACCATAGCCAGCGGCAGCGTAAACAACTGGGCGTGGGATTTTGGCGATACCCAGACTTCTACCCAGCAAAGCCCGGCGCATATATATGCCTCACAGGGTACCTACACGGTTAGCCTGATAGCTGTTTCGGATAATAACTGTGTAGATTCTACCAGCAAACAGGTAAATGTGTACGATAAACCGGTGGCGGCATTTACGGTAAGCGAAGTATGCGAAGGGCAGCCCAGCGTGTTTACCGATGGTAGTACCATAGGTACCGGTACTATTGCCCAATGGAATTATGATTATGGTGATAGCCAGACCGGCAATACCGGTAGCGCCAGCCATACCTATACTACCGCGGGCAGCTACAATGTAGTACTGGTAGTAACCAGCGATAACAATTGCACCGATACCGCCCGGCAGACAGCTACTGTTAATGCACTACCGGCAGTAACCTTTACCGCACCCGATGCCTGCCTGGGTAATGCAACTGCCTTTGTAAACCAAACAACAATAACCACCGGTAGCGTAGCCAGCCAAAACTGGGATGTGGGCGATGGAAACAGCTACACCACAGCCAGTGCGGTGCATACCTACACCACAACCGGCCAGTACACGGTAATGCTAACGGCCATATCGGATAAAGGATGCCAGGCCAGCACAACAGCTACTGCAATGGTGTACGAACTACCAACCGGCATTACTACCGCCACACCAGCCTGCTATGGCACAGCCAATGGTACCACTACGGTTAACGTAACCGGCGGGTCACCGGCATATACCTATAACTGGAACAACGGCAGCAACACCGCCAATGCCACTAACCTGTACGCAGGCACTTATACGGTAACGGTTACCGATGCACACAACTGTACGGCTACGGCACAGGCAATTGTTACAGAACCGGCTACAGCTCTGCTGGTAACCACCACACCGGCGGCACCGGTTATTGTAATAGGCGAAAGTGTAACTATTAACCTAAGCAATAGTTATAACGATGCGAATGCCGTTTACAGCATTTCGCCACCGTACGGGCTATCGTGTACCGATTGTGCGCAACCCGAAGCCAGCCCCTACCAAAGCACCGACTATTTTGTGCAGGCTACCGATGCGAACGGATGTACCGGTACAGGTGAGTTTACGGTAAAAGTAGATGAGGCTATACCGGTGTTTCTACCCAATGTGTTTACCCCTAACAGCGACGGCGCCAACGATACCTGGGGCGTGTTCTCCAAATCGGTTAAACAAATGAACGTGGCCGTGTTTAACCGCTGGGGCGAAAAAGTGTTTGAAACCAACAGCCTGAACGATACCTGGAACGGCGAGTACCAGGGCAAGCCTTCACCGGCCGGTATTTATACCTACACGGGCTATATAGTTTACCTGAACGACGCTAACCGGCCATTGAAGGGTACGCTTACATTGATGCGTTAAATGGGTGCTGGCTAATAACTAAAACCTGCCAACCTGCTACAAAGCACAGAGAATTTGTGCGTATGCCGCAGGTGCTATTGTATTCTTTGGCATAAAACCAAAAATGCAATCATTTGATTTTAAGTATATTATACGGATATTTTGGAGGGGTGTTAACACGAAATTCTATAACCAATTGATAATAAACAAATTGTAATAGCATGGTATTAACACACTAACAAAATGTTAACCCACTAAAAACAAAAGCCTCACCCCGGACGAACCAGAGTGAGGCTTAAATATTTGATAAACAGGCAGGTATTAACCTTCCAGTTCTCTTTTCAGATTCTCGATATAACCAGCGCGCAGTACAGTTTGACGGCGACGGATGCTTGGTTTAGTGAAAGTCTGACGCTCACGCAATTGACGTAAAATACCAGCTTTCTCGTATTTCTTTTTGTACTTCTTAAGTGCTCTGTCAATTGATTCTGACTCTCTTGCGTCTACTATTAGCATATGATTTAATAAATTTTGGACGGCAAATATAAAAACTAGTTGTGAAATACCAAATTAAATGTTGCCTTTCATTATCTCGCGGCTTATTACCAGTTTTTGTATTTCGCTGGTGCCTTCGCCAATAGTGCAAAGCTTGCTATCACGATAGAATTTCTCTACCGGAAAATCTTTGGTGTAACCGTAGCCACCAAATATCTGTACGGCATCGGTAGAAACCTGTACGGCTACCTCACTGGTGTAGTACTTGGCAAAGGCCGATTCTTTAGTAAGCTTTTTACCGGCGTTTTTAAGGTAAGCAGCCTGCATGGTAAGCAGTTCGCCGGCCTCTATACGGGTAGCCATATC
Source organism: uncultured Chitinophaga sp. (assembly GCA_964423405.1). Classification (GTDB taxonomy): domain Bacteria; phylum Bacteroidota; class Bacteroidia; order Chitinophagales; family LD1; genus Bog-950. The sequence goes on along the minus strand of CAYREY010000098.1, from coordinate 4,849 downwards.
GGCCAGTTTAAATGCTATGGCCTGGAAGTTGGCAATAGGCTGACCAAACTGCTCGCGCTCTTTAGCGTACTTAACAGCAGCCTCGTAAGCGCCTTTGGCAATACCTAAACCAAGAGCTGCTATTGATATACGGCCACCATCCAGTATCTGCATAGCCTGCTGGAACCCGTTGCCTATTTTGCTTTCGCCACCTACAACGTTTTCGTCGGGCACAAAGCAATCTTCAAATATTACCTCGGCAGTTTCGCTGGCGCGCATGCCTAGTTTGTTTTCTTTTTTACCGGCTTTAAGGCCTTTGGTACCACGCTCAATAATAAAGGCGGTCATACCCTTTGTATCCAGCAGTTCACCGGTACGTACTATGGCTACCACCACATCGCCTGTAGCGCCGTGGGTAATCCAGTTTTTGTTACCGTTAAGCACCCAGCCGCCATCAACTTTTTTAGCGGTTACTTTCATACGCATAGCATCGCTGCCGGTGTTGGCTTCGGTAAGTGCCCAGGCACCAATCCATTCGCCGGTGGCCAGTTTAGGCAGGTATTTTTTCTTTTGCTCCTCGGTACCGTGGTAGTAAATATGGCCGGTGCAAAGCGAGTTGTGCGCCGCTACCGAAAGGCCAATGCTACCACATACTTTAGCTATCTCGCTAACTACGGTTACGTACTCAAAATAGCTAAGGCCGCTGCCATTGTACTTTTCAGGTATATATACCCCTAAAAAGCCCAGTTCACCCATTTTATGAAAAAGGTCGCGGGGGAAAATCTGCGCCTCATCCCAGGTCATAATATTCGGGCGTATTTCGCGCTCGGCAAAATCGCGGATGGTTTGCGCAATCATGATCTGATTTTCGCTTGGTTCAAAGTTCATTCCGGTTGTAGTATCGTTGGTTGCTGTAGCACCCATAAAGCTGATTTTTAGTTCTGTTTTGTGAGCAAAAGAGGTGGCGAATATAGAAAAAAAAGCCTACCCTTGTGGGGGCAGGCTTTTTGCTGTTTACTTAAAGTTAATAGTCGAAACTATATTGGGCGAATAGGAGGCTATTTTATCGCGGCCGTCCAAAAAATCGAGCTCGGCAATAAACGAAAAGCCAGATACATTACCGCCTTCCAATTTAACCAGTTCGGCGGCTGCCATGGCGGTGCCCCCGGTGGCCAGGAGGTCATCGTGTATCATTACGTTCCAGCCGGGTTTTACTACGCCGGTGTGTATCTCCAGCGTAGCCGAGCCGTATTCTAAGTCGTAGGTATAAGCCCTGGTTGCTGCGGGTAGTTTACCGGCCTTACGTACCGGAAACAACGGCACTTTCATTTTCTGGGCTATGAGTATACCTATAAAAAAGCCGCGGCTTTCTATGGCGCATACGGCATCTATTTTACCGTGATTATGCAGGTAGTTGTCGATAATTTTTTCGGCAATTTCATCGCAAAGCGAAGGGTCTAAAAAAATAGGGGTGATATCTTTAAACTGTATGCCCGGCTTGGGGAAGTCGGGAACGTTACGGATGGTGGTGTCGAGTTTTTGATTTAAAGTCATATTAATTCATTTTTTTACCACTAAGGGCATTAAGTACATTAAGAAATACAAGTATAAAAACCTTAATGCTCTTAATGAACTTAATGGTTAGCAATTGCATTCTGCCCCCGCCAGTAAAAATACACCGGCACGCCTATGCCTACTATTACTAAGCCCGGCCAGCAAGCGCTGAATTTTACTACCAGCAGGTTAACACAAAATGCTGTTGCAAGTATCAGATATATAGCAGGCAAAACCGGATAGCCTACTGCTTTATATGGTCGTTCGGCATTGGGTTGTTTTTTACGCAGAATGAATAAACCAGCTATGGTAAGTATGTAGAACAGCATTACTGAGAACATCACGTAATCAAGCAGGTCGCCATACTTGCCGCTAAGGCACAGCAGCGATGCCCATATAAACTGGATCCACAAAGCAAAGCCGGGTACGCCATTGCTGTTGTTATGTTTCATCTTTTCGAAAAACAAACCATCGTTAGCCATTGCCTGATACACCCGAACGCTGGATAGTATAATACCATTGTTACAGCCGAACGTAGAAACCATAATCAGTATAGCCATTATAAACACGGCTTTGCTACCAAACATCATTTCGGTAGCTGCCGTAGCCACACGCTCGTTTTGGGCAAACTGAATACCGCGCGATATAGTATCGGCACCGTTAGGGTCGCCGGCCAGGGGCAGCAAAAACAGGTAGGCAATATTGGCCAGCAGGTAAAGCGTAACTACAATAAAAGTACCTATTGCCAGACTTAGTGGTATGTTCCGTTTAGGGTTCTCTATATCGCCCGAAATAAAGGTTACGTTATTCCATGCATCGCTACTGAATAACGAGCCTACCATACCTACACCGATAGCTGATAGTAATGCAATGGAAGAAAGGTTGCTTTGCACCCAATTATCACCAGCCTTATCCCAGTGCGTTAAGCTAAAAGCAGTAGCCCAGTTAGCGCTAAACGTATCGGCAGAGCCAAACACAAACAAGCCCAGTACTATAATACCAAACAGCGCTACAAGTTTTGCCGAAGTAAAAATGCGCACTACTATCTTACCGTAGTTAATACCCCGGCTATTAATAAGGGTTAGAATAAATATGGAGAATATACCCAGTAGCTGCGCAGCCGATATTTTGTAGGAGCCCAACTCGAGCAATATATTGTTTTCGCTAAAGGCTGGTATAAGCAAGCCGGTATATTTGGCGAACGCCACAGCAACCGCAGCTATAGTACCGCACTGTACTACCAGAAAGATGGTCCAGCCGTACAAAAAACCCACCAGCGGGTTGTAGGCATTTTTAAGGTACACGTATTGGCCGCCCGCATGCGGAAACATGCCAGCCAGTTCGCCATAGCTAAGCGCAGCAAAAAGGGTTATAACCCCTGAAAGTATCCACGAAAGCAACAGCCAGCCTGCACCGCCGGTCTGGCGCGATATATCGGCGCTTACAATAAATATACCGGAACCAATCATAGAGCCCGATACTATCAGCGTAGCATCGAGCAGGTTAAGCGACTTTTTTTCGGCCATCGGCTTATTTTATTTGAAGGTGTGAAATAAAAAAGTCCCTCCCGTTTAGGGGAGGGACTTTTCTCTCAGAATTTATTTTTGAGGGTTTCTTAGTTTGCTGCGTTTGGCGCTGTAAGCAAAGTAAACTACCAGGCCAATTGCCATCCATACAATTAATCGCAGCCAGGTATCGCCGGGTAAAAAGGCCATCATACCAAAACAAACCACAATACCCATGATGGGCACAAACGGTACAAACGGTGTTTTGAATACACGTGGCGCATTGGGCATTTTATAGCGCATATAAATAACGCCGGCGCATACTATTATAAAGGCAAGCAGGGTACCTATACTGGTCATTTCGCCTACCACACGGGCTGGTACAAACGCAGCAAAAAGGCTAACAAACAGCATAAACAGCAGGTTAGACTTATATGGTGTTTTGAAGGTACTGTGTACATCTGAAAATACTTTAGGCAACAGGCCATCTTTACTCATGCTGTAAAACACGCGCGACTGGCCCATTAGCATTACCATAATTACCGATGAATAACCGGCAAGAATAGCGATAATAACTGCCTGCTGTAACCAGATATAAGGTGTGTGGCGAATAGCAACTGCTACCGGAGCAATACCATCCTGGCCCTGAAACTCGGTGTAGTGGGCAAGGCCGGTCATAACATGGGCAAACAGTATGTATAACACCGTACAAATAGCCAGCGAAACCAATATACCTATCGGCATACCTTTTTTAGGATCTTTCGCCTCCTGTGCTGCCGTACTTACCGCATCGAACCCGATATAGGCAAAGAAGATAATGGCCGCTGCCCGTACTATACCGCTCCAGCCAAACTCGCCGAAGGTGCCGGTATTTTCGGGTATATAAGGAGTATAGTTGGCGGTGTTAATGTATGCCCAGCCTAAGGCTATAAACACTATAACTACGGTTACTTTAAGGGCAACAATTATGTTGTTTACCAGCGCCGATTCGCGGGTGCCGCGCACCAATAACAGCGACATAAGAATTACAATAAATACGGCGGGTAAGTTTATCATGCCATGGGTTACAACCCCATCGCCGGCAGTAACTGCATCAAACGGCGACATTACCAGTTGTACCGGCAGGTATATTTCGTAATACTCTAATAATTTAATGAGATAACGCGACCAGCTGATAGATACCGTAGCAGCACCTACGGCATACTCCAGTACCAGGTCCCAACCTATTACCCAGGCCAGAAACTCGCCCATAGTGGCATACGCGTAGGTATAAGCACTACCGGCTACCGGTATCATACTGGCAAACTCGGCATAACATAAGCCGGCAAAACCACAACCTATGGCAGCAATAACAAATGAAATGGTAACGCCGGGGCCTGCGTTGTATGCTGCAGCACTACCGGTTATTGAAAAAAGGCCCGCGCCTATAATGGCACCTATACCCAGTGTAACAAGGTTGAATGATGATAGTGTACGGTGCAGGGTGTGGCTGCCTTCTTCTGATTCGCTTATTAACTGTGGTATTGATTTCCGCTTAAAATAATCTGCCATAAGTTGCTGTTATATTAATTTTCTGTGGTGGTTAAATGTACACGATTTATCTATAAATACAAGTCAGCGCCTTTGCAGGCAATTGAACCATTGTTACATCACTTCAATCTTTAGCCCATCGTAGGCTACTTTTACATTAGCAGGCATTAGCTTTTCGGTTACGGCGTGCAAGCCGAACTGGTGGCCCATATGTATCAGGTAAGCAGTTTCGGGTTGTACGTCGGCAATAAACTCCAGCGCTTCATCTATAGTAAAATGCG
>CAYREY010000097.1:0-11495 GCA_964423405.1 uncultured Chitinophaga sp. | reverse complement strand
GATAACTGCCACTTTAATGAAGAGGGATTGGATAGGCACGCCGAACTATGGCGGGCAGTGTTGATGCAATAGGCAGTGCTATTACAGATCCCGTGGGGTTTGTGTTTTTTTTAAGCCCTTTAGTTGGTGGCTGGCTTTTGCCCACAAAACAGATCCGGTAATAAATAAAGCTGGCGATAGGAAGGTGGTAATAAATCCGGCGGCGGCTTTTCCTTTAAATAGTACACCTGCGCCCCTTGGGTTTACATATGTGCGAATATCTTTAGGGTTAGCTGCTATTATGGCTATACCGCTTACAAAAGCAACACTGCCTATAGTGGTTAAAACAATTCCTGTATTTCGCCTTGGTATAATATTGCTATTAAACTTATAGGGCAAGGCTTTGTTTGTAATGGTATCGTTACCGGTTATCTTTTGTGTTTTATATGCTGTACCACCGAAATAATAGTTAGCTACTATCTGGTAAGGTATATTGGCAATAGCCTCGTCGGTTGTTTTAAACCTGAAATACTTTGGGTAGTTATCTTCAATAAGCCACCCTTTATGTACTATGCCCGATTTAGTGACAAACGAATCGAGCATAACTGTGTTTTGGGCAAACAAGGCATGGGCGTACAAAAACACCAACAGGCCAAAAATAAAGCGAAACATTAGAGCAGGTGTTATAGGTTCACTACAACAATAAAAAAAAGCCGCTATATATAGTAAGCCAGTATTGATTTATTTTATTACCCCCAGCTCTTTGCCAACTTTGTGTTCCAGAGGGGTCTCTAAAGCCAGGCCTATGCCAGGCTGGACACTGCGGTTAATTAAATATGCTTGTTAAGTAGTTACAGCAGGGTCCCGCCTTTGTTATATGTTTTGCGGAGACCCCGCTGGAACAAAACCGGAGTAAATACTCCTGCTTATTATAAGTTCCGAGTTGTGCTTCGCAACACTCGGAACAACGGGTGTAGTGCTGATGCAATAACCTATTACTTTGTGTTCCAGCGGGGCCTCTAAAGCCAGGCCTATGCCCGGCTGGACCCCGCGGTTAATTAAATATACTTGTTAAGTAATCACAGCAGGGTCCCGCCTCTGTTATATGTTTTGCGGAGACCCCGCTGGAACGAAACCGGAGTAAATACTCCTGCTTATTATAAGTTCCGAGTTGTGCTTCGCAACACTCGGAACAGCGGGGGTATACAAACAGCAAATGCAACTGTTACTGCTTTACCACTCGTTTCACAGCCTTACCTTCTGCGGTACTTACCGCTACAAAATAAACACCGTTTGGCAGGTAGCTTAAATCCAACATTTTGGTATAGCCGGTGGCAAGGTTGCTTTTGGTTTGGTAGTAAAAAGTTTGGCCGGTTACGTTAGTGATAGTAATTATAGCACCGGTTACATACCCACCACTTAACGCTATAGATACATCGGAAGTGAAGGGGTTGGGGTATATATTTAGCTGCAAGTTACTGGTTGGCGACACTTGCTCATCTATCCCCACCAAGCAATTTTCAATCTCACAGCCGTTGCTATCCAGTTTTAAAAACCAACCTACTTGTGGTGGGGTGTGGCCAGGATACTGGCATTGGCCAACAGCTATTAAACTACCATCTGGTAAAAGATCAATATCGGTTAAGTAATTTAAGGTTTGAGATTCGTGAATACCCCTATAGGTTTTGTTCCAAACTATTCCACCATTTGAATTGAGTTTAACAATCCAACCACTAAGAATACTTTGATCAGATTCATAAAACGGCTTATTTCCACAACCAATAAAACTTCCGTCAGATAGTTCTTCTATATCGTAAATACCAGTTACATCGTTATAACTACCATCAGAAAATATCCACTCTTTACCAAAACTTGAGTTAAGTTTTACAATTGTAGCAGTCTTATAAACATCATTAACTGACTGCAGAAATTTCTTCTGTGCCCCATACACAAAACCACCATCCTGCGTTTGCAATAACCCCTCTGCCGCATAAGTGCTGTCGTTAAGGTCGAACCATTGCCGTACAAGGTTCCCGGCGGTATCTACCTCCAGCAGCCAGGTATTTGAATACTCTATCGGCTGTGTATCTGCCCTGTTACGAACAGCACCAATCATTATGTTGCCATTAGTTAGCTTTAAAATTTTGCGACCATAGTCGATTTTATGCTGATTAAAGCTTTTTTCCCAAACGCGATTGCTATTGGAATCTATTTTTATTAGAATAACATCTGCATTGTTGCTGGTGGTTATTACTCCTGTAATGTAATAGCTGTTCTCATCATACTGCATGATATTGTACGCCCGAAAAGCAGTTGCATTAGGAGTTGAATATTCATATACTTTAATTGAACTGTACGATTGATCCGTTTTTAAAACCAATAGGCGAGGTAAGGAATCCCGTGAATAGCCGGCGTAGATGAGTTCATTTTTGTCATTTTTAATAAGTGCGTTATAAAATGCACTATAACCCTTTGTAGCAGAATCGTAAACAATTTTGTAATTCAACAAATCGCCATTACCATCAATTTTACCCAGAATTATTTGGTCAAAATTTAGTGCAGTAATATCTGATGTTACTCCCACCACATAATTTACGCCTGCGTTGTATTCTGCACTGCTAAATAGCATAGTTGGCCTGTCCTCAATATAAGTTCTATTCCATAACTGGGCATGGCAAATACTTGTAAAAGTACAACAGGATAACAGCAAAACTGCTAACCTGCTGTATAGTAGTAGTATCATTTTCATTTCAGTATAATAAAAGTAGTTTTTAATAAGGCTATATTGCCCGCCTCTATTCTTCAGCAGCAGTTGGTGTTTAGCTTCCATACAAATATAAACAGAGCAGCGTCACCAACCACTAAGGTACTCTCCCGCAGCAGCGTTTCCGTTTCGGGGCTGCGCAAGCAATTCTTCAAATATAGTATAATAAAATACTATAAACCACCTATAAAAATCGGGACAGTAATTGGTAACAAAGTAAAAGTAAAGCAGTGTAACATATTATATAAATGCAGTATGTGTTTGGGGTGTAGGCATTTTTAGCAAAGGGGTATAGGCATTCGGTTTTACAAAGCGCTAATAATAAGCGCTTTACACAGCACTGGTGTAGGCATGGTTGGTAAAAGCGTACAAAAACACCAACCGGCCAAAAATAAAACGAAACATTTAGAGCAGGTGTTATAGGTTCGCTACAACAAAAAAAGCTGCTATATATAGTAAGCCAATATGATTTATTTTATTACCCCCAGCTCTTTACCAACTTTGGTAAAGGCGGCAATACACTTGTCCAGATGCTCTATTTCATGCGCGGCGCTTACCTGTACACGTATGCGCGCTTTGCCTTTGGCCACCACAGGGTAGAAGAAACCAATTACATAAATACCTTCTTCTAACAGGCGGGCCGCAAACTGTTGTGCCAGTACGGCATCGTATAACATAACCGGTGTAATGGGGTGCACGCCCGGTTTAATATCGAAACCGGCGGCAGTCATTTTTTCGCGGAAGTAATGAGTGTTGTTTTCCAGCTTATCGCGCAGGGCGGTGGTTTCGCTCAGCATATCCAGTACGGCTATAGATGCACCTACTATGGCTGGCATTAGTGTATTACTAAACAGATAGGGGCGCGAACGCTGGCGCAGTATTTCTATAATTTCTTTTTTGCCCGATGTAAAACCACCACTGGCACCACCCAGTGCTTTGCCCAAGGTGCCGGTTACTATATCAATTTTACCATGTACGCCACAGTACTCGGGTGTGCCGCGACCGGTTTTGCCAATAAAGCCGCTGGCGTGGCATTCATCTACCATTATCAGTGCGTTGTATTTATCGGCCAGCTCCACAATTTTATCAAGCTGTGCTATGGTGCCATCCATGCTGAACACGCCATCGGTTACAATTATGCGCGACCGGTTGCCCTGTGTGGCAATCAGCTGTTGCTCCAGGTCGGCCATGTCGTTGTTTTTGTAGCGGTAGCGCTGTGCTTTGCATAAACGTACACCATCTATTATCGAGGCATGGTTCAGCTCATCGCTGATGATGGCATCTTCTTCGTTAAACAGCGGCTCGAACACGCCACCGTTGGCATCGAAGGCCGCTGCATACAGTATGGTATCTTCGGTGCCCAGAAACTCCGATATTTTGCGCTCCAGTTCTTTATGAATATCCTGTGTGCCGCATATAAAGCGCACACTGCTCATACCAAAGCCGTGTGTATCTATAGCCTGTTTGGCTGCCTCTATTACGCGCGGGTGCGAGCTAAGGCCCAGGTAATTATTGGCACAAAAGTTCAACACCTCGCTACCGGTGGTTGTTTTTATTTCGGCACCCTGTGGGGTAGTAATAATGCGTTCGGCTTTATACAGGCCACTGGCTTTAATTTCTTCCAGTTCGGTTTGCAGGCGCTGGCGGATAGAGTACATAGTATAGTTGCTTTTGGTAAGGCAAGTTTATAAATGATTTTTTAAAGTAAGGGGCTTAACTGTTGTATAGCCGATGGCAGGTATATTTTCTTTATTTCGCGTGGTAAATACTATCTGTTACATGAATTTAATAACCGGCGCAACCGGCTTAGTGGGTTCGTACCTGGCGCGACTGCTGCTTGCCAAAGGCGAAAAGGTGCGCGCTATAAAGCGGGCGACATCGGATGTTAGCCTGCTGGGCCACTATGCCAGCCAGATAGAGTGGGTAGAGGGCGATGTGCTGGATATAACCTCGCTGGAAGATGCGATGGAGGGCGTAACCCATGTTTACCATTGTGCCGCAGTAATATCGTTTATACCTAAAGAGGTTGACCATATGATGCGGGTAAATATAGATGGATCGGCTAATGTAGTAAACGCAGCCTTGTACAGTGGTGTACAGAAGTTGATATATGTAAGCTCGGTAGCGGCGTTTGGTATGCCGGCCGCTGCGGGCAAGGTAATCGATGAAAAACACTCGGACCCCAACATCAATAAATCATTCTGGTATTTCCGCAGCAAGCAATACGGCGAGCGCGAAGCCTGGCGCGGGCAGGAAGAGGGCCTGAATGTAGTAGTGGTTTGCCCCGGTACTATACTGGGTGCCGGTTGGTGGGATGCCGAACCTAATTCGCTTTTTCCGGAGATATATAACGGCCTGAAATTTTATACCGGTAGCCGCAATGGCTTTGTAGATGTGCGCGATGTGGTTGAATGTATGTACCGGTTAATGAAAAGTGATATAAGCGGCGAGAAGTTTTTGGTAACTGCCGAAAACCTTTCGTTCCGCGAAGTGATATGGTACATAGCCGATGCATTAAAAGTGAAACGCCCCGGTATAGAAGCCGGTAAATTGTTGCGCTCGGCCGCGTGGCGCATAGAAGCACTAAAAGCACTGGTAACAGGTAACCGCCCGCTGATAACGCAGGAGAGTGCTGCACTGGCCGCTATAGATTTTACCTACAATAACGATAAAGTTACAAAGGCGCTTAACTATAAATTTCGACCGATACAAGCAACTATTAACGAAACAGCCGCCGTGTTTTTACAATCGCAGCAAGAAGGTAAGGGCTACGGGGTGTTTATTTAAAACTCATGGCGCTTTGCCCTGCCCGGCGGGCGGGGAAATACGATGCCAGCAGGCTGATAGAAACAATAATAGCGAGCGTGATAACAGGGTCCATTAGTTTTAACTGTACCGGATAGTAATCTATAACAAAGCTGGAGCCACCGCCGCCGCTTAGTTTAAGTAAATGAAACTTTAGCTGCAAAAACAAAATGGTGTAGCCTAATGCCAAACCGGTTAAGGCCCCTATAATAGACGACAGCATACCATTATACAGGTACACCTGTGTAATCAGTTTTGCATCGGCACCCATGGCTTTTAGTATAGAGATGTCGCGCGTTTTTTCGATAACCAGCATAGATAATGAGCCGATGATGTTGAACGAAATGATGAGGATGATAAAACCAAGTATGGCGGTAGTAACCCAACGCTCTATCTGCATTACACGGTACGTTTCGGCACGCTGCTCGTAGCGGGTTTTTACGGTAAAATCTTTACCTACAGCAGCGGCTATCATAGCTTTTGCTTTTAGCAGGTCGGTGCCTTCTTTCAGTTTTATTTCGTAGGCCGATACCTGGTTTTCTTCGCCCAACAGCTCGCGGGCAAAGCCGAGATCTACAAACACATATTTAGAATCGAACTCCTGCTGTATGGCGAACATACCTGCCGGCAAAGCAGCCATGGTATTAAAAGCATCTTCGGGGGCAAAGGCAGTTTTTACGCCTTTGCGCGGCACGGTAATGCGCAGAGGTTCGGCAAAGGTGGCTACATCCATGTTCATACTATAGCCAATGTTGGCACCGGCTACGGCGTAGTGGTAAGCGGTGTCGTGTAGTATAAACTGCCCGTCGCGCACGTATTGCTTAACGGTGGTTACATCGTTGTAGCGGTCATCTACCCCCTTAACGGTAGCCAGTTGTGCCTGCCCGCCGTACTCCAGGTAGGCGTTTTCTTCCAGCGTACGCGACAGGTACTCTATCCCATCTAACCCAACTATTTTGCCCGATAGTGTGGCATTATCTTCAAATGTTTTGCCCTGAGCGGCGCGTATTTCTATATCGGGGTAAAAAGAATTATAAAGCGACAGCACCAATCCCTCGAAACCATTAAACACCGATAGCACCACTATAAGGGCAAACGCACCTACGCCCATACCCAGCATACTTACCCGCGCTATTACATTAATAGCATTGGTAGATTTTTTGGAGAAGATATAGCGTAACGCAATACGGAATGCAAGCATAGTTTTCTGGGTGCGTCATTGCGAGGAGTCCCGGCGCTCTGGTCGGGATGACGAAGCAATCTGCTAAGTAGATAAGATTGCTTCGTCGGCCAAAGCGCCTCCCCGCAATGACGCTTTTGCTTTTCGGGCTGTACAACTATTCAGCTTTCTTTTTGGCGGCAGCTTTTTTCTTTGCCGGGGCTTTCTTTTTTGCAGCAGCTTTTTTAACCGGTACAGGCGTAGAGGCGGCGGCGGCTTTAATGCTTTCATCTTCCTGTTTTATTTTTTTAAACAGGTCTTCTATATGGTAAGCATACTCCAACGTATCATCTCGGAAAAACTCAATTTCGGGCATAATACGCAGCTGGTGGCGTAGCTTTTCGGCCAGCTTGCGTTTTATTTCAAACAGGTGCTTATTGAAACTTTCAATCACCGCATCGGGTTCTTCGGTGTTGTAAATGCTAAGGTAAAAGCGGGCCAGCGTAAGGTCGCTGGTTACTTTTACATTGGTGACCGTTACAAAGGCGCGGCCATATATAGCTTTGCCATCGCGGGTTAGTATATCGGTAAAGGCCTCTTTAATAACAGAGCCAAGTTTTAGTTGTCGGCGCGAATCCATCTTACATTTAAAATTTGGCCAAAGGTAACAAACACTTTGTTAGTTGCCATTGGTTGATACCAACTACAATAAGGTGAACGGAATAACCAACGTATAAATCGGGCCTGTAAGCGGTTATAATCAAATATATTTCCTATCCACGCGTTTCAATCATCATTCTATATTTGCCACTATGAAGAACCTGGGCCGCATACTCCGTTATGTACACAAATACTCGCTGCTGGCGGGGCTTAATGTTCTGTTCAACATACTTACGGTGTTCTTCTCGCTGTTTTCGGTGGTAATGATTATACCGTTTTTGCAGTTGCTGTTTAATAAAATACCACCGGTAGTAACCCAGCCGGCGTTTACGGTGTCGTCAACCTGGTTTATAGAGTACATGAAGTTTATACTAAGCACCGAAATTGCCGCCAACGGTCAGGTGGCCGCGCTGGTAAAATTTTGTGGAGCCATAGCGGTGTTGTTCTTTTTAAAAAACCTGTTCCGCTATTTTGCGGTGTACTCGCTGGCGCCTATCCGCAGTGGATCTGTACGCGATATACGTAATGATTTGTATGCCAAAATACTTTCGCTGCCGTTAAGCTATTACAGCAAAGAGCGCAAGGGCGATATTATAGCCCGCCTAACCGATGATGTAAAAGAGGTAGAGATAAGCATTATCAGCTTTATAGAGGTAACGGTGCGCGAGCCGTTGAACATCATAATATTTTTAGGCGCTTTGCTGTTGCTTAGCCCGCAGTTAACTGCGTTTGTGTTTGTAATGTTGCTGGTTACCGGTTTTATAATTGGCCGGGTGGGCAAAAGCCTGAAACGCCAGTCTATAGAGGCGCAATCGGTGAGTGGCCGGATACTTTCTATTGCCGACGAGACCCTGAGCGGCCTGCGGATAATACATGCCTTTAACGCCGAGAAATTTATGCGCGGGCAGTTTGCCAAAATAAACAGCGAGTTTTTTAATCTGAGTAAACAAATCAACTCTCGCCGCGAGCTATCATCGCCGCTTACCGAGTTTTTAGCCATGTGTGTGGTATGTACCGTGCTGTACTACGGTGGTGTGCTGGTGCTGGAGCACCGCAACCTGGAGGCCGAAACCTTTATTGCATTTATGGTGCTGTTTGCCCAGCTGATACCACCGGCAAAAAACTTTGCCTCGGCGTGGTACAACATCCGCAAAGGAATGGCCTCGGCGCAGCGTATATTTGAAGTGCTGGATGCCGAAGTAAAAATTGCCGAGATACCAGCCGCAACTACCATCGGCGAGTTTAAAAGCGAGATAGAGTTTAAGAACGTAGGCTTTTCGTACAACAACTTTGATGACAAGAAGATACTGCAGAACGTTAACCTGAAAGTAGAGAAGGGTAAGATGGTGGCACTGGTGGGGCAGTCGGGTGCAGGTAAAACCACCATGGTAGATTTGCTGCCGCGCTTTTACGATGTTACCGAGGGCCGCATAACTATAGATGGTAAAGATATACGCGACTACAAACTGGATAGCCTGCGTGGTTTGTTTGGTATGGTATCGCAGGAGTCGATACTGTTTAACGACACCGTGTTTAATAACATAGCCTTTGGTATGGAGAACGCCACTATAGAGCGTGTAACAGAGGCGGCCAAAATTGCCAACGCACACGATTTTATAAGTAAGCTGGCCAACGGGTACGATACTATAATAGGCGACCGTGGCGGCAAGCTGAGCGGCGGTGAGCGCCAGCGCTTAACTATAGCGCGTGCCGTACTTAAAAACCCACCTATACTAATACTGGATGAGGCTACCTCGTCGCTCGACTCTAACTCGGAGAAACTGGTGCAGGAGGCCCTTACCAAGCTGATGAAAGGCCGCACTACTATTGTAATTGCCCACCGCCTTAGCACAATACAATATGCCGATGAGATAATAGTAATGCAGGATGGTAAGATAAGCGAGCGCGGCAACCACATAGGCCTGATGGCCAAAAACGGCATGTACAAAAGTCTGGTAGAGCTACAGGCGTTTTAATTGCGCCACAGTATTGTAATGTAACGCGAATGGATACATTTGCGAAGCTAAACAGTAACCCCAACTATGTTTCCCATAAGCGGCCCCCAACTGGAAAACCTGATACCGCAGAAAGCTCCGTTTGTATTAATAAGCAGCCTGAAAGAGATTAACGACAAAACCTGCGTAACCTCTTTTACTGTAACCGATGGCCATGTGCTGTGCGATAACGGCCGGCTAAGCCTGGCTGGTTTGCTGGAAAACATGGCGCAGTCATCGGGTTGTAAGCTGGGCTACGAAGATTTTATGGAAGGCCGCAAACCACGGGTGGGTTTTATTGGCGAGGTGCGCGATTTTTGGTTTAGCCGCCTGCCTGCTGTAGGCGAAGAGCTGACCACCGAAATTACCATAGAGAGCAAAGTGTTTGGCTCGGTAACGGTTATATCGGGCAGGGTAAATACCGGCGGCGAAGAAATAGCCTCGTGCCGTATGAAGGTATTTTTTGAACCGGATAAATAAGCACCACCTCGTTTCGCTTTGCTCAACACTCCTCCTTAAAATACGCGCCGTGCAGCGGCGCAAGGAGGAGAGTTAAACAGCATTTTACGTAATACTGCCGGGTTGAAACACAGGCAGATAGGGGCTGTGGCGGGGCTAAAAAAATTTTATTGCTTTGTTGGCATAATTCGGCAGAAAAACTACATTTGCCGTCCCTTACGCAAGGTTGCAACACCAATAACAGGGTGTTTTAATCAAAACTAAGAGCAAAGAGGATGTTTTCGGGCAGTTTGCCTTAAAAACAAAAGGCCGGAAAACATTCCTCGATAGCTCAGCTGGTTAGAGCACAAGACTGTTAATCTTGGGGTCCCTGGTTCGAGCCCAGGTCGGGGAGCAGAAGCCACCATTTGGTGGCTTTTTGCGTTGTAGGGGGGACTTGGTTATGTTAACCGCTAACAACATAAGTATATACAATGAATTGTATTACAGCTATATGGCAACCTGCTTGGTATGAGCTTGACCAATCTATAAAGTGTGGGACTACAGATGACTGGTGGTTAGTTAAAAAGGGTAATGATGCAGTGAGGTTTCATACAGGAATGCAGGGCAAAGAGTGGCTTTGGATACTTAACGGCGAAATAGTAAGCATTACACACAAAACACTTGGTGCTATTGGCGAAATAGATTGCCATGGTTTGTCGTATAAAATAACTCTTACATCGGGAAAGTATATACAGGTAGATGCAGAAGAACAGCCTGGAACCATTGAAAAGGAATTCTCAACTTTTCTTGAAGATTTTGATGAGTGCAATTTTGAGTTTCTGGTTGAAATCAGATTGTCTAAAGCATAGTAATTGATACTATCCCGGGATGGTGAGCAAAGCCTGATACGAACGTGTTGGGCTTTGTTGTTTTAGGGCAGTACCGGCCTGTACAATAAGGCACGGGTGGCCGCTTGCCAGTTGGTGTTTTTGTACGTTTTTACAAACCATGCCTATACCAGGGCAGTGTAAGGTGCTTATTATTAGCGGGTTATAAAACCGAATGCCTATACCCCTTTACTAAAAATGCCTACACCTCAAATACATACTATATTTATATAATATATTATACATCTTTATTTTTACCTTGCTACCAATTACTGTCCCGATTTTTATAGGTAGGTTATAGTATTTTATTGTACTATATTTGGAGAATTGCTTGCGCAGCCCTGAAACGGAGACGCTGCCCGGGGAAAGTACCTTAGTGGTTGGTGACGCCGCTCTGTTTATATTTAAAGAAGCTAAACACCAAGCACGGCTGAAAAAACAAAACTAAGGGTAGCTTTTTTTTCATGTCTGCTGTTTATGTTGCTCAAATAAAAGCAAATTTTATATCAATAAGCTTACTTATAAAATATAAAGTTAATCAAGCCAGGGTGCACGTGCATATACAAAGGACGCCAAACTGGCGTAGGCTGTGCCCACTGGGGGATTACCGGAGTAAATACTCCTGCTTGTTATAGGTTCCGAGTTGTGCTTCGCAACACTCGGAACAGCGGGAGGTGTAGGCTTCCCTGCATTTGTCATCCTGAAACCGAGGCTTTGCGAGGTTGAAGGATCTTGTATTAATTATTTTAGATGGCACGAGCGGACGCTCATATCTTTGCAATGTAATCAGAAATCTAAGGGTAGTA
>CAYREY010000096.1:0-12348 GCA_964423405.1 uncultured Chitinophaga sp. | reverse complement strand
TCGAGGAAATTTCTTAACGGCGTTTTCATAAGGGGCGATAAGAGCAGCCGAAAATAGAAGAGTTTTAAAATACAGGTTTCGAACAGTTGTGGGCGGCACCTATGGTGCGCGGCGTTTCTGTACCGGCCGTGTTAACGCTAAAGTAAAAGTGGCTGCACCCTGCTGTGAATATATAAGAAGTATAGTTGATTAATGTTGGCACGAGCGGGCCCATCGCCGGTGAGGGAACACATAGCAGCTTGCCAAAGTAACGGCTACTGCTTTACAAACCGGGTAACAGTATTATTTACATGTAACACATACATACCAGCCTGCAAGCCCCAAACATTTAGAGTAAGCAGGTTGCCTGAATAAGTGTATGGTACGTTGCAAACCCTGCCGGCTATATCGTAGCAGTTGAGGCTTGTAACCGGGCCATCAACAAGAGTATGCATAACCCCGTTGGTTGGGTTGGGATATAGAATAAGCTTTGTACCGCTGGTGGCTGTAATACCGGTTATACTCTCACAATCGGAGCTTACTTTGTTCACCATTACCCAGGCGCTAAGGCTACCATATCTTTCCAGGGTATCGTATACTGGGTTAGGGTCCTGATATCCATACAGCCCTCCCATGGCAAGCGTACATTCCGATTTATCTATTGCCAGAAAATGTGTAGAATTACTTAACACCACCTGATACTTTTGAAGTGCATTTCCATCAACATCAATAGTTATTGTAAAGGCGTTAGGAGATATTGCACCACCGGTATACAGCATATTGGCAAAGTAAAACGAATCAGGGGCAACGCCTGCCGCCATAAAATTACCGTTGCTTAAGCGTATAACACTTTCTAAATTACCAGTGGGGGCAACTGTAGAATCTGCCCTCATTACTGCATGCACAAATTTTAGCCCGCCATTTCCATTAAATCCAGCAATGTATCCATGTATAGCTGGAACCATAATTGTATCGAACCTGTTGCTACCCTCCCCGGCGGCTATCACTTCACCACCAGCCGAGCAGGCTACTGAGTTTACAAAATCACCGCTAAGTTTAGCCCACTGGGCTACTCCACTGCTATTATATTTTGCTACCACACCGGAATAACCAGCAGTACCAACTACAGGCAAACTAATACTATTAAAGGTAGAGTTACTGCGGATAGAGCCGCCTACGTAGATGTTATCAGCAGCATCTACACAAACACTGGTAAGGTATTCACTATAACTATCTACCCCTCCGGCGTGGGTTTGCCAGATTACATCGGCCTGTGGCGTAAGCCTGGCAAGCAACAAATCAGATGTATTGCCATATGTATGTATGCTATCGCCACGCAAAGTGGCAGCGTTACCTCTGGCCATACCGGCAATTAGTATATTGCCCTGTGAGTCAAAACAAAGGTCGCGCACCAGTATTCTGTTGCCAAGGCGCTTTAAATAAACGGGAGCACCATTGGTATCTAATTTTGCGATAAAGGCGTTATCGCCGGTATCGGTTAATGTCAGGTTTCCTATAGTAAAAGTATCCGAGTAATAGCCGGTGATATAATACCCATTGGCCTGGTCTATGCCTATTACAGGCTCTTTAAGATCTGACGAATAGCTTCCATTGCCAATATTCATTTGCCAGGCTATAGTATTATCGGGCCTTATTTTTACCAAATGCGCCCCACTACCATAAAATACCGAACCACCTGAATACAAAGTATCGGACAAATTGCGTACAGCGCATAATACGTTTTCCTGTTTATCAATCTCTATATCTGTAACAGATTCGCTGGACTTTCCGCCACAAGTAAAGATATTTTGCGCCTGGCTAACCGGGCTAATAAACAGTATAAATGAAAGAAGGAAGTAGTGCTTTTTCATAATGGGGGATTTTTGAACGGGCTATAAAAAAGGGTTACCTAACTAAATAGCTAATGTAATATAGCATAAAAAAATATTGTCAGCGTATGAAATATTTATATTAGTAATGAACATATATTTTGCTTAAACACAGATCACAAAACCTCTTTGTGTAAGACGACTACAAACACGCCACCGGTTGCATTGCTATAGACGCACAGCGGTAACATTAGCGTAATATTAAACAGACAGGAGCAGGCGGGTTGATTCCCAGCGAAAATGGAAAGGCTCACGTTAAGGTGGAGATTTGTCAACTTTAAAAAAGTTGACAAATCTATAAACAGACGATAGCCCCAACAGGCGGCACCTATGGTGCGCGGTGTTTCGGTTGCTTGCTTGCTACAAACAGACGACCGCTACGCGGTGTTTATCTCTCGTAAAAGTATATAGAGCAGCGTTACCAACTACTACAAAAACTGTTACCCTCTTTATAGCAATACATGTAATTAATTTACATATAATATATTTAGGGTTAACATTATTGGGGTAGGGGTGTTAACATTAATTTTTGCAAAAGCCTGAATAGCAGTAATTTGCGTGTAAAGTGGGTTAACATGCGTTTAAACGTTACCCGCAGGTAATAAAAAAAGCCCCCGATATTACCGGGGGCTTTTTTTGTTTTAATCTTCCAGTACAATATCAAACTGTACCAGGTCTATAAAATCTTTAACGCGGTCTTCAATATCGTGGTGGCTAAGGTTGCGCAGGCGCTCGGCACCAAATTTTTCTACGCAGAAAGAGGCCATAGCCGAACCGTAGATGATAGCGCGTTTCATGTTTTCGAAACTGATGTCGCGGCTCTTATCTAAGAAACCACAGAAACCACCGGCAAAGGTATCGCCGGCACCGGTTGGGTCAAATACATCTTCCAGCGGTAGTGCCGGTGCGTAGAACACCTCGTTGGCATGAAACAGCAAGGCGCCGTGCTCACCCTTTTTAATAATCAGGTACGGTGGACCCATCTTCATAATTTTGCGGGCTGCTTTAACCAGCGAGTACTCGCCAGATAGCTGACGGGCTTCGGCATCGTTAATGGCCAGCACATCTACCTTTTTCATTACCTCGTGCAGCTTGCCTATAAAATCTGGCGTCATCCAAAAGTTCATGGTATCCATTACCACCAGTTTGGGGCGGGTAGGTAGTTGCTCAATTACACGTAGCTGTAAGTTAGGGTCTATGTTGCCCAGTAGCAGTATGTCGCTATCGTAGTAGCTTTGTGGTATAACCGGGTTAAACTCCAGCAGTACGTTCAGGTCGGTTACCAGCGTATCGCGGCTGTTCATATCCAGGTGGTACTTACCGCTCCAGAAAAAGCTTTTCTTGCCTTCTTTAACTTCTATACCCGAAGTATCTACACCGCGCTTGCGCAGTTGCTCCAGTTCGTTCATATCAAAGTCATCGCCTATTACCGACACGATGTTTACTTTTTTGCTGAAGTACGAAGCGCTCCAGGCAATATAGGTAGCCGCGCCGCCTACAATTTTTTCGGTTTTTCCAAACGGTGTTTCAATGGCATCGAAGGCTACAGTACCTACGGTAAGAAGTGACATGATAGTAAGTTATAGTTGATTGATAAATATGTAACGGGCGCGAATATAATAGGCTGTAGCCGAAAAATACATTTTAATAAAAGAGGGCCTAAAGGGGCAATATGCCGGACAATTTACAAAGCCCTGTTTGTATGCCAAAAGTAAATACTGATAGAGTAAAAGAAAGTGGTTATACAATGCGGGAGCGTTGGTGTTCAAAGCAACATGTGTGCGTAACATATTGCAACCTTAGCCGTAATAGCAAGCGGGGAATTTCCTGCCTGGTTGGAACCACCGGGGAGTAACCTTTTGAATAGGCTGAGCACTTTTGGTAAGCAAAACAGCCCGTTTGAAATAGTAGTTAAACAAACTTTTTTCTGAACCCAAATCTGTAAGAAGATGACGGCTAAACTGGCATTTTTTACTTTACTGGCAGCACCCACCCTGATGTTTGCACAAACGTCGGATGTGTTTTACAACAATGGCAACGACATCTATATTCAGGAGAACTCGCTGATAGAGGTGCAGGGTAACATTGTAAACAAAACGGGTAGTATTAATAATGATGGTACTATTGAGCTAAGCGGCGATTTTCAGAACGATAGCACAGCCAGCTTTAAAACGCATACCAACGCAACATCCAAGGAGCGTACGGTAAAGTTTATAGGTAGCGGCACACAAGCCATAAAAGGCGATTTATCGAACCCCTCTACAGCCAGTTTTTATAACCTGGTAATAGATAAAGGCAGCGAAACCAGTGTGGTTGAAATGCAAACAGATGTAGTAATTAATGGTTCGTTGGTATTTGGTACGGCTAACCTTACCGGTACTTACGACCCCGATAGTTTTTACAATAACAACAACCGGAAAGGGTTGCTTAAAACATTTGACAGCAGCAACGAATATCTGCTGGATATTAAAAACGGCAATCCCGATGCTATTGCCGGTTACCCGGTGTTGCAGATAGAGGGAAACCCTACCACAGGTTATATACTTACCAAGGGTACACGTGGCAGCGATGCCGGTGGCCTTCAGCGGGCAATCAACTCGGCTACCAGTTATCTGTTTCCGGTGGGTACAGAGGGCAAGGGTTTTAATGGTGTAATGCTTAACTTTTTGCAGGTACCGGGTAATGGCAGCATAAAAGCAAAATTCTGTGAGGGCTCGTCGAATCCCGAGGGGCATGTAGGTACTATATCATCGTACTGCAATGGGTGTTTGCCAGGGCTTAATGCAGAGAACAGTGGTTATAGCCGATACCTGACCAGCAACCCCTGCAACAGTGGCGCACCACAATGGCTGATATTTGATAAACCGGTGGCTAACCACGGTTACTGGAGTTTTGAATCGAGCAATACAGGTTACCAATACGATATGGAGGTGTTTCCTAACTCATTCAGCGATGTAACTGCCGACCGCTACGGAGCATGGCGGGTGCTGAAACATGAAGATGATTATGGTGTAGACCCATCGCTGCCATCGGTTGACTGGAGGCCGGAGATAGAAAGCCTGATAGCGAGCCCCGATGACCTGACTACGTTTACCCGCAACATGGGCTGCTACAATGGCAATGGCGTGCCGGGTGGTATATACTCTAACTTTTCGCACTTTACCATGGGCATGAGCCATGGTGGTGGTGCGCTACCGGTAAAACTATTGTTTGTAAAGGCCGACCCTATTGGTAAACACCGTGTACGCGTATCGTGGGCTACCTCGCTGGAGATAGACAATGATGGCTTTGAGGTAGAACGCAGCACCGATGGTATAAGCTATACCAAAATAGGCTGGGTAGAGGGCCACGATAACTCTACAGAAACAAATAACTATTATTTTGATGACCGGGTATCGGATAACGTATTGTATTACTACCGCCTTAAACAGATAGATAACGACCGCGATTTTGAATACTCGCAGGTGGTAACCATTAAGCTGGGTGACAGCGAAGGTGGTGGAAGCGCAGACTATACAATGTTCCCCAACCCAACCAGTAACGAGGTATTTGTAACGGTTGATAACCCTGCCGAGGAGCTTACCGTACAGCTGTTTGATATTAAGGGTAAACTTGTTTATGACAACATTTTTCCTGTAGAGCAGCCCGGTGTGGCCAAAACAGTTAGTGTGCCTATGTCATCGCTTCTACCCTCTGGAACCTACATACTAAACGCCACTACCAACGGAACCCGTTTCAGCAAACAGGTTATACTACAGTAGACGTTAACAATAGCTATGTGAACTAAGCAGTTATGGTTGCGTATAACTGTGCTACATTTGAAAGAGTAGTATCTAACTAAAAAAATTTAACCCGCAGAAACATGAAGAGTGTTTATTTACCACTAATACTGGTGTTATTAAGTGCGCAGTTGTTTGCACAAAATCCGCACGGAGGCCATGCTGCTAAAGGAGGCCCTAAAAAAGGCGAGAAAGCCACCGACCCCAAAGTGAAAGCCGTGTTGGCACAAATAGAGGCTAACATGGTGCCTATAGATGGCGGTACATTTACAATGGGTTGTGTAAACCCACAGGATACCGAATGCTATTACTGGGAGAAGCCCCGCCGTACTATTACCGTTGGTAATTTTAGCATGAACAAATTTGCTGTTACCCAACGTGAATGGAAAATAATTATGGGTACCGAGCCCAGCAATAAAAACTGCCCGGAGTGCCCGGTAGTGAATGTTAGCTGGTACGATGCTCAAATGTTTGTAAACAAACTAAACCAGCTTACCGAAAAAAATTACCGCCTGCCAACCGAGGCCGAGTGGGAGTATGCTGCTAAAGGGGGCAACAAGAGCCACGGTTATAAATATGCCGGTGGCAACAATGCGCTGGAGGTGGCCTGGTACGATACATTGATATCGCACGAATCGCACCCGGTGGGCAAAAAGCTGCCAAATGAGTTGGGTTTGTATGATATGAGTGGTAACGTTTGGCAGTGGTGCAGCGATTGGTTTGATGAGAAATATTACAGCACCGGCCCATCTAACAATCCTAAAGGCCCGGCAAGTGGTACTGCGCGCTCGTTGCGTGGTGGTAGCTGGTGGGGGCCGCTTAAAGATTGCCGCGTAGCCAACCGCGATCTTTATCCGCCCGATTCGAAAGACGATGATGTGGGTTTCAGATTAGCAAGAGATTAAGCTAAAACCATAAAAGCAAAAGTCCCCGCCATAGCGGGGACTTTTGCTTTTATAATAGATGCTAGCTGTTACAGCGCCTGTTGTATATCGGCAATTATATCTTCTACGCTTTCCAGCCCGGCCGATATGCGCACTAAGCCCGGCGTAATACCGGCTGCCTGTCGTTCTTCTTCGCTTAGCTTGCTGTGGGTGGTAGATGCCGGGTGTGTGGCTATGGTACGGGTATCACCCAGGTTGGCCGATAGCGAAAGCATTTTCAGTTTATCTAAAAACGCACGGCCGGCCTCAACGCCACCTTTTAACTCAAATGCTACTACCCCACCGCCTTTGCGCATTTGCTTTTTAGCAATCTCGTACTGCGGGTGCGATTTTAAAAACGGGTACTTTACCCAGCTTACCTTATCATGCTGTTCCAGGTATTCGGCCAGTTTAAGTGCGTTATCGCAATGGCGGTCCATACGCACGGCCAGTGTTTCCAGACTTTTAGAAAGCACCCAGGCATTAAACGGCGATAGTGCCGGGCCGGTGTTGCGGCTAAAAATGTAAATCTCTTTTATCAGGTCGGCGCGGCCTACAGCAATACCGCCCAGCACGCGGCCCTGCCCATCTATAAACTTGGTACCGCTGTGTATAGATATGTGCGCCCCGTATTTTATGGGCTGTTGTAAATACGGTGTAGCAAAGCAGTTATCTATTATCAGTATCAGGTTATGTTTTTTAGCCAGTGCGCCCAACTTCTCTAAATCCAGCACATCTACACCGGGGTTAGTGGGTGTTTCGGCATATAATATTTTGGTATTGGGTTGTATCAGCGCCTCCCAGCTATCCAGGTTATTTACATCGCCGTAGCTGGTAGTAATGTTCCACTTAGGGAACATTTTGGTAAACAGCGTATGGGTAGAACCAAACACCGAGCGGCCCGATACAATATGGTCGCCGCTTTTAAGCAAGGCTGCAAACGTACTAAACACCGCCGCCATACCGGTGGCAAACGCAAAGCCATCTTCGGCTCCTTCCATCTGGCATACCTTTTCTATAAACTCGCTGCAGTTAGGGTTACTAAAGCGCGAATAGATATTGCGTACTTTCTCTTCGGCAAACGAGGCGCGCATATCTTCGGCATCTTCAAACACAAAGCTGCTGGTTAAATACAGCGGCACAGAGTGTTCTAAAAATTCGGTACGTTCTATCTGTGTGCGTATGGCGTTGGTTTCAAAACCTTTTTCGTTATTGCTCATGTGGCGAAAATGAGAAATTATAAAATGAATTACCGGTGTTTGTTATAATAGACCTGCCAGGTTTTTAAAACCTGGCAGGTCTGAATGCCAAAACATTTTGCGTTGAAATCGTATTTTCGGAACTCACTTATATAACTATGTCCGAATTAAAAATTATCTCTTACAACGTTAACGGTATCCGCAGCGCTATCACCAAAGGGTTTGTAGATTGGTTAAAAGCCGAGAACCCGGATGTTATCTGCCTGCAGGAAATAAAAGTTGCCCGCGAAGATTTTGACCCTAAGCCTTTCGAAGCACTGGGTTACCACTGCTATATTTTTCCGGCTGCAAAAAAGGGCTACAGTGGCGTAGCGGTGTTCAGCAAAATAAAACCCGATAACGTAGTAGAGGGCTGTGGCATTAAACAGTACGATGATGAGGGCCGCAACCTGCGGGTTGATATCGGCGACCTGAGCATTATGAGTTCGTATTTCCCCAGCGGTACAACAGGCGATGAGCGCCAGTCGGTTAAAATGCAATACCTCGACGACTTCTTCAACTTTATACACGACCTGAACAAGAAACGCAAAAAGCTGGTGGTGTGCGGCGACTATAACATCTGCCACCGCGAGATTGATATTCATAACCCCGTATCTAACAAAGATACCTCGGGCTTTAAACCAGAGGAGCGTGCCTGGATGGAGAAGTACTTTACATCGGGCTTTGTAGATACGTTCCGCCATTTTAATAAAGAACCGCACCAGTATAGCTGGTGGAGTTTCCGTGCTAATTCGCGCGCCAATAACAAAGGCTGGCGAATAGATTACATTGCCGCTACCGATAGCCTGTTGCCGCAACTGGTAGAGTCGCGCATACTAATGGATGTAAAGCACAGCGACCACTGCCCCGTGTACACAAAAATTAAACTGAAAGCATAACAGTATGAAAAACCAGAAATATGTTTTTCCGGTGGTGGTGGTGGTAGCAATAATAGCGTTCGCACTATTTATGGTATCGCTGGTAAACGGTTGGTTTGGCCCCTGGGCCAATACCGGTGGCGATTTTTGCGAGGCCAGTCACCCCGGCCTTATAAAGCAACCCGCCAACACCTGGAGCAACATAGGTTTTATACTGGCCGGCCTTACTATTGGCTGGCAACTTACCCGTGGCACTTTTAGTGCTAACCGCAACACCATTACACAAAGTTTTTTTTACGGTACGTTTTATGCCTGCATAGTAGTGCTGTTAGGCCCCGGTAGTATGGCCATGCACGCCACCGAAGCCGAAATAGGCGGCTGGTTCGATATGCTGAGCATGTACCTTATCTGTTCGTTTTCGTTTGCCTATGCGGTGGAGCGTTTCTTTTCGCTTAACGCCATTTGGTTTACGGCCATCTTTGCATCGGCATTAGCCAGTTGCCTGTACGTGCAGGAGCTGCCCTACACCGTACCGGTGGTAGGCTTTATCGGTAACTTTATTTTTGGTTTGTATATCACCCTTACGGTAGTGTTCGAATTGCTGAATACCTACGTGCGTAAACTGGAGCACTCTAAAAAATACGGCTTTATGTCGCTGGGCTCGTTGTTACTGGCCTTTGGTATCTGGAACATGTGGAAGGACGATAGCCCGCTGTGCGACCCTCAGTCGTTACTACAAGGCCATGCCATCTGGCATATACTGGATGCCGTGGCGGCGTATTACCTGTTCCGCTTTTATGCCAGCGAGCACCGCGAAACAATTACTACCTAACTTATGAAGGACCTTTCCGAATCTATACAGGTAAACAAGTACATCAGCTCATCGGGCTTTTGCTCGCGCCGCGAGGCCGACGGTTATGTAGAGCAGGGGCGTGTTTTTATTAATGATGAAATAGCCCTGCCCACCAGCCGCGTATACCCCGGCGATGTAGTAACCGTAGATGGCGAACGTATAAAACTGAAAGCCGGCAAGCAAAGCATATACCTTGCGTTTAATAAACCACGCGGCATTACCAGCACTACCGACCCAACCGACCGCTCAAACATTATCTACTTTATCAATCACCCCAAACGTATTTTTCCTATTGGCCGGTTAGATAAAGACAGCGAAGGATTAATACTGCTTACCAACGATGGTGATATAGTAAACAAAATACTGCGCGCCGGTAACGAGCACGAGAAAGAATATACCGTAACCGTAAACAAACCGCTTACCCCCGAGTTTGCCAAACGCATGAGCAGCGGAGTACCGGTGCTGGGGCAAATAACCAAACCCTGCATAGTACGCACCGAAGGCACCAAGCGTTTTCGTATAATACTTACACAGGGGCTCAACCGGCAAATACGCCGCATGTGCGAGTATCTGGGTTATGAAGTAGTAACCCTTAAGCGCACCCGTATCATGAATATCAGTCTGGGTAATATACCGGTGGGCAAATGGCGCAACCTTAGCAACACCGAGGTAGATCAGATTAACCGCATGGTAGCCCACAGCAGTAAAACCGAAGAGGCATCTGTAAAACACAAATTTAAAAAGCGATGAAACGTATTGTATTAGTAATAGCAGCATTGGCTATGCTGGCATCGTGCAACCGCGATAAGCAGGCACAACCCACCACCGGCACCACCGTAGCCGAATACTTTAGCTACAGTAAAGAAGAAAGCGAAAACGCCGGTGTAAAAATGATACCGGTAGTAACACCCAAAGGCACCTTTAAGGTATGGACCAAAAAGATTGGCAACAACCCGCGCATAAAAGTACTACTGCTGCATGGTGGCCCTGCCCTTACGCACGAATACATGGAATGCTTCGAAGCATTTTTGCCTAAAGAAGGTTTCGAGTTGATAGAGTACGACCAGTTGGGTTCTTATTATAGCGACCAGCCTACCGATTCATCGCTTTGGACACTGGAACGCTTTGTAGAAGAAGTAGAACAGGTGCGCGTAGCACTTGGCCTTAACAAAGATAACTTTTACCTGCTGGGCAATAGCTGGGGTGGCATATTGGGTATGGAGTATGCGTTAAAATATCAGCAACACCTGAAAGGGCTGATAGTAAGTAACATGACTGCCGACTACGCTAAGTATGGTGCTTACAACAAAAAGCTGCGTACCGAAATGCGCAAAAGCCTGGTCGACTCGCTGGAGAATTATGAGAAAGCCGGTAAGTACACCGACCCTGTTTATCTGCAACTGGTAAATGACGAATACTACTGCCAGCACATATTGCGCAAGCCGGCTGCCGAATGGCCCGAACCGGTGCTGCGCTCGTTTAAGCACATTAACCAACCGGTATACGAAATACTGCAAGGCCCCAGCGAGTTTGTACCCGGCGGCCGCTTAGTAGGCTGGGAGTGCTGGACCCGCCTTAAAAACCTGAGCATACCTACGCTAATGATAGGCAGCCACTACGACACCATGAACCCCGAAGAGATGGAGGAGATGAGCAAACTGGTGCAGCAGGGCACTTACCTGTATTGCCCTACCGGCGGCCACCTTAGCATGTGGGATGCCCAGCAGGAATACTACCCCGGCATTATAGATTTTATTAAGAAAGTAGATGCCGGAAAGTAAATATGTGTTAAGCATTTTTCGCAGGTTTTACTTTCTTACCAATATTGCACTACTAAACTACCACACATGAAACTGATAAACCTGTTTATACTACTACTTGCAGCACAACTAACCTTTGCGCAGGAACTGGCACTTGTAAAGAAGGACGGCAAGTTCGGTTACATTAACCGCTCGGGCGAGTTTACCATAAGCCCTAAATTCAGTAAAGCAAAAAGCTTTTCGGAAGGCTATGCTGCCGTGTACGAAAACAACAAATGGGGTTTTATTAATGCCAAAGGCGTGCTTGTAATACAACCCACTTACGACGATGCCAAATACTTTAACAGCGGTATATGCGTAGTATTAAAAGGTAAAGAATGGTTGTATATAGATACCAAAGGCGAACCGGTTAATGCGCCTGCCAGCGATAAGCGCTACGATTTTGAAGATGGCTATGCCTTTATTAAAACCGGCGATAACGTGGGTATCATCAACACCAAAGGCGAGGTGGTGGTAAAGCCCGAGTACCAGGGTATAAAGCCCTTTGTAAATGGCTATGCCCGTGTAAAAAAGAACAACAAGTATGGCATTATAGATACCAAAGGCAAAGTAGTGGTAGAGGTGATATACGACGAAATAGGCGAGTACTACAAAACTACCGTATGGGCTAAACAGGGTACAGAGTTTGGCCTGGTTACCGGTGGTAAATTTACCGCTATACCCGGTGTAGATAAAATATGGGATTTCAGCGAGGGGCTGGCCTACGCACGCAAGGCCGATAAAGTTGGCTTTGTAGATGTAACCGGCAAATGGGTAATAGAACCTAAGTACGATAAAGCCCGTGCCTTTGTAAAAGGGCTGGCACCGGTTGCCGTAGGCGATAAATGGGGCTACATAAACACCACCGGTAAGGTAGTGGTAGAGCCCAAATACAACGATGCCGAAATTTTCAGTGCCGATGGTTTGGCACCGGTTAAAGAAAGCGACTGGGGTTTTATTAATACCAGCGGACAACTGGTAATACCAACCAAATACGACATCTCATCGGC
>CAYREY010000095.1:0-12680 GCA_964423405.1 uncultured Chitinophaga sp. | reverse complement strand
GTTTAATTGCCGTTTGTGGCCTCATCCACAATTGTGTGAAACTTATGTTAAAGGTAGCGGGGAGAGCTAAGAACATAGAACCAAGAGCATAGATAACATCCGGTTTTATCCTGGTTGCAGGTTCTCAGTTCTATGTTCTGTTACTAATGCCTATTTTAGCGCGGTTATGCCCAACTACAGCAGCACCGAAGAGAACTACATTAAGGCGATATTTCACCTGTCGGAAGATGGAGACGAGAATATTTCGACCAACGAAATAGCTGCCCAGGTAAATGCCAAGGCGGCCTCGGTTACCGATATGCTTAAAAAGCTGAAGCAGAAGAAGATTATTACCTACGAAAAATACCAGGGTGTACGGCTTACCAAAGAAGGAGAGAAGATAGCCAAAAGCGTAGTGCGCAAGCACCGGTTGTGGGAGGTGTTTCTGGTTGATAAGCTGGGCTACGGCTGGGACCAGATACACGATATAGCCGAACAGCTGGAGCACATACAAAACGAAGAACTGGTAGATAAACTGGATAAGTTTTTAGGTTACCCGCAGGTAGATCCGCACGGCGACCCCATACCCGATGCATCGGGCAATATAAAAACCGTAAAGCAAACCCTGCTAAGCAAACTTAAAGTGGGCGATAAGGGTAAGGTGGTAGGGGTAAAAGATAGCTCATCTAAACTACTGCAACACCTGGATGCGCTGAATATACATTTGGGTACTGCCATTGAAATTACCGAAGTAATAGAGTTTGATAACTCGTTTGTGGTAAGGCTGGGTAAAAACAAAACGGCTACCCTGTCTAAACTGGCTGCGCAGAATATAATGGTGGGTTAGTAGTTTATATTTGTTTTTTATTTTATTTAGTGTTACTATGAAAAACACTAAATCTACACTGTTTTTTCTGATAATATGTTTTGTGTGTAATGCCCAAACCTCATTGGTTAAACAATGGGATAAGCGCTATGGAGGCATCAGCATTGAACAGCTTTTTGATTTTCAACAAACTACCGATGGGGGGTACATACTTGGTGGCTATTCTGTTTCTGACAGCAGTGGCGATAAAACGCAAAACCGATACGGGGTTTCTTATAGCGATTTTTGGGTAGTTAAGGTCGATTCTGCCGGTGATAAGCAGTGGGATAAGCGGTATGGCGGTATTGGTAGAGATGAGTTGTATGGCCTTAGGCAAACGAAAGATGGCGGTTATATACTTGCCGGTAATTCAGATTCGCCTGTAAGCGGCGATAAAACACAGCCGAGCTGGGATAATTTCCCTTTGAGCACAGATTGGTGGATGATAAAGATTGATAGCCTGGGTAATAAGCAGTGGGATAAACGTTTTGGAGGTACTGCCTTTGATTTTCTGGAAGATGTGCTGGCTACTAAGGATGGCGGATATATGCTATGTGGTCTTTCTTCATCCAATGCAGGTGGCGATAAAACCCAGAGTTCGAGAGGTCTGTTTGATGCCTGGTTGGTAAAAACTGATTCGTTGGGTAATAAAGAGTGGGACAGGAGGTTTGGAGGCTCAGATAATGATGAGGTGGTTGAAATTGTAGAAACAGATGGCGGGAGTTTTATAGTGGCGGGCAACACAACTTCGGATAGTGCATATGATGTTTCGCAACCTAACAGGGGTGTAATGAATGATTATTGGCTATTAAAAGTTGATAAGAACGGAAACAAGTTATGGGATAAAAGATTTGGTGGGGCCAGTGACGAGTCTTTGGAATCGGTTAAGCGAACCAGTGATGGCGGATTTATTCTGGGAGGAATTTCAAATTCTGGTGTTGGGGGGGATAAAACTCAACCTCGTTGGGGAGGATTGGATTACTGGATGGTAAAAACCGATTCTGCAGGAAACAAGTTATGGGACAGGCGCCTGGGTAGTTCGGAGAGCGAAGAATACTTTGGTTCGATAGCTGTTACGAGCGACAATGGTTTTTTACTGTGTGGCTCGTCTGGTGCAATTGCAGATGGTGATAAAACAGAGCCGGGGTTTAATACTACCGGAGGCCAGGCCTGGGTAGTTAAAACTGACTCGGCAGGTAATAAAGTTTGGGATAAAACTATACTTACAGACGCATCGGAAGATCTTCAATCTCTTGCCATACAAACCGCTGATGGATGCTATGCAATTGCATTTTATACACGTGCCGGGGTTGGCGGGCATAAAACAGAAGCAAACCGGGATACTACAGAGGTTACTTCAGATTATTGGATGGTAAAATTTTGCCCGCAGCAGTGTAATATACCAACAATAACTATTGCAGTAACCGGGCTTGTTTTTTGCGAAGGGGATAGCTTACTGTTATGCGCACCTGCGGGGTATAGTTCTTACACCTGGAGTAACGGTTATCAGACCACCTGTATTAATGCTAATGCCGGGGGCAATTATGCCGTTACGGTATCAGATAATTCAAATTGCAGTGCCGTGTCCGATTCAGTAGCTCTTAATATGATTCAGGCAGTAGAGGCAACTATAACTGTTAATGGCAATTTATTAACGGCATCGCAGGCTATACATTATCAGTGGTATGTTAACGGTAACATTATTGCAGGCGCTACTGAGAGTACATACCAGGTTGTTTCAGATGGGGTATATACCGTAGAACTGACAGACGCATATGGTTGCAGTAAAGTTTCTGATCCCGTTGTATTTACCAGCATTGCCGAAGGAAATGAAGCCGAAAGCTATATCCGCGTTTACCCTAATCCTGTAGAAAACGAATTGTATATCACTTGTGAGAGGGCGAAAATTACCGATATACAACTGCTAAATACGTCGGGCAACATATTGCCCGTAGTGGAGCATAATGGCAAATTTGATGTTAGCGCCCTGCCTGCGGGTATTTATTTTGTAAATGTATTATCAGGAGATTTTATCTATCACAAAAAGTTTTTGAAGTTATAAAGAGTTACAATCCCGATTGTATTTGCATAGCCAGTTTCTCTGCCCAATAGGCATACATTTTACCCGAAGGGTGCAGGCCATCGGTGGCTATTAATGCTGCATCGGTTTTGGCCTGGCGGCTATGTGGTGTAATATCTATATAGGCTATGCCTTCGTTTTGTGCTACCTGTTTATTTACGGCGTTATACTGGTCTATCTCTTTGCCAATCTGTTCTTCTCCACGCTTATCGGCATTGCCAAAAGGGGTAACTCCCCAATCGGGGATTGATATAATGAAGACGTGTTTTTTATTGCCACCTGCATAGCTGATTGCGGTATGCAGTAGCTCTGTAAACTCCTGCCGGTAGTTATCTAAATCGCGGCCGCGGTACTGGTTGTTTACACCTATCAGCAGGGTTACATAATCGTAGCTGCCTGTCAGGTTTTGTTCTTTTATGGCGGCGGCTAATTCATCGGTGGTCCAACCGGTTTTGGCAATAATAGTAGGTGTGGTAAAAGCTACCTGCCGCTGTTTTAGTATTTCTACCGCCTGCATAGGGAAACGGTCTTTTTCTTCAACTGCTTCGCCAATGGTGTAGCTATCGCCCAGGCATAGCATGGTATATGGTTTACCGGTGTACATACGGGTATGGTTATTAAGTGTAAGCAATAATAGTAAGCAGGTGATTGCTTTTATACATCAAAACAACAGTAAAAATATCTAAAATCAATTTCATGTGCTCAAAAAATAATTTTAGATTTATCTAAAATTTATATTTTTGCCTTATGGCTCAACACAAATCGCTGGAAGAGGTACATGGTACGGTAGATACTACCGGTCAGCAAAACGGCTGGAAAAGGTTTTTTCTTTTTGCCGGTCCGGCTTTTTTGGTGGCAGTGGGGTACATGGACCCCGGTAACTGGGCTACTGATATTGCCGGTGGTAGTAAGTATGGCTACTCGCTATTGTGGGTATTGCTGATGAGTAACCTGATAGCATTGTTGCTACAAACACTTAGTGCACGGCTGGGTATAGTACGAGGCCGCGACCTGGCACAGGCCAGTAGAGAGACGTACCCTAAAGCGGTTAATTACTCGCTGTGGGCGCTGGCCGAAATTGCCATTGCCGCCTGCGACCTGGCCGAGGTACTGGGTATGGCCATTGGTTTAAAGCTATTGGTGGGTTTGCCGGTATTGTACGGTGTAGCACTGGCTATACTCGATACGTTTTTAATACTGTATTTACAAAAGAAAGGGATGCGCTACATGGAGGCGTTTATACTTTCGTTGGTTAGCATAATAGGGCTATCATTTTTTATAGAGCTGGCTTTTGCCCGGCCCGATATAAGCGAAATGGCCACCGGTTTTATACCGGGGCTGGAGGATAGTGGCGCCTTGTACATTGCCATTGGTATAATAGGTGCCACGGTGATGCCGCATAACCTGTACCTGCATTCATCGCTGGTGCAAACACGGCGCAACAGTAAAGATGAAGCGGGCATCCGCTCGGCGCTCAAGTTTAATTTTATCGATTCGCTGGTGGCGCTTAATATGGCGTTTTTTGTAAATGCCGCTATACTGATATTGGCAGCTACCGTGTTTTTTAAAAACGGCTACCACGATATTGTAGAGATACAGGACGCACACCGTATGTTGCAACCGTTGCTGGGTAAAGAGCTGGCCCCTATACTTTTTGCAGTGGCATTGATAGCAGCCGGGCAAAGCAGTACTATAACCGGTACGCTGGCGGGGCAAATAGTAATGGAAGGCTACCTTGATTTGCGTATAGCCCCGTGGCTGCGCCGCTTAATTACCCGCCTGGTGGCCGTGGTGCCTGCGTTTTTAGTTATATGGCTATTGGGCGAAGATAAAATAGGCGATATGCTGATACTATCGCAGGTGGTGCTAAGCATACAACTGGGCTTTGCCATAATACCACTTATACACTTTGTAAGCGATAAAGAAAAGATGGGCCGGTTTGTGATAGGTAACTGGGTAAAGGTGCTGGCCTGGGTATCGGCGGCTATAATTGTGGGGCTTAACATTAAGCTGGTAATAGAAACACTAGCCAACTGGCACCAGGAACTGGCCGGTTACGAGTGGGTGTTTAACTTTATAATACTACCGGTGGTAGCAGGTGCCTTATTGCTGTTAGTGTATGTAATATACTGTGCAGCGGTAGGTAGTAAGTTTAAACGTGAAGCCGCTGCGCCACACGGCAAAGCGGGCGATATACCGCTTATAGAGCAAAAGGTGTATAACCGCATTGCTATTTGTGTCGATTTTTCGGATAGCGATGTAAAGGCTATTACCGAGGGTGTATCGCATGGTAATAAGCAAACCGGTTTTTATTTGCTGCACGTGGTAGAAACCGCCGGTGCGCGCAGGCTGGGTGATGATATACTGGATTTTGAAACTACTGAAGATGCGCGGCAACTTAAACGCTATGTAGAGCAATTGCAACAACAGGGCTATGTAGTAAGCGGACAACTGGGCTTTGGTGACCCCAAGAAAGAGATACCACGCATAGTAAATACCCTTAATGCCGAACTGCTGGTAATAGGCACCCACGGCCACAGCGGCATTAAGGATATTATTTACGGCGAAACTATTTCAGCAGTACGGCATGATGTAAAGTGCCCGGTGCTGGCGGTGTAACTTAATCATCGTATCTATACGAGTGGCGGTAACTATACTCTTCTTCCCGGACATCTACTTTGTTTTTATCCAGATAGTCGTTAGTGCGGTTAGAGGCAAGCGTGTTATAAACCAGCTCTGATAACTGTTTGTCAAGCTTTTCATCTGTATCAAGCATGTTGTTATATGCCTGCGAGTTAAAGTC
Organism: uncultured Chitinophaga sp.; assembly: GCA_964423405.1. Lineage (GTDB taxonomy): Bacteria > Bacteroidota > Bacteroidia > Chitinophagales > LD1 > Bog-950. Next base: position 6,953 of record CAYREY010000095.1, on the reverse strand, counting down.
GAATTGTGTAATCAGTTTTGTGGCGTCATCGGGTATTACACCAACGGCTGCAAGGTTATAGTTGTCGCCTTTGGTGTCTTTTGTTTTGTATTTATAAACATAGATATAGCCCTTTTTGCCACGCCACTCTAGTTTTCTTTTTTCCAGAAATATAGTGGAGTCTATCTCTATACTATGGTATCTGGCTTTTAAAGCAGATTTGATGAAAAGATCCTGCTTTTTCTGCTCTGCCGGAAAAAGTGCCTGTTGATTATTGTCGTTCAGTAGTTTGTAAACATACAGCCTGTACTCGTTATCGGCCGCAAGTTCATTAATGGTTTTAACCGGTATTTCACCTTTCATTTCAACCAGGCATTCCAGTACTTCGTACTTTATTTCTTTGTTATCCGAAGCCAGTATTTTGTCGTAGTGTGCTTTAACATTTTCCTGTTTTATGAATGGGAAAAGCAGATAGTTGTAATCATCGAGTCTGCTTGTATATTCATATATACCGTAATCTTCATCATCCGACTCAACATTTGCCAGTACTCGTTTAAGTTGAGTTTTGGCCGTACTTAACATGGCGTTTACTTTGTCTTTGTACAAGTCGGGGCTTATTTTGTTTTTCCATACACATACCGAAAGCAGGTGGTACACTTCGTCTTTGTACTCATCGTAGGTTAATAACTGAAAAAGATCGGGAAAAAGAAGAGCAGCCAAATCTGCAGAGTCCTGATACAGATTAAGGAGGGATGATGATTCTTCATCTAACGGGGGCTCTGCAGTAATCAACTCTTTAAATACGTTGGTGGCTTCGGGTGTTTTCATAGCTGCCAGTGCACTCAAAATAGCAACCTGATAGCTGGCAGTATCGCCTGCTTTGTTGTATTCTTTGCGTAAAAAATCAAGCGTTTCCTTATCGGGCATATTTTCGAAAAGAGCATACAGACTATTCTTGAAATCAGTATAGTCGTCTACTACCGGTAGATTGCCGAATAAGCTGATGAGTTTTGCCTTTTTATCAGACGGGATGTTTATTGTATAAACACAACTACGGGCAAGGTTTACACGGGTGGTGTCGCCGCTTTTGAGGTCTTCAAAAAACAGGTCAGATTTATCTGTAAATAAATTTTGTCCGGTTATCGAATCGATAGGTTTAAAATTATCGTAGAAGTTTCTTACAAACTGACTAGGCCCTAATAGGGGGTCTATATTGGAACTGAGCACGTACTTGGCTGAGTTTTTAAGCAAAATGCGGCAAAGCTTAGTTTGTGTGCTATTGGTGTCGGTAAGTAAAAAATCTATTTGTAGTCCATCCGGGTTACGGGTTATCTTTTCATCTTTTATTACAAAATCGTTATAGTCGGTAATGTAATAGCGGGCCGTATTAATAAAGGTTGCTTCATCTTTAAACCTGTTGTATTTGCTGTATTTAAACAGCGATACTTCAATTGATTCCTGATTTTTTTCATCGGAGTATGTGTCGGACTTATCAATTACTTCATCCTTATTGAATTTGTTTTTTGAACCGTTGATGCCAAACGGAAGTTTGAGTAGTGAACCGGTAATGTCGTTTTTAGGCTTTGTAACAGTTTTTGTGGTGAAGAACAGGGTGGTATCTACCAGCGGATAGAAATCTTTGTATTGTGGAAGGCCAAACTCTACCGATTCAAAAAATTTTGCTGCATCGGAGTTGCTTTTATTATAGTAAACAGCAAATACATAGTAATTGAGGTTTTGAATTACAATCATGGCATCCATGTTGCGTTGTTCATTTACCTTGTATTGTATTTTTAGTGCTTTACGGTTTTTAAATACAACAGATGTTCTTTTTTTCTCGGTGTAGTTATTGGCATTGCTAAGCTTGTAAGCTATGCTGCTTAATTCAAAAGTATCTTCTTCGAAATAACTTGTTGGCAGTTGCTTAACGTTCATACAGATGTAATCGCATTCGTTTTTTTCGTCGTGTGCTACCAGGTCGGTTTTGGTAATGGTACTTGCCAGTTTAGAGAATCCATAAAATACCGGTTTGGCAGGTAGCTGCACGCTAAGGCTGTTATCGGGCATGGTAAATTTTTGCCAGCCGTTTGCCGTGCTTGTGTTTATGTTAAGCGAATACAGGAACCTGTCGCCCAGGAAACTTTTGGCTCTTTCTTCGGGTGCCGAAACTTTAAGCACAATCAGTTCTTCGGGTAGCAGTACTATACGCATGCGTATGATGTTACCTTTGCGGGTACGTGCAGAAATGTCAAGCGCCTTATAGCCGTTTACCAGTGTTTCTTTTTGTTCCAGTATTTTGCCCGGTATATTGTCGTATAGCAGGCTATCTACCATTTTCCAGGTGCTGTTAGTATTTCCATCTACCAGGCTGGAGTATGTTTTGATACGGTAAATTGAGTAGTAGGCGCCGTTGATTAGTTCGGTGGCTATTTCACTTTTTATCATACCAATCGAAAACAATTCCTGCATTTCCGATGGTATATCAACTGATATGATGCTATCGGAGGAAACATATTTTTGAAAAGGCACATCAAAAAGTATACTATCCAGTTTGTTTCGTCGTTCGGCATCGCGTTCACCCATGGGTACTGGTTTCATGGTATAACCTAGTTTGCGCAACATGTTAATCATACCTTTTTCGCCACCCAGGTGTGCAGCCCCTACACCGGTAAACAGCGTTTGTTTTTTCATAATAGAATCCATTCGCGAAACAAATCTCTCATTACGTTCTACTATAACGTATTTGTGTTCATTTTTACTGCTCATTTTGCGGGTAAGCGAATCGAGCAGATTTAAATCGCCGTTTCTATAGGCAGCCTGTATTTGTTGTTGCGCTTCAAACTGTTTCTGGTATTTCTTATAAATGTTATTGTAGTCTGGCTCTTCTTCGTCGGGGATACTTCCGTTTTTTATAGACTGCATAGACTCATCAAAACTTTCCAGTCCGGAGCTTTGTTTGCCTAGTTTTTTGCCGGTTTGGTACAAATACATATCCAGCCAGCTATCTTCTTCAAAATCGCCCTGACTGGCAGAATAGCGGTACATAATGTTATTGATTACGGCAGGGTCTTCTTTTAGCGCCGTAGCTATTAACGTGTGCCGGTCTTTTCCTATGGCGTATTTTTCTTTGTCTAAATCTTTAGCATTATGCATGGCCATACGCATGGCGTACTTGAAAGAAGCACCCATCAGGTCGGAGCCCAACAGGTCTTTTAACCATGTTTCAGGGGTCATTTCCATGGCCACTACATCTACCGAGTCTATACTTCTGTACCAGGGTTCGCCCAGGTGAAAGGCTACTTTCTGGCTTACATGCATAGTGCCAAAAAGGTAAGATGGTTTTTTAAGGCCGTTGCCGCTAATTTCCCATAGCAGGCTGTTTGGGGCTTGTGTTTGTGCAACAAGTAGCAGTGCAATAAATACCATGCACGCGGTAAGGTTCAGTTTTCGCATTTAAACAGGTTCTTAATGTATAGTGTTTCTAATAATACTGCTACAATATTAATAAAGCATATCATACCTCATAAATTCTATATAGCACGTTAGGGTTTAAATGCCTTACATTTGCGCGGTATGGTTACTAAATTTAACGAAGGCAGTAAAAAAATATTTGAGCGAATAGTGCGCCCGGAAGATACCGCTATGTTTGAAGGCGGAACTGTGCACCCGGTGTATGCCACGTTTGCGCTTACACGCGATGCAGAGTGGAGCAGCCGCCTGTTTGTACTGGAGATGAAAGAGGAGCACGAAGAAGGGATAGGTACGTTTGTAAACGTTAAGCATGTATCGCCTGCACTGGTAGGAGAGGTGGTGCTGTTTGAAGCTGTAATAGATGAACTAAACGGTAATGAAATAAACTGCACATTTACCGCTACCACCGGAGGTAGGCTGATTGCCGAGGGCCGCACCGGACAGAAAATTATACCTAAACTGAAACTTGAAGCTATATTTGAGCGCATTGGCAATAAGTAAACCAGGTTTGCTAATTGCATAATGCAGTGTACTATTGCTATATAACCATGATTGATTCTTCTAAGATAAACATACAGAATAAGCGCGCCGGTTTTGAGTTTGAAATACTGGAGCGCTACGATGCCGGCATTATGCTGCGCGGCAGCGAAATAAAAGCCATACGTAATGGTGGTGGCAGTATAAGCGAGGCGTTTTGTGTAATGCGCGATGGCGAGTTGTTTGTAAAAAACATGAACATACCCGAGTATTCGCATGGTGGCTATGCCAACCATGAACCGGTAACCCTGCGTAAACTATTGCTGCGCAAGCGCGAGCTTGGCCGCATAGAGGCTAAGATAAAAGAGCGAGGGTTGACTGTGCTGCCGCTGCGTTTATTTGTAAACGACCGTGGCTTTGCCAAGCTTGAGGTAGGTATAGGCCGAGGTAAAAAGAAATTTGATAAGCGCGAAAGCCTGAAAGAGAAGGATACTAAACGCGATATAGATAGGGTGATGAAGAAGTACAGGTAGGGCTTGTTGCGGCGTTTAGATGTATAATGCAATCCCCCACCGGCCTTCGGCCACCTCCCCCAGGGGAGGCTCAACAGCCACGTTAAACTTGTTATTGTTTCTATGCAAGGAGATTGCTTCGTCGTTCGCAAAGCCTCTCTCCTCGCAATGACGATGCAAGTATTTTTTCTCAATACTCAATACCAGGTACTCACTACTACTTAAAACGCCAGTACTTTAAACTCGGCGCGACGGTTTTCGGCATATTTTTCTTCGGTGCAGTAATAGGCTTTGCCGCTACAGTTGCAGGCATTAAGCGGGCGTAGTGTACCGTATTGTTTTATAACAACGCGGTGGCTTACAGCCTTGCTGTCCAGCCAGGTGTTTATGGCCACAGCGCGTTTTTCCAACATATCTTCTGCTTCGCGGCAATCGGCATACAGCCCTATTTCTACCAGCAGGCTCGGGAAGTTTTTTAGTGTACTATACAGGTTCTCGAGCGAGGCTGTATTTTCTGTGCTAAGCGATGAACGGTTATAGTCGAAATGCATAGCGGCAAACATGCCCTGCTCGGTTTGTTTTACTTTTTCAAGTTCTATCTGTAGTGGTTTTTTGCTGTGTATATCGGCATAGGTAAGTATGCTGTTGTAACTAAGGTACTCTTCGCCCCCGGCAATTGTTTCGGCGCTTACCTCTAACCGGTAGCGGGCCTCTGGGTTAATTTCAAATGTAGCTATGCCTGTATCGTTGGCGGCTATTTTATAATCGCGCAGCGAGGCTAAATCCTGCAGGCGTACCTGCGCACCGGTAAGTGGTTGGTGGGTTACCCTATCGTACACGGCTACACGCAGTGTTATTTCCTGTGCATTGCAGGCAGCCATGCTAATGGCACAGAAAATAATAAGGAGGTTAGCTTTCATAATGCCGGTTTTAAAAAACCTTTCCCTTCAGCATCGGTACAAAAGCAAATTTCTCAAACTGTTCGGTTTCGTATTGGTTATCGCCGTGTTTGGTAATCCGCAACATATCGCAGTTGTCCTGTGTGCCAAAAGGCAATATTATCTTTCCTCCTACGGATAACTGTGCCAGAAGTTTCTTAGGCAGTTCGGGCACGGCGGCCGTAATAATTATTTTATCGAAGGGGGCGTGCATTGGCTGCCCCTCAAATCCATCGCCAAAAAAGCATTTTACGCTCCAGTACTCCGGTTCATTTTTCCAGCTACGCATTACCGGTGGTTGTTTTTGCATACCGGCAGCACCGGTGGCCTGTCCGGTTAAAAATTCTTTTATAAAAGGTAGTAGCTGGCTGGTACGTTCGTACAATATTTTGTGGCGCTCTATGGAGTAAACTTTAGCCTTAAGCAACATAAGTACTGTTGCCTGGTAGCCACTGCCGGTGCCTATTTCCAGTACTTTTTCGCCGGGCTGTATCTGTAGCAACTCGCTCTGGCGGGCTACGGTATAGGGCTGCGAAATAGTCTGGCCTTCGCCTATGGGAAAGGCAATATCTTCGTATGCTTTGGTTTCGTGAAAAATAGAATCGTTGCCAAAAAACATGTGGCGGGGTATGCGCTCTATAGCTGCCAGTACGTTCTCATCGGTAATGCCTTTGCGGCGTAATTGCGCTACCAGCTCTTTCCGTAAGCCTTTGTGCCTGTATGTATCTGTGTTAAGCATGTGGCAACAAAATAACCATAAAAGCGCAGCTTAAACCGTACCTGTTTTTCACAAATTCAGAAGTGTGAAAATGGAAATAGGACAGTGTGAGAATATGAGTACTACCTGAGCCTGCTGCCAAGCACCAGTCTGTGAATTACAACGGTGCTTTTGTTGCAACTAAATGCAATTATCCATTTATGCTGAAATGTGACGCAACTCCATTGCCGCGCAGCAAATTTTTTATTTCGGCATAATGGAAATTTTATTTTGGAGAGAGAAGAGAACGATTCAATAAAGGAAAGTAGTTTTTCGTAAAACCGGCTACCACTGCCTTTTGTGTTTTTCGATTCAACAAAATCGCATAAAGCTATAATGGCATCTTCGGCTAATGGTTCGATAATAATATTGCGAATCATTTAGCTGGCTTTGAATAGCGTTTATCTAGTTTTTTTCGTAATTGCTGAATAGTAGAAGGTTTCCGGCTGTCTTTCCTGTCAAGATATTCGTCCCATTGTTCATCGGTAGGTTTGGGGCCTACAGGCAATACTACTTCTTTAGCTGTAAGCGGCCTGAGCTTTTCTTTTTTTTGCGTTATTTTAATAGAGCTATCGGTTTTTTGCAACTTGCGTATGCTGCTTAATAACTTTTTAGAAGCTTCGGTATTGGCGTCAATCTCTATTAAATAAGTCATGCTATCAAAGATAACAAATTCATAACTTTTTTCAATACCCCCATATATTGGCTATGGCAGTTCTTTTTTTAGTTTAGCGCCAGCCGTAAACAAAATACGACTTAAAAGCACACCATGAGTAAGATAAAATTCGGAACCGATGGCTGGCGTGGAATTATAGCCAA
>CAYREY010000094.1:0-13463 GCA_964423405.1 uncultured Chitinophaga sp. | reverse complement strand
ATAATGTATTGTGCAATGGTGGTACTACTACGGTAACTGTAACTGCTACCGGTGGTACCGCGCCCTATACCGGCGAGGGTACGTTTACGGTTAGTGCGGGTACGCACAACTATACCGTAACCGATGCCAACGGTTGCTCTGCCACTACTTCAATAACTATTACCGAACCTGCTTTGTTGGTGGCTAACCAGAATGTAACCCCGATACAATGTAATGGTGGCACAGCTACAGTGGTTATTACCGCTAGTGGTGGTACAGCCCCTTATCTGGGCGAAGATACCTACACCGAAACTCCGGGCACATATACGTACATTGTTACCGACGATAATGGATGCACAGCATCTGCAACAGTAACTATTACCGAGCCGGATGTACTGTTGGTTGCCGCCAGCGGAAACGATGTGCTGTGCAATGGTGGTACTACTACAGTTACCGTAACCGCTACCGGTGGCACAGCGCCGTACACCGGCGATGATACCTTTACCGTAGGTGCGGGCACATATAGCTATACCGTAACCGATGCCAATGGTTGCACAGCAACCACTACTATCACTATTAATGAACCAACAGCCCTTGTGGCTACATCATCATCGGGTAGTGTGCTTTGCAACGGCGGCACCACTACCGTAACAGTAACAGCTACCGGCGGTACCGGTCCGTATACCGGAGAGGGTACGTTTACAGTTAGTGCAGGTACATATACCTACACCGTAACCGATGCCAACGGTTGTACCGCTACTACCACTATTACAGTAACCGAGCCTGCTGTATTAGCGGCCAATGCTGGCGCTACCGCTATTGTTTGTAATGGTGGAACGGCTACTGTTACAGTTACCGGTATCGGCGGTACTGCCCCGTACACCGGCGAAGGCACCTTTACCGAAGTAGCGGGCACATACAGCTACACCATTACCGATGCCAACGGCTGTACAGCCACTACGCAGCTAATCATTACCGAACCGGCTGTGATAACAACCCAGCTAAACCCAACTGTTTGCGCCGGTGAGAGCATAACCGTGGGTGGCAATACCTACAATACAACCGGTGTTTATACCAATGTATTGCAATCGGTAGATGGCTGCGATAGCACCGTAGTGCTTGACCTTACTGTGCTGCCCGAGTTTCAGGCTACCGAGAATATTACATCGTGTAGCGGTACCTATATTTATAACGGGCAGCCGTATACACAAAGTGGCACCTACACGGTAGTACTTACATCGCAACAGGGCTGTGATAGTACCATTACCCTTAACCTGGTAATACAACTGCCGGCTGCTACTACTGTAAATGCATCGGTATGTTTCGATTCTACCTATAACTTTAATGGTACCATACTAAGTGTGGCGGGTACTTATTATGATACGCTGACTACATCGGCCGGTTGCGATAGTGTTGTAATACTGAACCTGAACGTATCGCCACAGCTTACCCGCCAGGAAACCGGCGTAATATGCGGTACGATAGGTTATGTGTTCTATGGCCAGGTGCTTACCACACCGGGTGTATATACCCACATAGCCAACTCGGTTAACGATTGTGATACTGTGGTTACCTTAACCCTTACACAGCAAACACTGGATGCCAATGCTACCTTGAGCGGGGCAACCTGTACTGCGGCACAAACAGGGGCTACTTACCAATGGTATGACTGTGCTACCAACCAACCAATACCGGGTGCTAATGCTCAAAGTTATACGGCTACGCAAAACGGTTCATATAACTGTTTGATTACTGTTGGTAACTGCTCTGTAGCTACAAACTGTGTACACGTTACTACGCTTGATATTACTGCTATAGCCGATTATAGCTTTAAACTATACCCTAACCCTAATACAGGTATGTTTACAGTACAACATGATTATACCGGCGAAACAGAGATTGTTATTGAGAATATGCTGGGTCAGCGATTGAAACAGTTTAACCTGATATCTACAACAGGTAACTTTGATATATCTGAATACGCTGTTGGTATTTACAATGTTGTGATAAGCAACAAAGGTGAGCGGTTAGCTGTAATTAAAATGGTGAAACAATAAACATCAATAGCATAGAAAACAAAAAAGGGGAAGCAGTCGCTTCCCCTTTTTTGTTTTTGGGTATAAGTATTAAAAGATAGCAATCTTGATAATAAGCCCGGGGCACTCTGCAAAAGGTAAAAAGTACAGCTTGAATGAAAACAGATGCTGGGGCGTGTGCCGCTCTTTTTTTTAGTCTGCTAGGATAGTGTTTACATAAACCGCAGTTTGAAAGAATGGTTACTATCAATAGCCGTGTTGTTAGAATAGTTGGTGCTATAAGCGGTGCAAGTTGGCGCAGAACAATCTGAAGCCCGGGAAGATTGTTCAAAAAATCAGAACATACTACAACACATATAAGGCATGGCGGATAGCTTTATATGGTTGCTTTATGACAGGCAAAAAACATACATACTTCTTTTAAAGCTTTATCATTTTGTTGCTTTGCAACCTGCCTTTATGGTTGTTGATGACAATCAGGTATGCGCCCGGCTCGAGCGCACTTATATCAATGTTTGTAAACTGGCTGGTAACGCTGTTAGTCATTACCAATCTTCCACTAAGGTCGAATATGTTATAGCTGTAGCCAGTTGTTATTTCGCTGCAAACAATGTTACATCTATCTGTAGCCGGGTTTGGCTGTATGGTAAAGTGTATGTCTTCCGGATTGTATATACCCAACGGTTGTGTTACGGTAAGCATTGCATAGTCTGAGTTTATACCTTGCTGGCACCCCGGCGATACTACGCAACGGAACTTGTACCCGTTTAATGTAACTGTCGGATTTACATGAAGCGTATTGGTATAAACGCCCGTATAGATGCTGTTGTTGTCCAGATTAAACCAGTTACCCTGGCCCGGGGCGGCTTGCCATTGGTAGTTAACCGGTATTGCACCAGAATCGGCTACAGTAAAAATGGCTTCGGTGCCCGCAGTGGTAGTATCGTTAACCGGTTGCTGATATATTGACGGGGTGCCGTTGGCATTTATTACTGGCATAGCTATAGTAGCAGCAGGGCTTTCGTTACCGCTGTCATCGTAAGCGCTAATAGCTATAGTTGATAAGTTACAAGCTGTAAACCTGCCCGCTGTTTCCCAAAGGGGCGATCTGGTAGAGTCAATGATAATATTGCCGCTTTTTATGTAGTAGCCTTTTACACCAAAGTTGTCGAAAGGTTCTTTCCACGACAGGGTTAGGTTATTGGGGCTTACTACATCGGCCCATATTAATCCGGATGGTTGCTGCGGGGCAATGGCATCATTTTTTCCAATAACAAAGGTTTGCGAAAAGCTATTGATGGTAGATGACAGTTGGTAGCTACGCCCACCCAGGTGGGTTATTGAAACAGAAGTGATTTTACCGTTGGTAGTAGCCTCGTAAATCTGTTCAATAGGTATCCATGCCGGTACATCTATGTCTACAGTGTACGTTACCGGTGATATGGACGGAAGCCAGTCGTGTGAGAAAACATTTATAGGTGTATATTGAATAGAGTTGTTTAGTACCACTATTGCCAGCGCATCTTCACTAACCAGTGCCCGTGTAATTATGGCCGAATCGTTACGCAGTACATTATTTTGCGGTTCACCATACAGACAAAGGTTTTTTATGGTATTTAATTGTTGGGTTGAGTGGGTAGCTTCGGCCCATTGTGTTGGGTAATCTTCTTTGGTTTCGGGGGTGGCAACAAAATAGTAAATGCCTTTGGCACCACCTGCTATATGTGCCCAGAACTGGAAATTTATTATAAAATCTTCTGCCTGATGGTCGGTGCCCCAGGTGTTGGCGGCCAACTGGCACCAGGTTACCATACGCTTGGGTTCTGTATTGTACTTTAACTGCTCGGTGTACTCAAGCGCTTCGCGTACACTACCGCTAACTGTGTACCACCACGGAAAGGGAATAACATTAGGCGGGCCATCATCGCTGTAATGGTCCATACTAACCACATCGCTGAAAAAGCCATAGCGTTGATATTTTTTCTGCACGCACAGGTTAACAAAACTGGGTGTGGTTGTATCGCCCATCCAATAAGCGGCGTTTTTAAGTATCTCTTCGTTTACGTCTTTACCATTCAGGTCAGGCTCATCATCTACGTTCCAAAAGTGCAGGGCTTGTTCATGTTGCCTTTGCAGTACGTTTTGTAAGCCTGTGTTGTAGCTAAACTCACCGGCACTATCAAAAGAGGGTTCGTACACCACACTCATTTTATATTCTGTATGGGCCGAGTCAATTAGTGTAAAGTTGCCGGGGCCGAATACAGAATTAACAGGTAACTGGCGCAGTAATTTTCGCCCCTCTTCTTTATTGCTGTTAAATAGCGATGAGTTCCAGGTACCGGTGGTAAATTCTGCATTTACCAGGCGTTGGAAAGAAGAAAGAATTTGCGTACTACCACTACCGGTGTTGCCCGTTACACTGATTAACAACGGTGTTAGTTCGGGTAGCGGGGCAGTAAAGTGTATTTTATAGATGGCTACTGAGGCGGCCGGTACAGGCTGCCAGTTATTGAGTGCAGTAACCGTAAGCGTATTGCCCGGCGCACCAACTGTATGTTGCCTGCCATTTAACCGAAAAGCAGATGGTGACCAGCTAATAGTATCATCGTTTCTGATATACACATACAGATAGCTACGGTCCTGCGATGGTATAAGATTAGCCAGGTGTACTTTATAGCTCTTATTTACATACACCTGCGATGCCGTATGCCCACCGGTGGTAGTAATTTCAAGCAGCACGGTATCTCCGTTCGTAAAGGGTGTAGTAAGGCCTTTTAACTGCACGGCACACCAGCCATCCGGTGCTATTACCCGTGGCCACCACCATTGGTAGGCGCTGGCATATACTCCGTTCCACGATACTTTTACTTCGGCAAGCGAATCGGGCTGCGATACATTATCGTTATGAACGAAAAATGTAATCAGCCCACCGTTATCGGGCGATGAGGTGGTTTCTCTAAAACCAAACTCAGTACCGAAGGAAGCGGGGTGATAGGATGTTTCGTTGGTAATACTAACCTGGCACCAGCAGTTTGCTGCATATAAGCATAGAAAAAGCAGGCACAGTTTTCGTGCAGTTAAATAAAGCATACGACAATGATGTTTTATTAACGATTGTCGTTAGTTAAATATCTTTCAATAAACATCACATCTATAAAGTTCAGGTTGTCGGTTTGGTTTCTGTTATCAAACCGTATCCACCAGGTGCCACCTGATCGGTACAAATAAAACCTGGTACCTTCTACTGCACTACCATCGCCATCGCTATCTACACCGGCCAATACAGCAGAGTAAGTAGCATCAGAGAAGTTAGTGTTGAAGCTTATGTTGTCGCTGCTGTTAAAATTAAAGCGGCGGATGAAAATAGGTTTCTGGGCAGCCGGCACATCTGATGCTTTATATAGTTCACCGTTGTTATTACTGAAGGTTGGTATCCAGCCGCTACCATCAAGGTAGCTGCTACCACCATACGATTGCAGGCGGCCATTAACACGCAGGTTAACTACAGCGCCTGCACCCACATATAGGTTGCTGTTAGCGTTGGGTGTTCCCCAGGGGTATAGGTAGCAGCTGGTTCCATCGTTACGCAATACCACATTATTGGTGCCGTCTGTTTGTCCGCCCTGAAACAGGAAACTGGCAGCCCCGTACGAGGCATAGGCCGCAGCTTTAAGGTTTGTATAGCCTGTGTTGCCGGCACTCCAGCCACGCGTGCTGAACCAGTTATCGGCATCTAAACCAAAGTGCGCACCATACACGCCTTCTTTATGGAAAGAGATATAGGGCTCGCCCACGCCGGCATTAGCAATTTCTATTTGTCCGGTATTGGTTGTACCCATGCTACCGGTAGCGTTTCTGAAACGGCCTTTGCCTGCCACATCGAATTTATAACCGGGTATAATACCCACTCCCACGTTGGTTCCATCATCATACATTACACTACGGCATATTTCGGTAGAGGAGGTAAACTTTGTAACATAATTTGCGGCGGCATTAGCACAAAACGCACTGGCACCAGCAGGACCGGTTGGCCCAGCCACACCTTGTAAGCCAGTAGCTCCGTTTGCACCGGTAGGCCCTTGCGGACCAGTTGCGCCGTTATTGCCGGTGGCACCTTGTGGGCCTGTGGGGCCGGCTACTCCCTGCGCACCGGTGGGTCCCTGTGGCCCGGTAGCACCATTATTACCGGTAGCGCCTTGTGGCCCTGCTGCACCATCGGCACCTGTAGGGCCTTGTGGGCCGGTAACTCCGTTATTACCGGTTGCCCCTTGCGGGCCTGTTGGGCCGGTTTCTCCCTGTAAACCTGTCGGTCCCTGCGCACCGGTAGCCCCATCATTTCCGTTGGCACCTTGTGCCCCTGTAGGGCCTTGTGGACCAGTATTACCATCTAAACCCGCGGTACCAGTAGCACCGGCAGGCCCCTGTGCACCTGTGTTGCCGGTTGCGCCCTGTGTACCTGCTGGCCCGGTAACACCCGGTATACCGTTAGCACCAGCAGCGCCTGTTGCACCTTGCGGTCCGGTAGCACCGGCCGGGCCTTGTGGCCCTTGTGCGCCAGTAGGCCCGGCAGGGCCGGTATTACTATTAGCTGCATAAAGGGCGTAGGGCACACTTATTAGTTGTGTACTGCCCATGTCGGTATAAGTGCCGGTGTTATTTATGTCGGCCTCTACCTGCATATATTTGGCACCCCCACCCCAGTTTACGGTAGATAGGTTATTTAATGCACCAATCTGAACGTTAACCAGGCCAAACTGGTTGGCGGTAGTGTTGATGGTTTCGGTATATACAACTGTTCCGGTAGCCGTTAAATCGCGGATAGATATGCGGAGTTTAACGGGCGTATTGTTGGCTACAGGCTGGCCGGCAATGTTTCTTACAACGGCCTGATAGTTCATCAGGTTAGGTGCCTGGGCAAAAATTAAACCGTTGGCAAGTAACAGAATTAGTAAAGCGTAGTGTTTAAGTTTCATACCTGTGTTTTATATATGGTGAATTTTAAGTGTTAGTAGCTGTGTCCGATCTTAATCGGCACGGATAACATTCCGGCAACGATTCGATAGCTTTTATTTTTAAATATATGGGTTGCACGTACCCGTGTATTGATAAAATAAAGAGATGCGTAGAATTCAAAAGAGTCTTTGCGTGTTGCGCAAAGCAGGCAAATAGTGTATTTGAGTTGCATTCGGCCTACCTATGGCCCTGTATTAGGCTCCTGACTGGTTCCATGTGCACATTGTCAGATATGCTGGCCTTTTACAAGGTACAAACACGTGTTGTATTTCTTGCCATTCTTAGCGTTTAAGCACTAACAAATAAAAAAGCAGAAGCAACCTGCTGAAATGCTGACATTTATATTGAAAAAATGTCAGTTTAGCCCCCGGTGGCACAAGGCTTGTTAAAATGTTGCCTCAAAATACCGATAACATGGAAAAAGGAACCATCTCCGTATCAACCGAAAATATTTTCCCGATAATCAAGAAGTTTCTGTACAGCGAGCAGGATATTTTTCTGCGCGAGCTGGTAAGCAATGCTGTAGATGCTACCACTAAATTGCAAAAGCTGGCTAAAATGGGCGAGGCCCAGGGCGAGCTGGGTGATTTGTATGTAGAAGTATTGGTAGATAAAGATGCAAAAACACTAACTATCCGCGACCGCGGTATAGGCATGACTGCCGACGAGGTAAAGAGGTACATTAACACCATAGCACTTTCGAGTGCAGAGGAGTTTATTAAGAAGTTTGAGAGCAGCGATAAGGCAGGTATTATCGGGCATTTTGGCCTTGGGTTTTACTCGGCCTTTATGGTAGCCGACAAGGTGGAAATTTTTACCAAAAGCTATAAACAGGAGCCTGCCGCCCACTGGACCTGCACCGGTAATACCGAGTTTGAACTGGAGGCGTTTGAAAAAGCTGACCGTGGCACCGATATAGTGTTACACATAAATGATGAGGCAAAGGACTACCTGGATGAGTACAAGGTTAAAACAGTACTTGAAAAATATTGTAAGTTTTTACCGGTAAACATTCGTTTTGGTACCGAAGAAGAAGAAACCGGCGAAAAGGATAAGGACGAGAAACCGGTAATGCAAACCGTACCCCGTGTAATCAATAATCCGGTTCCGGCTTACATCAAAGCACCGGCTGAACTTAAAGATGAGGACTATAAAACGTTTTATAACGAATTATATCCGTTTAATGAACCGCCTTTATTCTGGATACACATCAACACCGATTATCCGTTTAACCTAAAGGGTATTTTGTATTTTCCTAAATATAAGCCCAACACCGATTTAAGCCGCAACAAGGTACACCTGTATTGCAATCAGGTATTTGTTACCGAATCGGTAGAGCAGATAGTGCCGGAGTTTTTGACCCTGCTGCAGGGTGTTATAGATTCGCCAGATATACCGTTGAACGTATCGCGCAGTTACCTGCAGGGCGACCCAAACGTGAAAAAGATATCGCAGCATATTGTAAAGAAAGTAGCCGATAAGTTGCTGGAGATATTTAACAACGACCGTCCGTCGTTTGAAGAGAAGTGGGAGAGCCTGGGCCTTTTTGTAAAATACGGCATGTTGAGCGACGATAAGTTTTACAATACGGCTCAAAAATTCTGCCTGTATAAAAATACCGACGGTAAGAGCTACACCTTTGATGAGCTGAAAGAGAAGGTACAGGTATTGCAGAAAGATAAGAACGGTAAACTGGTATTGCTGTACAGCACCGATCAGGAAACACAACATACCTATATAGACAACGCACAGAAGTATGGATACGAGGTGTTGTTGTTAGACTCATACATCGATCAGCACTTTATTCAGTTTATGGAGGGCAAGCACAGTGATGTATCGTTTAAGCGTGTAGATGCTGATACGCTGAATAAACTGATTGAAAAAGATGAAGAGCCGGTGTCGGTACTTAGTAAAGAAGAAGAGGATAAACTGAAAGAAATTTTTACCGGTGTGGTAGATGTCAAACATGCACAGGTTGAACTGAAGCCACTGGCACCCGAAGAGGTACCGGTACAGATTACCAAAAGTGAGTTTATGCGCCGCATGAGCGATATGAGCCGTATGGGCGGCGGGCAGTTTGCTTTTATGGGCGAAATGCCCGAGCAGATGAATGTGGTAGTAAATACCAACCATGCATCGGTAAAGAAGTTATTGGCCGATAACAGTGCAGGCCACGCCCGCCAGTTGTACGATCTGGCCTTGTTGGCTCAGGGTATGCTGAAAGGCAAGGCGCTTACCGAGTTTATACACCGTAGTGTAGGTGAGCTTAGCCGGTAATAATACCTGCTTTATATAGTGGATAACCCATACCGGTTCAATGGTGTGGGTTGTTTTTTTTATGTCAGTAAGCTTTTAACTATACATAGGGAGTAGATACCCGCAATTTGCTGTATAAAATCGGTGAAACTGAAATGGGCATGCTCATCGGCTGAATCGGATATGGTGCGAATGATACAGCAGGGGATGTTGTACTCGTAACACACCTGTGCTACAGCTGCTCCTTCCATTTCTACACATAATACATCGGGCAGGTTTTTTAGTAAATCATTTCTGTACAAATTGTCCGATACAAATTTATCGCCGCTGGCAATGGTACCGGTATGTACTACAGGCTGTGTAATACCGAATGTATGTAAGGTAGCTGTGCTGATATGGCTGTGCAGTTCGCGGTTATCTAAAAACGAATTGGCTGCATTTTTTGCGCGTGTTACAAGTGTGGTATCTGTTTCGAAAAAGGTTTTACCCAGCAATGGTATCTCGTACTGAGGCATAAGCGGGCGGGCATCCATATCGTGTTGTACCAGTTTGTCGGCTATTACTATATCGCCTACTTTAACCCGGTGGCCTGTGCCGCCGGCTACACCTGTAAAATACAGGTGCGTAATATGGTATTGAAGAATAAGGTGGGTAACCGTAGTGGCCGCAGCTACTTTACCCCAGCGCGAAAAAACCAGCACTACCTGTGTGCCGTTAATTAAACCTGTGTAGTAGGTACGCCCGCCACTGGTAGTTTCGGTTTTGTTATGCAGCAAGGCTGCTATGCCTTCAATTTCCTCGGGCATGGCGCCCATAATGCCTATAATAGTAGTACCCATAAGCCGATAGTAATGATTTTAGCATTAATGTGGAAATAGTGTACCAACTGTGTGGGTATAGAGTGGCAGGCAGGTATGTAAAACCCATATATTTGCAGTATGAGCTACAAAAAGATTACAGCAGAGGATATAGCCTGGTTTAAAACCGTAGTGGGAGAGGAGTATGTGTACACCGATGATGCCAGTATAGAAAAATACAGCCGCGATGAAACTGACGGGGTTAAGTTTCCGCCAGAGGTGGTAATAAAACCTATTACTGCACAAGAGGTTTCAGCCATAATGCGGTATTGTAATGAGCAGCGCATTCCTGTTTCGCCACGTGCGGCAGGTACGGGGCTTAGTGCCAATAGCCTTTGTGTGCATGGGGGCGTAATGCTTACAGTAGAACGGATGAACCGCATATTGCAGATAGATGAGCGCAGCCTGCAGGTGACTACTGAGCCGGGTGTGATAACTGAGGCTTTGCAAAATACGCTACAGGAGAAAGGGTTATTTTACCCCGTTGACCCCAGCAGCCGTGGCAGTAGTTTTATTGGTGGTAATGTGGCTTGTAACAGCGGAGGTCCCCGTGCAGTGAAGTATGGCGTGGTTAAAGATTTTGTACTTAACCTGGAGGTGGTTTTGCCCAATGGCGAAATAATGTGGACCGGAGCCAATACGCTTAAAAACTCTACCGGCTATAACTTTACCCAACTGATAGTAGGTAGCGAAGGCACGCTGGCTATTGTAACCAAAATTGTACTTAAGCTATTGCCTTATCCTAAGTTTAATAATGTAATGCTGGCGCCATTTAAAAGCATGGACGATGCCAGCGCAGCTGTAAGTGCTGTTTTCCGGGCGGGGATAATACCAAGTTGTATAGAATTTATGGAGCGCGATGCCGTGGAGTATGTAATGAATTTTTTGGGTGATGTAACTATACCGCTGGCCGATGATACACAGGCAACCCTGCTGATAGAAGTAGATGGCAGCGACCTTGAAGCTATACAGAAAGATTGCGAGAAGATATACGATGTACTATCGCAATTTGAGGTGGGCGAGATATTGTTTGCCGATAGCGAGGCACAGAAAATAGACCTGTGGCGTATGCGCCGCAACATTGCGTATGCGGTTAAAAAAACCAATATGACGGTAGAGGAAGATACCGTAGTGCCACGTGCCGATTTACCGGAACTGTTACGGCATATTAAAGAGGTTGGTAAAAAATGGAATTTCCGTAGTGTGTGTTATGGCCACGCCGGCGATGGTAATGTGCATGTGCGCATACTTAAAGACCAGTTAAGCGATGAGTACTGGAAAAATGAGGTGCCTAAAGGCATACGTGAGATATTTGAAAAAGTAGTAGCGTTAGGTGGCACCATATCGGGCGAACATGGCATAGGCTGGATTCAGATACCTTATATGGATATTAAATTCAGGCAGCCACAGCTGGAGCTGATGCGTAGTATTAAGCGGGTATTTGACCCAAATAATATACTAAACCCCGGTAAAATATTCTGAGCGATATGATTTTACACCAAAATTGCCGGTTTCTTACTAAAAGTTGCAATTAGTGCGCTATAAATGTAACTTCGCAACCAATTACTAAATCCAAAAAAATCAAACTATGAAAAAGATTCTATTTGCTTTTATGGCAGTTGGCCTGCTTTTTTCAGCATCATCATGTAAAAAATGCGGATACTGTAAAGATCAGTACGGTCAGGCTGGTAACAACAGTTCTTCTGTTTGCAAAAACAACACCTTTGCTGGCCTTTTAGATGAATACGAACAAGCTGAATCTCAGTGCGCCGCTGACCAAGGAACCTGGGTAGTTACCAAATAATTTGAACTAACCAATCATAAAAAAGGCCATCTGATATCAGATGGCCTTTTTTATGGCTTGTTATTTAGCAGCAAGAAAATCGCTGTACCATTTACCGCTGGTTTTAATGGTACGCTCCTGGGTTTTAAAATTAACGCCTACCAGGCCAAAACGCGGACGGAAACCTTCGGCCCATTCAAAATTGTCCATAAAGCTCCAGATGAAATAGCCGCCTACGTTAACGCCCTCCTGTTTTGCTTTAAGTACCTGTTGCAGGTAATCTTGTATAAACTGTAAGCGTTTTACATCGTTTATTTCATTGTTTATGTTCTCATCGGGGAAAGCCGCGCCGTTTTCAGTAATAATAATCTTAGGCATGTTTTTATACGCCCCGAATTTTTTAATAAGGTTGTAAATACCCTCGGGGTACACCTCCCAGCCCATATCGGTAATGTCGTGTCCCAGCTTTTTAGCGGGCACATTGGCAAAGTGGATGATTGGTATAAGCCCCAGTTTATACACCACCATGCGCGAGTAATTCTGCAGGCCAATAAAATCAAAATCAAATTTCATTTTCTCTTCATCGCCGGGCTGCATGTGTTTTTCTATGTGTTTGCAGGCCGGCAAATCGGCTTTTGGGTAGCCCAGCCCCATTACAGGGTCTATAAACAAACGGTTAATGAATGCATCGGCACGTTTGGCGGCTTTTATGTTTGCCGGTTTATCGTTTTTTGCATCTATGTGGCTACAGCTAAAGGTAGTGCCAATGGTGGCACCTTTAACGTTAGCACGTAGTATGCGCCCACCCTCGCCGTGGCACATTACCACGTTGTGTACGGCTTTGTAAAACTTGCCTATGTTTACGTAGCCCGGGGCATGCATACCTATCAGGTAGCCCAGTGGCACAAAGGCCATCGGCTCGTTAAACACCATCCAGTTTTTTACTTTATCGCCATAGGCTTTTGATATGATGTCTACATATTCGCCGAACCATTTAATGCTATCGCGGTTAGCCCAGCCGCCTTTATCTTCCAGCGCCTGTGGCAAATCCCAGTGGTAGCAGGTAACCCAGGGCTCTACGTTTTCTTTCAGGCATTTATCAATTACTCGGTGGTAAAAATCTATACCCTTTTGGTTTACGGCACCGGTGCCCTGTGGCAAAATACGCGACCAGCCGATAGAGAAGCGCGATGCGGGGATGTTCATTTTGTGCATCAGCTCTATATCGCTTTCGTAGCGGTGATAAAAGTCGCAGGCTATATCACCGTTTTCGCGGGTTTTAATTTTGCTTTGGTGGTGGTGGGTAAAGTGGTCCCATACGCTGGGGCCTTTGCCGTCCTCATCCCAGGCGCCTTCTATTTGATAGGCAGCGGTGGCAGTGCCCCATACAAAGTCTTTTCCAAACTTGCTGCGGGTTAGCTCGGCCGGTGAAAGTAATTGTGCCATTGCTTTGCCTGGCATTAATGAACCGGCTCCCAATATGGCGGTAAGTTTCAGGTATTCTTCGCGTGTCATACCGCTATACTATAAAAAATATAG
>CAYREY010000093.1:0-13552 GCA_964423405.1 uncultured Chitinophaga sp. | reverse complement strand
GCTTGCATGGCATGCAAGAGGTGACCGGTTCGACTCCGGTATCCTCCACCAAAAGGGCTCCCCAACGGGAGCCCTTTTTTTATGAGACCCCTATGAGATCCGATTTCATTTTTGCCGCAGGTGATTATTTCGATACAACTGTTTTTGATAGTGTAGAAACATTTATTGAGTGTTATCCGGGTAGTCAAACTGTAGTATTGGCTAATGAAAAAGAGCTTGAGGTTTTATTGGATTTAATGGGTATAAACAGGGGTATTGGTTGTGTATTGAATAGCACTGATTTTATCTTGTACTGGGATATTTCGGGATACAAACTACCTGAATTGAATGATATTCAGTTTGACGCATTTTACGAAACGTGGATTCAGGCTACAGGAAGGTCAAATAACATGGACGAGTATGGGGCTTTGATTTTCTTACAGGGCCTGACTAAAAAGTGGAATAACTTTAAGTATAGGTTTGTGGTTAGGATTGAATAATATACACGTCCACTTATATTTTAGTCCACTTTAACCTAAGCGAGTTGCTTACTACACTTACGCTGCTTAGTGCCATAGCAGCACCAGCCAGCATAGGGTTAAGTAAAAAGCCATTAACGGGGTACAACAGGCCCGCGGCCACCGGTATGCCTATAATGTTGTAGATAAATGCCCAGAATAAGTTTTGCCGGATAGTAGCTACTGTTTTTCTTGACAGGTGAATGGCTTGTGGTATTTTGGTAAGATCTGATGATATAATAGTCATTCGTGCTACATCCATAGCAATATCGCTGCCGGTGCCCATAGCAATACTAACATTGGCTTGTGCCAGGGCAGTGCTATCGTTAATGCCGTCGCCAACCATGGCTACTACGTTGCCGCTTGTTTGTAGTTGTTTTATAAACTCTGCCTTTTGGTGCGGCAATACCTCTGCCTTGTAGTTATCTACCCCTGTTTGCAGGGCTATAGTACGTGCCGTTGCTTCATTATCGCCGGTAAGCATGTGTACCGCTATGCCCATTTGTTTTAACTGTGCTATCGCAGCTACCGAAGTTTTTTTAACCTCATCGGAAACAGCCAGCACGGCCAGTGCTCTTTTTCCATTGGCAAACCAGATAACAGTTTTCGCTTCTTTATTCCATGCGTTGGCTGCTGCCCAAAGTTCTTCGCTTGCGCTTACACCGTTTTCATCCAATAGTTTACTTGTTCCTACATAGTAATTGTCAGCAATTACAACTGCGCTCACACCTTTGCCGGTTATACTTTCAAATTTCGAAAGTAATACGGGCATAGTGCCTTTAAAGTGCTTAACCACTGCTTCGGCCAGCGGGTGCTCCGATTTACTTTCGATGGTATACAGTATCTGCTTCAGGTATTCATCTTCGTGTTCCCATTTTACACCTGTCACTACAGGTTTACCTTCGGTTATGGTGCCTGTTTTATCCAGCACTACCACATTTATGTTTTTGGCCAGCTCTAAACTTTCGGCGTCTTTTAATAGTATGCCGTTTTCGGCGCCTTTGCCTACCCCTACCATAATAGCTGTGGGTGTAGCCAGCCCCAGCGCACAAGGGCAGGCAATTACCAGCACCGTAACCAGTGCTATCAGGCCCTGTGTAAAGCCGTTTTCGCCACCCAATAACCACCAGGCTATAAAGGCTGTAAGCGCAATGCCAATTACTACCGGAACAAATACCGCTGCAATTTTATCTACCAGTTTTTGTACCGGCGCTTTACTGCCCTGCGCATCCTGTACGGCTTTAATAATTTGAGCCAGCATGGTTTCGCTGCCCACCTTTAGTGCGCTGAACCTGAAACTACCCTTTTGATTGATTGTGCCTGCAAATACCTTATCTTCTTTCTTTTTTAATACCGGCACCGGTTCGCCGCTCAACATGCTTTCATCTACATACGATTCGCCATCATTTACTATACCATCTACAGCAATTTTTTCGCCAGGTTTTACCAGTAATACATCGCCAACCATCACTTTGTCTATACTGGTTTCGGTGGTGTGGCCACCGGCATGTACAACAGTTACTGTTTGGGGTTGCAAGCCCATTAATTTTTTTATAGCAGTAGAGGTGTTGCCTTTGGCTTTTTCTTCCAGCATTTTGCCCAACAGTATAAATGCAATTACTACGGCCGATGCTTCGAAATAGACATGTGCATGCAGACCCCGCTGGTGCCAGAAATGAGGGAGAACGGTATTGAACACACTAAATGCGTAAGCTACTCCTGTGCTCAGGGCAACCAGGGTATCCATATTGGCCGAGCGGTGACGGGTTTGTTTCCATGCGTTGATAAAAAAATATTTACCAAACCATAGCACCACAGGTGTTGCCAGTGCCCACATAATATAGTTGGCAAAAGGTATACCCATAAAAAACATACCTATTACAGCGGTAGGTAGTGCCAGCAGGCTGGCGCCTATGGTCCGCTTTTTAAGGGCAGTAAAGTTCTGTTGCTGTATTTTTTCTAACGTATTATCGCCACTTGTTCCTTCATCGATAATTATATCATATCCCCCTGAGCGTACGGCCGACCTGATTTTTACCGCATCGGTTACACCGGGTATATACTCTACCCGTAAACTAGCATTGGCAAAGTTTACGGTCGCATCTGTTACCCCTGGTTGTGCTTTTGTCAAACTTTCTACGCTTATGGCGCATGCCGCACAGGTCATTTGTAATACCGGGAATGTTTTTTTTACAGTAGTTACGTCTTGCACCCTTTCTACTCTTTTCTCAAGTATATTAATGGGGTTGTTGTCCTCTTTACTCATTGCCCTGTAAAAATATGCTATCCGGCTCTAAACATCTTATTAAAAGTGGTGTAGATGTTGTGAGGTAACTATAATCATTAGTTTGGCCAATATACTGCAAATGTAATGCTCTGGTCAGTCTATAGCCTGTAGTAATCTGATTTTTCAGTTGTTGCTATTAGTTGGTACTGTTTCCAACTTTATTCTTTTCTTCAACCCGTGAATTACCTAAAGGCTTTTCTTTTTGTGCTGTTAGCTTCGCTGGTAGGTATTGGTATAGGTGTTTACCGCATTGCTGGTGTTGAGGATAGTAAGGTGTTTTTTACCAATGGTAGCTGGACCGGCAGTAAAGACCTGCCACTGGGTAAAGATAAACTGCTTACCGCCCAAACCTCTGTATTTGCCCTGTTTGCCCTGCCATCTAAAGAAGCCATTTACCTATTTGCCCGTCGTGATGAAAACAAAGAGCTGCTTAATTCTTCCAGCGATTATACTATTACCGGTAACCTTAACCAGATAAATGCCAGCTACTGGAGTATTACTGCATACGGAAAAGACCTGTACCTGATACCCAATTCTGAGCATCGTTATTCATTCAACAATAACAGCATTAAGGCCGATAGCCTGGGCAATTTTACTATTACCCTATCACATACTAAAAAAGGCGATAATTGGCTGCCAACTCCCGACGATGCCCGGTTTAACCTGGTACTGCGTATTTACAAAGGCGATTTCAACTATTTAAGCAGTTTAGAAACTATCCAACTGCCCGTAATTAAAAAACTGCAACCATGAAGATAGCCACCCGCATGCTTCTGTTTGCTGTAATAGTATGGGTTGCCCAATACCTGTTTATTGCCTATGTGCCCAATATCATTTTTGGTGTTGCACAGTTTAGAAAACCCCAGCCGGTTAACACCGTAATACACAATGGCCCTACCGATGCCACTATGCGTAAAGTAGTATTGCCTAACCCCGATTTTATTTATAGTGCCTGTTTTTACGACCTTACAGATAACGACCTGATAATAGAAGGGGAGTTTGCCGATAGTACGCAGTATTGCTCATTATCATTTTATGGCGATGATGTTCAACCTTACTATGTGCGTAATAATATGCAGGGCTTTAAACCTAAGTATAGTATCCGGTTTTCATCGGTAAACCGCGTTGTGCGTACCCTAAGGGCTAAAACAAAAAAGGGGGTAATACTAATGCGTATACTTGCAACTACCCCACAACAAATGGCTCGTGCTAAACAGTTGCAGGCTACCTTTAAGGTACGTACTATTTCACAAAACGAGTAAGCTTACTGTTTATCCGGCATTACTACTGCCAGTACTATATATAGCAGCAAGCCTGTACCAAACATTAAAAAAGCTGCCAGAAAAAGCACACGTACAAATGTAGGGTCAATGTCAAAGTACTCGCCCAATCCGCCGCATACTCCAAATAACTTTTTATCGGTGCTTTTAAATAAACGCTTTGCCATAGTTTATAGTTTATACTACAAAGCTACGTAAATATGTGCGGTAGTGGGGCTGCAATTTATCAGTGCCCACCTATATTTGGCTAACAATGAGCTGGCAGAGTTACATAAAGGGGTTTGGTAGTTACCTGCGTTTAGAGAAATCGCTTTCGCAGAATACTATAGAGGCTTACCTGCGCGATATAGGTAAGTTTGTAAACTACCTGCATATGGCAGACCTAAAGCTGATGCCGGAACAGATTAAACTGGAGCACTTTCAGGACTTTGTAAAACAGTTGGCCGAAGTTGGTTTCGATGCGCAATCGCAGGCCCGTATTGTTGCGGGCATACGTGCTTTTTACCGTTACCTGTTAATGGAAGATGTGATTACCGATAATCCTGCCGATTTGCTTACGGCCCCCAAGGCCTCGCGCAAACTGCCCGATACGCTATCGGTTGAGGAGATCAATGCACTGCTCGATTCAATAGATTTAAGCACTCCCGAGGGTGTGCGTAACCGGGCTATGCTGGAGGTACTGTATAGTTGCGGGCTACGTGTTACAGAGCTAACCACCCTTAAAATATCAAACCTGTTTTTAGATGTAGATTTTATAAAAGTGATTGGTAAGGGCGATAAAGAGAGATTGGTGCCCATCGGTTCGCAGGCAGTAAAGTATGTACGCATGTATAAAGACCAGGTGAGGGTGCATGTTCCCATACAAAAAGGCGAGGAAGATTTTTTGTTTCTTAACCGCCGTGGTAAAGCGTTAAAACGCATGTATGTTTTTCTGGTAATAAAGGAATGTGCCGCTAAAATTGGCTTGCAGAAAACTATATCACCACATACCTTTCGGCATTCATTCGCTACCCATCTTATAGAGGGTGGTGCCGACCTGCGTGCCGTTCAGGAAATGCTGGGCCATGCATCCATAACTACTACCGAGATATATACCCACCTGGATAGGGATTATCTGCGCAGTACTATTATGCAGTTTCACCCCCGTTACAAATAGCTTAAGCTGCTGGCGGGGTTTCTATTTTTAGTGTACCGTAGTTAATTATCATCTTGTGTTTCAACATCAGGTCCGATCCAAGTATGCCATGTATAGCAGGCATTTTCAACTGCTTATATGTTTGGTTTACATGGTTTAGGTCAACAGCTGCGGCGGTGTAGTTTTTTTCAATAGTAGGCCCTATTTTAAGCTCTTTTATTTTGCCAAAATACGATTCGGTAGTTGAGCTATGTAAACCTGTAGTAGCCTGTTTAACTGTTTTAAGGTTGCGCTTGCCAAAATTCTTTTCAAAAAATGCTTTATCAACCACGCTGTGCGAGGCGCCGGTATCAATCAAAAAGCGGCAGCGTTTACCATTTACAGTAGTGTTTATAAAAAGGTGGTAGCCCGTGCTGTCCAGTGCTTCCAGTATAATACGTGCTGGTTTAATTTTCTTCTTACTCATTGTTCTGTTTCTAACTGCTATGATAACAAAAAAAAGAGGGTTCCTGTTAGGGAGCCCTCTTTTCAATATAAGCTTAGTTACTATTAGTGGCTAACAGTAAGTTGTTTGATGGCTGTGGTATTGTTACCTTGTATCTTTACAAAGTAAACACCATTTGAAACTGAAGTAACATCAATTACCATATTGGTAGTACCTGCTTTGTAAGTTAAAGGGTTTATTACCTGCTCACCCAGTATGTTGTAAACAGTTACAGTCATTTGGGTTGTAACATCGCTGTTAATAGTAAGCGATACTTTACCGGTAGTTGGGTTAGGGAACATAGAAATGCTTTGCTCCAGTTCTGGGTCGTTGATACCTACACCCGTTACAGTTACATCTTTACAAACCTCGGCCGAAGTACCGAAAGCATTTTTTGCTCTCAGACATACCTGATAAGTACCATTGGCCTGGTAAATTTTAGATGGATTTTTCAGGGTAGAGCCGCTACCATCATGGAAACGCCAGATCCACTCAGTTGGGCTGTAAGTAGATTGATCAAGGAAATTAGCTTTGTTAGCCGGGTTAAAGCCCCAGTCAAAATCAGCTACTGGTATTGCTCCAACTATTACGGTACGTACAGCTGTATCGCTGTTGCCGGCAGCATCGGTAGCTATGTAAAGTACATTATAAGTACCAGCTACACCAGTGTTAGGGCTGTTTTGGATTATAGGAGTAATGTTGCCATCGGTACAGTCAAAAGCCGTAGCACCTTCTTCGTTATATGTAGCGTTTAGTAGAACTATAGCAGTGTCAAGACCATTAAGGGTAATGGTAGGTGCAACCTGATCCAGGTTCTGGCTGAAATCAGCAGATGAGAAGTTCAGATTGTCGATGTACCAGAAAGCTGCTGGAGCTTCGCTTGAACCAAAACCCTGGGTAGGATCGTGGTTGTAATCTGGCTGGGTAAGTACTAATGGAATGTTGTAAGTGTTGCCATTTTTAAGTGCGGTCTGGCTAACCATTGGGAATAATGCACCGCCAAATACACCTATCTCGTTGTTGGCCGAGTAAC
This sequence comes from uncultured Chitinophaga sp., assembly GCA_964423405.1. Classification (GTDB taxonomy): domain Bacteria; phylum Bacteroidota; class Bacteroidia; order Chitinophagales; family LD1; genus Bog-950. The sequence goes on along the minus strand of CAYREY010000093.1, from coordinate 6,836 downwards.
CGCTCCATAGTGTATCACCACCGGTTATGTTAACTACATCTGTCATGGTACCGGCTACTACATCTATTGCACGGCCAAACATATCAGGGCTATCGTTGCTTCTATCTAGAGGGTCGGCATGTACAGTAATATCTGATTCAAGCCAGAAGAAGAACAGTTTGCTGCCATCTTCTGAACGGCAGATAAGTGGGCGGTTGTCCATTGTCTGGCCAGGGTTCTCGCTGGTAAAAGTACCACGCAGGGTGTTGATGTTTGCCATACGGATACCTTTCCAGTTGCAGCCTGCAGGTGCAGATGCATCGTAGGTAATATCCCATACGGTATAACCTGCAGTCTGGATAGAGTATTCAGAACCGCTACCTACTGTAATTAGCAGGTGTGGGTTGCCGTTTACATCTACACTCAAATCGCTTTCGAATGATGCAGTTGGCATCATAGAGGCCGGGTCGCCGGTAACAATCTCAGGGTTCAGGCTTTCTTTTACGCCTTGTACCTGGTTAAGATCAACTACTATCGGACCGGTCCAGTTAGCACCAAAATCGGTAGTTTTCCAGAATATTGGGTGGTAGGTGCTGTCGTTATCTACATCTATGTCGCCTAGTATCGAGAACCAACCGTATTGGCCGGTTGGGTCAAACGATATTTGGTGAGAGGTAGCTGCAGATACTGTTGTACCGTTATTGTCTTGAGCAACGAATGTCTGGTTTATTAACTGGTCTGTCCAATCAACATCTTTGGTGTTGTTGTTCCAAACACCTTTCTGGATAATGATGCCATTGGTGATAGCATCGTTACCGGCAGTAAAGGTACCGTTATATGATACGTTTGCATTCCAGAATACACCCGGAGCACCTTTGCACATACCAGTAGCAATAGCTACTTCTTTATTATTGATAGGGTCGATATGTACGTTGTACGATGATAACTGACCACTCAGTTTACCACGGCCACGCATCTGACCACTCCAGGTATTGTTATCGTGCCAGGTACCTGAGTAAACCAGGTTTGCGCTATCGGCAGATGTTGTGCCGGTAGGTGCATATATTACAGCCTGAGGGAAACGGCCGTTGATAAGGTTGTTGTCGATGCTGTTATCGTTGGTAATAGGGCCTACATCGTTAGTCCACGATGCACCACGGTTTTTCGATACATCGTAACGGTACATAGCTACGTTACCGGTAACTGGTACAAGCGTCTGGTCGTTACGGTGGATAAACGTAACCAGGTTTAAAGAATCATTCACATCTATCTGGTTGCAGCCACCATCTATGATGGTAAGCAGGTTACCAGCGCTACCTATACGTTGTGAGTTAAGGATAGCTCCCTGTGAGCGGGTTGAGCGGTGTTGGTGGTTTGGAGCAGTATTTACAGGGGTATGGTTGCCCTGCATTACTACTGGTCTTTCAACTAACCTCATGGCCTTGTTATCCTTGTGCGCGTATTGTTGCGCATTGGTAACCAAGCCGGCAGTCAACAGAGACATAAACAGTAAATAATTTCTCATTTTGCTTGTTGGTTTTGTTTAAAATTTTTTAAAGAATCGGATGCCAAAAGTAACCGAATTTTTGAATTGACATTATCCGTATGTTAATTTTAATTGTCACAATTGTGTAAAATTTTATTTTTTACAATCTGCTCTATAGTTGTCTGTAATTCAGCTAGTGGCATAGGGGTTTCCCAGCGTTTGTCACGCACGGTTTTGGTAGTGCCATTATTGTTAAAAGTAAGCACACACGATGGTAAATCCACCGGGGCTTTTCCTTCCTCAGGGTATTTATCCGCCATATCCATAAACCCGTTGGCAATAAACTTGCTTTTCAGGTCCTGCAACTCTTGTTTGGTTATAACCGCATAAAAGCAACCTACCGTATCGGTGTTTTTCTCGGCATTGTATAACACTAACCCGTTTTCATACACTTTTATATTATACACCGGGCACCGGCCAAAACAGGGGGTGCGTTCAAGACTTATAATCAGTTGTCCGTTTTTTTCAGGGTGCCGGGCATCGGGTTTCATAGTCTTGCAGCCGCCAAGCAATGCTACCAGCAACGGTAGTACTAATGCTATATTTTTCATGTTGTAAATTAAGTGTTTTTAAGCAAATTCAGTTTGCAATAACTGTGCCCGGTATTAACTTTACTCAAAACTTTAAGATATGGATCAACTGCCCCGCAAAAGTTTTATTGGCCGCCTGTCGCTGGCTATTAGTGCGTTGGCAGCAGCGCCTTTTTTTAGTGCTGCCCGCACGGTGAAAGAAAACCTAAATACCACCAACAACATGAACACCAATCCTGTAAAGAATATAAAAGCCATGGGCTTTCAGTGGGAGACTGCCGACCCGTTTCTGTTTTGTGTACACCACGAAGATTTTTTTCCTGCCGGTAACGAGCAGATGGGCCCGCCGACAGCATCGCTAAACGGCCGCCACATGGGCGACGACTTTATTATTAAAGATGGTTTCCGTATGTACCATGGCAAAACCGTGCCCGGCTTTCCCGGCCATCCGCACCGTGGTTTCGAAACGGTAACCGTGGTACGCAAAGGCCTGGTAGACCATGCCGACAGCATGGGTGCCAGCGGCCGCTATGGCAACGGCGATGTACAGTGGATGACCGCCGGTAAAGGCGTACAGCACTCCGAGATGTTTCCGCTGCTTAACAAAGAGAAGGATAACCCGATGGAGTTGTTCCAGATATGGCTTAACCTGCCCGCCCGAAACAAAATGGTAGATCCGCATTTTAAAATGCTGTGGAGCGATACCATTCCTAACTATATCCACAAAGATAAAGCCGGTAAGAAAACAACCGTAGAGATAATAGCCGGCGAACTGGGAGGGGAGAAAGCCGTTACCCCACCACCTAACTCATGGGCGGCCGACCCGAACAACCATGTAGCCATCTGGAACATACAAATGCAGCCCGGCGCTACCTGGGTATTGCCTAAAGCAGTAGCAGGTATTAACCGCAACATATATTATTACGAGGGCGATACCCTTACACTATCTGGTACCAGCATACCTAAATACAGTGCCGTAGAACTGCAGCCCGATGTAGATGTGGTACTTAACAGCGGCACCAGCGAGGCAAAAATATTGCTGTTGCAGGGTCGCCCTATTGGCGAACCGGTAATACAATACGGCCCGTTTGTAATGAATACCAAAGATGAAATACAGCAGGCCTTTAACGATTACCATAGTACTAAATTTGGTGGCTGGCCCTGGAGCCGCTACGACCAGGTACACCCGCGCGATAAGGGCCGATTTGCCAAACACGCCGATGGTAGGGAAGAGGTAAAGGGGTAATACCCATCCTGAAGTGTTAACCCACCCCATATTTAATTACTTAATTATGAGGTACTTGCGATTTTTTGACGTTAACCCACCCCCTATACTTAAATATTATTATTTATGTGTATGTGTGGGTTTCTCAGGTATGCATATAAGGCTCGTTACCCTCAGCCATTACGCGTATGTTATCCAGCACATGTTGCATGTAGCCACGCCAGAACAGTTTAGTAAACAGCCAGTTTAACGGGTATAGCAACGCTACATTACTGTGCATAGTGTAAGTGTAGTCTATCTGTATTTGGTTGGGGGCTAACTGAGTGGTTCGCCATTCGCCAACAAATTTGGTAAAGCCCAGCAGCCAGGTTTTAAACTCGCCTACTTCTATTTTCCAGTATTGGTTTTCTATCCGCTCCAGTACCTTATCTACCGATTGCTCGCCACCGGCCTGCAGCCACGTTTTAGCCGTGTATATTTTTTTACTGCTGCCGGGCTGCCCCCAGTTGGGGCAAGGGCTTTCGGCTACTACTTTGGGGGTAAACCCATAACCGGTATGTACTTTTGTTACATCGCACAGTATAGGCGTTTTAAACGCCCGCTCTAAACTGCAATGGTATATGGTGGTAACGGTTACGGTGCTTGTCATGGGTTGGTGTTTATTATGCAACATTAGCAATACGCTAACAACTATCCGCAACTATTAGCAGGTATACATAACAACCATGCTTAAAAGGTAAAGCAATTGGTAGTAGACTGTTGTGTTGCTAAGCAGGCCATAGCTTTTCAACTAATCTCCGTGTTGTTCTTCATCGCTGATAGCTTCTTCATCATCCTCTGCTTCTGGTTTTTTGTTTTCCACAAACTCCTGATAGCTTCTTACCAAATACTCATCGGGTGCCATCATGGCCAGCAACAAAAATGTAGAGGCAGGTAATACAGTAGTGCGGCTTGTTGTGCTTGAAAATGCAAAGTCCGATTTTCTCTTTTTTATACTTATGGTATCGGGCATATCCTCGTTTACATGGTAATCCCAGAATTTGTGGATGTACATTTTGTTTTTGCCAAATTTTTTAAACTTACTAATAGCTTCGCTTTCATCATAACCGGGTATAATTTTATCCAGTGCCATTAAATTACCGTTTTTAGATGCCAGTAATGAATCTAACAGCATTTGCCTGTCAAGGTAAGGCACATAGTGCGATTCCGTGGCAAGGGTAATTATCATAGAGTCGATTATTATAGCTACTGTAGGGTAAATCCTTGCCTTCGATATATCCAGTCCTTTATCATTGTGGCCGTTTGGTATATCCTCGTAGCTAACTTCAAAAGCCACAAACTCCTGGTTATCTACATTAAGCATACCACCTTCTTTTTGTACAACTATTTTCACTGGTTCGCCGGTGTCAAATTTCAGGTGGTGAATACCAGTAGTAATATATATATCGAACGTAGTATCCTGCATCCGGATGGTGTCCTTATCATCTATCACCATCAGCTTAGATTTGTTAAGCAGATTATCTTCATCTCTGCTTACCACTATCTTAACTTTATCGCTATTGCAGGAAGCCAGCAATGCGCATGCCATAGCAAGTAACAAGGCTAAACGTGTTTTCATAAACTAAAACTAATCTTACTAAACAAAACTTTAAAACTATCTGTTTATATTTAGTGTTTTAGTGGCAAAAAATTGTAAACCCCGGCTATTCAGTTAACTAACATGAAAAGAAAACTTATACCTGCTTTTTTATTTATTGCTTTTGTAGTGGTATGCAACACTTGTGTTGCCAATAATGCCGTATACGAGCAACGTAAGAACGATTACATCGATTCTTCGCTGATTGCCACCAGCGGGCATAAAATGATTTTTCAGGCTTTTAGAAATGTGCCTGTAGATAGCGCCCAGCTAACAAACATGCTCAATAACTTAGCCGCCAAAACTACCAGCGATTTTGATATTATTCAGTTAATACGGATTTTATATTTAAGCAACGGGCAATACGATTCGGCTATTTTACCGGTGCTAAACAACATTCCCTATTGGGTTAACTACAACGATACTACTCGTAATTACTGGAGCGAGAACCACATGATTATGTGGATGAGCTGCGATTGGCTGTTGCATGAACGGTACAATAAACCTATCGATTCTGATTTGCGCAACCGGATTGTTCATTATCTCGACCTGAAAAACACCTATGGGTTTTACGAGTTTAATTCTACCACATACAATCCGTTTACATTAAGCGGGTTGCTAAACCTCGCCGATTTTTCGCAAGACACTGTTATTAAAAACAAATCGGCCAGTGCTGCACAGCGCCTGCTTAAAACCATGTTACTATTTACCAACGACCTGGGTGTTTGTTATCCCGTAGCTGGCCGGAACTATCCGGGCAGATATATTGAACCGTACTATCAAAACTATGGCGGACTAGTTTACCTGCTTACCGGTAAGGGTGCCCCGGATAATTTTACTACCTCTGCCGCTTTTCTTTCTACCTCTGCAATAGAGGTAGATACAGTTATTAACTCCTGGCAGCAGCAGGTTTATACTATGTACCAAAACGGCCATAGTTTAGACACCAGCTTTATTTTAAACAACAACATGAGTTTTATAGACCGTGTGGTTTTTCAGTGGAGTTTTGGCGGGTATTTTCATCCCGATGTGGTGTCAAATACGGTTCAGGTACTTAACGATTCTGCACTATGGGACCAAACCGATTTTTCGCTGCTTAAACCGCTACAGCCATTTATAAATCCTCAAAATGCACCTTCGCTTGCCGAATCGTTGGATGAGGCCTCTAAAAGTACTGTACTTTGCGATGCTCAAATTACCTTGTTTAAACACAATAGTATTACACTGTCATCTGTTACCGATTTTTGGAAAGGTAAAGCAGGGTTTCAGCAATATACCTGTGTAGCCAATGTAGGCACCACTGCCGTTTATACCGGCTCGGGAGAAGTATTTGCAGATTGGGAAGATAGAAACAGCAAGGTGCAGAACACGCACCAGCCCTGTGTAAATCAAAACCAGAATGTATCGCTTATTATGTACCGCCCCGAGGCTACCTCAAACCTGTTGCCTGCATATTTTCAAAATAAAGATGTTTCGCTGCATTGGCGCCAGGCCGATTATGATGAAACCATAGAAGATAGCTTGTGGCTAATTGGCCGACAAGCCGATAGGTATGTAGCCGTGCGCAGAAGTTGCATTGGGCAGATAAACGGCTTATGGGCCTGCCCTACTACAGGGGGCCAAACGTGGGTATTTGTAGTGGGCGATTCGTTGCTGTATGGTTCGTTTAGTAATTTTCAGAGCGTTATACACCAATCGCAGTTTCAGGAGCAATGGTATTACGATTCGCTGTCGGCAAAGTCGGTTTACTTCGCATCTGTAACAGTAGATACCGTGCATGTTGAATATGCCTGGGGCGTAGATAGTATCACTACCGGTATTAACCCTATAGCTCCCGATCTGTTAAACTTTAACGTGTACCCTAACCCGGCACAAAACCAGATAACTGTTTCATTTGCCAACCAGGGCGATATGCAGCAG
>CAYREY010000092.1:0-14736 GCA_964423405.1 uncultured Chitinophaga sp. | reverse complement strand
CCCGTTGAAAAAAGTGGCTTTACTGTTAATTAATTCACAAAGTTTTTACCCGTAAATACGGGGGGTAGGTTATTTTCGCGGCGAAATTTAACCTTACCATGTCACAAGCTACCGCTACTATGATCCAACTATCTGACCGTATTAACAACATGCAGGAATCGGCTACCATTAAAATGAGCAAAATGAGCCGCGAACTGAAAGCACAGGGCCACGATATTATTGACCTGAGCCTGGGCGAACCTGATTTTGATACCCCGCAATACATAAAAGAGGCTGCCAAGCTGGCTATAGATAAGGGCTACACCAAGTACACCCCGGTACCCGGCTACCCCGAGCTGCGCAAAGCCATAGTACAGAAGTTTAAACGCGATAATAACCTGGATTATACCGCCGACCAGATAGTAGTAAGCACCGGTGCCAAACAAAGTATTGCCAACGTGGTACTTAGCCTTATAAACCCCGGCGACGAAGTGCTGCTGCCCGCCCCTTACTGGGTTAGCTATGCCGCCATTGCCGAACTGGCCGAAGGCACCTGCACCGAAATACCTACTACCATAGAGAGCAACTTTAAGGTAACTGCCGAACTGCTGGAGCAGTACATTACCCCTAAAACAAAGCTTATCATCTTCTCATCGCCATGTAACCCCACCGGTTCGGTGTTCAGCCATGCCGAGTTAGAGGCTATTGCCAACGTGGTTAAAAAACACCCTAACCTGTTTGTGCTGTGCGACGAGATATATGAGTACATCAACTTTACCGGCCAAAAGCACACCAGCCTGGCCGAGTTTAGCGATATAAAAGAGCAGGTAATTACCGTTAACGGTTTCAGCAAGGGTTTTGCCATGACCGGCTGGCGCCTTGGTTACATAGGTGCGCCACTGGCTATTGCCAAAGCCTGCGATAAAATACAGGGCCAGTTTACATCGGGCACGTGCAGCGTAGCGCAAAAAGCAGGCGAAGCAGCATTACTTGGCGACCAAAGCCCCTGCTTTGAAATGGTAGCCGAGTTTAAAAAGCGCCGCGACATAGTGTACAGCCTGCTGAAAGAAATACCAAACCTGAAAGTAAACCTGCCCGATGGTGCCTTCTATTTCTTTTTTGATGTAAGCGCTTACTTTGGTAAAACATTTGCAGGTAAGGCAATAAATACACCAGAGGATATATCGCTGTTTTTATTAACCGAAGGCAAAATAGCACTGGTAAGCGGCGAAAGCTTTGGCGATAAAAACTGCCTGCGTATGAGCTATGCCACCAGCGAAGAAAAACTACGCGAAGCCTGCAAACGTATGAAAGAGGCTTTTGCCAAACTGGTGTAATCGTAGGTTAATTATCACATTCTTCAATTTATAAAACTCTCAACCTTGAGCGCACCGGCCAAACCAACCACCCTTAAGCCCGACTTTACCCATGTTAACGTGTTAATTATTGGTGATGTAATGGTAGATTACTATTTGTTTGGCGAGGTAAACCGCATATCGCCCGAGGCACCGGTACCGGTGGTAGAGGTAATGAAAAAAGAATCGCGGCTGGGTGGTGCGGCTAACGTAGCACTTAACGTAAGCGAACTGGGTGGCAACCCCATACTACTATCTATGATTGGCCGCGATAACACCGGCAACATGCTGATAAAAATGTTGCGCAACGCCGGGGTTAAATCTAACCATGTGCTGCAAAACAAAAACCGGGTTACTACCCTTAAAACCCGCGTGTTTGATGAAGATAAACAGGTGGTGCGTTTTGACGAAGAAGAAGCAGAAGACATGACCGAAGCACAGGAAACCCTGATGCTGAAAGAGTTTAAAAAAATACTGGCTAACGATAAGCCACACATTATTGTACTACAGGATTACAACAAAGGCGTACTTACCAAGTACTTTATTAAGCAAATACTACTGCTGGCTACCAAAGCCGAAATACCGGTAGCGGTTGATCCTAAGGAGCGTAACTTTTTCGATTACCAGGCTATAGACCTGTTTAAACCCAACCTGCGCGAGTTTAGCGAGGCTATTGGCTACCGCATAAACGCCAAAAGCCTGGATAGCCTGCGCAGCGGTGCCGAGGAGCTACGCCGCAAAAACCGGTTTAAAAACCTGATGGTAACGCTGGGGGGCAATGGTATATTCTGTTTTACCCGCGAGGGCAACTCGTTTATAGTGCCTGCCAAAGCTATTAAAGCCGCCGATGTATCGGGTGCCGGCGATACCGTTATAAGCATTGCCGCAATGGCTTTTGCGCAAAAACACAATTTGAAAGATATTGCCATACTGGCTAATAAAGGTGCTGCTGCTGTGTGCAAAAAAGTAGGGGTAACACCGGTTAGCCTTAAAGATATGAAGTAGCTTTATTACTAAAGCTTTTACCCATTAGTATTGGCGTGTAACAGTTGCCTGTATGGTATAACTACCGGTAGTACAATTGTATCTACCCCTTGCGTTCCAGCACTATAAATTCAAAATCAAATTCATTTTTCTCATCGGCCATGTTCCACTCTCCGTTAACGGCGTTCCATTCTGCCATGTTTAACTGCGGAAAAAACGTATCGGCCTCTGCAAATGTATGATGCACCCTGGTAAGGTATATTTTATTGGTATGGGGCAAGGCTTGTTGGTATATCTCTCCGCCGCCAATAATCATTAACTCCTGCTCTCCGGCAAGTCGGGCTATTTCTATACCTTCTTCTACACTTTCAACCACTTTAGCACCTTCCGATACATACCCTTTTTGCCTTGTTACAATAATATTAACCCGCCCCGGCAACGGACTGAATTTAGGTGGGATACTATCCCACGTTTTACGCCCCATAAGTACATGGTGGCCCCATGTTACTTCTTTAAAGTATTGCATATCTTTAGGTAGGCGCCACAATAATTTTCCGTTGGCACCAATGGCGTTATCATCGGCCATAGCTACTACAATAGAAATTTTCATGAGTGGAAGTTAGTATAAATAAGCTGGCTTTCATAACCGGTGTGTGTATTGTGCTGTTATAATTAATAATCGTACAACCGCACGCATGTGTGTTTTTTTGCATGGCAAAAAATGCACAATATATTTAATGCAACAACTGTGCTGGTATTGTAGTATGTTTATACGCCAAACTTTAATAGCAAACCAATGGATATACAACTGGAGCAATCGGAAACTAAAGGTGCTTTTTATATAGCGCAAAACGGCGAATGGCTTGCCGAAATGACATTTAGCCGCGCGGGCAATAACCTTATTATTATAGACCATACCGAAGTAAGCGACAAACTACGCGGCACCGGTGCCGGCAAACAACTGGTAGAGGCGGCTGTTACCTTTGCCCGAAACAACCAGCTTAAAGTATTGCCACTGTGCCCTTTTGCGCGTGCAGTGTTTGAAAAAAACAAGGCGTACAGCGATGTACTAAGCACGGCATAGTTGCACCAAATAGCCAATTACTTAATTTGAGTTAAATAAATTAGTTTTTATTTAAATTAATGCAGGCTGCATATTGTAACAAAACAAATATCAATAGTTTTAGTTTTTTAGTTTTGCATTGGCAAACGCAACATTGTATTTGGCCCATGTATTTATTAACAGATTCAAACAAGATCATGACCCCTAAAAAATCTATTACCCCCAAAAAACCGGCTGTTGCCAAAGCACCGGTAGCAAAAGACACTGTAAAAAAAATAGAACGCGCAGCGTTTATTATCCGTGCGGTGCAAAATGCCGACCGCCAGCGTATACTGCGCCATATTTTGACAAATAACGAAAGCGTAGTAAGCCAGCTTTGCAGCAAGTTGAAGGTTGAGCAGTCTATTATGTCGCAACACCTTGCCATACTGCGTACCGCCAACCTGGTAAGCACCCGCCGCGAGGGTAAGTATATCTATTACACGGTATCTGCCAAAAACTGGAATAAAGTAATAGAACTGGTTACCCGCCTCGGCGAATTGTAAACCACAGGCAGTTTTTGCCTGTAACTGGTTACTTTACAACAATTTCAGCTCAAAAAAATTGCTTTTTTTTTGCCATCGTACTTGGCAATGTAATTCGCTTTTCTATTTTTGCCCACGGAGAGATGGCAGAGCGGTTGATTGCAGCTGTCTTGAAAACAGCCGAAGGTGATGAGCCTTCCGGGGGTTCGAATCCCTCTCTCTCCGCCAGCTAATAAAGTCCCGCTACCATGCGGGCTTTTTTGTTTTAGGCAAGTCCATTTTCAAAAAGCACATACCGGTTGGTTGCATCCCTACTGCTAACGTCGGGACGAAGGTGATGAGCCTTTTTAGCCGTGGCTGGTGCTTCGCTTCCGCTAAAATAATTAACCGCGCCACCAACCGCAACGGTATATCGCACTACCAATATTTTACTTGCCACTCTACTCCTCAGTAGTTCTCAGCCTCACCTAACACTACAACTTTACTTACGAATAATTAAAGCATACATTTGCTTTTATAATACTGCCTGGTGAAAAACATATTGATAGTTGACGACGAGGAAAAGCTACGCAACCTGCTGGCCCGCATTATTAAGTTAGAAGGCTTTGAAGTAATACAAGCCGGCGATTGCAACTCGGCCCTTAAAAAACTTGAACAATCAACTGTAGATATTGTACTGTGCGATGTAAAACTACCCGATGGTAACGGTGTAGATTTTACAAAAACAATTAAAGAGCGCTATCCGCACATAGAGATAATACTACTAACCGCCTACGGCAACCTGCCCGATGGCATACAGGCTATAAAAAACGGCGCATTCGATTACCTGATAAAAGGCGATGATAACGACCGTATTATACCGCTACTGTATCGGGCTATTGAAAAAACAGAGCTTAACAGCCGCATTAAAAATCTGGAAAAGCAACTGGATAAAACCCAATCGTTCAGTTCTATCATTGGCACATCTAAACAAATACAGCAAGCCATAGAGCTTGCCATGCGGGTAGCCCCCACCAATGCCACTGTTTTATTAACCGGCGAAACCGGCACCGGTAAAGAGGTATTTGCACGTTCTATACATCAGGCCAGTGACCGACGAAACAAAAATTTTGTAGCCATCAACTGCTCGGCATTTGGTAAAGATTTGCTGGAGAGCGAAATGTTTGGCCACAAAGCCGGTGCCTTTACCGGCGCCACAAAAGATAAACGCGGCCTGTTTGAAGAGGCAAACCACGGCACCCTTTTTTTAGATGAGATAGGCGAAATGCCTGCCGACCTGCAGGCAAAGCTGCTACGTGTGCTCGAATCGGGCGAGTTTATTAAAGTAGGCGATACAAAACCGGTAAAGGTAGATGTGCGCATAATAACCGCTACTAACCGTAACTTATTGAGCGAAATTAAAGCAGGGCATTTTCGCGAAGACCTGTATTACCGTATATCGGCTTTTGGCATACAACTGCCTGCCCTGCGCGACAGAGTAAACGACATACAAGCTTTGGCCGAACACTTTGTAACAGTGTACAGCTCTAAAACCAACCAGCAGGCTAAATCGCTATCTGCCGATTATATATATGCACTAAAACAACATGTGTGGAACGGCAACATACGCGAACTGAAAAATGTGATTGAGCGCAGTGTAATACTATCTACCAGTAACCAGTTAGATACAACCACCTTACCTGCAGAGCTACAACAAACAACTAATACATCATCGGGCCAGCTATCTGCATTCAACTTATCCAGCGTAGAAAAACTACACATACAAAAGGTACTTAACTATACCAACGGCAATAAAACAGAAGCCGCCAAACTACTAGGCATAGGGGCCGCCACGCTGTACCGCAAAATAGATGAATACAAATTGTAGTTTCTCAAAATGAGAGACTACGCTCTCTCATTTTGAGAGAGCGTATGTTTTTTGCATTCATACTCCCTTCTACTAATCACTGAAAATCAATCAATTAAAGTCCGGACGATACCGGATTTCAATTGGGTATCTGTTTTGCCATGGCAGGGGCAAAACAAATTATCATGCTTACTACTGCTATACTACTTGCAACCGGCCTGGCAGGCTTTGCCCTGCTTTTTAAAGCCATCGATTTTTTCAAAAACATATAAAACCCTGACACATGACAGCATTATTCATCACATCGGTATTGGTATTTGCTTACCTGCTGTATGTACTTATTAAACCCGAAAAGTTCTGATACTATGGCTACACAACTAATAGGCGCTATGGCCATCTTTCTGTTTACAGTACTACTTGCTATTCCGCTGGGGCGCTACATAGCGCGCGTTTACAACGGCGATAAAACATGGCTCGATTTTATTTTCAACCCTATAGAAAAACTGTTTTTTAAACTAAGCTGCATAGATGCAACTACCGAACAAACATGGCAGCAACAGCTTAAAGCTATGCTGGTATTAAACGGTGTTTGGTTTTTGTGGTGCATGTTTGTATTAATGAACCAAAGCTGGTTGCCCTGGAACCCCGACGGCAACCCGGATATGACAGCCGACCTGGCTTTTAACACCACCATATCGTTTGTAGTAAACTGCAACCTGCAACACTATAGCGGCGAAACCGGTGTGAGCTATTTCTCACAGATATTCTGCCTCATGTTTATGCAGTTTGTAAGTGCCGGTACCGGTTTGGCTATGGGCGCACTGGTATTAAATGCCATGCGCGAGCGCACAGCTACAGGTTTAGGCAACTTTTGGAACTACTTTCTAAAATCGTGTACACGCATACTGTTACCGGTATCGTTTGTAGTAGCGCTTATATTAGTGTTTAACGGTACCCCAAACAATATAGAGGGCAAAGATACCATAGTAACCCTGCAAGGCGATACCGTACAGGTTTCGCGCGGGCCTGCTGCAGCTATGATTGCTATTAAACAGGCAGGCACCAACGGCGGTGGCTACTTTGGTGTTAACAGTGCGCACCCATTAGAGAACCCCAACTATCTGACCAATGCAGTAGAGAATATTGCTATACTGTTAATACCTATTGCCTTTGTATTTGCGCTGGGCTTTTACCTTAAAAAGCAAAAGCTGGCATGGATAATTTTTGGTGTTATGACTCTCGGCTTTTTAAGCATAGGCATACCAATAATATACAATGAGATGCAAGGCAACCCTGAAATAACAGCACTGGGTATTGCACAAACCGGTGGCAGTATGGAGGGTAAAGAAATACGCCTGGGGGCACCGGCTACAGGTTTATGGGGCGTAAGCACCACTGCCACCAGTAACGGCTCGGTAAATGGTATGCACGATAGTTTTATGCCTTTAAGCGGTGCCTTGCTAATGCTGGATATGATGGTAAATGCCCTGTATGGGGGTGTGGGTGTAGGTTTTCTCAACTTTTACATTTTCATCATCATAGCCGTATTTATATCGGGTATGATGGTGGGCCGCACCCCCGAGTTTTTAGGCAAAAAGGTAGAAGCGCGCGAAATGAAAATTGCGGTGCTTACCACACTGGTATCGCCTATACTTATACTGGGTGGTACGGCTATAGCTGCTTACTTTGCTGCCAACGATTCGCCAATGGGTTGGTGGTTTAGCGGCAATGCTACCGGTTGGTTAAATAACCCGGGCTTTCATGGTTTCTCCGAAATGCTATACGAGTTTACCTCGGCCAATGCTAACAACGGTAGCGGTTTTGAGGGGCTGGGCGATAACAACCCCTTCTGGAATATTACAACCGGTGTTGTACTACTGCTGGGCCGTTTCTTACCAATCATTGGTCCGGTTGCAATTGCCGGTTTGCTGGCGCAGAAGAAATACATACCTGAAAGCGCGGGCACACTTAAAACCGATACACTCACCTTCGGCATAATGATACTCGCCGTTATTGTAATCATAACCGCACTGCTGTACTTCCCGGCGCTGGCACTGGGCCCTATTGCCGAACATTTCAGCATGCACCAATAAATAATCAATCATGAAAAAGGAAAACAAATCACTGTTCGAAAAAGAACTGGTAAACGAAGCACTTAAACATTCGTTTACCAAGTTAAATCCTAAAACCATGTTCCGCAACCCGGTAATGTTTACGGTAGAAATCGGCACTGTAATTATGCTGATAGTTACCCTGTACACAGCCATATCGGGCAGCAGCGCACAGGGTTCGTTTGCATATAACCTGGCTGTATTTTTTATACTGCTTTTTACGCTACTGTTTGCCAACTTTGCCGAGGCACTGGCCGAAGCACGTGGTAAAGCACAGGCCGAAAGCCTGCGCAAAACACGTGAAGAAACAAAAGCAAGAGTTGTAATTGGCCGTACCGAAGGTTTTAATGTATCTACCGTAGATAGGTTATCATCGCAACTGCAAAAGGGCGATATTTTTATTTGCGAAGCCGGCGATATAATACCTACCGATGGCGAAATAACCGAGGGCATAGCCACTATTGACGAAAGCGCCATTACCGGCGAAAGTGCCCCGGTAATACGCGAGGCCGGCGGCGATAAAAGCAGCGTAACCGGTGGTACCAAAGTACTAAGCGACCGCATTAAGGTAGAAGTATCTACCTCGCCGGGCGAAAGCTTTTTAGATAAAATGATAGCCCTGGTAGAAGGTGCCAGCCGCCAGAAAACACCAAACGAAATATCGCTTACTATTTTGCTGGCAGGCTTTACGCTGGTGTTTGTTATAGTGTGTGTTACCCTATACCCTTTTGCCCTGTATGCCAAAACACCTATTACCATTGCAGCTTTTATATCGCTGTTTGTTTGCCTTATACCTACTACCATTGGGGGCTTGTTAAGTGCCATTGGTATAGCAGGTATGGATAGGGCCCTGCGTGCTAATGTTATTACCAAATCGGGCAAGGCGGTAGAAACTGCCGGCGATATAGATGTTTTGTTACTGGATAAAACCGGTACTATTACTATTGGCAACAGAAAAGCCACAAACTTTTACGCGGCTACCGGTATAGATACTAATCACTTTATTGAAATGTGCAGCCTGGCCTCGGCATCAGACGATACACCGGAGGGTAAATCGATTGTAGAGCTGGCACAAGCCTCGGGTGTTAAGCGCCATTTGGCATTGGGCGATAATGCACGGTTTATCAAGTTTACTGCCGAAACAAGGTCATCGGGTATCGATACCGGTAACATGCGCATACGCAAAGGGGCCTTTGATGCTGTAAAAAACCTTACAGAAAAAGCGGGCAACCCCTTTCCAACAGATATTGCCGAAAAGGTAAGGCATATATCATCTAACGGTGGTACACCGCTGGTAGTTTCTGAAAACGAAAAAGTAATTGGTGTAATAGAGTTGCAGGATATTATTAAGCCCGCCATACAAGAGCGCTTTGACCGTTTGCGCAAAATGGGGGTAAAAACAGTAATGGTAACCGGCGACAACCCGCTTACGGCCAAGTATATTGCTGAGAAAGCTGGTGTAGATGATTTTATTGCCGAAGCTAAGCCCGAAGATAAAATGAACTACATACGCCGTGAACAGCAAAGCGGAAAGCTGGTAGCCATGATGGGCGATGGTACCAACGATGCTCCGGCACTGGCACAGGCCGATGTAGGTGTAGCCATGAACAGTGGCACTCAGGCTGCTAAAGAAGCTGGTAACATGGTTGACCTGGATAATGACCCTACCAAGCTGATTGAAATAGTAGAGATAGGTAAACAACTTTTGATGACACGTGGCACATTAACCACTTTCTCTATTGCCAACGATGTGGCCAAGTATTTTGCCATTGTACCGGCTTTGTTCATTGCCTCTATACCTGCATTGCAAGGCTTAAATATTATGAAACTTCACTCGCCGGAAAGCGCCATACTATCGGCCGTAATATTTAACGCACTTATAATACCGGCACTTATACCGCTGGCATTGCGTGGTGTGGCTTATAAACCAATTGGAGCAAGTGCGTTACTGCGCCGGAACCTGTTCATTTACGGCCTGGGAGGGGTGATAGTACCCTTTATAGGCATAAAATTGATTGATATGCTGGTGGCTATGGCTCTGTAAACCGGCAATAAAAAGTAAAATATAATAACATGAAAAATAATCTCATATCATCTTTACTGATAAGTTTTTGGTGCCTGCTGTTTTTTTGCGTGGTATTTACTGCTGCCGTTGGTGGCATTGCCTGGCTGGGTGCACCTAACCATGGCCGCGGCGAAACAGTGGCTGTAAATGGTAAAACAGTTGGTTATGCATTGGTAGGGCAAAAATTTACCGATGATAAATACTTCAACAGTCGCCCTTCGGCAGTTGATTATAATGCGGCCGGTAGCGGCGGTAGCAACAAAGGCCCCACAAACCCAGAATACCTGCAGCTGGTAACTAGCAGAATTGATACATTTATGGTGCACAACCCCGGTGTACAAAAACATGCAATTCCATCTGAACTGGTAACAGCTTCGGGTAGCGGGCTCGACCCCGACCTATCGCCCGAAGCAGCGTTGGTGCAGGTAAAACGTATTGCCACTTTGCGACACATTACTGAACAACGTATTATTGCTTTGGTAAACCAGCAAACACAACAGCCGCTTGCAGGCTTTTGGGGCGTACCAAAGGTAAACGTGCTTAAACTGAACATTGCATTGGATAACATGAAATAACCCACCACATGAAAAAAATTATTATATCTCTTTTTATACTTACCGGCATAGCCACTAACAGCGTTGCACAAACTATATCGCAGGCAGAAAAGGATGCCATCATCCGCGAGTTACGCCAGCAAATCCTCGACTCGCTACGTAAAGACTTGAGTATAGCCCAACCGATAGAAGACAGCGCTAAAGCCGAAAAAGCAAAGCCGTGGAAAGGTAACCTTGAACTGAGCGCTTATATAGAGGCCTATTATATGTTTGATATAAACAACCCGGCCAGCGGTAACCGTCCTGCGTTTATATACAGCCACAACCGGCACAATGAGTTTAATGTAAACCTGGCCTATATTAAACTAAACTATACGGCAGCCAGGTTGCGTGCCAACATAGCTATTATGGCAGGCACCTATAGCAACGCTAATCTTTCGGCAGAGCCAGGTGTTTTAAAAAATATATTTGAAGCTAATGCAGGGATTAACCTGTCGAAGAAAAAGCAACTATGGCTGGATGCCGGTATTTTTGCCTCGCACATTGGTTTTGAAAGTGCCATTGGTAAAGATTGCTGGAACCTTACCCGAAGCATACTGGCCGATAACTCGCCTTACTACGAAAGCGGTGTAAAGCTTACCTATACATCAGATAACGGGAAATTTGTGGCTAGTGGGTTGGTACTTAACGGCTGGCAGCGCATACAAAAAGTAGGTGGTAGTTCGTTACCATCGTTTGGCTGGCAACTACAAGGCAAGCCAAACGATAAGATACTCATCAACTCTTCATCATTTATAGGTACCGATAAGCCCGATAGCACCCGCCAGATGCGCTATTTCCATAACCTGTATGCCACATTTACCCCTACCGATAAAGTTGGTATTATAGTGGGCTTTGATATAGGTGCCGAGCAAAAAGCCAAAGCAAGTAAACAGTACAACCTATGGTATACGCCGGTGCTTATTTTACGTTATGCACCAATAGAAAAACTGGCGCTGGCAGCACGGGTTGAATACTATAGCGACAGGAACGGTGTGATAATAGCTACCGGTTCGCCTAACGGTTTCGAAACCTTTGGCTACTCGCTTAATATGGATGTTATTCCGTTTGCAAATGCTATGATACGCATAGAGGGCCGCGTGTTTCAAAGCCGGCAGGATGATATTTTTGAAAAGAGAAACGGTAGCTTTACAAAGCTTAGCCCTACGGTAGGTTTTAGTTTTGCGTATGCGTTCGCCCATCAATTTAAATAGCCAATGGAAGAAATGCGGAAATCGGCCGAAGAATTTTTACAGCTTATAAAAAAATCGAGGCTGGGAAAATTTAAAGTTTACATAGGCATGAGCGCCGGTGTAGGCAAAACCTACCGCATGTTGCAAGAGGCTCACACCCTGCTAAAAAACGGCATTGATGTAAAAATAGGCTACATAGAGACGCATTTACGAGCCGAAACACATGCCCTACTGGATGGCTTACCGGTAATACCCCGCCGCAAGTTGTTTTATAAAGGTAAAGAGCTGGATGAGCTGGATGTGCAGGCTATACTAAACCTGCGGCCCGAAGTTGTTATTGTAGACGAGCTGGCCCACACCAACATAGAGGGCAGCAAAAACGAAAAACGCTGGCAGGATGTATTGGAAATACTGGAGGCTGGCATTAACGTAATATCGGCAGTAAACATACAGCATATAGAAAGCCTGAACGAAGAAGTAAAAACAATAACCAACATAGAGGTAACCGAACGGGTGCCCGATAAGGTAATAGCACTGGCCGATGAAGTGGTTAACATTGACCTGACAGCGGACGAATTAATTACAAGGCTTAAAGAAGGGAAAATATATAAGCCGGATAAAATACAGGCGGCGCTCAACAACTTTTTTAAACCCGAGCATATACTGCAACTGCGGGAGCTTGCACTAAAAGAAGTAGCCAGCCAGGTAGAACGCAAAGTAGAAAAGGAAGTGCCCCGCATGGCACAGCTAAAACCAGAGCGCTTTTTAGCCTGCATTTCTTCTACCGATGAAACAGCTAAAAAGGTGATACGCAAAACCGCGCGACTGGCCAATTACTACCACAGCGGCTGGTATGTGCTGTATGTGCAAACACCCAGCGAAAGCAGCGATAAAATACCACTACACCTGCAACGTCATCTTATTAATAATTTTAAACTGGCAACCGAATTGGGGGCAGAGGTAATACAGGTAAAAAACAACAGTATTGCCAATGCAATAATGCAGGTGGCCGAAGAAAAAGGAATAACCACTATTTGTATTGGCAAGCCGCATTTACATCTGGCGCAAATAATACTAAACACCGGTATATTTAATCAACTGCTCAGCAAACTTTCCAGTAACGATGTAGATGTAGTTATCCTTTCGTAAAACCTGAGGTATGAATGTAAAAAACAAAATACGCCTGGGCCTTATCTTTTTGCTGGCCATTATTATGCTACTGGCCGGTTCGGGTAGTTATTATATTAACCGCCTGGCCAGCGAATCGGAAGATATACTAAAAGATAACTATAATACGCTGCAGTACACCAAATACATGATAGAGGCCATGGACCTGGCAGATAGCACTGCATCGCTACAACTATTTGAACAAAATCTGGTATTGCAGGAACATAACATTACTGAAAGGGGCGAGCAGTATGCCACACTGGCTATCCGTAGTTTGTTTCAGCAATACAAAACCGGCCTGCGCAGCGATAGTATTAAAACCGAATTGCGGAAAAAAATACTGGATGTGCAGAAACTGAACATGGATGCCATACTGGCCAAGGATAACAGTATTACCACCAAAACCCGCAATGCATTTGCATACATAACCATACTGGGCACGCTTTGCTTTCTGTTAAGCTTTACGTTTGTTATCAATTTTCCCAAATGGATTGCCGACCCGATAGCCCGTATTACAGAGGGCATAAGAAAAATTGCAGGCAAGGAATACACTACCCGTATTGCGATAGAAAGTAGTGATGAGTTTGGCGAAGTGGCGGCCGCATTTAACAACATGGCTTCGGAGCTTGATAAATGGGAACACAGCAACGTATCTAAACTAATGTTTGAAAAAAGCCGCATTGAAGCTATCATCAACAATATGCACGATGCTGTATTGGGGTTAGATGAAAAGCGAAACATTCTGTTTGTAAACGAAGTGGCACAAAGCTTACTAATGCTGAAGAAAGAGGAAATTGTAGGCTGTTATGCACCCGACATAGCCTTAAAAAACGATTTACTGCGCAGCCTGCTTGCCGATAACCAACCTACAGACTTAAAAATATATACCGGCAATAAAGAGAACTACTTTGTAAAGAATTACAAACGGGTAATGAATGAAAAAAACGTTATAGGCGAGCTGATTGTATTACATAACGTTACTCCGTTTAAAGAACTTGATTCGGCAAAAACAAACTTTCTGGCCACCGTATCGCACGAACTTAAAACACCCATAGCTGCCATTAAAATGAGCCTTAAGCTACTTAAAAGCCAGGGTAGTGCCCAGCTAAACGAGGAGCAAAAACAGCTACTGGATAGTATT
The DNA here is from genome assembly GCA_964423405.1 of uncultured Chitinophaga sp. Lineage (GTDB taxonomy): Bacteria > Bacteroidota > Bacteroidia > Chitinophagales > LD1 > Bog-950. The sequence goes on along the minus strand of CAYREY010000092.1, from coordinate 715 downwards.
GCCGACGATACCGAAAGGCTATTAAAAATAACCGGCGAGTTGCTGAACATGACCCAAATAGAAACCGGTAACATACAGCTTAACATTGCCCCAGTAGCGCCCGGCATAATAATACAACTGGCAACCAATGCCGTGTTATCGTTGGCCGAGCAAAAAGGCATCTGCTTACACACTGACATACCCGATAACTTACCTACGGTAGCCGCCGACCCTGATAAAACAGTGTGGGTAATGGTAAACCTGCTTACCAATGCTGTAAAATACGCGCCTGAAAAAAGTACAATTAGTATAAGTGCCACACCGGTTAACGACACCGTGCTTTTTACAGTAAAAGATACCGGGCCCGGCATTGCGCCACAATATGCAGAGCGGGTGTTTGAACGCTATTTTAAAATACCGGGTAGCAAAGGTGGCACCGGCCTGGGGCTTGCTATAAGTAAAGAGTTTATCGAAGCACAAAACGGAACCATTTGGGTAGAAAGCAACGCCGGCAAAGGTGCTTTATTCAGCTTTGCACTAAAGGTAAATAAACATAACTAAACACAACTGGTTTAAGCTGTGGTTGGTTACTATGCCCGGTATATGTTTCGGAAGCATAACACCGCGCACCGTAGGTGCCGCTTGTTTTGTATTGATTCCCCAACTAATTTAGGCTATATGCCCCACTGGCGCGAGGTACTGTCATTAAAACAAGCAAAAAATACTTTAATTTTAC
>CAYREY010000091.1:3636-14920 GCA_964423405.1 uncultured Chitinophaga sp. | reverse complement strand
ACGAAGCAATCTTTGTATTGGCTGTTTGTATTTTCCCCTCTCCAGAGGGGTGCCCGCAGGGCGGGGTGTGTGGCTGTTTAGGCTGTTACACTCAACATACACTTGCGCTACCCTAACAACAAGCACAAAACTTTTGTCATTCTGAAACCGAGGCTCTGCGAGCGACGAAGCAATCTTTGTATTACATAAAACAGCCTGAGATTGCTTCGTCGCAAAGCCTCCTCGCAATGACGAACAGATATAGTTTACTTATCCTTCTCTAAAAACGGATAGCGGTAATCTACCGGTGGCACAAAGGTCTCTTTAATAGTACGCGGACTAACCCAGCGCAGCAGGTTTATCATGCTACCGGCTTTATCGTTGGTACCCGAGCCGCGGCTGCCGCCAAATGGCTGCTGCCCCACTACGGCACCGGTAGGTTTATCGTTTATATAAAAGTTGCCTGCGGCATGTTGCAAACCGGTGGTGGCTGTTTCTATAGCGTAGCGGTCCTGCGCTATTATAGAACCGGTAAGCGCGTACGGGCTGGTGGTATCTACCAGTTTAATAGTGGCTTCAAACTTATCATCTTCGTACACATACACCGTTAGCACCGGGCCAAACAACTCCTCGCACATAGTTACATACTTAGGGTCTTTGGCCTGTATAATGGTAGGCTCTATAAAGTAGCCTTTGCTTTTATCGTAGCTGCCACCGGCTATAATTTTTGCGTCTTTGCTTTTCTTCGCACCATCTATATAGCGCGCCAACTTATCAAAACTGCTTTCGGTAATTACGGCGTTTATAAAGTTGCCAAAGTCTTCGGTGGGGCCCATTTTAAAGGTCGATAAATCTTCCAGCACCTGCTTTTTAACCGCCGGCCACAGGCTGGCAGGTATATAGGCACGCGATGCCGCCGAACATTTCTGCCCCTGGTACTCGAACGCACCGCGGCTAATGGCGGTAGCCACCACCTTAGCATCGGCCGAGGGGTGCGCCAGAATAAAATCTTTACCACCGGTTTCGCCCACTATGCGCGGGTAGGTTTTGTACTTGTGTATGTTGTTGCCTATGGTTTGCCATATATGCTGAAACACCGCTGTGCTACCGGTAAAGTGTATGCCGGCAAAATCGGGGTGGTTAAATATTACCTCACCGGCTTCGGGGCCATCGGGGTATATTAAATTAATAACGCCATCGGGCACACCGGCAGCTTTAAAAATCTTCATCAGCACGTGTGCCGAGTACACCTGTGCATCGCTGGGTTTCCATACCACTACGTTGCCCATCATGGCTACGCTGGTAGGCAGGTTACCGGCTATGGCTGTAAAGTTGAAAGGCGTAAGTGCAAACACAAAACCCTCCAGCGGGCGCCACTCCAGGCGGTTCCATATACCGGGGGCACTGGCAGGCTGCATGCCGTATATCTCGGTCATAAACTGCACGTTAAACCGCAGAAAGTCTATAATCTCGCAGGCCGAATCAATCTCTGCCTGAAAAGCATTTTTGCTCTGCCCCAGCATGGTGGCGGCGTTCAGCTCGGCGCGGTAAGGGCCGGCTATCAGCTCGGCAGCTTTTAAAAATATAGCGGCGCGTTGCTCCCAGGCCATGTTGCCCCATTTTTTGCGGGCAGCCAGCGCTGCATCTATGGCTTGCTTAATGTGTTTTTTTTCGCTGCGGTAGTAATGGCCCAGCAGGTGTTTATGGTCGTGCGGTGGGTGCAGCGTTACCTTGCTGCCTTCGCGTACTTCTTTACTGCCTATGTACATAGGTATGTCGCGCTTTTCGGCGCGCATCTCTTTCAGTTTCTTTTTTAGTTCTTCTCTCTCTTTGGTGCCGGCACCGTATGTTTTAACCGGTTCGTTTACCGGTTGTGGAACTTTAAAAAAGCCTGTAGCCATATGTATGTTTTATATAGTTAGTTATAGCCTCACCCTTCTGCCTTCGGCATCTTCCCTCTCCTGAAAGAGAGGGAAGACCCACCGGATAAAAGTAAACCGGTAACGGTTTACTTTTATCCGGTTATAATTAAACCACTTACCCTTAGTTGCCAAACAGGGCACGCAGCAGATCGTTACCATTGGCAACTACCAGCAGGGTAAGTATAAATATCATACCCACCATTTGCGAGTACTCTAAAAATTTCTCGGGCAGCGGGCGGCCTATTATCATTTCTACCAGTGTAAACAGGGCATAGCCACCATCCAGCATAGGTATAGGCAGCAGGTTCATAAACGCCAACACCAGCGATAAGAACGCCGTGCTCATCCAGAACGCCTGCCAATCCCAATAGGTAGTGTATAGTTTAGATATGCTGGCAAAGCCACCCACCTGTTTCCAGCCTTTAAAGCGCGGGCTGAATATTAAGCGGAACTGCTTGATGTATTTGGTCAGTATATCTTTACACATTACAAAACCGGCCGGAAAACTGGCCAGAAAACCATAGCTGATTTTATTTACCTCAAAATAATTTTCGGGCGATACGGCCATTATGTTCAGTTTGGCCTCGGCAGGTATTTTAGCCTCCATAGTTACGGTATCGGTGCCACGCAGTACGGTAACCGGTATGGTTTTATTGCGGTTTTGTTTCAGCGCCTGGCCTATTTCGGCAAAGTAGTTAATAGGGGTACCGCCTACGTTAATTACCCGGTCGCCTTTCTGCATTTTGCCATACACTGCCGACTGTGGCAATACCGTATCTATATCGCTGGGGAAAGCAATTTTCAAAAACTCTATTTCGCCGCGGCTGTTTACTATAGCCGGATATATATACTCGGGTATGGTTATGCTCATAGGCTCGCCGTTACGTAGTATCTGTACGGTTTGTGCATCGGCCAGTAGCAGGTCGGCCACTACCGATGAACCGGCATCGGTAAACTTGTGTTTGTTATCGTAGCCTACCATCATATCGCCGCTTTTAAAACCTACAGTCTGCGCCAGCGAATCGGCCACAAAACCATATTTGGCATTGGCCATTGGTATGGTTTCTTTACCATAGGCAAACAGCAACATGCTGTAAATAAAAAATGCCAGTATAAGGTTTACTATAATACCACCCAGCAATATAATAAGGCGCTGCCAGGCTTTCTTGCTGCGGTATTCATCGGGCTTGGGGGCCGAGTCGAGGTCGCCGCTGTCTTTGGTTTCATCCATCATACCGGCTATGCTTACATAACCGCCCATCGGGAACCAACCCAGGCCATATTCGGTATCGCCTATTTTCTTTTTAAACAAAGCAAAATTAAGCAGCTTGGGAAAAGGGAACAGGAAATCGAAAAAGAGGTAAAATTTCTCTACGCGTGTTTTAAACATACGGGCCGCTATAAAGTGCCCCCACTCATGCAGCAACACCAGCAACGATAAACTGAGAAAAAACTGGGTTACCCTGATAAAAGTTTCCATTTATGATTTTTAGTGGCGCAAACCTACATGAATTTACAAATAGTCAAAATGCGCAGTTTTACCCATAGTCGCAATATGTGGGCATGTTTATCGTCAAATACTTTATTATTTAAAAAACTTAACATTGCATTAAACAAGATGAACATGACCAAAGGGAAGAAAATTGGCATGGGCGTGCTGATACTGTTAGTGGCTATACAGTTTGTGCGCCCTACCCGTAACCTGGGTAACAACCTTACACACGATATAAGTACTAAATACCCCGTACCACCCGATGTGGCGCAGTTGCTTAAAACTGCCTGCAACGATTGCCACAGCAACTACACCGCGTACCCCTGGTACACCAACCTGCAACCCGTGGGCTGGTGGCTGCAGCACCACGTAGATGAGGGTAAAGAAAAACTGAACCTGAGCGAGTTTACTACTTACCGCCCGTACCGCCAGTTTCATAAGCTGGAAGAAACCATAGAGATGATTAAAGAGGGCGAAATGCCGCTTAACAGCTACACCTGGGTGCATACCGATGCCAAACTAACCGAAGAACAAAAAGCACTGCTGACCAACTGGGCCACAGCTGTGCAGGAGGCTATGCGCAAAGAATATCCGGCAGATAGTTTGGTGAGGCCGGAGAAAAAGTAATAGGTTGTCAGTAAATACAAGTCGGCAGTCTGCAGTTGGCAATAAATACAAATTGGCAGTCCGTAGTTAGCAGTTGGCAATAAATACAAGTTGGCAGTCCGCAATTGGCAGTTGGCAATAAATGCAAATTGGCTTTGTATTCAATTCAAAATCCGCATTCTAAAATCTAAAATCTAAAATCTCAATACTCACTACTACAATGAAACCCTTCCGTACCGAAGTAACGCCCGATAAAGCACCCTGGCAGCTAAGCCATGCCGACAGGCTGGTGAGTGTGGGGTCGTGCTTCTCGGAGAATATTGGTAAGAAGTTTAAAGAGTATAAGTTTAGTATAAATATTAACCCCTACGGGCAGCAGTACAACCCGTACTCTATTGCACAGGCCATACAGCGCTTGCTTAACCCCGTGCCGTACACCGAAACCGACCTTGTGCACCACGATGAGTTGTACCATAGTTTCGACCACCACGGCAGTTACTCGCGCAGCACCGCCGCCGAAACGCTGGCCGTAATAAACAGCAACCTGCAACAGGCGGCTACCGATTTAAAAAATGCCACGGCGCTGTTTTTAACCTTTGGTACCTCGCATGTGTTTGAGTTAAAAGAAGGGGGGCGTGTAGTATCTAACTGCCATAAGCTGAGCGGCAACTATTTTACCAAACGCCTGATGGAGCCCGCCGAAATTGTAAACGTACTGAACCAGGCGCTGCAACCCCTACTGGCAGTAAACCCCACCATAAAAATAGTGCTTACCGTAAGCCCCGTGCGCTACTTTGCCTTTGGCCACCACGAGAACACCATAAGCAAGGCGCACCTGTTTGCCGCCATACATACCTTGCAGCAGCAACACCCCGATTGGTATTATTTTCCGGCATACGAGCTGGTAATGGACGACCTGCGTGATTACCGCTTTTTTGCCGAAGATATGCTGCACCCCAACTACCAGGCCACCGACTATGTGTGGGAGAAACTGCGCGACACCATGCTGGCCCCGCAGGCGCTGGCTATAATGAAACAGACCGACGAACTGTTGCTGGCCGCCCGCCACCGGCCGCGCAACCCCTACTCCGACGCACACCGTAAGTTTGTAGAAAAAAACCTGGAGAAGATGAACCTGCTACAGCAACAGCACGGGCTTGTTTTTGAAGAAGAACGCAAACAACTGCTGCGGTTTACCTGAGCGCCCCAACCCCACAGCTCTACCCCTGTTAATTCACAAAAATGGGGAATTAATTCCCCATTATGGGCCTGCTGAGCACAATCAGGCCGTTGTTAACATCATTTTTAGGTAATGGCATTAAACTTGCATTGTTAAATACGTGTCTATACTTGTATAGGCGCTATTGCGTATGAAGAGAAGAGCCACCACTATTATCCTGCTTATTGTATTGTTCAATGCTGTAGCATTTGCTACACAAGAAAAAAAGACCGCCCGCATCAGGCTGTCGGGCCCCGGTGCATATCTCGATGAAACCACTGTTTATTTCGATTTGGGGATAAGCCCCACCTACGGTATGACCGAAGATGCCCCCAAGGCATTTGGCCAAATGCAATACTCGCCCGTGCTATACACCTTTACCAGTAACGACAGCCTGGTATCTACCAATGGTTACAGCCGGCTTTTACAAACCGAGGTAATACGGGTAGGGGTACGTACCGATACCGGGGGGATTTATGCTTTTACGGCACAGTTGGTCAGCAATTTCGATTCTACCACCATTATACAGTTAGAAGACCGCCAGTACGGCATATTTACCAACCTGCGCAGCGACCCCTATGTACTGCAAATGGCTGGCGGCTTAACCTTTGAAAACCGTTTTTACCTGCACTTTTCAAAGGCAGTAGAAATAGGCACCGTTACAGCCGGTTGTGCTAATAACGACGGGCAAGTAAGCCTGATACAAGATAACACTATTACCTGGAGCGCCATTACCCTGCGCGATAGCCTGGGCAGTGAAGTAAACACCCGAAACAACCTGAACGGCCCGTATAGTTTTACCGGCCTGCCCGAGGGTATGTATGAAGTAAACTTTACGCTGGGTAGTTATACCACTACCAAAACCATTAACCTGCCGGGCAATTATATTACAGTAGATATTACAGCCCCAACCCTGAACGCTGTGGTAAATCAGCAGGTGGTCATCAACACTACTTCGCACAATGCTACTTCGTTCGACTGGAAAATGGGTGATGGCGGGCAGGTTACCGGTGTATCTAACCCCGATTATACCTACTATGAGCCCGGCACTTACCGCGTAACAGTTACCGCTACCAACGATGCCGGTTGCCAGTACACCGACTCGGTGATGGTAACCGTATCGGCCGCAACTGCCATTAATGAAACAGAGCAGGATACCCGCAAGATATGGGCTTATAACAATACCGTAGCCATACAGTTAACCGGCGAAGGCCTGAGCGCCGATGGCGAAATCAGCATCTACAACCTGTTGGGCCAGCCGGTATACAACAGCAGCCTGGTACAAGCCACTACACTAATACAGTTAACCAATGCCACTACAGGTTACTATATTGTTAACATCAACAACAGCCGGCTTGCAACCAGCAAACGTGTATTTATCGTCAGATAATACGTAAAGAGCTTGTTTACAATAGAATAAAGTTTTAACAACCAACAGGCTACCCACCTTACACATATTTGTAATTTGGATATAACATGTTGTTATTGCATTATTGTAACGCTCAAATAATCCCCCTTTGCATGAGAAGTAAGTTTATACTCCCTTTCCTTATTTTATTACTAACAGTTATTGCACGCGCGCAGGATGTTACTTTTTCTGGCCCTGCCGGCTGTAACGGCGCCGCCGTAAGCGGCACCTGGACAGTACCCTGCGATGTAACCGGCATTACCGTACAGGTATATGGCGGTGGTGGCGGTGCCGGCGGCGGCGGCGGCGGCAGCAACGGCGGCTTGTTCAACACCCGTGGTGGTGGCGGCGCAGGCGGCGGTGGCTATACTACTATTACCATTAACGTTACACCGGGCTCTACCTTTACCTACTCGGTAGGTGGCGGCGGTTGTGGCGGCAGCAACGGTTCAGATGGATCGGGCGGCGGCAACGGCAGTGCAGGTGGCAACAGTACCTTTACCGGTACAGCACAGGGCGGTACGCCCGTTAGCTTAACCGCCAACGGCGGTGCACGTGGCACCGGCGGCTCGGGTACCGAAGGCAGCCCCGGCAACGGTGGTGCCGGTGGCACAGCCAGCGGCGGCACTACCAATACCAACGGCGCCAGTGGCAACAACGGCAGCGGCGGCAACGGTGGCACCGGCGGCGCTAACCAGGGCCCTGCAGGTGGCGCAGGTGGTGCTACTACCGGCGCAGCAGGTGCAAACTATGGCGGTGGCGGCGCAGGCGGTGGCAATAGCCAGGGCGGCGCAGGCGGCACCGGTGCTATACTTATTACCTTTACTACTACCATACCCCTGCCGGCTACACCTACTATAAGCAGCACACCGGCTACCTGCCTTACCAGTGGCAGCAGCACCATCAGCAATTACGATAATACCACCACCTATACCTTTACACCCGCCGGCCCTACCGTGGGCGCGGGCGGTGCTATCAGCGGTATGGTAACCGGTACCAGTTATACGGTAGTGGCCGGTACAGGCAGTTGTGCATCGGCACCCAGCGCTGCGTTTAGCAATGCGGCCGCTACACCACCACCGGCGGTACCCACGGTTACTACTACCGCAGCCAGTTGCACAGCAAATGGCACGGCTACCATTACCAACTACAACGCAGCCTACACCTATACCTTTACACCCACCGGCCCTACCGCAGGTGCGGGCGGGGCTATAGCCAACCTTACACCGGGCACCAGCTACACTGTAGAGGCCAGCGATGGCAGTTGCAGCTCGGGTGCCAGCAACAGTTTTAGCGTAGCCGCACAGCTACCGGTACCGGTAGGTGCTATTACCGGTGCCCTTACCTATTGCACCGGTGGCAACACTACCCTTACCGCCAGTGGCGGCGCAAGCTATATATGGGCCAGCCAAAGCAGCGGCAGCATTATAGGCAACACTGCCAGCGTAACTGTTACACAGGGTACGTATGCGGTGTTGGTAACCAATGCCAGCGGCTGTCAGGATACGGTGATAGCTACCGTAACCGAACTTGCTACCATACCCGTAACTATAAGCGGCAACCTTAGCTACTGCCAGGGTGGCAACACTACCTTAACAGCCAGCGGCGGCAGCACCTATATATGGAACGATGCCGGCAACAGCACCACACCGGCCATTACAGTATTGCAGGGCAGCTATACTGTTACAGCTACCGATGCCAACGGCTGCACCGGCACCGCCAACGCTACCGTTACCGAAAATGCACTGCCTGTAGTAAATATTACCGGCAACCTTAATTATTGTGCAGGTAGCAACACTACCCTTACAGCCAACGGCGCCGCCACCTACCAGTGGAACGATGCCGGCAACAGCACTACCGCAGCTATTACCGTTACACAGGGCAACTATACCGTAACCGGTACCGGTGCCAACGGTTGCACCGCTACGGCCAATGCTACCGTTACCGAAAACCCGCTACCGGTGGTAGCCATCAGTGGTTCGCTAACGTACTGCACCGGTGGCAACACCACGCTTACAGCCAGTGGCGGCATAGGCTACCTGTGGAGCAACAGCCAAACCACACCAACTGTAACCGTTACACAGGGTACGTACAGCGTTACTACTACCGATGCCAATTTCTGTACTGCCTCGGCGCAGGCCGTGGTTACCGAAACCACCAGCCTTACTATCAGCATAAACGGTCAGCTTAGTTACTGCCCCGGCAGCAACACTACCCTTACAGCCGTGGGCGGCACCAGTTATATATGGAACGATGCCGGTAACAGCACCACTCCATCTATCAACGTATTGCAAGGCACCTATGCCGTAACCGCTACCGATGCCAACGGCTGTACCGGTACAGCCAGCGCTACCGTAACCGAAGCCACTGCACCCGTAATAACCGTAAGCGGCACGCTTAGCTATTGCCCCGGCAGTAACACTACCCTTACCGCTACCGGTGGTAGCACCTACGCCTGGAACGACCCTGCCAACAGCACTACTGCCAGCATAACCGTTACACAAGGCAGCTACACCGTAACCGGTACCGATGCCGGTGGCTGCATCGCCACTGCTACGGCTACTGTTACAGAAAATACAGCACCAACCGTTACTGTTTCGGGACTGCTTACCTACTGCACCGGTGGTAACACCACCCTTACGGCAACCGGTGGCAACAGCTATGTATGGAACGACCCGGCCAACAGCACTACCGCCAGCGTAACCGTTACACAAGGTAACTACAGCGTTACCGCTACCGATGCCAATAGTTGCACCGGTACTACCTCGGTAGTGGTTACCGAGTCATCTACCTTACAGGTAAGCATCAGCGGGCAGTTGAGCATTTGCCCTAACCAGCCTACCACGCTTACCGCCACCGGTGGCACTACCTATGTATGGAGCGATGGCAGCACCGCTGCTACGTTTACCACGTCTGCACCCGGTACCTATAGTGTAACCGCTACCGATGCCAGTTGCACCGGTACAGCCTCGGCCAGTGTGGTAGCTATTAGTGTAGCACCACTTAACCTGCCCGATGCTACCGGTTGTCAGGATTCTACCATTACCATAAGCGCAGGCAATGGTTACAGCAGTTACCTGTGGGCCAATGGCGATACTACTGCAACTACTAACGTGCAGGCAGCGGGCCAGTATGCATTAACCGTAACCGATGCCAACGGTTGTACCGTAAGCGGCACGCTGAATGTAACCACCCAATCGTGTGCCGAGGCCGAGCAGCTGCGGGTATTTATACCTAATGCATTTTCGCCCAACAACGATGGCAACAACGATAAGTTTCAGATTTTTGCCAGCGGTGTGGTATATGCCGATATTAAAGTATTTAACCGCTGGGGCGAAAAGGTATTTGAAACCAACAATACCAACGACCACTGGGATGGCACCAACAAAGGCGAGCGCCTAAAGCCCGGTGTGTATGTGTACACCGTAAAGGCAGCGGGTTTCGATGGAAATGTAAACAACTACAAAGGCACTATCACGCTTATACGCTAAACATAGCTTTGCATATCTTACCCATAACAAAGGCCGGCAGCAATGCCGGCCTTTGTGGTTTTATGAATTGTTAGCAAACGTACTACGTAACCTGGCAGGGTTTTGATTGTCATACCGCAAAACAACAGTTATGAAAAAGATACTGATAGCAATACTGATAAGCATTACCGCTATAGCCTGGCCGGGGCAGGCCGATGCACACCATTACCATAAACGCCACCGGTACTACAGCCCGCAGGTAAATGTAAGTTTCCAGATGTTTTACGACCAGCTTAGCCCGTATGGTATGTGGGTTAACAGCCCCGCCTATGGTTATGTGTGGGTACCTACCGTGGCCAGTGGGTTTGAACCCTACAGCACTAACGGTTACTGGACCTATACCGAGTGGGGTTGGACCTGGGTATCGTTATATGACTGGGGCTGGGCGCCGTTCCACTATGGCCGCTGGTACATGGATCCGTTTTATGGTTATGTATGGGTGCCCGATAACCAATGGGGCCCGGCCTGGGTTAGCTGGAGGCATTGCAACGGCTACTATGGCTGGACGGCCCTTGGCCCCGGCATAAGTTACAGCACCGGTTACAACAGCTACTGCCCGCCCGCACAGCAATGGATATTTGTACGCGACCGCGACTTTGGCCGCAACAACATCAGCAACTATTATGTTGACCGCAGCACCAACGTTACTATTATAAACAACACTACGGTTATTAATAACACTGTGGTAAACAACTACCGCAACGAAACCTACATTGCCGGCCCACCGGCACAGGAGGTGCAACGCTACACCGGCCGCGAGATAAAACCAGTGGCTATACAGGAGAACAACAAGCCTGGCCGCACCGAGGTAAGCAACAACAGTATAAACATATACCGCCCGCAGGTAACCAAAGGCAACGCCGCACCGGCGCGTGTGTACAGCGCCAGCGAGGCTAAACCGGTAATAGAAAAACGCAACAGCGCACAACTGGCACCGGTGCAGGGCAAAACCGTAAACATGGCGCCACCGCAGCAACGCACCAACAATGCTGTAGAACAGCGCACCATGCCCGCGCAACAGCCACAACGCAACCTGCAGCCACGCGTAACCGAACAACCGCAACGCACACAACCGGCCATACAACGTACCGAACCGGTGCAACAGCGTACCATGCCGCAGCAACAGCC
>CAYREY010000091.1:0-3536 GCA_964423405.1 uncultured Chitinophaga sp. | reverse complement strand
AACCGGTGCAACAACGCACCATGCCGCAACAACAGCCACAGCGTTTTCAGCAGAACAATGTGCAACCGGCTACACCGCGTACAGCACCTAATAACAACGGTGGTAATATACAACGCATGCAACAGGCACCGGTACAACAAATGCCACGCAACACAGCCGTGCCGGCACAACGGGCCCCACGATAGGTACACACCAAACTACCTGATGTTTGATTGGTTGAGCGTTCCGCATACCGCAAGGTGGCGGAACGTTTTTTTTGTTATACACAACAACATGATGTACGAAGGTTTACAATATGAGTATATTACATATATTAGTCTGTTTAATAACAAAACCCTACCTATGAAAAACACACTACTACTGCTTGCTGCATTTTTTATGCTGTTTGTAAACTCGTGCAAAAAAGAAGATGACCCCGGCACAAACAACAATCAAAACAACAACAACCAGAACAACAATAACAACAACAATAACAATAACACCCCTACGCATGTAAACTGGGTAAAGAGATCTTTATTTATAGCATATGCAGCAGATGGTGTAACCGAACTACAGAGGCAGGTAGCAACGTACGATAGCGAAGGCAGGCTTACCAATACCAAATCGTACACTTATGGCAACCTTACTCAGGAAAACCGCAACTATACCTACAACGGCAACGAGTGCGAGTACTACATTGATAATTACACCAGTGGCTCAATTACCAGCACCAGCAAATTCAAAATAGTGAATCAGAACGACTGGCTTGACCTAAGCTCAGTAATCAGCTATGGCCCCGATGGGGTAACAGAGACGTATAAGCAGGTATCTGCCTACGATACCGATGGGCGCAGAACCGGATTAACCGTTTGGCAAAACGGTGTACTTAGCAGCATTAGCCGCGATTATACCTACAATGGTAACGAGCAGGTATTTTACAGCGATAGTTATAGCAATGGCAGCGTTAGCAACACCACCAAAATTAAAATGGGCAATTATAAGGCGTGGATACGCTCAAGTTACTATGTGCAATATAAGCCAGATGGGGTAACCGAAGGCTACCGCACCGAAAGCACTTACGATGCAAGCGAAAGGCTGATTGATATCAAAACATACATAAACGGTACACTAAGTAACGAGAACAAAGACTATACCTACAATGGTACTGAGGTAACCTATAATTCGTACGCATACAACAATGGCAATGTGGTAAGTACCACCAAAATTAAAGAGGCATACTTCAACTTGTAGTATTACACACTTGCCGTAGTGCTTTTCTGTTTACCTAACCTACCGCCCCGCAATGACGATGTGGGCAGGTTGCGGCGAGGGTAGGGGAGATGAACAGCCGGTTATTCGCCGGTTTAAAACCCGGCGTTATAATATTAACCGGGCCTACGGCCCTCGATGTATTTGTAATGTTTGAAATTGGCAGATAAATGAGCAAAGAGTCTTCTCTGTGAATTCCGTAGGGACGGCACATAAAACAATACAAAAGCTTGCTTCGTCATTGCGAGCCGCAGGTCCCGGGCTTACCTCGGCACAGGCTTTGCGACGAAGTAAGCTAAGGCGTTAATACGTGCAATTACATAACATAGTATGTGTATGATTGGTCATAATATATACACATCTGCCTCTAATCATAATGCAAATAAATAGAATTTGTTCGTCATTGCGAGGAGGCTTTGCGACGAAGCAATCTCAGGCTGTTTTGTGTAATACAGAGATTGCTTCGTCGCTCGCAAAGCCTTGCTCCTCGCAATGACGATATAGGTAAGTAAGGCGAAAGAGGGGAATTGAAAAGCCCCCCCGCCTAAGATAGGCGGGGAATTGAACAGCCGGAGCTTGCTTCGTCGGTTTCGCAAAGCCGAAACCGATGAAGTAGTGACGAACACAGGGAAGCGGTAAACACTTAATTAAACAGTTGCCTGCCTTTGTCATTCCGAATGCAGGTTTCCGCAGTGAGGAATCTTGTATTCTTTCTCTCAAAAATGCTTCTCACTTACCCTCGTACAAAACTTTTTTTAATACAAGATTCTTCAACCTCGCAAAGCCTCGGTTTCAGAATGACAAAAAATTTGTGCTTATTGTTGGGGTAGCGCAAGCGTATGTTGAGTGTAACAGCCTGAACAGCCACACACCCCACCCTGCGGGCCCCCCTCTGGAGAGGGGAAAATGCAAACAGCCAATACAAAGATTGCTTCGTCGGTTTCGCAAAGCCGAAACCAACGAGGTAATGACGAACACAGTAAAGCGGTAAACGTGTAAGTAAACAGTTGCCTGCCTTTGTCATTCCGAACGCAGGTTTCCGCAGTGAGGAATCTTGTATTTATATTAACTAAAACATAATTCGTTCGTTCTGGTTAACACCCTTACCTTACCACCGTAACCGTACCGCGTAGCAATACATCTTCGCCGTTCTGGCGGGTGGCTTTTACAATATAGCTGTACACGCCCAGCGCCACTTCTTTGCCGTTAAACTGGCCGTTCCAGCCGTAGCTTTGGTTGTTGCTTTCAAATACCTTCTGTCCCCAGCGGTTGTATATCTGCATATTAAAATCGGCCAGCAACTCGCTGCGTGGGTGCACCCGGAATATGTTGTTTACCCCATCCGGCACAAACGCCGATGGTATCCATACCTGCAGGCTGCTGTCCACCTCGGCCGGTTTATCTTTAAACCACACTATCACGGTGTCGGGGCGCTCTACCCGTATAAACACCACCGGTTCGTTATCGTTAGGCTGTGGGGTGTGGTATATAAAATCATACCGGTCGAAAATATAATTATGCGTTTGCAGGTTAGTAGTAATGGTGTTACCGGTAGCCTCAAAATCTACCAGGGTGTTTTCGGCAAAGCGTGCGCGGTACGGGTAGGCCGCAGGCGTTACACCGGCCACTACTACTACACCGGCGCTGCGGTTGGGTTCTATATCCACTACTATATCAAACGAGTCGGGCGGGTTTAAGGTAAACACTGCTGTTAACGTATCGCTTTGTGTAATGGTAAAGCCGGCAGTAGCAGCCGTGCTGTTAGGCGTAAGCGTGTGGTTAAGCAATTGCCAGTTGGTAAAAGTATAACCGGTGTTGGCCGCAGCAGTAGCGCTAATGGCAGTGTTGGCCGGGTAGCGCAATGTTACCGGGTACGGACTATAGTCGGTACCATTTATAGTTACGTTGCCACCGGTAGCTGGTGTTACCAGCACCGTCAGGTCAAACGTATCGGGCACCGCTATAAAGGTTGCCAGCAGCGTATCGTTCTGCGTAATATTGAACGAGGCACTGGCCGTAGTGTTATTAGGCGTAAGGTTATGGTGCAGCAGTGTGTAGTTTACAAAACTGAAACCACCGGTAGCGGTAGCTATCAGGTTTACCGGTGTGCCATCTACAAACTGCAATGTAGCAGGGTAGGCAGGCGGCGTAGTACCATTTACACTTACATTACCACCACCGGCCGGCGTTACCAGCACCGTCAGGTTAAAGGTATCGGGGTTAGGTATAGCGGTAAAGGTGGCCAGCAGCGTATCGTTCTGCGTAATGTTGAAGCTGGCATTGGCCGT
>CAYREY010000090.1:9623-15348 GCA_964423405.1 uncultured Chitinophaga sp. | reverse complement strand
TGCAATACTTTACTACTAAATCAAAAACTTAAAAACCAAACTTCGGTTTGGTGTAGTTTGGCGCTACACCGGGGGTATTAATATTTAAAAAGCAGGTGTGTTAGTGTGCTGCTGTTGTTATCAAAAATATGTATATTTATTTAATAAAATAATAGTTAAGTATGTTTATATGTAAACATGTGCATATTTAATTTATTAGGTATTTAACAAGAGTAGATATGATGGTTGGTGACGCTGCTCTATTTATTTCTTATAGAAGCTAAATACCAACCACGGCTGAATACAAATACAGGATCCTTCGCGGCGCAGGGCCTTGCTCAGGATGACAAAGGTTTTGTCGTTTCAATGTCACCCTTTTGTCATCCTGAAACCGAGGCTTTGCGAGGTTGAAGGATCTTGTATTTCCTGTAATAGATGGTGTATAGCTTATGTAATAACAAGCAACATATCGTCACCAACCACTAACCAGTTTGCCTATTGGTGTAACTATATATAGTATTGTAGTATGACCAACATTAAACTTACTGAAAATATAGAGCACTTGATAGCAGGTATTGTAGGTGCATTAATTTTACTGGTAGCTTTAAATATTTACAATCCATTTAAAGGAGAAAAAGAATTAGCTGCTATTAAGAAATACAACCTCTTGTTTAAAATACTTGGTGCATCTATGGTGCTTAATGCTACAGTAAGATTGCTGTTCTGGTAGCATTATTTGCGCAAGTAAATACTTGTATTATATTTGCAAGCAAATGCTTGCACAATGAAAGTCCGCCGCGATGTTTTTCAGGCCATAGCCGACCCCACCCGCCGCGAAATTATAGCCCTGGTGGCCACCCAACCGCTCAACCTTAACATGCTGGCGCAAAAATTCAGTATGAGCCGGCAGGCTGTATCGCTGCACGTAAAAATACTGAACGAATGTGGCCTGGTACTAATTACCCAACGCGGCCGCGAGCGCTACTGCGAACCCCAACTGGATAAACTGAACGAAGTAGCAACCTGGGTAGACCAGTACAAGCAGCACTGGACCAGCCGCTTTGCAGCCCTCGAAAAACACCTTAACTCACTTAAAAAAAACGCACCCCATAATGGATAATACCACCAACCCCAACGCCTCTCCCCTGCCACACGTTAAAATAGTACATACGTTTAATGCTCCCTGCCAGGCCGTTTTTAATGCCTGGGTACAACCACAGCAATTATTGCAATGGTACGCACCCGATGGCTGTACTATAACGTTTAAAAGTATAGAGGTAAGCGAAAACGGTAGCTACCACTCGTGTATATATAACGAGCAGTTTGGTAACTGCTGGTGCAAGGGCACTTATATAACTGTACAACCATACACCAAACTGGTGTTTACTATGGAGGTAACCGACCAAACCGGCAACGATGTTACCCCCGAAGCAGCCGGCATGGCACCCGGTTGGCCACAGCAAACTACGGTTACAGTACTATTTACCGATAACGGCGATAACACCACTACTATAGTGTTGTACCAAACCGTATCGGAAGAACTGGCAAAAAAAACCGGTGCTTACCCAAGTTGGTTAAATATGTTTGAGCGGCTGCAAAAAAGCCTGTAGCTACTTTTTAAGTTTCATCAGGTCGGTAACAATAGCAAACGCCTCGTTTACATATATGTCTTCGTTTATTTCTTTCAGCAGGTTCTGTTCCAGTTCTTCCCGCAGCTCGTCTATTGGTGCTTTTGGGTTAAGTACCTGTGGTATGCGGTAGTAGCGCTTGGTTTTATACACGCTGTTTTTGTCTTCATCTACCTGCTTGCTTAGTTTGCGGCCAGTGGCTACATAAGTATGCATATACTGCATAAACGCGGTGTACTGCAAGGGCAAGGGTTTTTGACCTGCGCTGCGGTACTGGCTGTATAGTTGCTGGTTTTGCGCCACCAGTTTAAAACCCGGTGCCTGTGCTATACGGGCCGCGCTGTTAGTGCGCAGGGCCTGTAGTGGCAGCGGTGCAAAGGGCTCAAACACCCCTTTACGTTTTATAGTATCTAGCGGTAAGTGGTGGCTCATCTTCTGTTCGCGGTAGCCCAGGGTATCGCGCATGGTGGGCAAAATTATATCGGGCTGCACCCCGCGTAGCTGGTTGTTAAGGCCGGTTACCCGGTATAGCTTAGCCATGGTTACCTTTACCTTATCGTTAGCCTGCGACTCGAAGTTGCCAAAGTTTATCTGAAACCTGCCCAGCAACGTATCGGCAGGCAGGTAGCGTTGTGCCGTGGCTTTGCCAAAGGTAGGGCTGCCCACTATTACGGCGCGGTTATAATCCTGCAGCGCGGCAGCGGTGTATTCGGTAGCCGAGGCGCTTTCGTTATTTACCATTACTACCAGCGGGCCGGCATACTGTGCACCCAGGTAAGGGTCTTTCTGTTCTTCTAAAAAGCCACCGCGTGTTTTTAAAAAGCCAAGCGGTCCTTCATCAATAAATATACCGGCCAGCTGGTTGGCCTCATCCAGCGACCCGCCACCGTTGTTACGCATATCCAGTATTATACCATCTACTTCAAACTGCATCTTCTCTATATTCTTATCAATATCGCGCGCGCAGCTACTGCCATATGTCGATTCCCAATCGCCATAAAACGATGGCAGAATAATGTAACCTATCTTAACCGGACCCTCCAGTATAAAGCTCTCTACGCGCTCATCGTTTACATTGTACGAGCCGCGCATTAGCTGCACGGTTTTTACGGCACCATCGTTTTTCTTAACCGTAAGAAACAACTTGCGGTAACGTTTTTCGGCAAAAGCAGTTTCTACCTCATCCAGGTCGGCCCCCTCTAAATCTACCAGCGGCTGCCCGTCCCATTGCAGGGTAACCAGCAGGTCGTCCTTATTTATCATGCCCGATTTCCAGGCACTGCTGCCCGGTATAATATTGCGCACCACCACATCGCCTTTGTAAGTCTCTTCCAGTATCAACCCAAAATCTACGGGGCTGGCTTTGCTAAAATACCGGTTGCGCTTATCTACAAACGAGGGCACAAACTCCGAATGTGGATCGTAGGCTTTGGCCACAGCATCGGTCAGGTATATGCTCACCAGGTTTTCCAGCCCCCATTTGCTTTCCAGTTTCTGCTTAATGCGGCGGTGGCGTATTTTAGCCGATACCTCCCGCTCTTTCGCCTCTCGCTGGGCTACGGGTATGTTGGCCAGAGTGCTATCCAAAAGTTCAGCCTCGGCAATACGGTCCAGCGCAGTAAACTTCATGCGCTTGTACAAATAGTATTTCAGCTGTGCATCATCGGCTGCAAAAGGCAGGCTGTCGGGTACATTAACAATGGTTTCGTTAACCGTAAAATCGAAAGGTGTGGCAGCAATATCGGTCACGCGTTTATCGGCATCGCTCAGGCGCTGCCGGTACAGGGCGGTTATAGCCTTGCTGTAATTGGTGTTCAGCCCCTCCAGTTCACTTTTCAGGGCGGCCAGGTCATATACTTTATCTATGTCTGTTTTATTAAAGTATATCCGCAGCGGGTCCATACTTTTTAAAAACAGGGTGGCTATGTCTTTATAATACTGTTCATTCTTCTCGCGCGGACAGCAATGGTGCATCTCGGCTATCTTTTGCATAGCCCGTGCATCGGTACCTAACTGTGGCGGGCCGGCATCTTTACTGTTTTTGTCGTTCTTCTGCGCATGGGCAGTTATAAATAAGCTTAGTAAAGCTATCAGCAGGGTTAATCGGTATTTCATACGGTTCAGGTATAGGGCGTAAATATATAAATACCCTTCACTGCTTACATATAGTGAAACATTTAATAGCAGCCTGCGTATTGTATAGTATCTGCAGCAGCAGACCCAGTCCCTCTTCTGATGATAAAAGTCGAGGGACTTTCTTTTTTGCATAAAGCATCCGCTTAATCTTTATAGCAGGTATATCACAACAGTTGGGTCTATATATATGTTGCAGACATTTATAGGTTTAAAACATCTTAATGTTCTCAATGTACATACTGGTTATACTGTATTGGCATTTGTATTTTCTATAACCAATACACATTAGCACAATACCGGTTTTGTAACCGGCTCCTCTCCTGCTTTAGTACTATAAATATTGCCTGTATTTTGCTGTTCCATTGCCATTGTATATAGCTGTATATCAGTGCTTTACAGCACAAACAAAACCCATTTTGTAAGAAAGAATAGCCATTTCCTGTAACCTTTCTTGACAAGCCCTGGCCTGCCGCATATATTGTTTATGTAAGCAATTACAAAAAACTAAAACGAGAAATCATGAACAAGCTAACAAACATTTTCGCTGCCGCTTTAATCGCTATCTCTTTCAATGCTAACGCTGGTAACTGCCCTTCTCTTTCTGGCGAGTTTACTATCGGCAAAAGCGATAAAGCTGATTTCTCAACTATACAGGAAGCAAGCGACGCGCTACGTTGCGGCGGTATCAACAGCCCCGTAATTCTTAAACTGGAAAGCGGCGTTTACAACGAAAAAGTAACTCTATCTAATATACAGGGAACTTCTGCCATCAACACCATCGTTTTCGAGTCGGCCTCTGGCGAAAAAACCGACGTGATAGTTAGCTACCAAAACTCTGACGCTACTATCGTACTAAACGGAACATCGTATGTTTCTTTCGAAAACATCACTATCGACCACAAAAAGGCAACCTATGGTAACTGCGTTCGCGCAGAGGGCATCATAAGCCACCTTGCCTTTAAAAATGTGATTTTAGATGGTGTTGAGGCAGCAGCCCCCGGTAACAACAATGCAGTAGCTTACTTTAGCGCTGCGGCCCCTAAAGAGAGCGTAAGCTTTATTGATTGCGAACTGAACAACGGTAGCATAGGCCTGAGCAAAAGCGGTAAAAATGCCGATGAGCGCGATACCCACACTATACTAAGCGGCAACCTGTTCTTTAACCAAACCGAAGGTGCCATAGCTATGAACCAGGAAGATGCACCTGAAATTTCTAACAACGTTATCAGCAGCACCGTAGGCAAAGCAGGTTACACTGCCATAGCACTTAACAACGCCGCTAACCAGATAATAGTAACTAAAAATGTAATTAACGCACCAGATGCCGAAACCGGTCTTAAACTGACTAACTGCGAAGCTGAAGCTACTAACCTGGGCCAAATCACCAACAACTCTATCGTATCGGGTACCGCAGGCATCAGCATCAACGGCTCTACCGATAACCAGATACTGAACTTCAACCGCGTAAAACTTTCAATAAACGGTGGTGCTAAAACATACTACGCTAATAAAAGCACCGGCAACAATATCAATATGATGAATAACATCTTCTTCGATATGGCAACCGGCAGCTACACTATCCTGGGTAATTCATACAAAGATTTCTTCAACCAACTGCCTTCTCAAAGCAATCCTGAAATGACCGCTTCTGCTAATGCATTGACTGTTGAAAAAGTTACTCCAATAAAATAATCGTTCTTTTTGCTTGTTCGCGTTTAAGGTTCGGGTTGCTCCGGACCTTTTTTTATTTGTATCCCTGTCCCGCTGTTTGCGGGACTTTTCGCGTTTAAGGCAGGAAGGAAAGGAACTTTGTGGGTTATAGAAGCGTTCGCTGCTTCATATATATTAGTATACGCCACAGGTTACAAAAGGTTACAGGTAAATGAGGAAAATACTGTATTTCTTTACTAGTTATTTTCATATTAAAATACAAGATCCTTCAACCTCGCAAAGCCTCGGTTTCAGGATGACAAAAGTGAGCG
>CAYREY010000090.1:1362-9523 GCA_964423405.1 uncultured Chitinophaga sp. | reverse complement strand
ATACAAGATCCTTCAACCTCGCAAAGCCTCGGTTTCAGGATGACAAAAGTGAGCGATTGAAACGATAAAACCTTTGTCATCCTGAGCAAGGCCCTGCGCAGCGAAGGATCCTGGATTTGTATTTAAGTGGCCAGCCAACTAAATATTACCTCTTAAAAATACATCCTCATCCGGCGGCCAATGCGTACACACTTGCTCATTTAAAAATTTTAATTCAGGATTCTCTGTTTTAATCAACTCAAGTTTCCTGTTTCTAACCCAGCCCTTCAATTCTTTTTCACGTGCAATAGCCTTATCAATATACTTGTACTGCTCATAATAAAGCAGATTGTAACAGTGGTATTTACCTGCATAAGATCGTTCATCTCCCCTATTCATGTAATGCTCGTAAAGTCTTTGTTGCAGGTTGTTTGTTACACCTATATATAGTGTGGTCTTTGCCGGATTAGTAAGAATATACACATAATAGTTATGTACTTTCATTGGTACCTATAAAAATACAAGATCCTTCAACCTCGCAAAGCCTCGGTTTCAGGATGACAAAGTGAGCGTGTAATAGTAAAGTTTAGTCTATGTAACCCAAAATCGACCACCCTTTTGTCATCCTGAGCAAGGCCCTGCGCAGCGAAGGATCCTGGATTTACTGCTACTGAATACTATTCGGCTCCAATGAAAAATACAAGATCCTTCAACCTCGCAAAGCCTTACTTTCACTACAACAAAACACTCAAGCCATTAATCATTCCGCGACCCTAGTGTGCTTAGTGGTTATTCCTTTGCATTTCTTAATGCACTCAATGTACTTAATGGTTAACATGTATTTACAGTCAGTTATCTTGTGTTGACTTTGAAAGAGCCCCAAAACAAAACAGCCGGACCAAAGCCCGGCTGTTTTTGTATAAAGTATTCTTAATGTCTTTAATGGTTAGAATAACTACTTACCTAAAAACACATAGGCAAAGAGGGTAATGATAGACACCACCATAGCCAGCAGGTAAAAACCAATATAACCGCTTTGCAGCTTGCGCACCTGCGCACCTACCATCAGCGATAGCTTGCCACTACGGTTTACTATACCATCTACCACGGTACGGTCCACCACATCGTGAAACAACTGGCTGAACAACATTACCGGTTTTACAAAAACGGCGTTGTAAATTTCATCTATATAGTATTTGTGGTACACCACTTTACCCAGGCCGCTCTCCTCTCCTTCTTTAGCCGGCAGTGCTTTACCCGATACATATTTGGTATAAGCATAACCAATAGAAAGCAAGGCCCCGGCAAACGCACCACCCATCAGCGTCCACTCGGTGCTGTGCGATAAATGGCCGGCATGTTCACCAATGTGGCCCGAACCGGCAAACACCGGTGCCAGAAAACCTTTAAGGTAATGCTGTGCATGGAAAACTTCGGGTAAACCCATTACACCGCCCACTACAGCCAGTAGTGCCAGTACCACCAGCGGCAGGGTTATCAGTGCCGGCGATTCGTGCAGATGGTGTTTCTGTTCATCGGTACCGCGAAACTCGCCGGTAAAGGTAAGGAACACCAAACGGAACATGTAAAAAGCTGTCATTAACGAGGCTACCGAAGCTATACCCCACAGCACTTTGTTGTGTTGGAAAGCAGCAGCCAGTATTTCATCTTTCGAGAAGAAACCACTGAACGGGAAAATACCCGAAATAGCCAGCGATGAAAGCAGGAACGTCCAGAACGTAATAGGCATATACTTTTTCAGTCCACCCATGTTGCGTATGTCCTGCTCGCCATGCAGCGCATGTATAACCGAACCGCTACCCAGGAACAGACAGGCTTTAAAGAAAGCGTGTGTAACCACATGGAAAACAGCCGAGGTATAAGCACCCAACCCTAGCGCCATAAACATCAACCCAAGCTGCGATACGGTAGAGTACGCCAACACCTTTTTAATATCGTTCTGCATCAGGCCAATGGTAGCGGCAAACAAGGCTGTTGCCACGCCTATAATGGCTATAAATTGTAAGGTCTCGGGCGCCATGCTGAACAGGAAATTGGCACGGGCTATCATGTATATACCAGCGGTAACCATGGTAGCTGCGTGTATCAGTGCCGATACCGGAGTAGGTCCGGCCATCGCATCGGGTAGCCAGGTGTATAATGGTATCTGCGCCGATTTACCCATAGCGCCAACAAACAGCAACATGGTAATGGCAATAATCAGTCCGTGTGCTACAGTAGTGCTGGTAACAGCCGTGTGCAGCGTACCAAAGTGCAGCGACTTGAAGTTATACAGCAGCAGGAACATGCCCAGCAAAAAGCCCAGGTCGCCCACACGGTTCATTACAAAAGCTTTTTTAGCAGCATTGTTGTAGCTCTGGTTTTTAAACCAGAAACCAATAAGCAGGTAGCTGCAAAGCCCCACACCTTCCCAACCAATAAAGGTTACCAGAAAATTGTTGCCCAGTACCAGCAACAACATAAAGAAGATAAACAGGTTGAGGTACGCAAAAAACACGTTGAACTTTTCATCATCGTGCATATAGCTGATAGAGTACAGGTGGATAAGGAAACCTATACCGGTAACCACCATTAGCCAGGTAACCGAAAGCTGATCGAGTAGTAAGCCAAAAGTAATGGTAAACTCCGGTAGGGCTATCCATTTATATACGTCCACATCTATAGCCTGCTGTGTACCGTTGGTAAAACCTACAAAGTACATGGCCGATAGCAGGAACGATACCAATATAGCACCGGCACCAATAGCACCCGAAACTGTTTTAGGTAATTTTTTACCCACCAGGGCATTTAGTAAAAAGCCAACCAGCGGTGTAAGTATTATTATAAGAAGGTTTGTCACTGTATATTCTTTATCTGGATATTATAATCTGTATTGTCTTCCGTCTGATGTCTGTTGTCTAGTTCTTCAATGCTTTCAGTTCATCTATATCTACCGAGTGTACATTGCGGAAAATAGTTACCAGTATGGCAAGCCCTACGGCCACCTCGGCAGCGGCAACTGCCATTACAAAAAACACAAACACCTGGCCGCTGGCATCGTTATGATAAGTAGAAAAGGCTACCAGCAACAGGTTTACGGCATTCAGCATCAACTCTATGCTCATAAACATAATAATGGCATTGCGGCGAAATATTACACCCAGCACGCCAATGCTGAACAGTATAGCACTTAAAAACAAATAATGCTGTATGGGCACTATCGAAAGTATATTTGGTAATTGTTCCACTTAACTACGTTTAATTAATAATTAACTACTAAAACTTTATCCTGTTGCTTACCGCGCTATGTTTATCGGTTCGCGTTTGGTTAACAACACGGCACCTACCATGGCACTTAAAAACAATACCGATGCAAACTCAAACGGAAACAGGTACTCATTAAGCAGCACATATCCCAGGTTTTTAATTGAACCGATGGTTGGGGTATTTGTAGCCGCAACTAATGGCATACCCGAGGCCTTCTTTAATACCATCAGCAGTACCATCATTAATACACCGGCTGCAACTACCGCACTTATCTTAGCTATAGCGGGCTTGTGCTTTTCGGTCTCTTCGTTCAGGTTCATTAGCATTAGCGTAAACAGAAACAGTACCATAATGGCACCTGCATACACTATTATCTGTACTACCGAAAGGAACTCGGCGCTCAATAAAAAGTAATGGCCGGCTATCGAAAAAAAGCACATGATTACATACAACACGGCATGTATCGGATTTTTGGTAAACACCGTCATCAGCCCGCTGAAAATAGACAGGGCCGCCAGTGCGTAAAATGCTGATTTAAGAAGAATGGGTTCCAAGTGACTATATTTTTACTTCAGTTTATTAATGCTTTACGTCTTCGTTTTTCATTACCAGTTTATCTTTACCGTATATAAAACCGGTACGGCGGTAATCAGCAGCTACCAGGTCTTCGGTCAAAAATATCGCCTCTTTCGGGCAAGCCTCTTCGCACAAACCGCAAAAAATGCAGCGCAGCATATTAATCTCGTAGGTAGCGGCATACTTCTCTTCGCGGTACAGGTTCTCCTCTCCTTTTTTGCGTTCAGCCGAGGTCATGGTAATGGCTTCTGCAGGGCACGATAGGGCACAAAGGCCACAGGCAGTACAACGTTCTGCACCGTTTTCATCGCGCATTAGTATATGGCGGCCACGCCATACCGGAGCAAACTCACGTTTCTGCTCGGGGTACATAATGGTAACCTTTGGCTTAAAAAAGTGGCGTAGGGTAATACCCATGCCCTTGGCTATTGCCGGTATATACAGGCTTTCCCAAAAGGTCATATCCTTGTTAGAAACATCTACCTTTTTGCCCGATAACGAAATACTTTTAAAATCTGTTGCCATATTATTTCAGCTTTACTGCTTACCGTATCTGCTGTATTATTTATTCTGTCTGCAAATTATCTCTGTAAATAAAGTATAACCCCTCCGGTAACTACTATGTTGGCAATAGCCAATGGTATCAATATTTTCCAGCCCAGGTTCATCAACTGGTCATAGCGGAATCTCGGTACAGTCCAGCGCACCCACATATAAAAGAAAATGAAGAACAGGGTTTTGCCAAACAAAACGCCAAAACCTATCAGCGTAGCAATATTACCACCCACCACATCGCCCAGCGAACCTGTCAGCAGGCTATGTACGCCATCCATACCGGGGTAGTTATAACCACCAAAAAACAGGATAGATAATAGCGCTGATGAGATGAACATATTAATGTACTCGGCAAACAGGTAAAAACCCAGTTTCATAGATGAGTACTCTGTATGGTAACCACCTACCAGCTCGCTTTCGCACTCCGGTAAGTCAAAGGGGGTACGGTTGGTTTCGGCAAACGCACATACCAGAAATATTAAAAAGGCAATTGGTTGCTTAAATATATTCCACGATAGCCACTGAAAACTACCATCTGCCCCCCAGGTTATAAAACCATGTTGCTGCTCGGTTATTGTTTTAAGGCTCAGGCTGCTGGTCATCATTAGTAGGGCTATAATAGAAAGGCCCATAGCTACCTCATACGAAATCATTTGCGATGATGCACGTACAGCGCCCATCAGGCCAAACTTATTATTACTGGCCCAGCCACCCAACATAATGCCGTACACACCTATCGATACTACACCAAACACATATAATATAGCCACATTAATATCGGCTACCTGTAACTGTATTTCGCGGCCAAACAGTTTAATACTGCTACCCCACGGAATAACAGCACTGGTCATTAAGGCCGTTACAATAAACAACCCCGGGCCTAGTATGAAAAGAAACCGGTTTGGGGTATTGGGTATAAAGTCTTCTTTGGTAAACATTTTCAAACCATCGGCCAGTGGCTGTAGCACACCACCCCAGCCGGCACGGTTAGGGCCCGGACGATCCTGAAAGAAACCAGCCACTTTACGCTCGGCCAGTGTTGAGTATAGGGCCACACCCATAGTAATAGCAAATATTACCAGTATCAGCCCGAATTTTTCTATAAATAGGTATAAATCCATGTATTAAATATGTTCAGTTATCGTGTAAGGTCCTTTCTTCAAAAACTACTGTCCGTCGCTTAGTTTCTTTTCGGGTACATTAAAATTAGTATTGTTCATACTAATGGCTTTGCGGTCCTGCTGGCGGCCATACAATATGCGCGGGTCGGTGTCTATTTCAACTTTACCGGTCTGCTTCATGTACTTGTTCTGGTTTATAACACTCCACTTCTCCATTTTGCGCGGACCGGTTATGGTCCAGTCGTTCACGTTTTTCTTGTCAAAACGGCATTCGTTACAGATAAAGGCCGGTTTGCCGTTTTCATCATTCTCTACCTCATGGTACTCATCTTTACGTGCTGTTACGCGGTAAATTTCGTTGCCAAACATCCATACCGTAGTTTTACCGCTGCACTTGGTACAGTTGCGGTGCGCATCAAACGGTTTAAGAAACCATACGCGGCTTTTAAAGCGGAATGTTTTATCGGTTAAGGCACCTACCGGGCACACATCAATCATGTTGCCGCTCATTTCGTTTTCTACTACATTTTGTATGTAGGTAGATATTTCAGCAGCATCACCACGGTTAACCACACCATGCACACGCTTATCGGTTAGCTGGTCGGCTACATAGGTACAACGGTAGCAAAGTATACAGCGGGTCATGTGCAGCTGTATATTGTTACCTATATCAATCTTGTCAAAGGTTCTTCTCTCTTCCTGGTAGCGGGTTTTGGCCACACCGTAATTAAAACCCAGGTTCTGCAGGTCGCACTCACCGGCCTGGTCGCATATGGGGCAATCCAATGGGTGGTTAATCAGCAAAAACTCAACCACGCCTTTACGCATATCCTGCACCTTGGCGCTGGTCATATTTTTCACTTCCATACCATCCATAATGGGCGTGCAGCAGCTGGCCTGCAGCTTGGGCATTGGGTTAGGGTTGGCATCGCTACCCTTGCTAATTTCTACCAAACATACACGGCACTTGCCACCACTACCTTTCAGCTTGCTGTAATAGCACATAGCCGGCGGCACAAGGTCGCCGCCAATTTTGCGTGCTGCATTTAGTATGGTGGTACCAGGTTCAACTTCTACGGTTACCCCGTCAATAGTTACTTTAGGCATTCTTCAGATTAAAAGTTGAGCGCGAATGTAACCCCATGCCACATAAATTCCAAAGAATCTTTCCACATATCACCTATGTAAAAAGCCCGGCTGGACAATGCTGATTATCAGGCTGCTGAACAGATATAAACAAACAGGCTGCGGGCAGGGTTTAGTCATTATATTTCTGCTATTTTGCCTGCCCGTACAATGAGGCGTTTAATAACTTTTCTTACCCAAAACAAGCTATTAGCCGGCTTATTGCTGATATGGATGGCTGTGCAGGTGTATGTTCTCATAACATACCCCATCGCCTTGCGGCCCATGCAGCCCATATCGTGGGATACCTTCGGCTATTACCTGTACCTGCCTGCCACATTCATATACAACGATTTATGGCACCTCGGTTTCGCCGAACCCATGATGCAGAAGTACAATCTGGCCGGCTTTTTTTATGCCGCCCGTATAGGCCCCGGGGGTAATTACGTAATGAACTATTCGCTGGGTACAGCCATACTTTACGCCCCTTTTTTCTTTATAGGTCATCTGTGGGCAAAGCTGTTTAACTATCCGGCCGATGGATTCTCTGCCCCCTATCAGTACTTAGTTTTTATCGGCGGGGTATTGTATTCGCTGGCAGGTTTGCTGGTTACAGCACGTACCCTGCGTTATTTTTTCAGCCAGAAAATAACCGCCGTCCTGTTACTCATACTTTTGGCCGGAACCAATTACCTGTATTATACGCTTTTAGAAAACGCCATGACCCACAACTACCTGTTTACCGTTGGGGCGTTTATCATTTATCTTTCCTTCAAGTGGCATCAATCGCCCGGTTATAAATATGCGTTACTGCTGGGTTTATGTATTGGGCTGGCTATCATCATCAGGCCCACCGAAATTTTCTGGTGCCTTATCCCTTTGCTGTTTACAATTAAAGACTGGGCAACTTTAAAACAAAAAGCTGGTATAGTTATTCAAAACCTGCCGCAATTGACAGTACTTGTAGTGGCAGTGGTGGCTATGGGCAGCCTGCAAATGTTATACTGGAAAGCCGCTTCGGGTAAGTTTATATACTACTCCTACGATGGCACCTTCGATTTTTTAAGTCCGCATATTATACCGGGCCTGTTCAGTATACGCAAAGGCTGGCTGGTTTATACACCGGTTATGGCATTGGCACTTATAGGGCTGCCGCTACTATGGGTTAAACACAAGCCTCTTTTTATTCCCTTTGTAACCTATACCCTGCTGGTTGTTTATATAACCTTCTCGTGGCATGCCTGGTCGTACGGCGGCAGCTTTGGCTGTCGGCCACTGGTACAAAGCTATGCGCTGTTATTGTTTCCTATGGGTGCTTTCTTTCAGGCCATAGCCGGTTACCGGTGGGTGAAAGTACTATTGACACCGGCTATCGGCTGGCTGCTTTTTTATAATTGTTTCCAAACCTACCAATACGAAAAAGGCTACATCAGCCACGATGGGCTTACGGCCTATCAGTACCAAATGCTGTTTCTTAAAACCTGTGTATCCCAACAGCAGATAAGGCAGCATTTTAAACTGGCCCAACCAACCGGTAC
>CAYREY010000090.1:0-1262 GCA_964423405.1 uncultured Chitinophaga sp. | reverse complement strand
GTGTATCCCAACAGCAGATAAGGCAGCATTTTAAACTGGCCCAACCAACCGGTACAACAACCGACAGTGCCTTAGTGTGCCGCACAATATTTAACCCTGCCGATACCGTGCTGTCCGACTCCAATGCCTGGCTGGCGATAGAGCCGACTGGCGTAATCATTTTAGACACTACCATTACAAACACTCAATACAATTACCTGCGCTTAGATGCTAAAGCCATGTTTAAAGGCGATATAACCAACTTTGATGCCGATGAGTTTTCTAACCTGACTATAACAATTAACGACACCAGTACCAAACTACCGCTGCAACCGCTTATTGGTAATGCTACCGTTGACCTGCGTTATAACCTTACCGGTTGGCCCGGTGTTTGGGATGATGTTTACTATTACATTCATCTGCCCCATACAGGGCCGTTAAACATAAAGGTTCAACTTAAAAACCCGTACTACAATTATATTTTTGTAAACAATGTACACCTGTCATATTTAAAGGTTAGCACCTTGTAACAAAACCTAAACCGGTTACCATTAATTTAGCAGCTTATGGCACTTACTCCCTCCAACATGATTCCGCTGGGTACACAAGCCCCCGGCTTTGCTTTGCCAGATACCGTTTCGGGCAATGTAGTATCTCTCAACCAACTAAAAGGCGATAAAGGCACGGTTGTAATGTTTATATGCAACCACTGCCCGTATGTAAAGCACGTAAACCCCGAGTTGGTTCGATTAGGCAATGACTATATAAACCGCGGTATTGGTTTTATAGCTATTAGTAGTAATGATATTGCCGGCCACCCCGAAGATGCGCCCGATAAAATGAAAGAACTGGCTGCCCGTGAAAAATTCCCGTTCCCTTATTTATACGATGAAACGCAGGACGTAGCAAAAGCATACGATGCAGCCTGCACGCCCGATTTTTACATTTTTGATAAAGACCTGAAACTGGTTTACCGGGGGCAGTTGGACGACTCCCGGCCTTCTAACAACGTGCCATTAACCGGTAAAGACATACGTCAGGCACTGGATAGCATATTGGCCGGCCAACCGGTATCGCCCTACCAGCGGCCGGGCATTGGCTGCAATATCAAGTGGAAATAGTTTTTAGGTGCTGATAATGAAATTATTAAAAAAGTATTTTGGCAATTGATTTGAAATTCTATATTTGCGTCCCGTTTAACGGAATGCACCCGTAGCTTAACTGGATAGAGCATCTGACTACGGATCAGAAGGTTAGGGGTTCGACTCCCTTCGGGTGCACAA
>CAYREY010000089.1:0-16504 GCA_964423405.1 uncultured Chitinophaga sp. | reverse complement strand
CATTTTAAAAATTGCGCCCGCAACGGGCTATGCACATTTTAAAAAAATAAAGAGGCAGTAGTAAAATATTGAAGCAATAAAATGCGTTACAAAAGGTTTGGCAACAAAACGCAAGAAGCAATCATATTACATTTTTAATACATTTAATTATTAAAAATTTGGTTTAATACGGCGAGGGGTGGGTTAACACAACAATTTTATATTACACTCGATTACAATAGATTACACAAAAGGGGGTTAACGTTTTAAAAAAACAAAGGCTAAAATGAACAGCTTGATGATATAATTATTTAATGACTATCCGCAAACATACCTACCAAATTCCCGCAACAGTAACATACTGTGGCGGTGGTCAATGGCCTGGTATAAAAACATGTTTTGCTAAAAATTTAAATAGCTTAAGCAATGCGACCTCTCCCCTCTGCCTGTCGGCATCTCCCCTCTCCGAAGGAGAGGGGAGAACCATCAGATTACAATAGCCTGACTAATAACTTAATATAGTTTATGTTATTAACTGAACATGTAAAAAAGTATGGCGATGCGAAATACAAAAGGGCTACCCTGTAAACAGAGTAGCCCTTTTGCTTATAGTATAGTAAGCCGGGTATTAACGGCCTTTGATAGATTTAGCCAATTGCTTTTTAGCGCGTTGACCGGCAGGGCTCAGGGCTTTGCTGCCGGCAGCTTTGTTAGCCGACATTTGAGCACGGGCTGCAGCTTCGTCGATAGGGAACGGTGCTACATACTGGAAAGAACCACGGGTATCGCCGGTGCCACCAACAGGGTCGAAACCAAAGCGGTGATCCTGGTAGTTAACACGCTTAGCGCTTACGCGGTAGCTGAACGATACATTGGCATTACCACCACCCAGTTCTTTAACTTCGAAACCGGTAGTACCAGGTACCACGTATAAACCTTTGCAATCGCCTTGTGGTGTTACAGTAACCACCATTGGGTGAGCAGGGTCTATTACAACTGTTTCAAGGTATAGTGGATCGAGATTGATGGTAGCTTTACCGTTAACCAGTTGCGCGTTGCCAAAATCTTCGAACCAGATGCCAGGGCTTTCTACAGCATATAATAACTGGTTGCCTTTTGATGTAGGAACAGACGCCGATTTAGTACCGGTAGTAGCTGTGTTACCACGGGCATACACCGCAAACTGGCCGGCAGCAGTACCTGCAGAGCCATATACACCTATATCTGACTGGCCCGGAGCATACACGCCGTTAAAACCAATACCGGCCACACCTACACCATACAGGTAGCTGTAATCGTACTCGCCATATACACCGGCAAACGAGGTGTCGGAGGTAGAGCCATCGCCCAGGTTAATGCTATAAGTAGCAATAGAACCCGGTAGGCTACCCTGGTAAGCAGCAACCAGTGCTGAAGTACCGGTAGAAGAACTATCGATAGTTTGGAACACACCACCTGCGTTGCTGGTACCTAAACCGGTAATAGCAGCACCCGCGTTAGAGTAGCTTACACCCATTACAGGTGATACGGTACGACGGCCCGATGCGCCCATTACAGCAGCAGAGTTAACTAACCAGCCACCATATTGTACACCAGCAGCACTATAGCCCAGGAATGCGCGGGCAGAGTCGCCGGCTAACTGAACACCTACACCGTAAGTGCCCGATGCAGCAGTTGTTTTGTTGACACGCACACCCGACAGGTTGCCCGGGGCTATCAATAATTTATCGGTAGCGTTTGGTGCGGTATTAATACCTACACCGGTAGCATCATCCTGAATTTGAGCTAATCCTATTGTAGTGGCGCTTGTCCATTTAGCAACATAGTTAGTAGTACCACCGCTAAGCGCACCACCACCCGGGCCGGTAGGGCCAGTAGGGCCGGTTAAACCCGGGGTACCTTGTGTACCTGCAGGACCAGTTGGGCCAGCAGTACCTGCACCGGTAGGGCCGGTAACACCAGTAGAGCCAGTTGGGCCGGTAGGACCAGTAGAGCCACCACCCGAACCGGTTACACCGGTAGGACCAGTAGGCCCAGTTACACCAGTGGCACCGGTAAGGCCGGTAGCACCGTTAGCGCCAGTTGCACCAGCAGGACCAACACCACCAGCAGGGCCGGTAGGACCAGTAGGGCCGGCACCAGAACCAGTAGGACCGGTAGGGCCTGTAACACCCGGCGCGCCTTGTGCGCCGTTAGCGCCAGCTGCACCAGCAACACCGGCAGGGCCGGTAGGACCCGTAGGGCCATCGTTACCATTGGTACCTGCAGGGCCGGTAGGGCCCGGAGTACCATTACCAGAATATAATGCGTAAGGCACGCTTAATAATTGCGAGTTACCCATATCTACATAAGTACCGCTGTTGTTAATGTCAACTTCTACCTGCAGGTATTTAAAGCCGGTGCCCCAGTTTACTACACCCAGGTTACCGTTGCCACCTATAGGGATAGCAATAATACCCAGTGCGTTGGTTGTGGTAGTTACTATTTCGCTGTAAACAGATGGGCCTGAAGAAGAGCCATCGTGAATGGTAAAGCGAACTTTTACGGGGGTGTTGTTAGGTAGTGGAGTGCCGGCGGCATTGCGTACTACTGCCTGGTAGTTTAGCTGCTGCGGTGCTTGTGCCGATAGCGACAGGGCAACCATCAACACACCGAAGAACATTACGAGTTTTTTCATGTGCTTAATTTTGAAA
The DNA here is from genome assembly GCA_964423405.1 of uncultured Chitinophaga sp. Classification (GTDB taxonomy): domain Bacteria; phylum Bacteroidota; class Bacteroidia; order Chitinophagales; family LD1; genus Bog-950. Next base: position 13,832 of record CAYREY010000089.1, on the reverse strand, counting down.
AATGATAGATAGGGGAAATGATTAATTGATTACCTGAAACTTTTTAGATACTACGTGGGTTTTGCCGTCTACATCAGATACAGCTGTAAGTGTTAGTATATACACCCCTGCTGCGTAGGTAGTAACGTTAAGTTGCTCTACTGTTTTACCGGTAGCGTATTTACCATTGTACACTTCTGATACCAGTTGGCCTACTGCATTGTAAAGGGCTACGCGTACTTTAGAAGCCTCGGGTAACTGAAATCCGAACGTAAGATTATCTACAGCCGGATTAGGGTAAACTGCAAACGAACCAAACTCATCTTTGGTCATATCAATCAGACCGGTAATGTTATCGTTGGGCTGCTGAAAACCCTGGGTAAGAATGTTACCATTGGCGCTAAAGGTTTGTACCATGGTCATTTCGCCCACGGTGTAAGACAGGCTGCCATTGGCGTTAGATGAAAAACCGCCAGTGCTGGCAATAACAGTAGGGGTAAGCATTTGGGCATTTGCTACCGAGGCAAAAACCACCAATGCAATTGAGAGTAATAATTTATTCATAGTGTGTACTTATTTGCGGCGAATTAACGCTTTTGCAGGGTCAAACACAAAAAATTATGTTGCAAATATGTGCCTGATTATAGGATTCCGATACAGGCGTTGAAGAGGGGCCGTATTAAGAAAAATACTCTTCGAGGTGGCCGATGATGTGCTCTGGTTCGGCCATGCGGCCATCGCCAACCAGGCCACTGGCTAACTCGCCATGCTCTACAGGAATAAGAATATTGCCGTAGGAATGCAGCAGATCTATATTACGTTTTACAGATTTATGGCGCCACATATCCAGATCCATGGCGGGCGCATAAAATACCGGACATTTGGCCGACAGGTACACTGCCAGCAGCATGTTATCGCAATTGCCGTTAGCCATTTTAGCTATGGTATTAGCCGAAGCAGGGGCTATTACCATGGCATCGGCCCACAGGCCTAATTCTACGTGGTTGTTCCATTCGGTGCCCTCGCTGGTTAGGTGGCTGTAAACCGGATTTTTGCTGAGGGTAGATAAAGTAAGCGGGGTAATAAACTGAGAAGCCGAGGCAGTGAGAATTACTTTCACTTCTGCCCCGGCTTTTATAAGGCTACGAACAAGTATAGCAGATTTATATGCAGCGATAGAACCGCAAACACCTACTACTATTTTCTTGCCGTTCAGGTTGCTCATAGAGCAATATATTAGTTAAGTTCGGCAACTTCTTCAACGCGTACAGTCAACTCGTAGTTTTTGTATTCGTTGGTTGCAAGAATAGTTGCATGAGGAAGTTTCTCGTAAAACTTCGAAATCTCAATCTGCTCGCGGTTTTCGTGGATTTCTTCCAGGTTATCGGTATGCGAAGCAAAGTCTTCAAGCTTGGCGTGCAGCTCCTCTTTAATTTCGCGGGCAATCTGGTTAGAGCGGCGGGCAATAACGTAGATAGCTTCGTACACGTTACCGGTTCTCGATGCCATTTCTTCCAGGTTCTGCGTTTCAATCAAGGGATTGATCTGCGTCATCTTGATTTTTTTTACTTTATCCATTTGCTTTTGTTTTTGCCTTTTTATTACCTTTTTTCTGTCCGGCATCGGCCGGCTCTGCTTTCAATTTCGCAATAACTGTATTACTGTTATTAAAAATCCTCTCGGCTTCTTTCAAGTAACGGCTCTGCGGAAATTGGTCGACAAAGTTATAATAAGTTTTCACAGTTTTCTCTAATACTGCTATCCTGTCCTTTGTTTTCTTTTCTTCGCTAAGGGCGTAATAGCCTTTAACCACCAGAAAATGACCTCTTTCTATCATTTGGGTGAGGGCGTCAATTTCCTTCTTATCGGTTAAAAACGGCATCTGTATCTTCGCCTCGTTAAAAAACACCTGAAAGTATTTCTCCCGTTCTTCCAATGGCGAAATCTCGGCCCATTCGAAGGCGCTCAAAGCAGCCTGAAAATGAGCAGCCTGCTCGTTTTTACGGGCATCTTCTATATACTTACTCGCCGAGAACTTGTACTTAAAATCGTTATAGGCCTTAATTACATTATCAAAGCGTTCGGCCTTTTTAGATGGTATAGAGTTAACTGCAAATTTGTAGTTGCTCTTTACAATCATGTAGCTTACCCGTTCGCTTTCTTCAATATCCGGATAATCTTTCAGTATCTGCTCAAACGAAGTAGCAGCGGCTTTATAGTTCTCGGTACGATAGTATAACTCGGCAGCTGCCAGGGCTTTCTTCTCCAGTTTACGGCGTAGTTCCTTTACAGCTGTATTACACTCAACAATGTATTTGCCATCGTTATAGGTACTTAAAAATAGTGCATACGCTTCCAGTGCTTTGTAGGTAAAGGTTTGATCCAACTCATACTTTGGCGACTGCATCTGGTTACTTTTAGCATACATATACAGGCACTCCTCGGCATGTACGCTGTTAGGGTACATATCGTAGAAATTTTTGAAATGGTACGACGAAATCATGTAATCGCCCTGCTTGTAGTTAGCCATAGAGTACATGTAATAAAGTTCTTCGGTGCTTTTGCGGCCCTTCATAAGGCCGATAAGCTCTTCGAGTACCGGAATACACTTAAAATACTCTTTCTTGTTATACCACGATATGGCCTTAGCTTCTTTATAAGCCAGGTCGTTTGATTTGAGTACCTTTTCGGGGGTTTCGCATGAAGAAACGAGTAACAATACCACCAGGGCCACAGGGGCAGCAAACAAGCCCAATTGTAACCTGATTGCGTTATAAAAAACTATTGATTGTTTAACCACGGCGTTGTATATCATAAAAGGCGGGCAAAGATAGATTTTAGATTGGTATAGCGAAATGCTGGCGTGCCCCTGTTAAACGAAATAATGCTAATTTATTGGATGGTAGGTATAAAAAAGAAAAGAGCCGGGCCCTGACCCCCGACTCTTTAAACTTAAGCACTATGGTATTTAAGTAAACGGCACAGGGCTATAATGGTTACATTTTCTACAATAAATATTTGTAGGGTACTGTTTTTTAACAAATAACCAATTGCACGATATTGATAATGAATATGTAAAAAACAAGCGGCCCGTTCTGTGTAGAACGGGCCGCTTATATGTTTTAACTGCTAACTATTAATAGTTCCACAAATCGTGCTCGAAGTTAAAGTTTTCGTACTTAACGCGGTCGCTTTCAAGTAACGCATCTATACCAGTTGCGTACTCCTGAATGTTACGGTCGTGTACGTTGCTTTCTTTGTAAATAAAACTTTCGAACAAACGGGCTTCGAATAAATCTTCCCAGCTCATTCTTACAGCATCATTTTTAGGGTTGAACACTTCGTATTTAGCCAGTATAGGACGAAGATCTGGATAGTAAATCCAGTACATGGTCATATCACCACGGTAGTTACCCGATGCATCGAAGTCTTCCATAATAGGTGCTATACCTATAATACGGCACATCATGGTAGATGTCTCTTCGTCGAAGAACCAATCTTCTTTAACACGGTACTTTACAATCTTATCCCAGGTAAGGTCGTTTTTCTGAATAACCTGTTCTTCTTCCAGTGTTACAGGGTTAATCTGCATTACGGTGTCGATACGTGTACCCAGTTTCTTTACATCCTCTACGCTCATTACCTGTTTGAACTGATCTGCATCAACCACAGATGGGTCGTACACAGTAAGTTCACCGTTTTTAGCAGCGGTATGCAGAATTTCGATTAACGGCTGCTGAGGGTATTTGAACGGCAAGTTCATTTTCTCGCGTACGTCAACCATTCTCCATATACGCTTAGCCCAAAACACGTCGGCTTCGCGGATATAATCGTAAGGTATCACCTCTTTCTCTTTGGTAGTGGTTTTTACCCAGGCACCATCCAGTGGCTCCTGTGCAAAGGCTACACCCGCAAACATCATGAGGGCACCAGCAACTACAAATTTTCCTTTCTTAAACATGGTATCTTTTTTTAGATAATGGTAAATGCTATCTGACCAAGCTTACGAGGCTGTTTGTCAGGTCCTACTACTTTAATTTCATCTATGAAGATGATATCTTTTGGCTTAGCACGGTCAAGGAACTGTTTCATGTTTGCATTAAACATAGGTCCTTGCGTTTCTGCCTTGAAGATTTCACCTTTTGATGAGTAAACCATCTGGAAGCTTACTACGCTGAATTTCGCATCGAAATCGAAGTCTTTCAGCAATGCAACCAGACCGCTTTGAGCTTTGATAGTACCTGGCTGTGTGTTACCACCAAACAGTTTACCACCTAACGAAGGTATCGGATCAGGAATACGCTTGATACGGAACTCTTCTGTACCCATTGGCTGTACTTTACCATCTATTTTAGCCGATACAGCTACATTACATTTACCTACACCTGTTACGTTGGCAGTATAAGTACCATCGCTGTTTTTGGTAAGTGTACCAGAGCCCTGCAATGAAGCAGTTACATCACCGGCACCTACACCAGGTACAGATATTTTCATTGGGTTATCTACACCAATGTAAAGCACGTTCATTTTGGTAGGAGAAACAACCACTGCTTTAGCAGCTACCTGATAGCTACCCTCGAAAGGATAGAAAGTATAACCACCTACAGGGTTTTTAACACGGATAATACCACCGTATTTTCTTTCACCTACACTACCACCACCTTGCTCAAGTTTACCCATACCACCTTCAGCTTTAAGCATGCTGCTTTCGCTGTAACCGGCTGGTAGTGGATTTTGAGAGTCAACTTTGTCATAAGTACCATCAGGGTTTCTTTTAAAACCACCCAAGCCACCTATGAAAACTTCTGGTTGTGTGTTAGAGTTAAACGCTGCCAGGAAGATATCGGCTTTGTAAGCCTGACCCTGCATGATGTAGCTTGACGGAGCGATAATTTTAGCTGCAAGAGCGTCAAATTTAAAGTCAGTCTCACCAATCTTTTTGATCAGGTATTCAACTACAGCACCTTCTGAGCTAACTACGTCATTCTGAAATTTGGTAAGAATGGTTACAGCAGCAGTAGTAGGTACGTGGTTAAAAGTAGCTACTTCCCAGGTTGCGTTAGGCTCACCTTTAATTTTTGGAGTAGCACCGTTTAGGGCTATTTTGAAGCTAGCGCGGTCTTTCTCGTCAACCAGTTCCAATAGATCTTTACGAGCTTTCTCGATACGGGCCTGTAGGTCTTTACCACGTTTAAGGCCTTCGCCTTCTTCTACAAAGTATTTGGTTGCAATGTCGATGTTATCACGTTGTACGATATCACCACTTTCTTCATCGTAACCATCAGCCAGTTTTACCAGCTCGGCTTTGTATTTGTCAATTAATGCGTTCAGTTCAGCGCCAATTTTTTTGGCTACCTGAGCTTTTTTGTAATACTGTTCAGCTTTAGCTTTATCAGCATCCATCTGCTTGTCGAAAGCTTTATAGATACCGCTATTTTTCTCTGTAAGCGAGGTATTTGAAGTCACCAAACCGTCGTTAACGAGTTTGAAGGCATTCAACACCTCTGTTGATACGTTCAAGGCCAAAAGGGCTGTTAACACGAGGTACATCATGTTAATCATCTTCTGCCTTGGGGTTAGTTTACCACCAGCCATTTTATGTTATAGTTTATTTAGGTTAGATTAAGTTAAACAAAAGAGACAAAACAATACTAAAGATTAAACTGATTTCATAGCTGACAACATGCTACCGTAAACGGTATTCAGTGAGGTCAGGTTCTTGTTCAGTTGTACCAGATTATCTTTGTATTTGGTAGCGTCGGTAGCAGTTTCTGAAAGTGCTTGTGCAGCAGAGTTCAGGTTACCAAAGAACTTGTTCATAGCTTTCAGGTGGTTGTTGCTGTCCTGTAGTTCAAGTTCGTAGATAGCGTTAAGCTGCGACAGGTTTTTAACCATTGTCTGAACCTGCTCGTGGTAAACTTTTGTATTTTCTGCACCAGCACCAATCTGAGTTACAGCAGTAGTAGCGGTAGCAGCAGCCTGTGCAAATGAATTGATTTGACCAGCAGCGTTTTTAGCGTTTTTAGAGAAATCGTTAGCAGCTACTGAAGCATCGGTTAAGTCGTTCAGTTTGCTTACGCTTTCACCCAGAGTAGTGAAACCTTTACCCAGGCTATTGATAAGATCCGGACCTACTTTAGCATCGCTCAACATTTTATCTAACTGCTGAGTAAGTGGTTTTTGGTTTTTGTTGGTAACAGGACCTTCAGAAGCCAGTTCAGGGTATACTTTTTCCCACTCGTATTCGTGGTGTGTGTCGTATTGAGGTTCAAAACCAGATATAATGAAGATTAAAACCTCGGTACCCATACCTAAGATAAGCATGAGGTTAGCGCCTTTTAAGTGGAGAATTTTGAAAAGTGCACCCAAAATAACCACGGCTGCACCCCAGCTATACACGTAGTTAAGAATTCTTTTGCCCGATTTTACTTCAAAAAATGATTTGCCTTGAGCCATTTTAGTTTTAGTTTAAGGTTAAATAAAAGTGATATTTAGTTTTTGGTTGAAAAACTTTACAAATGTGTATCTACAAAAATTAAAGGTTGGTCGTGAACAACTACTAGTTGTCGGTTATATCGCGACCCAGGAATGTAGTAATGCAACGGAAGCCTACGTAAGACTTAGCAGAGTCGGCATACTCCCAGTGACGGGTACCGGTTTCGATATAGTAGCCAATATCTTTCCATGAGCCACCGCGCGTAACTTTACGCTTCATAGCTTCTGGTTCAGTAGTTTCGGCATCGTAACGGATATCCGGGTTAAGATCGTGTATGAAAGAGTATGAATTTTCGTAGAAAGCAGATGAAGTCCACTCAGCTACGTTACCAGCCATACAGTATAAACCGTAATCATTTGGCCAGTAAGCATCGCCACGCACAGTATAGAAACCACCATCCTCTGGGTAGTTACCACGGCCAGGTTTAAAGTTAGCCAGTATACAACCTTTAGAGTTACGAACATAAGGACCACCCCAAGGGTAAGGAGCCAGTTTTTTGCCGCCACGTGCTGCATATTCCCACTCATGCTCGGTTGGTAAACGGAAGATATCCATCAAAGGCTCGCCACGTGGAGTTCTGTAATCTTCCCACAGGCGGGTTCTCCAGTAGCAGAAAGCATTAGCCTGTGGCCAGGTAACACCTACAACAGGGTAATCATCAAATGCAGGGTGGTGGAAGTAGTTACGGGTCATAGGCTCGTTGTACGAGTATGAGAAGTCTCTTACCCAAACCAGTGTATCAGGGTATACATCTACGTTTTCTTTGTGGATGAAGCTGGTACGGGCTTTGCCTCTGTTTTTGGTTAACGAAGCAGCTTTGTAATCAAACCACTCGTAATCGTATTTAAGTTTGCGCAGGTCAAGCTCCTTCTTACCCCACACACGCTCATCTTCAGGTAAGTAGATTTCTTCCAAAGCTTCGTCTTTATTTTTGCCGCTCCACTCAATTGACTTATTCCAGTCAAGCTGGCTTTTGCCGCCATCCGGATCTTCTTTGGTGTGCGATAGCAACGCGTGAGCAACAGAGTCGCGCACGTAGTTGATAAACTGACGGTACTCGTTGTTAGTGATTTCGGTATCGTCCATGTAGAAACCAACGATAGACACTTGCTTGGCACGGGCCTGAAGCGAAGCGTTTACATCCTGATCGCTTGGACCGATATGCAACACGCCTGATGGAATGAACACCATACCGTATGGTGTTATCGGATTCCACTTCGGTCGGTCGAGTTCTCCGAGAAGCTGCCCGTTGTAACCCCCTTTACAACCTGCAACAAAAAGCAAAAGCGCGAGTGAAGCTTTGCCTAGAAGACCTTGTAAATTTTTCATGCGTTTTAATTTGATAGTTTTTCCCCTGATTTTTTTAAGAGCGGTAAATGTAATAAGATTTTGATTTTACAATAGTACTGAAAAAAAATTGTTTTTGGCGTCTGTTAATTACGTTTTTTTAGGTGTATTTGTTGCACATTTTACCATACAACACTAAACCTGTTTTTTACACTAGTAATACCGTGGATTACGATAAAAATATCCTCTGCTTTCTCTCTTCTTAAACGGGTACCGGTAACTTAAGCTAACCTCGTGTGAACCAGTGTTGAATTTTGTAAGGTACGACAGGTTGGCATCGTACGAATATGCCAGTTGCACGCCCTTGTACTTAAAACCCAAAACTATGGCTAACGCATCAATCGTTTTTTTAGTATATCCTCTAAACGAAATTCCGGTTATGATATTGTTGATAATGGTGGCTGTAAGGCCAAGGTCTACCTGTACTTTCCGCAAATCGGTTTTAACCATTGCCGAAGGCATAAGCGAAAACTTAGGGGAAATGGTAAAGTCGTAACCGCCTGTAAATAACAGGTTTCGGGCAAAATTCAGTTTTGTTTTGCCGCCTGTTTCGCTTTTGATGGTGGCCGAGGTAAAAGCAATATGGTTAATGCTGGCACCGGCAAAATACTTATCGTTGTTGAAGTAAATACCGAATGAAAAGTCGGGCGCAATACCCTGTTGCATGGTGTTGGGCAGGTAGTCGTCGTTATGGTTTACCCCACCGTTGTAAACACCATCGGGGGCACGTAACTTATCGCCGGCAATAGATGTTTGAACCAGGCCCAAACCCACACCAATGCCCATTTTGCCCCACTTAAATTTTTTGCGGTAGGCGTAATTCAAATTTACGTATGTAGAACGTTGAAAACCAATAATATCATTAATAGCGGTAACACCCACACCTGAGCTGATAGCATCTACAGCCACATTAAAATTGAGCCCCTGGCTGGCAATAAAACGGTTAGCAATACCAACGTACTGGCTACGGTGCAGGGCAGCAACCTCCAGCCCATCGAAATGGCCGGCGTAGGCGGGATTTACCAGATAACGGTTAAGCATGTATTGGGTAAACTGCGGCTCGGTTTGAGCGTTGCTATTTATACACCAACCAGTTACAGAAAAAAACAGCAGGATATACCTGCACAGCTTGTTCACAAAATGAAAATAACGAATTAGATTTTAAGTAACAATGCGTTTTGCATTTAAACCGCACTTTTAGGCCGTTTTGTTAATTATCGCCCTAACCACTTCTAATTAAAAACTAACAAACAAAAAGCCCCTGAAAGGGCTTTCAGGGGCTTTTTAGCGCTGTGTGTAGTGTATTACATCTTCCATAAATCGCCCCAAAGGCGTTGGCCACCATCTATGTAAACCGTTTCGCCGGTTATATACTGTGCCATAGGGCTGCACAAAAACACCGTCAGCCAGCCTACCTCTTCGGTAGTGCCCAGTTTCTTGGCAGGTATAGATGCTTCTACGCCCTGTAAAAACTCGGGCGGATATTGCTCCAGACCAGTGCTTTTTATGATGCCCGGCGCTACAGCGTTTATGTTAATACCATACCGGCTCCATTCTACGGCCAGTGTTTTGGTAAGGTTTTCTACACCTGCACGGGCTGCACCGGTATGTGCCATGCCCGGAAAACCACGAAACACATTAGCTATTATATTAACTATTGTACCGTTTTTACCGGGAATAAAAAAGTGCTTAGCCATGGTTTGGGTAACATAAAAAGTACCGTTCAGGTTGTTGTTTATTACCGCATTCCAGCCTTTGAATGAAATATCTTCGGCAGGTGATGGAAACTGGCCACCGGCGTTGTTTACCAGTATATCCAGCTTACCTTCGTTTTCTTTAATATTCAGTGCTAACTGCTCTATCTGTTCAGTTTCGCGGATATCGAGAATAGCATACCGTACTTTACCAAATTCTGCGAGTTTTTCTACAGCCGATTTCAGTCGGTCTTCTTTACGCGATGAAATAACTACTGTTGCACCCAGCTGTAACAGTTGCCGGGCAATAGCATAGCCAATACCACTGCCACCGCCGGTTACCAGCGCTACTTTACCTTGAAATAAATTAGATTGAAACATACTATGAGGTGATTATTTGTGTTAGATATAAATACGTAGCTACGTATGGTTTAGGTAGTAAGTGGTTTGTTAAGCATGGCGCGGGTTTCGGCAATAGTTGCTACTTCGCGGCCCATCATGCGTACCAGTTTGGCTGCCGCATCTATCAGTTCACCATTGCTGCGGGCCATTTCGCCTTCGGGCAGGTAGAAGTTATCTTCTAACCCGGCACGTACGTGGCCATCGATTGTAATAGCAGCCGCTATGGCCTGCCATTGTTTACGGCCAATACCAATTACCTGCCAGTGCGAACCTTCGGGCACGCTGGCTGCCTGGTGTAACAGGTTGCGTGTGCTGATAGGGATACCACCCAACACACCCATTACGAAACTGAAAACATAGGGTTTTTGAAGTAAGCCCATATCGATAAGCGGTGAGGCGTTATTGATATGGCCGTTATCAAACACTTCCATTTCGGGTATGGTGCCTACTTCTTTCATTTTTTCGAGGTAAAACTGTATCTCGCTAAAGGGATTCTGGAAAACAAAATCGTGATAGAAAGATTTTGTTTTAGGCGAGTAAATACCATAGTTCATACTACCCATGTTCAAGGCAGCCATGTCGGGCTTAAGCGCCAGTACGTGTTGTATCCGCTCTTCTTTGCTCAGCCCTATGGCACCGGTGCTGTAGTTAATCAGCACATCGGGGCACAGTAAACGAACCTCCTCTCCTATCTGGCGGTAGGTTTCAATGTCATAAGCCGGCGCACCGCTATCCTGGCGGGCGTGAATGTGTAAAACACTGGCACCGGCATCAACAGCGCGCTTACCTTCCAGCGCTATTTCTTTAGGTGTGTAAGGTATGTACGGGCATTGTGCACGTGTAGCCAACACGCCTGTGAGCGATGCTGTAATTACTATTTTTTTAGCCATAGAGTGAGTATTGAGTAGTTAGTATTTAGTAATGAGATTAGAACAAAAAAATAAGAGTTATCCTTTCCAGACAGGTTTGCGTTTTTCTATAAAAGCAGCCATGCCTTCTGCGGCATCTTCGGTTTGAATACACTCGCCCAGCATTTGTTTTAAGTAGCGGTGCGCCTCGGCCGCCGGTATGCTTTTCAGGTTATCGAAGGCCTCCAGCCCTAACCGGATTGCAGATGGTGAGTACTGGAATATTTCATCTACCAATGCCTGCACTTCGGCATTCAACTTATCGCCCTCTACCACTTTGCTAACCAACCCTGTTTTTTCTGCTTCGGCAGATGTTAGCGTACGGGCACGCATACATAAATCGAGCACGGTACGGGCAGGCATAATCTGCAGCAGGCTTTGCATTACCTGAAACGGATACAAACCGCGTTTAACCTCGGGCAGGCTGAACGTGGCGTTGGCAGAAGCCACCACATGTGTGCAACCGCATACTATCAAAAATCCACCGGCATATACCGGTGCATGTACTTTTGCTATACAGGGTTTATGCAGCGCATTAAATACATCGCCAATAACCACCTCGGCAGTGGCCTGTGGTACGGTAGATGTAGTTTGTTCGCTGGCACCGGCAAAAGCCTTTAAATCGGCACCGGCGCAAAATACATCGCCATTGGCAGCTATTACTACTCCCCAAACTGCGCGGCTCCAGGCGGCATACGATAATGCAAAGGCCAGCTCGTTAAACAATACGGGGTTTAGTGCATTCTTTTTTTCGGGACGGTTAAGCGTTAAAGTTAACAGGTGGTCTTTCTCTTCAACCAGCAGGTGCGCAAATTTATATTGGCTTATATCCTGTAGTTGCTCGGTAGTAAAAAGCATATATTCCATTTTGTGATGATTGCTAAAGTAAAAAGTTTGGCAATAGAGCAAACCTGATTTATTTCAAAGCCGGATAACCGAAAATTAATTTTTATGAAAAATAGTATTAATGAGCGCCCGCTGTACCTGTTTTGCATACTGCTGGGCGGCACACCCAAAGGCCGTAATACCGAACAACACGATGTGATGTTTGCAGTAGCTAACCGTATTGAAGACCTTTACGATGAGATGAAAGTTTTCTGGCACCGGCCGTTGGTAGCCGATGTAGCTACCGAATTAAAGAAATTATTGCCCGGCGTTGACACCGGCAAACTTGGCGAAAGCCTGCTTAAAACGCTTTCAGAACGCGATAAAGTGCATATAGATGCCTGGATGAAGGTAGAGTATGCCGGAAACTATGAAGTGCGTATAACGCCTTTAAATTCAACCACAACGCAAGACAACAGGAAACTATACTTTGTAAACCTGGGCGGTTATAAAGAAGGTGAATTTGAAGAGTTTCATAAAAAGCTGTTTGTGGTAGCCACCGGTGTAACAGATGCCATGGCGCAACTACGCAGCCATAGCTTTATGAAAGAATATACACCACAGGCATTAGGCACAAAAGCCAAAGCCCACTTTGACGACAAACACGAAATAGCGTTTGATGCAGACGATGTTATTTGCGTAGAAGATATTGTAAGCAATTACAAACTGGTGCTGGAGCCAACCACCCAACCCGGCAGTAACGAAACCGTAACAGGATATATACCGCTACAGTATAAATAAAAGGGCCGGCACACAGTGCCGACCCGTAACCTTAAAACAATTATGTAATTCTTTATGGACAAGAGATAGCATCAAACTGCGCCGTGCCGGCGTTGGTAACTGTCATACGCCAGCAACTACCGTTAGGCGATTTCATAATAACGCCACGTCCTGTATTTTCAATATATACATCGCCGCTGGTAACGTGTACCATGGCTTTAGGTGCGGTGTTACCAAAACCCATATAACCCTGGTAGTTAATTGCTATTTTATCGCTGTTGCCAAACTGAATACGAAGTAAATCTTCAGCATCATCGCCAAAAGCAATCAAGGCATCTTTACGGTTAGTACCATAATCTCTTAAACCTACAAAAAGGCCATCTGACTCGTTTAGTACCGTTAAACCATACAGGTTAGTATTGGTTTGGCCAAGCGGATAACTGGATATGTTAGGTGGCACACCTACTGAAAGCCACTTGTTATCGCGGTTGCCATAGCCCGAGCCATGTACCATACCTATACTACCGTTATCTACAAACAATTTCTCTGACGGGCTGTTTGTACCGATACCTACACTACCTGTATTAGCATTATAAATATGGGTGCCGTTAGTTGACCAAGTAGAAGAGTTAGCTGTTACACTAAGATTGCCGCTACCATCGACTGATAGTAAGCCGTTGGTATAATTTTGTAGCCTTACGGTACCTACTACATCTAGTTTAGCACTTGCCGAAAGTGTACCTATACCCACATTGGCACCCATTATACCAAGCCTATGCGAAAGGTTCATTTCAAATTCATTGCTTTGGTTGCGCAGGAATCGCCAGTAAACACCGCTACCATCACCAATTTCAAGGCTGGCATCGGAAGATGCACTGGTGCCATAGCCTAAAATACGCATGCGCCTGCTCCCTGTAAAGTTTGCGTTAGTACCTATCTCCAGCAAAGAACCAGGGCTGGTATTACCTATACCCACATTACCTGTTACGCCTCCATAAGACTGCAGGGTTAAGTGCGAACTGCCTTTGGCTATAAGATTGAGTGCCTGATTAGCATCGGTACCAGTGGCATATATGGTGTTGTATCCAAAACCTATACCCTGGGTGTTGTTTTCGTAGCGGAACTCAACACCACCATCGTAGCTCTGGCCTGTACCAAACACGCCGCTGGCATATAAGGTTTTGTTATCATCGTAGGTGCCTGCGGCACCGCCATTGCGTTGTATAGTAACCTTGGCATCGGGGCTGCTGGCACCTACACCCAGGTTGCCGTTAACCAATGCAGTCGTGGTCATAGTGGCAACTCCATTTAAACGGGTAGTACCATTTACATCTAACTTAGCCGCCGGGCTACCAGTGCCTATACCCACATTGCCGGTTGCGCCGCCATAAGCCTGTAAAG
>CAYREY010000088.1:0-17714 GCA_964423405.1 uncultured Chitinophaga sp. | reverse complement strand
GGTAAACATTACCATGCACCCTTCGGTTTTTATACAACAATACCAGGCCGCACTGGCGGCACAAAGCTGGCAGCAGGTAGCGCCATTAATACATGAACAGGCCACAGTAACCTTTAGTACCGGTGCGGTACATAAAGGCATAGCAGCTATACAGCAAGCTTATGAGCGCAACTTTGCACTGATTAAAAACGAGCAGTACACCGTAAGCGATATACACTGGCTGGCCGAAGGGCCGGCGATGGCTGTATATACATTCAGGTTTGAGTGGAAGGGAATAATAAACGGACAGCCCGCCGGTGGTAAAGGGCGCGGTACTGCTGTACTGATTAACAACAACGGGCAATGGCAACTACTGGCCGAACACCTGGGCCCGGCTACTGTGTAACTTACAAACCGCTTTCGGCAGCTTCGTAAATAAGGCGCGCACCGCGCACCATTATGCTGGCCATAAAGTAAAAAATACTGGTACCGGTAAGCATGGTCTGAAACTCGGTTTCGGTCCATATACTTAAACCCGACGATTGTTTAGATACCAGCAGCAACAAAGCTACCAGGGCTATATAAAGATAGATGGAAGGCATGGTGTACCGCAAAAAACTTTCGTTGGCCAGCGATATCACAATATTCATAATACAATAAAATATTACAATAATAAAAGAGGCCAGGTACTCGGCGCCGGGCTCCAGTTTAAATAACCGGCACAAGCCTATACCCAGCAGCCCCAGCACCAGCGAAAATACAGCCTGCACCAGCGGGGTGGCTTTTTTACGTGCAATAGAAAACGTGATTTCGGCCATAGTACAAATTTAATAACAATACAACATTGCAGGCATTTTGTTCGCCAAACAATGATACTTGTCAGAACTCGGTAGCCATCTTCAGCGTATCGTGCAGGCCCAGGTGTTGCAGCAGCCTGACGTGCGAGGCCACGGCATCGCCCACCGTGTTGTTGCGCAGGTAAGGCACACCATACTCGCGGGCAGTCTGTTCAACTATAGGGGCAATAGCCGGGTAGTGCACATGGCATATCCGCTGAAACAGGTGGTGCTCTATCTGGTAGTTAAGCCCGCCTACAAAAAACGTAACCAGGCGGTTATGCGGCGCAAAGTTGGCGGTGGTGTTCATCTGGTGTATGGCCCATTCAGCTTCCAGCGTGTTGTTTACCGGCTCGGGGTATTGGGTGCCCTCTACCACATGCGCCAACTGAAACACCGTGGTAAGCACCAGCCCGCCCACTGCATGCAGGGTTACAAAACCCACCAGCAATTGCCACCAGGTTATATCCAGCAACAGTGCCGGCAGTACCAGTATATAAAAAAAGTAGAAGGCCTTAAACGCTACCACCTGCAGCAGGCGTTTAAGCTTTTCGGTACGGGTAGCAGCACCGGTGTAGTCCATGTAAAAACCCACCTGCATAAAATCTTTCAGCAGCACCCAAAACAATGTTTGTATGCTGTACAACACAAACGCATAATACACCTGCAACCGGTGCACTGTGTTGCGCGGTACCGCCGGTGTAAGGCGCAGGTTGCCGCGCGGGCGTATATCCTGGTCGTGGCCATGTATATTGGTATAGGTATGGTGCAACTGGTTGTGTTGTACTTTCCAGTTAAAAGCATCGCCACCTATCAGGTTAAGCGAGTAGCCCAGTAGTTTGTTTACCGTAGCATGGCTGCTATAGGCACCGTGGTTGGCATCGTGCATTACGCTCATACCTATACCGGCCAGCCCCAGCCCCATTACAGCGCTGCACAGCCACATAGCCCACAACGGCAACAGGCCGCTTAGTATCAGTGCATACGGCACCACATACAGCGCAAACATCACTATGGTTTTAAACACCATGCGCCCATCGGCAAATTTAGAGAGGTGGTTATCGGCAAAGTACCGGTCTACCCGGCGTGTAACCTCGCGGTGAAAATCTGTTTTTGCCTTATTGCTGAATTTAACTGCCACTGCCATAATACGATTGCAAATGTAACGCATTTAGGCATACCGGTGCAGGTAGCACCCTGGTTGTAATTTTAAAATTATAATAAACGGTAAGGGTGGCACCAATACCCCATCAGGTGCTGCGTATGGCATCTACCGGTTTCATGTTGGCGGCAATATATGCCGGTATAAAGCCGGCCAGTATACCTACAAACACAGAGATAGAAATACCCAGAATTACGTTGAATGCGGTAATGTGAAACTGAAAGTCGCTTTCTCCTACGTTAGTAACCAGGTACTGTAATATACCAAACACACCCAGCACCAGCCCCAGGCCCATCAGCCCGCCAAACATACACAGCACTACGGCCTCCAATAAAAACTCAAGTAGTATGTACAGCTTTTTAGCACCAATTGCCTTTTTAATACCGATGATATAGGTCCGCTCTTTTACAGCCACAAACATAATGTTGGCTATACCAAAAGCCCCCACAAATATGGAGAAGCCACCAATAAACAAACCGGCTATATTAATTACTGCAAATATGGAGGCAATACCCTCGGTAAACACGCTTACCTGGTTAATGGCAAAGTTATCTTCCTCGTAAGGCGATAACTTGCGGATAGAGCGCATAGCCCCTTTCAGTTCATATTTCAACTCATCTATTGGTACATTCTTTTTAGGTGTAAGTGCCATTAAGGGGTCGTTGCCAATATCGTTGGTGTTTACAATGGTAGCCATAAACGTAAAAGGCAGTATCACGTTATTATCCAGCGAGAAACCCAGCAGGTCGCTCCCCTCCTTTTTAAGCACGCCTATCACGGTGGCTTCGGTGCCTTTCAGTTTTATTTTGCGCCCCTCTATGTTGCGTATACCGGGGAAAAGATTCTCTGCCACGTTAGCGCCTATCAGGGCCACCGCCTGGCTGTTGTTAGCCTCGGCCGATGTAAAATAACGGCCCTGGGTAAACTCCATATCTTTAATACGGCTGTAGTCGTAGCTTACACCCAGTATTTTGCAGCCTTCGGCTACGTTGTTACCCGCCATTACCGTACCACCCGAAAAATACAGGATACTAACAGCTTCGGCCCCCTCCATTTTTTCCTGTAGCTGCTGCAACTCGCGGCGGTTGGTGCTGGGGCGGTTCAGGTATTTCCACCAGGGGTAGTTGTTACCATCGGCCCATATCCACGGCCATTTTTGCACGTACAGAATATCGTTACCAAACGAGGCCAGGCTGCTCTGTATGTTCATCTCCAGCGAGTTGACAGCCGTACGTACCGATATAATACACAGAATGCCGATAGAGATGCCCAGCAGCGACAAAAACGAACGCAGCTTGGCTGCCCGTATCTCTTCGAACGACAGCACCAGGCTTTGCCAGAAAATCTGCAAAATGGTATTCACGCCACAAACGTAAAAAGAAAAGGGTAATAAAGCGGCTATAATTGCCTGAAACAGAGCAATTGAAAGCCCGATTTGTAAACAACTGCCATCTTTTGTAAAACAAACAGCCGTGCGGCTTTGCAATTCCGTTTCTGCTGTTATTTTTGCCGCCCCGAAGATCAGGTGTACCCTGATGTTTGAATTCCGTAAAATTCAAAACCCTTATATACAACAATGAAGCTATCAAGTTTTGGTTTCAACCTACCTAAGGAATCAATTGCCATGTACCCGTCAAAAAACCGCGATGAGAGCAAACTCATGGTGGTAGACCGTGCTACTAAAAAAATTGAACACAAAAAATTCAGCGATGCGCTAAAGTATTTTAACGATGGCGACGTGCTGATATTAAACAACACCAAAGTATTTCCAGCCCGTTTGTACGGCACCAAAGAAAAAACCGGTGCAAAAATCGAAGTATTTCTATTGCGCGAGCTTAACGACAAGCAGTTTTTATGGGATGTACTGGTAGACCCGGCCCGTAAAATACGCGTGGGCAACAAACTGTACTTTGGCGAAAACGACGACCTGATTGCCGAAGTAGTAGATAATACTACCAGCCGTGGCCGTACCATCCGCTTTTTATACGATGGCGACTACGAGAAATTTAAAAAAGTACTTTACGGCCTGGGCGAAACACCGCTACCTAAGTACATTAAGCGCCCGGTAGAACCACTGGATGCAGAACGTTACCAGACAGTATATGCCCGTGTAGAAGGTGCCGTAGCCGCCCCTACTGCCGGTATGCACTTTAGCCGCGAGCTACTGAAACGCTTTGAAATTAAAGGTATAGAGCTGGCCGAAATTACCCTGCACACCGGCCTGGGTACCTTCCGCACTATTGATGTAGAAGACCTGAGCAAACACAAAATGGATGCCGAGGAGATTATTATACCTGATAAGGCAGCCAAAATTGTAAACGCAGCCAAAGATAACGGCAAACGTATCTGCGCGGTGGGTACTACTACCATCCGTGCGGTAGAGTCGGCAGTATCGGCCGAGCATTACCTGAAAGCATACAGCGGCTGGACCAACCTGTTTATACACCCGCCTTACGATTTCAGCATTGCCAATACCATGATTACTAATTTCCACATGCCTAAAAGCAGCCTGCTTATTATGGCCGCAGCTTTTGGTGGCTACGATTTAATAATGAAAGCCTACGAAGTAGCTGTTAAAGAAAAATACCGCTTCAGCACCTACGGCGATGCCATGTTGATACTATAATCAGTTAGCCGTTAACTGTTGTAAGTTGATAGAAAATACAAACAGCCACCCAATGGGTGGCTGTTTTGTTATAACCTTACTATACAGCAGCATAAAAACAAAAAAGCGCCCCCAACCAGAGGCGCTTTGTATTTTGTAGCCGGCTGCCAACTGCAGCCTGCCGACTATTTCTTAATGCTCATCTTCATTAAAAAAGAAATCATCCTTGGTAGGATAATCAGGCCAGATATCGTCGATGCTCTCGTACATTTCGCCGTCGTCGTCCAGCTCCTGCAGGTTCTCTATAACCTCTACAGGGGCTCCCGAGCGTATAGCGTAATCAATCAGCTCATCTTTCGTAGATGGCCACGGTGCGTCTTCCAGGTATGATGCTAACTCGAGTGTCCAGAACATAGTAGTTGCGTTTTTTACAGCGCGCAAAAGTATATTTTTCCGCTAAACAACAAACCCCGGTATTTTTTTTGTGGAAAAAGCAGGGGTAGCTGTTCCTAATTAACCACAACGGTATTATACAGGCAGTATTGTACAGTGGGGCCGTACAACACAATTTTATAGACAATCAACAATTTTAACCTGCAAAGCCGGTTAGTAAGTAAGTGGTATTGCGGTACATTTGACGGGTATAAAAAAACAGCGCTTTGGCAAACAGTAAAGGAACATCGTATTTCTACGCCATTTTTGGCATTACTCTGGTACTTTTTGTAGTGGGGGTAGCCGCCATACTGGTGTACGAAGCCCACCGCATATCTACCAGTGTAAAAGAGAACGTAAACGTAGAGGTAGTGCTTAAAGACAGTGTAGGCATGGCCCGCGTAGCCTCGTTACAAAGCTATATACAGGCCAAACCCTACACCAAGGCCACCCGCTACGTATCGAAAGAAGAAGCCGCCAAAACACTGCAACAGGACCTGGGAGAGAACTTTCTGGATATACTGGGCTACAACCCCCTGTACGCTTCGTACATGATAAACCTGTACGAGCCATACGCCAATAAGGATAGCTTTGCCATTATAAAAACCGACCTGCTTAAATACGCCGAGGTAAAACAGGTAAACGTACAAAGCAATGTGCTCGAATCGCTGGACCAGGACCTGCGCAGCGGCACGTTTATTATACTGCTGGTGGCCGGTGCCCTGCTTATTTTTGCCATATCGCTTATTTTCAACACCATCCGCCTGGCTATGTTTGCCGGCAGGTTTACCATTAAAACACAGCAACTGTTTGGCGCCACCCGCTGGTTTATTATCAGGCCTTTTCTGGGCCGTAGCGTGCTTAATGGCTTTATCAGCGGTTTTATGGCCTGCCTGCTTATTGCCGGCATTATTTTCTATGTAGACTATAACCTGCCCGAACTTGGTTTAAAAGGCGATTTAATTACATTTGGCCTGCTTTTCGGGGCAGTAATATTGTTTGGAATTTTAATTTCGTTCCTTAGCACACTTACAGCGGTACTCCGCTACCTGCGCCTTAAAGTAGAAGACCTTTATTAATATCAGATTATGGCTAAACAACAGATTACTGTTAAAGACAAACCCGCTACCGCCCCTGCTGCCAAACAGCAAACCGGTACCACTCCGTTTATTTTCGACCAAACCAATTATATCATAATGATTGCCGGTGTAGTAGTAATACTAATTGGCTTTGCATTAATGAGCGGCGGGGCCACCAGCGACCCAACTGTTTTTCCTAAAGAAGAACTGTACAGCTTTAAACGTATTACACTGGCCCCTATAGTGGTAATGCTGGGCTTTGCCATCGAAATTTTTGCCATACTGAAAAGACCGAAAGAGTAATGACTACTGCCGAATCGGTAATACTGGCCATTGTAGAGGGGCTTACCGAATTCATACCCGTATCATCTACCGGGCACATGATTTTAACCGAGGCCCTGCTTAAAATGCAGCGCAGCTCGCTTACTAACGTCTATATCATCAACATACAATTTGGTGCCATATTAGCGGTAGTAATACTGTACTGGAAACGCTTTTTCCATTTGCTTAAACCAGAGCAAAGCCTGCTTACCAACACCGATACAACCAGTGGGCAAAACACCTCTGCCACGTCGGATATACTTCTTTTCTGGAATCGCTTTTCTCAATCATTTGACTTTTACATTAAACTGTTTGCTGCATTTTTACCAGCGGCGGTGCTGGGCTTTCTGCTCGATGATTATATCGACTCGTTATTATCCAGCGTAACTACGGTAGCCGTATCGCTGGTGGCCGGTGGGGTAGTACTTATTGCCACCGACTGGATATTTAAAAAGCAGCTGGAAGAAGCATCGGCAGATGAAGACACCATATTGGTGCGCGAAACCGATGAGTTTGGCGTAGAGCATAAAAAGGAAACCCTTAAGCCGTTTACATTAACCTATGTGCAGGCTGTTATCATCGGCTTTTTTCAGTGCATAGCTATGATACCCGGTGTATCGCGCTCGGCCTCTACCATACTGGGCGGGCTTACCCAAAAGCTGAACATGAAACGCGCTGCCGAGTTCTCCTTCTTTCTGGCAGTACCTACCATTTTTGCAGCATCGGCCTACAAACTGCTTAAAAGCTACGATGCCATTAAAGGCAGCGATATAGAGTTTTTTATTACAGGCAACGTTATATCGTTTGTAGTGGGTATGATAGCTATTAAATTTTTCATCAGCCTTATCACCCGTTTCGGACTTAAGTTTTTTGGTATCTACCGTATCATAGTTGGTGTGGCCATACTGGTGCTGCCTTCATTTGGCTACACGCTGGAGATACCCGATGCCCCACAACCCGAAACACAGCAAACCGCTAAAACACCAACAGCCCCTGCCGGTGCTGCCACAGTAAGCTACCCTGCTGCCGAAAAACAATAAAACCCTTTACCCATGAACTTTATAGAGGGTGAAGTACTGTTACTGAATAAGCCCCTTAACTGGACCTCTTTCGACGTAGTAAACAAACTACGCTATGCGCTTACCAAAAAAATAGGCCACCGTATTAAAGTGGGCCATGCCGGTACGTTAGACCCACTGGCTACCGGCCTGCTTATTATATGCACCGGTAAAATGACCAAGCGTATAGATGAATACCAGGGTATGGATAAAGAATATACCGGCACCTTTTACCTGGGTGCTACCACCCCTACCTACGATAGCGAAATGGAGCCCGATGCCCACTACCCTACCGACCATATTACACCCAACCTGCTAACCGGTGCTGTTACTAAACTAAGCGGTGTAATAGAGCAACTGCCACCGGTGTACTCTGCCATTAAAATAGATGGCAAAACCGCCTACCAGGAAGCCCGCAAAGGCAACGAAATGGAAATGAAAACCCGTACGGTAGAGATTAAGGAATTTGAACTGACGCGCACCGAAATGCCCGAGGTTGATTTCAGTGTGGTGTGCAGCAAGGGCACCTACATCCGCTCGCTGGCCTACGATTTTGGTAAAGCCGTAAACAGCGGGGCCTACCTCAAAAGCCTGTGCCGTACCCGTATAGGCCACTTCGATTTAAATAATGCGGTTACCATAGAGCAGATGCTGGCTATTATTGCAGCCACCGAAATTATACTGCCCCAAGAGAAAAAGTAAGCTACCTGGGTTACTGAAAAATGGCAGCGAAATTAAACTGTGTTAACACTCAGCCACCACAACATCCTCATATTCAATACAATACAAAATATAATGTTAACACCCCTACCCCAAAAAATTTAACCCTTGTTCTTTACTAAAAAACGCATTAAATATATTAGTATATAATAATATAATTATGTTACTTACAACTGCATTGATATAGTAGGGCCACTAAAAAAACTACAACACCTGCCCGCACCATGCAATTACTTATGCATTAAACAAAAATCGCTATGGCCGGGCCACCTATCAAAACAGCAGCCTACGCTTAACTATTCATATTTTGCTGTTAATTTGCGCTGCCATTTATAACTGTAAACAGCCCATTGCCTTATGCGTGTTTTCCGCGATTTAAACGACCTGCCAGAATTTAATAACTCGGTTATTACCATAGGTACTTTTGATGGGGTACACAAAGGCCACCAGAAACTGATAGAGCGCATAAATACGTTAGCTGCCGAACAGGGCGGCGAAAGCATTATCATAACGTTTCACCCGCACCCGCGCATTGTAATTAACCCGCAGGATAAAAGCCTGCGCCTGCTAAATACCATTGAAGAAAAAACAGACCTGCTGGAGAAGTATGGGGTAGATAACACGGTTATAGTACCCTTTAGCCGCGATTTTTCGGAGCAGAGCGCGCAGGAATACGTCAGCAATTTTCTGGTAAAAAACTTCAGACCCAAAAGCATTGTAATAGGCTACGACCATAAGTTTGGCAAAGACCGCAGCGGCGACTACCACCTGCTGGAGCAAATGAAAGGCATGTACGGCTATAGTATGGAAGAGATAAGCAAAGAAACGCTGGACGATATAGGTATCAGTTCTACCAAAATACGCAACTCGCTACAAAGCGGCGTTATAACCCTGGCCAACGACCTGCTGGGCCACAGTTACCGCGTAACCGGTACGGTAGTGCGCGGGCTGCAAAACGGCCGCAAACTAGGCTACCCCACGGCCAACCTGCAGGTAGCCGATGAGTATAAACTGATACCCAAAACCGGCATTTATGCCGTGCGCGTGTACAGCCACCAATGGCCCGGGGGCACACCGGCACGTGGCTACTACCACGGTATGCTAAGCATAGGCTATAACCCTACGTTTGAGGGCAAAGAGCAAACCATAGAGGTAAACATACTTGACTTTAACCACGATATATACGGCAGCACCCTTACGCTGGAGTTTGTAGAATACCTGCGCGATGAGAAAAAATTCAACTCGCTGGATGATTTAATTGAAGCTATAAAAGGCGATGAGGTAAATACACGCCGGTTTTTTTCGTAATACAACACTACTTCGTAAACCTTCTGCCAAACGTATGCTTACCATCGGTAACCACTAACTCGTAACTGCCGGTGCTGTACGCATCAGTTGCTACCCATACATCTTTTTGCTCGGCTTTTATATGACCTGCGTAAACCACCTTACCACTGCTATGGGTAATAGTTACTGTATATACATTATGCGGTATGGCATCGGGGGTTACCAGATGAAAAGAATGCCCTATATGGTTAATGTACACCATGGCATCATCATCACGTATTTCGGGTTTGCTGCTTGCAGTTGCTACAAAGTAGCCGGCCATTTTATCATTCTTATAGGTATCGCACTGGTAGCGGTAGGTACCGGCCTGCTTAACCACATACATAAACTCACTGCCCTCTTTACGGTAAAATTCGGCCACTCCTTCGGGCAGCGAAACCGAGCTAAGCGGAAAGCGCTCGAAATCGCCTTTCCATATAACCGTATCGCCTACAGCCACGCCAAACCCCGATGGGGTGTACGACGGATAGCTGAAACGGATAACATGCGTGGTGGCATTTACCACACCCGTACACAGGCAACCAAAAGCAAAAATTAAGAGTAGTGTTCTCATCAATAACAGGGCATTAAAAATAAAGAAATACCCTAATTAATGGCAACAGGCAGCTTTAAGCTTTCAACAATTTTAATAGCCTGGTTGGCTTCTTCAACATCG
The DNA here is from genome assembly GCA_964423405.1 of uncultured Chitinophaga sp. Lineage (GTDB taxonomy): Bacteria > Bacteroidota > Bacteroidia > Chitinophagales > LD1 > Bog-950. Next base: position 7,520 of record CAYREY010000088.1, on the reverse strand, counting down.
TGCACCCGCAGTATGCGGGCCCCGTTAAGCAAGGCAATAGTGTTAGCGGCAGTAGTACCATTCAGGGCATGCTCAGGGCTAACACCCAGCGGCTTACATATCATAGATTTGCGCGATACACCCGCCAGCACCGGCAGCTTCATACCTGTAAAATAATGCAGGTTGCGCAGTAGCGTATAGTTATGTGCTACTGTTTTACCAAACCCAAAACCGGGGTCCAGTATCACATCGGCAATACCGGCCTGCCTGCAAGCCTCTACGCGCTCGGCAAAAAAACCTGCCACTTCGGTAGTTACATTTTCATAGTAAGGGTTTTGCTGCATGTTGTTCGGCAGGCCCTGCATGTGCATCAGCACATACGGGGCGCGGGCACGGGCTACTGTTGCCAGCATGGCCTCATCTAACCTACCAGCAGCTATATCGTTTATAATATGCGCCCCCTCATTAAGCGTGGCCGCCGCTACAGCAGCGTGTACCGTATCTACCGATATAATAGCCTGTGGAAACTTTTCCAGCAGCAGTTGTACAGCCGGCAATACGCGTTTAAGTTCTTCATCACTATCTATCACCACGGCACCCGGGCGGGTACTCATACCGCCTATATCCAGTATCTGCGCCCCCTCTGCCAGCATCTTCTCTGCCTGCGCCAGCAGGGCATCCTGGCCGGTATAACGCCCCCCGTCAAAAAACGAATCGGGGGTTACGTTCAGTATTCCCATTACTACTGGTGTTGATAAATCAAGCAGTGTTCCGCGGCAGTTTATTGTCATGCGTTAATTGATGCTAAAGCTGTGTTAGTGTCAGTAAATTCCCTGCCAAATCTATCATTCATTTTTATTTTTGAACCAATGGCAAGCAAAACCTCTACCCAATTCGACGAGCAGATTAAAAAGTGCCGCTCGGTTTACGAGAAAAAAACCCACGATTACGGCACCTCGTGGCGGGTATTGCGCCCCAAATCGCTCACCGATCAGCTTTTTATTAAAGCACAGCGCATACAAACCATTGAAGAAGCCGAAGTAAGAATGGTAGATGAAGATGAAAGCGCCGAGTTTATTGGCCTTATCAACTACGCTATTATGGGCCTTATACAAATGGAGTTAAAAGATGATAAGCGCATAGACCTGCCCGCAGCCGATGCGTTAAAGTTATACGATAAACAGGTAACCGAAATTAAAGACCTGATGCTGGCTAAAAACCACGACTACGGCGAAGCCTGGCGCGATATGCGCGTAAGCAGCTTTACCGATTTGATACTGATGAAACTTTTGCGCATTAAGCAGATAGAAGACAACAAAGGCAAAACCCTGATAAGCGAAGGGATAGATGCCGGCTACCGCGATATTGTAAACTACTCGGTATTTGCATTGATAAAACTAAGCGAACAGCAATAACAGATAACCTAAACTAACTATAACCATGACGGTGTACAGCATTTTTATTTATGTAGGCATAGCCGCCCTGTTACTTACAGCACTACGCTATTTTATTGCCCGCCCGGCCAACTGGCTTATCTGCTACCTGCAAAACTTTGTAGGCTCGTTGTTTATTTTCTCGGGCTTTGTAAAAGCGGTTGACCCACTGGGCACCAGCTACAAAATGCACGAATACTTCGAGGCATTTGCCGGCGAGGGCCTGCGCCCGGTATGGGAGTACCTGGCCACCTGGTCCACCTTTATGTCCATAGTAATGATAGCGCTGGAGTTGTTTGTGGGCTTTATGCTTATAATAGGCTGGAAACCCCGCTTTACAGTGGCTGTTATATGGGCGCTTACACTGTTTTTTACCGTGCTTACCGGTTACACCTACCTATCGGGCTATGCCATTAACCTGCCGTTTATAATACAGGCCGTGGCTACGTTTGTAATACTGGCGCTGGTAGCCCTACCCGAAAAAGAAGATAAGCGCCGCAAAGTTGCCGGCATAGCCTTATTGTTTACAGCCATACTGGTAGGGCGCATGCTAAACATAGCCGGCACCAACGAGTTTGTTGAAACCAAAATGAAAGTAACCGACTGTGGCTGCTTTGGCGATTTTATAAAACTGAAACCCTGGGAAACATTTTATAAAGATATTTTTCTGGATGTGCTGATACTGATACTGGTGCTGGGTACTAAACACATCCGCCCGGTATTTGGCAACCTTACCCGCGATGGTATTGCAGGCGTAACAGGTGCCATATCGCTGGGGCTGTGCCTGTACACCACTTACCTGAACGAGCCGTTTATCGATTTCCGCCCGTATGCCATAGGCAGCGATATTAACGATGCCCGTAAAGAGAAAAAACCGGCTAAGATAGAGATGGCATTTGTTTACACTACGCCCGATGGGCAGGATAAGGATGTAAGCTATGATGATGTAATGCAAAGCAAGGTAGATAGTACCTGGAAATATAAAACCCGTAAAGACAAAGTAATTGACCCGGGCATACCTGCAAAAATCACCAACCTGCATATAGAAAACGATGAAGGTTTAGATATGACCGACAGCCTGCTGCACGACCCTAACTACTCGCTGATGGTAGTATCGCACGACCTGACTAAAACTAACGAGGCTACATTTAAGCAACTGAACGAACTTGCTGCTGCTGCCGAAAAAGCAGGCGTTAAGTTTTACGCCGTTGTATTAAACGATGGTAAGGTAGAGGAGTTCCGCCACCGCAACCAAACGGCCTGGCCGTTTTACAGCGCCGATGCTACACCGCTTAAAACCATTATCCGCAGCAACCCGGGTTTGGTACTGTTTAAAAACGGGGTAGTAATAAACAAATGGCACCACCGCCATCTGCCAACTGTGGAAGAATTGAACAGCAATTATTTTAAAAAATAGTATATAGCACGTCATTGCGAGGCAGGCTTTGCGACCGAAGCAATCTTTCATAACATATAATAGATTGCTTCGTCTGGCTTTGCAAAGCCAAAGCCCTCCTCGTAATGACGAATAACAAACATGCAACTACTAAAATTTATAACACGCCGGTTATTAAACGGGGCCCTGGTAATGATAGGGGTGATAGTAGTTATATTCTTGTTGTTTAACGTGCTGCCGGTAAACAGTGCGCGTATGACCCTGGGCCAGCGCGCCGATGTATCGTCGGTAAAAGCTATAGAGAAAGAGTTTCGCCTTAACCTGCCCTGGTACCACCGGTTGCTGTTGTACTTTAACGATATATCACCGGTATCGCTCAACAACCAGCAGGATGCTGAAGCCACCACATACCTGAACCCCGATGAAATAAAATTTACCACCCTGCTTACCATAGGGCAAACCAGCCTGGTTGTAAAAGCACCATACCTGGGCAAATCCTTTCAAACACGCCGTAAGGTAAGCGAAGTACTGGGCGAAAAAATATACCCCACGTTTGTACTGGCCATTACCGCTATGGCCATGGCATCGTTTATAGGTATTATACTGGGTGTGTTTGCCGCCATTAAGCAGTACAGCATATGGGATAATGCCATACTGGTAATGAGCACCTTTGGCATTTCGCAGCCAGCCTATTTTTCGGGTATTATACTGGCTATGGTGTTTGGCTATTACCTTAGCGACTGGACCCACCTGAATGTGCGCGGCTCACTTACCGATATGGACTACATGGGCGAAACCGTTACCATCTGGAAAAACCTGTGGCTGCCTATGCTGGCATTGGGTGTACGCCCGATAGCTATTATTACCCAGCTAACCCGCAGTAGTATGCTGGATGTAATGAGCCAGGATTATATACGCACCGCCAAAGCCAAAGGGTTAAGCTACTATCAGGTAGTGTTTAAACATGCCCTGCGCAATGCCATGAACCCGGTGGTTACATCTATCTCTGGTTGGTTGGCTGCTTTACTTACCGGTGCATTTTTTATAGAGAAAGTATTTGACTACAAAGGCCTGGGCCTGCAAACTATCGAGTCGCTGTTATCGTTCGACTTTCCGGTAGTAATGGGTAGCGTGCTGTTTGTGGCTTTTGTGTTTGTGGTAATGAACATATTTACCGATATACTGTACTCGGTGCTCGACCCGAGGGTAACTGTAAAATAATGGATGCTCCGTCCACTATATTTCTGGTAGGTTTTATGGGTGCCGGCAAAACCACCTTTGGTAAAAAGCTGGCAACTAAACTGGGTTTGCAGTTTGTAGATTTAGATGAACAGATTGTAAAGCGGGAAGATAGAAGACCGGAGACCGGAGTAAACAGCCCGGTAAGCGTACAAAACCTGATAGAGCTACACGGCATAGACTATTTCCGTAAGGCAGAGGCTGATGCACTGCGCACGCTTGATTTGAACAATAAATTGATTTCTACCGGTGGTGGGGCCCCCTGTTACTACGACAATATGCAGTGGATGAAAGAACACGGCACCGTAGTATTTTTACATGTAGATGAAGGGGTACTTTACAGCCGCTTAAAAACTACCGACCTGAACGAGCGCCCCTTACTGAAAGGGCTGGATGATGAGGGCCTCAAACAATTTATACACGATAAACTACAGGAACGCCTGCCGGTGTATAATCAGGCACATCTGCAGTTTAACCCGGTTACAGATAAAATTGAAGTACTGGTAGCTATGTTAACTAAGCGGTAAACAGGTTACTCACCCCTCATTACATCTACCGTTATGGTGGTGTACGGGGCGGGCACATAGCCATTCAATTGAGCGTTATAGTATTCAATAGTCTGTTCGGGGATAGCCTGTATATTGCCGTTCTCGCTGCTCATTCTGCGGATAAATTCTTTTGCTTTGCCTACGTAAAGCGGGTCCATTACTTTCCACAGGTCCACATAATCGGTAATAGTCTGCGGGTTTTTGTCATGAAGGTCGCTGGTAATTACAATTTCACCAAAGCCTACCACACGCCGGAAATACACCACGCCTTTTTTAGTTTGCTCAATGGGGTCGTAGGGCGTAAACGCATGAACAGCCACCCGGCAAACCTGTATATACGGCCGGTTGTATAAAATGCGGTAAACCGATAGTTTATTCTTGTAGCCGTATATATCGCCAAACAGATGTGTTTTTTTACCATCTTTTGTAGTTACCACTACGCGGTCATCTTCGCCGGGGCCAGAGGGTATACTGATACTACCGCCCTCGTCGGTCAGTTTACCGGCTATAAAATCATCGGCGGTAAGGTAAACACCACACTGCGAAAATGCCTGCACCGAAAACAACAACAAAAAGAAGAACAAACACTGTTTCATAGGGTTTAAAATTTCATATTAAATATAACTAACAATAGCATTACCTTGCTTTTACCGGCACCCATAGTTCTTCTTCCGAATCGGGGCTATCAGCCTTGTACTTCTCTCCCATTACTTCAAAATGCGGACGGTTATCTACCACATAACCCGACTGAGGCAGCCATTGCGTAAAAATGTATTGAAATGTTTTAGGGCCATCGGCGGCGGGGCCTTTATGTATAAACACCGCATATAGTCCGGCGGGTATAGTAAGCGCCTCCATGCCTTCCGGCAAATTTTCAAAACCGGTTACTTGCACAGCAGCCCATTTTTCAAACTCAGCAGCCGGGTTGTAGCTATTAAAATAACCATCGGCATACAACTGTACAGAGTATAATGATGTGCCAACAGTATGGGTAATTGACTTACGGTGTGGCATAAAACTGCGCCATAACTCAGCGGTGCGGTTTTGCACAAGCGATGTGGCAATACGTTTACCCACCAGTGTAATGGCAGGGGTAGTGCATATAACGGGCTGTTGCATACGTACCGGCTAAAATAAAAATCCGGCAGCAGTTATGCATACTGCTGCCGGATTACATATTAAACTATTTTACTTTACAGGTTTTGTTCTGTCGGCTGGCAAACCTTTACTAAACACACCATTACCCATTTTTACCAGGCCTTTATTAGGGCCGGCAGGCACTATATCGCCAATACCCACCATCTCTTCGGGGTTGTACTGGTAAACCTGATAATCGGCCGGCCAGTGGAAGATAGTGCGGCCATCGGCCGGGTTGTTGGCGGCTTTGGCAGCTGCCGGTTCTCTATCGGCTTTAAGGTAAGATGGGCCGGGGGCCTGCGGATAGCGGCCTTCGCCGTAGTTGGTTTTAGGTTTCAGCACCAGGTTGTAATCCAGCTTGCCGGTATGTGTACCACCATTCAGCTCTACTAAATCGAAGCCGGTAGGGGTTTGGTTTACGATAGTAACACCATTATAATTAAGCATGTTAACCGGTGTGCAGAAAACACGGATGGGGTTATCGGCATCTATTACCACTATCTCGGCGGTAATAGGGTCCAGGTCTACATGCGCGCGGCCATTCACCATATTAACCGAGCCATAGTCCTGATACCAGTACTCCGGCGATTCGGGGCAGGTAAGTGTTACACGGCCATGGTTAGGCGTGGGTACAATTTCAGATACCGTACCGGTACCTACTATTTTTCGTGCTGTAGCACCGTTAATAGTCCCTCCCACATAAGCATATGCCCATGACGTACCGGCATAAGTTAATCCTTCGAAATAACCACCAATCGATATACCACCACTAGATGAATATGCAATACCCTCCACACCCATGGCATCCTGATTTTGTGCATCTGCCACACCCTGAGCACCAACAGAGTAACCCGGATTGCCGGAAGTGGTACCCCTGTTATTATACCCGCGCAACGCAATCTGAGTGCTGCCCAGTGTGGCATTGGTAACATTCAGCTGATTGTAAGAAGCCGAAGGACTGAAAGTTGCACTTGCATTATCAACGTAGTTGTATGATGCCATCCATACATTTGAATACGCAATATTAGCGGCAACAGTAGCAGAGCCCGAAGAAGCAGAGTAGGCACTAACATAACTTGCTGCTGGGTTAGTAGCATACACCCCCGCACCTAAAATACTTTGAGGGGTTACACCAAAGCTGAAGTTGGTTTCATAACCCAGGTACCCACCTACGTTATTCGAGTGGCCAAATAGTGCATCGGTAGTACCACTGTTTACTTCAAGTCGGGTAGTAGGTGTGGTAGTACCTACACCTATGCGCTGCGCTGTTGTTACACGGGCAGCCTCTGTATTATTGGTACGTATTACAAAATCGATAGCATCGGTAGTACCAATAAAATTGGTACTGGCTACTGTACCGGCATTACCGGTAGTTAGCCAGGCCGTTGCCGGCGAACCGGTGGTACCACCGCGGTACATTACCCCGTTGGCATCTACCATTACCGTGCTGAAAGGGCCCGTACCGGCTGCTAATGTTGTAGTGCTTGATAAACCGCTCACACGTATAGTAGCGGCATTAGGTGTAGTAGCATCCGACACATGTAAACGCTGAGAAGGAACAGCTGTGCCTATACCAATATTGGCTCCGTTGTTATAAATATTATTTGAGTTTACTACCCAGGTAGTACCGTTCCAGTAAGTGGTGTTACCCGCAGCTGTACCATCGGGTAAAAACCCGGTAGCGCCGGTGGCACCAGCGGCACCGGTAGGGCCTGCAGCACCGGTAGCACCTACTGAACCAGCAGCACCGGTAGGGCCTGTAACACCAACGCCTGTAGCACCGGTGGC
>CAYREY010000087.1:0-18217 GCA_964423405.1 uncultured Chitinophaga sp. | reverse complement strand
AGCGATGCATCGCTTACTTTATCGCCGCTCAGCATTTTGGCAATTTCTATCACCCGTTCTTCGCCTTTCAATTCGCGGATGCGGGTATAGGTGCGGTCGTCTTTATGCTCTTTGTAAATGTACAGGTGTGCATCGGCGGTGCGGGCTATTTGTGGTAAATGGGTAATGCTTATTAACTGGTGGTTGCGCGAAAGCTTCTTCATTATCTCGCTAACCTTTAGCGCTACCTCGCCCGATATACCGGTATCAATCTCATCAAAAATAAGCGTAGGTAAAGCACCGGCATCGGCCAGCAGCGATTTTATACAAAGCATAACCCGCGATAGCTCACCACCACTGGCTACATCTTTAATCTCAAGCGGCGCAAAGCCCTTATTGGCAGAGAAAAGGAACTTAACCTCGCTAAGGCCGTTATCGTTTAGCTGGTGGTGCTCCAGCTTGCGTAGGTCAACCTTAAACGATGAGTTAGGCATACCCACTTTGGTAAGCAGCACTACCACATTGTTCTGAAACTCGCGCAGTACTTTTTCGCGGCTCTGGTGTAGCAGGTCGGCCAGGTTTAACAACTCGCGGAACTGTTTTTCCAGTTGTGTTTTCAGTTGCTCCATTTCGGCAGAGCTGTTATCTACCGATGCTATTTTCTGTTCAAGCTCGGCCTGTATAGCCAGCAGGTTTTCTATAGTATCGGTGTTGTGCTTTTTCTGCAACCGGTATATAGTAGTAAGGCGGGCGTTAACCTCTTCCAGTCTTTCAGGGTCAAGGGTAGCCGTATCCTGCAGGTGTTCAAACTCTTTATATACGTCTTTAATTTCTTCGTAAGCGCTGTGCAGGCGGTCGCTAAGCACCTGTATATCTTTATTGTAGTTCTTTACGTTTTTAAGCTGGCCTTGCACCTCGGTTAGCTGGTCCAGGGTAGATAACTCACCATCGCCCAGTAGTTGTATGGCGGCCTGTAAGGCGCGTTTAATTTCCTCTACATTGCTAAGGGTGGTCTGCTCGGTTTCTAAAGCGGCCTGTTCGTTGGCTTCTAACTTAGCCTCGGCCAGTTCGTTGTACTGAAACTGCAGATAGTCCAGCTCGGCAGAAGCCGTGCGGTATTGCTCCAAAAGTGCTTCCAGGCGTTTGTGGTCTTTACGGTAAGTAGTAAACAAACTGCGGTAGCTAACCAGCAAATCGTGGTTGCGGGCAAGGGTATCTACCACATCTAACTGAAAGCCCCCGCGGGTAAGCTCCAGCGTTTCGTGCTGGTTGTGCAGGTTAACCAGCTTTTCGCCCAGCTCTTTCAGCACGTTAAGGGTAACAGGTGTATCGTTAATAAACGCGCGCGATTTACCACTCTGGTTAATCTCGCGGCGTACAATGGTATGGGTGTCAAAGTCCAGTTCGTTATCGGTAAAAAAGCTTTTAAGGCCTTTGTTTTCTATTTCAAAGTCGGCCTCTACCACGCATTTTTCTTCCTTATCGTACAGCACTTTGGTATCGGCGCGGTCGCCCAGTATAAGCGATAGTGCGCCCAGCAAAATAGATTTACCCGCCCCGGTTTCGCCGGTAATAATGTTCATGCGGTCGCAGAACTCTATTTCGAGTTTATCTATAATGGCATAATTGCGTATAGACAGTCGGTGAAGCATACTGGCAAATATACAATTGCCGCACCAAAGCATTGTTAAGTGCGGTTAAAGGTTTTCAACTTTTTAAGGGGGCTGTACGGTATAAATTTATTAGTGGGGCAGGCGTCAAAAATTTTCTACAATTGCCGTGCAATATCTCAAAACTAGGTGTCGTTAAATTGTATCGCTTATCCTAATATCTTCACTTTCGCCTTCGCATGTCTTCGCAAAATTACCTTAAGCAAACCCTTATTGGTACGGCCCTGGTTATAGCCACGTTGCTGGCTTTATCGCTGGTGCCCGAATTTGATGTAGGTAGTTTTCATTTTAAGAAAATAAACATACTGGCCGATATACTGGTTAAACCCAGGGCGGTAGAAGAAACAGTGCCCGATACCGTAGCTGTGGTAAAGCCGCTATATGCCGATACCTGTAAGCAGGGCGTGGTATGTGTGGAGGATTTTACCCCCGATACATCGGGGCTCGATTTGTTTTTTGCGGCCTTAGAGAAAGCGCAAAGCCGACCGGTGCGTATTGCCTGGTTTGGCGATTCGTATGTAGAGGGCGATATACTGCTGCAGCCACTGCGCGATACCTTGCAGGCTTTGTTTGGTGGTAGTGGCGTAGGCTTTGTGCCGGTAACATCCGAGGTGGCAGGGTTCAGGCAAACTATAACTCATACCTACAAAGGCTGGACTACCTACGAGATAGTAGGTAAGCATGAAAAAGAAATACCGCTGGGGCCGGCAGGTTATACGGGCATTCCGCTAGAGGGTAACTATGTATCGTACAAAGCCGTGAAGTATGCGCACCTGAATAGGTTACCATCTATAAAGTTCTTTTACGGGCAATCGCTTAACAGCAGTATTAAATACTACCTCAACGATTCGGCCTATACGCAGGTGCTGGAGAATGGCGAGGGGCTGCATAAGCTTTCTATCGCTCAGGCTGTAAATTCATTTAAGGTAGAAGCACAGCCATCGGATAGATTAGCGGTATATGGTGCTTCGTTCGAAAGCGCTACCGGGGTTATACTCGATAACTTCTCTATGCGGGGTAACAGTGGCATAGGGCTTAGCCTGGTGGGAGAGAAGATGCTGCACGATTTCGACTCGATGCATCACTACGATTTGGTGATATTGAGTTATGGTTTAAATGTGGCGAACGAAAAATCGAAAACCTACGATTGGTACGTGCGCAGTATGAACCCAACTATAGCCATGGTTAGAAAAGCTTTTCCTAACAGCGCTATACTGATAGTAGGCTGCAGCGATAGGGCCGATAAAATTGATGGTGAAATGAAATCGATGCCATCGGTTAAGCGGTTGGTTAACGAGCAACGTAAAATGGCAGCCGGTAACGGTGTTTGTTTCTGGGATCTGCGCCAGGCTATGGGCGGCGATAGTACGATGATACGCTGGGCCGATATACCTAAGCGCCCGCTGGCTAATAAAGATTATACGCACCTTACATTTCAGGGAGGAAAAAAGGTGGCCGACATTTTTTTGAATACGCTTTTATACGAACGTGAGAAATATGAGAGGAAGAAGAAGAGCAAATAGTAGACCACAGACCATAGACCACAGACCACAGATAAATACAAAACTGCTTGTGTTATCCTGGTTCCTGGTTCTTGGCTCTTGTTTCTGCGGCCTTGCCGCAGGGCAGGATACTGTGGCATTGCCGGTGTTTAAGAAATATCCGTTTGTACATAACGACCGCAACGAGATTGTAAATGCTACCGTGCTGAATGCTTTTTTTGAGAAGCTGAAACAGCAGCACACCGCGCACGATAAGCACATCAGTATTCTGCATATCGGCGACTCGCACATACAGGCCGATATGATAACCGCGCAGCCACGCCTGGCTTTTCAGCGCGATTTTGGTAATGCAGGCCGTGGGTTGGTAATACCGTTGCGGGTGTCGGGTAGTAACGAACCCTATAGCTATAAGATTAACAGCAATGTAAAATGGTATGGTAAGCGTTGTGTGTACGTAAACGATTCGCTTAATTATGGCATAGGTGGGTATGTGGCCCGCACCAGCAACGATTCTGCCGTGCTTAACTTTAAGGTAAATAACTACCCGCCCATCAATTATGCTTTTAACCGCGTTACAGTGTTTTACCAGTACGATTCATCGTTTGCGTTTAAGTTATATGATACAACTGGTAATTTAATGGGTACGTTTAATAGAGACTCGGTAAGCAATTATCTGAATTACGCCGTGGCTACCCTGCCACAGCCAACTAATTATATGCAGATGAGATTAGAGCGGCAGGATACCACCCAAACCCATGCTACCATATATGGCTTTGTGTTAGAGAATGATAGCAGTGGCGTGTTGTATAACACCGTAGGGGTAAATGGTGCAGAAGCCTACCAGTATGTGGCCGCTAAGCATTTTGCCGAACAAACCGCATTGCTTACACCCGATGTAATTATTATATCGTTAGGCACTAACGAAGCACAGCGCCGCCCTTTTGATAAAGCTTTTACTATGGCGCGGTTGGATTCGATGGTAAAACAATTGCAGTTATGTAATCCGGGCGCATCGTTTGTGTTAACCAGTCCACCCGATTCGTATTACAGGCGTAAGTACTACAATACCGCGGTTGCAGCCTACCACGAAATGATGGTAGAGTATGCCAAACAGAATAACCTGGCCGTGTGGGATTTGTTTGCGGTAACCGGTGGGCACAAAAGCTGTTACCAATGGAAAAAGTATGGATTAATGCAACGCGATGGGGTACACTTTACTCGTGGTGGATATGAGCTACAGGGCAACCTGCTATACGAAGCACTACTAAAATCTTACAACCAGTATGTTCGCCATTGATTTACATAAGCTGTGGGAACAGTTTGTTTACCACCCTAACGAACCGCTGATATTCAGTACGGGGTTATTCCTGTTTCTGTTTATGGCGTTTATTACGGGCTTTTATTTAGTGCGCGATAATCATCGCGCCAAACTGGCGTATGTTATTCTGTTTTCATTGTACTTTTACTACAAATCAAGCGGTATATATTTTCTGCTGCTCATCTTCTCTACAGTAGTAGATTATACACTTGCCAATTTTATATACAACGCTACCGGGCCCTGGAAAAAGAAAGCCTGGCTGGTGTTTAGTCTGGTGCTTAACCTGGGCATACTGGGCTACTTTAAGTACACTAACTTTTTGTACGAAATATTCTGCAACGCTACCAACCATCCGTTCGATCCCTTTGAAATATTTCTACCGGTGGGTGTTTCGTTCTTTACGTTTCAGTCGCTTAGTTATACTATCGAGATTTACAGAGGTGATATAGAGCCTGAGAAGAGTATCTGGAACTATGCCTTTTTTGTTTCCTTCTTTCCGCAATTGGTAGCCGGGCCAATAGTACGGGCTAAAGATTTTTTACCACAGGTATCGCAGCCGGTGTTGGTTATCCGCGAAATGTTTGGGCAGGCCGTGTTTTTAATAGTTGCCGGTTTGTTTAAAAAGGTGGTGATATCAGATTACATCAGTGTAAACTTTGTCGACCGCATATTTGATAACCCTACCCTTTACACCGGCGTAGAGAACCTGTTTGGTGTATATGGTTATGCCCTGCAGATATACTGCGACTTTAGCGGCTACAGCGATATGGCTATTGGTATTGCGCTGCTGTTTGGTTACCGGTTAACCCTCAACTTCGATTCGCCGTACCAAAGCAGTAGTATAACCGAGTTCTGGCGCAGATGGCATATATCATTATCCAGCTGGCTGCGCGATTATTTGTACATATCGTTAGGTGGTAACCGCAAAGGCCGTGTGCGTACCTACTTTAATCAGTTTATGACCATGCTGCTGGGCGGCCTGTGGCACGGTGCAGCGTTCAGGTTTATACTATGGGGCGCACTACACGGTATAGCGCTGGGGATAGATAAGTTTGTAAAAGAGTTTTTTAAAATACCCGACAATAGATTAGTAAAGATTGCCGGCGTATTGCTCACCTTTCACTTTGTGTGTTTCTGCTGGATATTTTTCCGCGCCGATGATATGCAGATAGCCGGCAGTGTTATATCGCAGATAGCGTTGCACTTTACCCCATCGGTATTTTTTGAATTTGTAACCGGTTACAGCAACATACTATTGGTTATGCTGATGGGTTACATGCTGCACTTTATACCTAAAAATATTGAACAGAAGGCGCAGATCTTTGTTACAGCTATGCCTTTAACTGCTAAAGTAGCTTTAGTGGTTAGTATGATTGTGCTGCTGATACAGGTTAAAAGCAGCAACGTGCAGCCGTTTATTTATTTTCAGTTTTAATAAAACACTTGCCAGGTTTTTAAAACCTGGCAAGTGTTCACTCTAAAGCTGATGCTACTATCAGGTAATGATTAAAAAAGAATTCCTGTTTTAGTAAAACAGTTTTCTCAACCTGTAGCCCCTGCTCCTCCAGCATGGTTTTATACTCTCCTAAGTTATACTGGTGCGGGTGTAGCACATCGCCGGGTATGGCGCGGAACAGATACTTGAACAGAGAATAGTTGTGCGCATCTATCGATACTATCACCAGCCCATTGGTAGCACATAGCTCGCGTAGTTTGGCAAAGCCTGCCTGTATATCATACACATGGTTAATTGCATTAAGGCAAAATACGATGTCGTATTTTTGAGGCAAAACTTGCCAGGTTTTTAAAACCTGGCAAGTTTCTATAGTGCTATTTATAAACTCAACGTTAGGGTATTCGCTTTTATCAAAAAACGCAAGCTGCTTTTCGTATTCATTCAGTAGTGGGTCAACAGCTGTTACCTGGTTATGGGGTAGTGCAATAAATATACCGGCCGGGCCGCAACCTAAATCGCAAATGGTGTGTTGGTTCTCTATCTTAACTATATCGGTTATCTGCCCCAGCAGGTTTTGCCAGTAGTTTCTTTTCCATTGCAGGTAGGTGGCTTTGTCTTTACCACGCAGGTAGTTCTTCCACCAGCGTAGTTCAAACCACTGGGCTACCTTCCATTTTATAGTTGTATTGTTGCGCACGTTTGTCAAAGCTGGTTAATCAGTATCCACAATCCACCTTTCAATTTCCACAATCGCTAAACTAATCTTCGTCCATTAAATTAAACGTCTATTTTTGCGAACGTTCTATTTAGTAGAACCAGTTACATGCTGCTTCATCGTTCTTTAATAATAAGGAAAGGAAAGTCCGGACAATACAGAGCGCCGCACCACCTAACGGGTGGCTTCACAGCAATGTGAAAGAGATAGTGCCGCAGAAAATAACCGCTCCTTTTAAGTCCCTTTAGGGATTTAGGGTAGTAAGGGTGAAAATGTGTGGTAAGAGCACACGGCAGGTTATAGTAATATAACAGGCGGGTAAACCTTGCGGATTGAAAGTTCACGTATATCAGCCTTTGAGAGCTGCTCGCGCGATTCCGGTTTATCGGAAAGGCTGAGGGGTTGAACGTAACAGGTGCCGTGCGAACGGCATCGCAGATAAATGATGAGGGCCCCGCAAGGGGAACAGAATCCGGCTTACAGGCATGTAACCTTTATTGAATTAACTAGATGATAATTATTGGTAATAGCCGATAATCATTCATCGTTTTATATAGTGCTATGGCCGACTGGACACCGCCCATACACAGAGCAAGGAACTAACGAACTGGAACACACTTTAGAGATTTTTATTCAGGAACCGGTAACAGTGCTAACGGCGTATTGCTGTTTTAACCTGTTGCACAACTAAACCACATATGCCTACAATTCTAATTGCCGATGACGACAAAAGCATCCGTAAAACACTGCGCGAGATACTGGAATACGAAAGCTACAAAGTAGAAGAAGCCGTAGATGGTGCGCAGGCTTTTGAGATGTTGAAAGAAGGAAGTTTTGATTGTGCACTACTGGATATTAAAATGCCCAAAATGGATGGGCTGGAGGTGCTTACCAAGCTACAGGGCACCGACTGCGATACGCCTATCATTATGATATCGGGCCACGGCACTGTAGAAAATGCGGTGGAGGCTACCAAGAAGGGCGCGTTCGATTTTATTAATAAGCCACCCGATTTAAACCGCCTGCTTATTACGGTACGCAATGCGTTCGAAAAATCGAGCCTGGTTACCGAAACCAAAGTGCTTAAACGCAAAGTGGGCAAAACCCGCGAAATGATTGGCGACTCACCAGCCATTATTAAAATAAAAGAAACTATCGACCGTGTTGCCCCAACCGAAGCACGTGTACTGATAACCGGCGAGAACGGAACCGGTAAAGAACTGGTTGCCCGCTGGATACATGAGCGCAGCAACCGCGCTAACGGCCCGTTGGTAGAAGTAAACTGTGCCGCTATACCCAGCGAGTTAATAGAAAGCGAATTGTTCGGCCACGAGAAAGGCGCCTTTACATCGGCAGTTAAACAGCGTATAGGTAAGTTCGAACAGTCTAACGGCGGTACGCTGTTTTTAGATGAGATAGGCGATATGAGCCTGAGCGCACAAGCTAAAGTGCTGCGCGCGCTACAGGAGAACCGCATAACCCGTGTTGGCGGCGACCGCGATATACCGGTAGATGTACGCGTAGTAGCGGCTACTAATAAAGACCTGCTGAAAGAAGTAGAAGAAGGCCGTTTTCGTGTAGACTTATACCACCGCATAGGTGTTATACTGATACACGTACCATCGTTAAATGAGCGTACAGATGATGTGCCTTTGCTGGCAGAGAAGTTTGTAAAGGAAATATGTGAAGACTACGGTATTCCTAAAAAAGTAATTACGCCTAAGGCATTGGAAGAACTTAAAACCATGAACTGGGAAGGTAATATCCGCGAGCTGCGTAACGTTATTGAGCGCTTGGTAATACTAAGCGACCAGAAGATTACCGAAACCGAGGTGCGTAACTTTGTAACCAATACAACCGCAAAGGATACCCCTACCGATTTGTTTGAGCAGTACGATAAATTCCAGGATTTTAAAGAGCATATTGAAAAGCTGTTTATAGAGCACAAGCTGCGCAAGTTTGGCTGGAACGTATCAAAAACTGCCGAGGTGCTGGATATACAACGCAGCCACCTGTACAACAAAATAGAGAAGTACGATTTAAGAAGAAGCTAACAGGATTAAACAGCAAGGGCGAAGAGTAATCTTCGCCCTTGCTGTTTATACAGTATATAAGTTTGATGTTACTGCGCTTCGCTGGCAGCGCCTGTTTCGTGCAATACCTGGTTAACTATCATACGCAAATCGCCACCATCGTATTTATCGCCAAAAACGTTTAGCGCAGCGCTTACAGTTTTTTCGGGGCTTTGTTTTAAAAAGCGGGTTACCTCTTGTATGGCTTCATCTGGTAGCAGCTCAGTTACCTTTACATCGCCGGTAAGTATCCATTTGGCCATGTGTCCCTTTATAGTAGATAGCGCCAGTCCGCGCACCTCGGCAATTTCTTTCAGCGATATGCCTTTGCGGTGCAGGTCAAGCGTATCCTGATAGGTGCCCCCTTTTTCTTTTTTACCCGATGTATTGGAGCTTACTACCTGCTCCAGCTTTTCGCGGCTGTATTTTATTTCGCCGGTATACAGTTGTTCATCCATAAACTGCCCCTGGTACAAATGCGATACCTTGTTCCACCAGCCTTGCTGTATTTGTTGCAGGTGGCGTACGTATTTTTTCACTTTTGCCTTGTAAGCCAAATCCTGTATATGTGCATGCAGGGGCTTTATCAATTGCTCAAAAATATGTTCGGTAAAGTACTCTATGGCTTTCTGGCAGCGTTCTTTCAGTGGCGCTACATCATCGCTGTGGTCGTAGTCGGCAATTAGTTTATTTAACTGGTGCCCGAATTTTTGTGCCGTGCTGTTAATGGTTTCAATGCCTTTTAGTGTCTGTTGGTACACTTCAATGCCACTATCTTTACCAGGCAGCTCTTTGTCGTACAGCATGGTTTTCCACTCTTCCAGTCCATCGGCCAGTTTGGTAAAGGTAAACAGCCGTTTAAGCAGGTAGCTGGCGTATTGCGATTTAGCTTCAGATAGTATTTGTGTAAGCTCGCCATTGCTGTGGTGCGATTCGGTAAAATCTACAATCCGCATATCGCCGTGCAGCGATTTGGGCGTAATCATACTATGCAATACAATGCCTTCTAACGTTCGGCAGCGCGATAGCGCCACATATACCTGCCCGGCAGCAAACGATGCTCCCGCATCTATTATCACATTATCAAAGGTTAGGCCCTGGCTTTTGTGTATGGTAATAGCCCAGGCAAGCCGTAGCGGGTACTGGCTAAAAGTGCCGTTTACATCTTTGTTTATTTTTTCAGTACCGGCCTCTACGGTGTAGTTTATGTTCTCCCAGGTTTCGCGTTTAAGCTGATAGTCCTGTCCGTTATCGTTAAACGTTACAACCACATCATCTCCATTAATTTCTTTAACCACTGCCAGTTTGCCGTTGTAGTATCTGCCTTCTTCGGCATCGTTGCGTATAAACATTACCTGTGCGCCTTCTTTAAGCTGTAGTATTTTATCGCAGGGGTACATACTCTCGGGGAAATCGCCCTCTATCTCAGCCTCAAACATAAACGTTCGGCCTATCAGTTTGCGTAGTTCGTTTTCGTTTACGCTATTGGCTTTACTGTTGTGGGTAGCCAGCAAAATATATCCCTGCTCGGTAGGGTTAAAGTTTGGCTGATACCGCTCTTTCAGTTTTTCATAGTCGTACTCATCCATCTGCTGGTGGCGTATGTTGTTGAGCAGCGAAAGGAAATTACGGTCGCTTTGGCGGTATATTTTCTTTAGTTCAATTTCTGCGGCTTCTATTTGTTGCCACACCAGCGAGTTAAAAAAGTAGGGGCCGGTGTAATACTTGCTCAATATCTTCCACTCTTCATCTTTAATAACAGGGGGCAACTGGTGCATATCGCCAATCAGCATTACCTGTACATCGCCAAAGGGCTGCTGGTTGCGGCGTACGGTGCGAAGTACAAAGTCTATCGCATCCAGTATATCGGCGCGCACCATACTCACCTCATCTATTATCAGCATATCCATCTCCTGCAATACCTTCAGCTTATCTTTCCGGTATTTCATGTGCTCATCCAGCAGGCGGCGACGGTTGGTGGCAACGTTCAGGTCTACAAAATCGTTGGTGGGGGCAAAGGCGGTAAGCGGCAGCCCGAACATAGAGTGTATGGTTACCCCACCTGCATTAATGGCAGCTACGCCCGTGGGCGCTACCACTACAAAGTTTTTGGTAGTACGCTGGGCTATGTGTTTAAGCAGGGTGGTTTTACCTGTACCTGCTTTACCAGTAAGAAAAAAATGCCGGTGTGTGTACAGTGCAAACTGTTCGGCCAGCTCAAATTCGGCGCTCATAAGCGCGCTAATTTATTACACTTATTGTTAAATGCATTTGTTCTGCCTGCTATAAAGCGGGTTATTTTTGTGTTTTTGATACCGGCACAAATAAATAAGTTTGCACTGCTGTGAATTTGACCGAAAATATAAAACTGGCTTTGCGCGCCCTGCGTGCCAATACGTTGCGTACTATACTCACGCTTTCTATTATCACATTTGGGATTACAGCGCTTATAGGCATACTTACTGCCACAGAGGGTATTAAAACAAAAATGCTTAGCAGCTTTACCGAAATGGGCGCTACTACATTTTCGGTAAGTAACGAAAGTGGTATTAAAAATACCGGTGGCGGAGGCCGCCGGCGCCGTAAATCGCAGCACCCACCTATTACCCTGCAGCAAACCAACTCGTTTAAAAGGGCGTTTCATTATCCCGCCACCGTTGCGGTGTCGGTAGCAGCCAACGATATTGCCATTATCAAGCACGAATCGAAGAAAACCAACCCCAATGTGAAGGTGGTGGGCGTAGATGAAAACTACCTGAAAGTTAGCGGGCAGAACATAGCCGAGGGACGTAATTTTTCTAAAACCGAAATAGACGGTGGAAGCGATGTAATAATACTGGGTAAAGATGTGGTAGCTAAAATTTTTGAGCCCTACGATACTGTGGTAGGTAAACTGGTAAGCATTGGTAGCAAAAAATATAAAGTAGCCGGTATACTGGCCAGCAAAGGCGCCAGCCAGATTGCAACTGATAACCAGGTAATGATACCGCTGCAAAATGCCCGTTGGAGTTTTCCGGATAACACCAGCAGCTATCTGCTGAACGTAATGGTAGGTAGCGCCGAAGAACTTGATTTGGCAATAGATGAAGCTACAGGCGTATTGCGGGCTGTAAGAAACCTGCGTGTAAACGATGAGAACGACTTTGATATTGGCAAAAGCGAGCGACTGGCCGACCAGATACTGGACCAGATGTCGTACATAAAAATTGCAACCATCGTTATTGGTATACTTACGCTGATAGGTGCCGGTATTGCTTTAATGAATATTATGCTGGTAAGCGTAAAAGAACGCACCCGCGAAATCGGAATCAGCAAAGCATTGGGCGCAAACAAAAGAACTATCCGTGTACAGTTTTTGACCGAGGCTATAGTTATTTGCCAGATAGGCGGCATATTTGGTATTATACTGGGTATAGGTATTGGCAACCTGGTAGGTTTATTTCTCAAATCAGGTTTTTTGTTTCCTTACGAGTGGGTGCTGGGCGGCTGGTTCTTTACATTTATTGTGGGCCTGGCAGCGGGCATATACCCCGCCTACAAAGCCGCCGACCTTGACCCGGTAGAGGCGCTACGCACCGAGTAAAAAATCATTTTTTACATTTTTTAGTTTTTCAATTATTAAACCTTAGTGGTAGTGGTTTGTCGTAGCTGTATAAACCTACTGCTATGCGTTACCTGCTAATTTCTGCTGTGTTGCTATTGCTTAATATGCACACGGCCATTGCACAAGATAATACAGAGCTTGCTGAAAATAGTTCGATTAAATCGCAACAGCAGATAATGGATGAATACAATAACCGCAGCAATGTGTCGTTAAAGTTTTATCCTAACCCCGCAATCAACTATATGGTGGTAGAGCCACAGTTGAATGCAGATGCAGGAGAGATACGGATAATGGATATTGCCGGTAGAGTTAAAGGTGAGTACCATCTTGAGGCTGGCAGTAACGGAATGATGATAGATATGGTGAACTACCAGAGCGGTATGTACATTATAACGCTTTACGACAACAATAACCGGCTGCTATATGTAAGCCGTTTTAATAAAGGGGAGTAAGTTGGTGTGTAAATTGACAAAAACGCCGCCCCGATATATTAGGGCGGCGTTTTTTTATGCAGTTAAAGTTTTAATAGTTTGGTACACCGCCAGCGATATAAATAACACGCCTATAATCCGGTTAAGCAGTAGCTTGTTAAGGTTTAGTTTTTCAACCAGCTTTCTACCTACTTCTGCGTATAAGGTTAGCACGGCTATGGTTCCTATTGCACAGGCTATGCTGAATAGTATTATAGAAGTTGCATCGTTACCCAGCCAGCCATCTTTCATGGCATATACGCCCCATACCATCCAGAATGGAATTTGAAGCGGATTGACAATAGCTACCAGTATGCCTCTTTTAATTTCTACCGAGGTGCTGTTGTTATCGGTAGTTGTATGCAACAGACTAAAAAGCCCCAGTGCCAGAAAAATAACTACGGCACTCCAATTTAATATTTGCGAAAGCTGTTGTTGTTTCAGCAACAACTGTATACCCCACATACAACCAACGCAATAAACAAACTCCATTGCCGCTGCAAAAAGTATAAACCACCACCAGCTGGTACGGTGCTGGCTTACCCTTAACTGTACTACGGTAAGGTTAATATTGCCGGGTGGCAAATACCCTACAAAGCCCAATACAAAAGCAAACAGGTAAAGCATTAGTATTTGTTATGCTACGAACTAAATAAAAATATACCATTAAACGGTTGTTTAACCCTACCCTTTATGGTAATGGCGGTTAAGCAGCAGGGCAGCCTATTTTACAAAAAGCTCAATTGCGCCGGGTTTGTAGCCAAAGAAAAGGTATGGCTCAATCAGCTCCAGCTCCATTAGTGCAAATTTCCCGTTTAGTATCACGCCATCTACCCTGGCATACAGTAGTTCGCCATCCGTTTTCTCAATTATTTTATCTGCAGCTGCTAACGTTTCGCTGGTGGGCGTATAAGCAACTGTATGTCCGCCAAACTCCTGCTGTACCCTAAAGTCGCCCTGCTTAGGTGTTTTAAGTACGGCGTGCGAAAACGTGCGGTTAAAATACAAAAGCGATATTTCGCCATCGTTTACTACCTCGGGTAAAAAGGGTTGTATCAGCAAATCGCGTTCGCAGGCTATAGCGCGGTATTCGTTTTCTATGGCAGTTGCTTCTTCGGCAGTAAATACTTTGGTAAGGTACGAGCC
The DNA here is from genome assembly GCA_964423405.1 of uncultured Chitinophaga sp. Taxonomy (GTDB): domain Bacteria; phylum Bacteroidota; class Bacteroidia; order Chitinophagales; family LD1; genus Bog-950. The sequence goes on along the minus strand of CAYREY010000087.1, from coordinate 4,285 downwards.
GGCCGATACCGCCGGCTTTATTACAGCCTTTTTCCAGCTATCGGTAACTATAGCCGGTATACTAAAGCTTTCGGTAGCTGGTACAAACACCGTTGGTATAATATAGATGCCGCTTTGTTCAAGCTGCTGTAAATAAAACTTGTGGTTGTTTCTTAGTATAGTATTAACCGGGTTCAGCACATAAATGCCATTCTCTACAAGTGCTTCAAGCCATTGGGTAAATTCTGTTTCGTGCAGGTGGTAGTCCCAAACCGAGCGGATAAGCACGGCATCATAGGTCTGCCAGTTAATAGCCGGGTTATTCCAGATAGCTGCTTCTGCCTCTATGTTATATTGCGTAAACAAAGCTATCAGCGGTATATCGCTTTCGTGCAGGTGGGGTTGTTTGGTGCAGGTAGCCAGTGCCAGTTTCATAACGCAAGTTTGTAAATAATAAACCTGATTATAAGGCCAATTTACAGACACCTCAGCTATAATTTACAATTAAACTATATTCAGCCTGTATATGCAGGTGCCGGTACATTTACTGCGGAAAATTAAATACAGCGCTCAGGGGTGGCTTACCGCCCGGCTATTGCCGGCAGATACGATACAACGTGCCAGAGGTAAATTAATACTATGCTATCATGGTATAGATAATGTTACAGATACATCGGTTAATACAAAATTTATCAGCTATTCGCTTTTTGAGCAACATTTAAAATTATTGAAGCAATACACCAATGTAATATCGCTTAACCAATATATAAACAACGATGTTGTGCCCGATAAACTGAACGTTGCTATTACGTTCGATGATGGATTTAAGAATAACTACACCTTAGCCCGTCCATTACTTGAAAAGTACAACGTACCGGCAGCTTTTTTTATTACGCCTGTATGGCATCAGGGTAAAAATATATTATGGCCCGACCTGGTAGATCATGCCACCCCTTATGCCCCCAATAGCATAACAATAGCAGGAGAGCAGTATTTTAAAAAAGCAGGAGGCCGTTTTTTTCATAGCAGTGGTTTGGCTATACATCAACATGTAATTAAGCAGAACCGTGCTTTTGTCAATAAACTGTATGAAGCATTTCTGCCTTACGCCACGTTTATGCAAAAACCGGACATGGATGTGTACTGGCAGCTAATGTCTGCCGCAGAGATAAAGGCGCTAAGCAGTAATGATATTTTTACCATTGGCTCTCATACCTATACGCATACATCATTAATACATTTAACAGAACAGGAGGCTATGAATGAGCTTACGATGTCCCGCTCGGTATTGCAGGATTTAATTCAGAAACCGGTAAACTATTTTGCTGCTCCCTTTGGGCAGTTTAATGCCGATACAATAGTATATGCCCGCAATGCCGGCTACACTTTTCAGCCTATGGACACAGTAGATAAGTCTGTATTTTCAGATAAAGACATTGCTTCGCGATTCAGTATCAACCCGTATATTAGCGCATACAATCAGTTATTGTTTATAGCAAACGGACACTATTGAGCTTTACATACGAGCGACTAACTTTCGATAACCTGCACCGGCTGGTACCCATGTACGAAAAAGTATATCGTAAACGGGTTTCTTTGCACTATTTACAGCAAAAATTCGATGCGCGTTACTTGCACCCTAAGCTGTTTGGGTATTTCGCATTGCATAATGGCGAACCGGTTGCTGTAACCACGGCCATACCCTATATGCTGCAACACAAAGGGGTGGCTGAGTTAACCGTTCAATCGCTGGATAGTATTACGATGCCGGGCTTTCAGGGTAAGGGCTTATTTACAAAGCTCAGCAATATGCTTTTTGCCGATTTGCAGCCCGAAGGTATTAGCTGTATCTGGGGGTTTCCCAATAAAAACTCAGAGATTATTTATAGTAAACTTAACTGGTCGCCGGGCCGGCAGGTTAATGGCTATACCATACCTGTTTTAAACAAGTATCCGGCATACCTCTTACGCCTTGGCAATAAAATGGTTTATGGCGATAACGCAGCGCAAAAAGTATTTAAGAAAGTGCTTACTGATGAAAGACCTATAGCTTCTTTTGCAGCTACAGATTATGTATGTACAGTAAGAGATAAAGACTTCTACAACTACAAATGTTTTGGCAATAACTTTTGTATTGTAATAAATGGTAAGCGCGTGTGGCTCAAACAAGCGGGTTCGCTTAATATTGGTGAGATAGACCCGCTTAACCATGACGAAGTATTACCGCTGATAAGCGAATTGAAAAAATATGCTTTTAGGTTAGGCGCACCGTTTATATTTTTTCAAACCAGCAGCGGTACGGTTAACGATGCAGTGTTTCAAAAGCACTTTGAAAAGTTTGATTCGTGGAAGATAGGGTACAAGAATGTTTGCTCAAAACTACCGCTTGAAAACCTGAGTGTAACCTGGGCCGATATGGATACATTTTAAATAAACAGCAACGCCCTGCATTGCAGGGCGTTGCTGTTTATACGGCGGTTGTAAAATATTACTTAAACAGCGATTGAAGTTTCATGGCAACGCTCATGTCGCCTTTCACTTTTATTTTGCCGCTCATAAAAGCGTTCATAGGGTTAAGACTACCGCCTATAATAGCTTTCAGATCGTCCAGCGTAATCTCTATAGTGCAGTTGGCTTCTTTGTTGTCGGTGCTTACAACATTAGTAGCTCCGGTGCCATCTACAAATATCTGGTTGTCGCCAAAGTTGAATTTTAACGTAGTGCCTAGTACAGGTGCTTTGCCGGCCCTTGCCGAAAACTCAGATACTAAAGTATCGAACGATGAATTGGCCGGTTGAGCTTGTGGCTGCGCCGTAGTTGCTTTAGGTTCTTCGTTTGTTTGTGTGTAGTTAAAGGTAAGCCCTTTGTTTTCGTATTGCTTATCGTCAATTATCATTTTAGCAATTATCTCGCGCATAATTTCCGACGAGCCACCACCAATAGTTAATATACGGCTATCGCGGAACATACGGGCCAGTTTAAACTCTTCCATATAACCATAGCCACCAAAGTTTTGTAAACACTGGTAAGCTACTTTATCGCTAAGCTCTGTTGCCAGTAGCTTGGCCATACTGCTTTCTTTTACGCCATACTCGCCATCGTTATGCAGGCGGCAGCAATGGTATACAAAGTGCTTGGTACATTCTACCTCCGATGCTAACTGAGCCATGCGGTGGCGTAACACCTGAAACTTATTAATAGGGCGGCCGAACGCATTACGCTCGCTCATATATTGCAGCGTATAGTCAATGGCGTTTTCGCAACCGGCAATTGCCGATATTGCACCGGTTATACGCTCTAGCTGCAGGCCACCCATCAGGTATATAAAGCCCTGGCCTTCGTCGCCTATCAGGTTCTCTGCCGGTACTTTCACATTGTCAAAAAATAACTCGGCAGTGTCGCTGGCATGCCAGCCCAGTTTTTTCAGTTTCTTGGCCGATACGCCTGGTGCGTTACGGTCAATTACCAGCAGGCTTACACCTTCAAAGCCTTTGCTGGGGTCGGTTTTTACAACAGCCACTATATAGTCGCCATACACCGCGTTGGTAATAAAAGTTTTGCTACCGTTTACTATGTAGTAGTCGCCTTCGCGTATTGCCTTTGTTTTAATGTTCTGTACATCGCTGCCAGCTCCCGGTTCGGTTATACCAATACAACTAACCAGTTCACCTTTAATAGTAGGTATCAGGTATTTCTTTTTAAGCGCCTCGCTGGCATGCTTATAAATGTATGGCGTACTCATGTACTGTATTACCAACGGCGTTACGGCAAAGCCACCGCTCCATACTTTGGCAACCTCTTCGCAAAAAATTACCGAGTACCAAAAATCTACACCCTCGCCACCATACTCGGCACTGTAGTTAAGGCCCAGGTAACCCATCTCGCCAAATTTTTTCCAAAGCTCTTTAGGTATGCGTTGGTCCTCTTCCCATTTATCGATAAACGGTACTACCTCGCGCTGTAAAAAATCGCGAAGGCCCTGACGAAACATTTCATGATCCTGATTGAAATAATAGTTTTTCATTGTTTTAAGTTATGGTATATCAAACATACATTATCAATATCTACCCGCGGTAGAATAACAATTGCACTTACCCGGTAGTTTCGGCAGTAATGATAGTTTTTAGTAAATCTATGGTAAGTCTAATCTTGTTTAAAGATTAATGCTCGCCAACGGTATGGCCATTTAAGTAAAAAGGCCTTTATAAAACTGCCCCGACTTCTCTGAGTAAAGTATGTAAACGTAGTATGCCATAAAGCAAAAAGGCCCTCATTTTATTGAGAGCCTTTTGCGGACCGGACGGGA
>CAYREY010000086.1:0-18422 GCA_964423405.1 uncultured Chitinophaga sp. | reverse complement strand
TTGCCGTTGTAGCTCAGTGGTAGAGCACTTCCTTGGTAAGGAAGAGGTCGCGAGTTCGATTCTCATCAACGGCTCTAAAAATGAACTATTATTGATTAGTGATAATTGATAATTGACACAAAAGTGGCAACGGCCATTTTCACTATCAGTAAACAGTATTTTTAAATATTCATATCAACAATTAAAAACCAGTAACAATGGCTAAAGAAAAATTCGTAAAAGACAAGCCGCATGTGAACATAGGTACTATCGGACACGTGGATCACGGCAAAACAACTTTGACTGCCGCAATCACGACGGTATTGTCTAAGAAAGGTCTAGCAGAAGTGCGTGACTACTCTTCAATCGATAATGCCCCTGAAGAAAAAGAAAGAGGTATTACGATTAACACTGCTCACGTGGAGTACCAGACAGCGAACCGCCACTACGCGCACGTTGACTGCCCAGGCCACGCGGATTACATCAAAAACATGGTTACTGGTGCTGCTCAGATGGACGGCGCTATCCTTGTGGTTGCTGCTACCGATGGTCCTATGCCTCAAACACGCGAGCACATCCTTCTTGCACGTCAGGTAGGTGTTCCTCAAATCGTGGTTTTCATGAATAAAGTTGACCTGGTTGAAGATCCTGAGTTCCTTGAACTGGGCGAAATGGAAATCCGCGACCTGTTGTCATTCTATAAATTCGACGGCGCTAACATTCCGGTTATCCAGGGTTCTGCTCTTGGTGGCTTGAATGGCGACCCAAAATGGGTAGCTAAAATCGAAGAACTGATGGAAGCAGTTGATAACTGGATCCCGGTTCCTCCACGCGCTACAGAACTTCCGTTCCTGATGCCGGTTGAGGACGTATTCTCTATCACTGGTCGTGGTACTGTTGCTACAGGCCGTATCGAAAGAGGTGTTATCAACTCTAACGACGGTGTAGAACTTATCGGTCTGTTGAAAGAAGGCGAAAAAGCGCTTACTTCTACCGTAACTGGTGTTGAAATGTTCCGTAAGATACTTGACCGTGGTGAGGCTGGCGACAACGTAGGTCTGCTACTGCGCGGTATCGAAAAAGAAGCTATTAAACGTGGTATGGTTATCGTAAAACCAGGCTCTGTAACTCCGCACACCGAGTTCAAATGCGAGGTTTACGTACTAAGCAAAGAAGAAGGTGGTCGTCACACTCCATTCTTCAACAAATACCGTCCTCAGTTCTACTTCCGTACAACTGACGTTACAGGCGAAATTACTCTACCAGATGGTGTAGAAATGATTATGCCTGGTGATAACGTTACCCTGTCGGTAAAACTTATCTACCCAATCGCTATGGAGAAAGGTCTTCGTTTCGCTATCCGCGAAGGTGGCCGTACCGTAGGTGCAGGTCAGGTAACTGAAATCATCAAGTAATTAACCGCAAGGTTTTTAACTATAGCAAAAGCGCAATCCCAAAAGGGTTGCGCTTTTTGTTTGTAGGAAATTTAAAAATAGAGCTACCTTCTTAATTAGCCTTTGGCTGTTTGTATTTTCCCCTCTTCGAGAGGATGTCCGGTGGCTCTGCACCGGACGGGGTGGTGTGTCTCGCCGCAGGCGGATGTGTGGCTGTTTGGCTTAAGTTGATTACATTTTATGTTAACCCACCCCATAATTAACGGCCTCTTTATTAGGTAGTTGTAGATTTTCGATGTTAACCCACCCCTCTTTGTTATGTATTGTAATTATATTTAATATGTAATGTGCTTCAGGCTTTTTTACTCTATAAACCAGCAACAGGAGGGTAAAGCAATAAACACTTATACCGCGCCCGCGGCGCGGTATAATAAACAAAGTGTCATCGCGAGGATTCAATCAATAAAAAATATACGAGCTGAATCCGTGGCGATCTTCCGCTTTGTAATTAAGGTAATTGCCCGGCACGGGTGAGATGAGCAAAGCGCAAATCCTAAAAAGAGTTGCGCTTTTTGTTTGTATATAGAATTTTTAATACCGTATGTTTAGTAGAAATGATTCCTATGCGAAATCATATAGAAATACTTAAAGAAATTGACCAGATGCTAAGTGAAGGTGGATTTGCCGAAGAACGTCAGCAATTGGAAAATGAGATACGTGCAAGTAGCACGGGAAGTGAATTGTGTTTGATGGCTGGTGCAAAACTGTTATCATTTCAAATAAACAACAGCAGTATTAAATCTTCTGTTGGTCATCTTATAAATGAGTTTATAGCATATTGCCATCATAACGGCCTTTATCCGGTGGCATGAGCATGGCTTTTTGCCTTTCAAGTCCCCTTCGGGGATTTAGGGGCCACTGTTAGTTTGTTCTCCTCCAAAACACTACCGCCACGTTATCGGGGCGGTTTTCGGCTCCGGCACCGCTGGTCATGTTACCTACGGCAAACGTATGCGTGTGTGTATGGTCGGCAATGGTATGCAGGTGTGCGCCATCGCTGTTAATGTTGTGTACGTGGCCCATGCAGCCGTCGCTCAACCTGCCCATAAAGTTACCGGCTGTGGGGCGGCCATCCCAACCGCTACCGCAGGTGCTGGGGTTATCGCCGCCAAAGCCGCTGCCCGCATCGCTGCTCAGGTTATCGTCGTAGGGTATCCATATGTTATTGCTGTTGGTTACCGCACCCGAGGTGGCACCCGAGTGGTTGTGTGTGCCGGCACTGTTGGTTACCAGTGCACCCGAGCCGCTGATGCTGCCGGTAAGGTTGTGTTGGTGGTCAAGCACCACACCGGCCTGCAGGGTGCCCGTTAAGGCCCCGCCTGCTGCCACATTGCTGGCTCCGCCGGTGGCGCGTATAAACTCGCCGTTGGCTATATCGGTGCTTACCCATTGGGTACAGGGGTATAGCGTGTTAGGGTCGGCGGCGTTAAACCACTGTATATAAGTAGCGCCTATAGGCGGGGTGTTGGTGTTTTGCCAGCAGGTGCCGTTATATACTTCCAGCACGCCCAGGGTGGTATTGTAGCGCGTAGCACCCACCGGTGCGCCGGCAGGTTGCTGGGCTGTAGTGCCGGCCGGCATACCTATGGCATCGGTGCCGTTTACCTGTAGCGATACCGATGGGCTGGTAGTATTAATACCCACATTGGTACCACTCTGAAAAATTACTGAGTTACACATATCGGTAGGCGAGGTAAACATGGTTACATAGCCACTGCTGGCGGTAGGGCATATAGTACCCGGGCCGGTTGCGCCGGTAGGGCCTGTAATGCCTGCTGCGCCGGTAGTACCTGTTGCACCGGTAGCGCCCGTAGGGCCGCTAAGCTGGCACAACGAGTTCCAGGCACCGTTGTAGTAAAAGTAACAGCCAAAATCGGTGTCGTACACCAGCAGGCCGGGCGCCGGGGTGGCAATGGCACTGCGCTCGGCGGTGGTCATACGCGGGGCCAGAAAACCCTTGCTGTTAGAGCTTAGTTCAAGTATAGAGGATGCATCGGGGGCCGCAGTGCCTATGCCTACGTTATTTTGCCCAAAGGTTAATGAAACAGTGATGGTTAGAACAAGCAGGGGTAGCCATATTTTCATACTATAGTATTGGAGCGCTGAAAATAGCTGAATTTGGCTTTGCCTGTTAGCACAAATAAAAAAAGGCACCCCGCATATGCAGGGTGCCTTTTTATGATATATAAGCTGCAATATTATTTGGCAGCAAAAACGCGTTTCATCAAACCGCTTTTCAGGTTAGATGCTTTGTTTGCGTGTATCGTTCCACGTTTAGCCAGTTTATCAATAGCCGAAAGTACTTTTGGAAGCGCTTTCTTGGCTTCGGCTGATTTTTTCTCAGCACGCAAATCGCGGATTAGGTTACGCGTGGTTTTAGCGTAATATCTGTTCTCAAGTCTTCTTTTTGCAGTCTGGCGAATTCTCTTTTTCGCTGATTTGTGATGTGCCATTTGTTTATCTCTTTTAAAAAGGACTGCAAATATAGCCCTCTGCGCCAAATTTCCAAACTTTTTATTTACCGGCTTGCAAAACCTTTATGCAGCCGCCCCATATAGCTTTTTTGTTTTTTTAATAGTGTATAATGCGCTATTAGTGGTTGGTTATCCAACTTTTACTTAATTTTGACAGCCCCAAAGGTGTTCTTTGGGCAATTTTTTGACCAATAAATGGATAATTACAGTTTTCTAACCAACGCCACCCCGCAGTTTCTCGAAAATCTTTATAACGATTTTAAGAAAGACAGCACTCAGGTAGATCCTGAATTTCGTAAATTTTTCGAAGGCTTCGACTTTGCCACGCTCAACTTTAGTGGTAAGCAGGGTTCTTTTTCGGCCGATGAGTTTAAGGTGTACAACCTGATAACCGCCTACCGCAACAAAGGCCACCTTATAGCCAACACCAACCCTTTAAAGCCACGCAAAAATCGCAAGGCTAACCTGGAGCTGGAGCACTTTGGGTTAAGCGATAAAGACCTCGATAAAAAATTCAGCATAGGTGCCGAGATAGGCCTGCCTAACGGCACACTGAAAGATGTTATTGCACGCCTTACACAGCTGTACTGTGGTAGCATTGGTTTCGAAACCGGCTATGTGCGTGTAAAAGAAGAGGTTGACTTTTTCCGTAAAATAGAACAGAGCGCCAGCCTGTACAAATACCCTGTAAATAAAAAAGAACACATACTGCGTAAGCTTAACAGGGCTGTATTGTTCGAAAAATTTCTGGGTACTAAATACATAGGCGAAAAACGTTTCTCGCTGGAGGGTGGCGAAACCACCATACCGGGCCTGGATGCTATTATTCAAATTGCTGCTGCCAATGGGGTAGAAGAAGTGGTAATAGGTATGGCGCACCGCGGCAGGCTGAATGTGCTGGCCAACATAATGGGCAAAACGTATGAAGAAATATTTAATGAGTTTGAGGGCAATGTAGAGGCCGACCTTACCATGGGCGATGGCGATGTAAAATATCACCTTGGCTTTGCATCGCAGTACCCTACTACCGTTGGTAAAGATGTATATCTTAAACTGATGCCTAACCCTTCGCATCTGGAGGCAGTTAACCCTGTAGTTGCAGGTTTTGCACGCGCTAAGGCCGATGTTATTTATAAATCAGATTACGATAAAATACTACCACTGATTATACACGGCGATGCTGCCGTGGCCGGCCAGGGTATAGTGTACGAGGTACTGCAAATGGCTAAACTGCCGGGTTACTATACCGGTGGTACCATACACTATGTAATTAATAACCAGATAGGCTTTACCACCAACTTCGATGAGGCCCGCTCGTCAGATTACTCTACCTCTATTGCCGCTACAATAGAAGCACCGGTGCTACACGTAAACGGCGATGATATTGAAGCTGTAGTTTACGCCTGCGAACTGGCTGCCGAATACCGCCAGAAATTCAATAAAGATGTTTTTATAGATATGGTGTGCTACCGCCGCTGGGGCCATAACGAAAGTGACGACCCTAAGTTTACCCAGCCCGGCATGTATAAGCTGATAGAGAAACATGTTAACCCGCGCGAGTTATATGTAAAGCAACTGGAAGGCGAAGGGGCTGTTACCGCCGAAATGGCCAAGCGTATGGAAAAAGAATTCTGGGATGAGCTACAGGCCCGTCTCGATTCGGTTAAGCAAAACCCGCTGCCATATAAAGTACAGCCTAACGAACTGGCCTGGAAAAAACTGCGCAAAGCTACCAGCGAGGACTTTAAAAAATCGCCGGATACAGCAATAGCAAAAAATACTGCCGATAAACTGGTAGAAGGCCTTAATAAAGTACCTGCAGGCTTTGTGCCACTTAAAAAGGTACAGAAGTATCTGGAAGACAGAAAGCGCATGTCGCTGGAAGAAAAGAAAGTGGATTGGGCCGCTGCCGAGTTAATGGCCTACGGCTCTATACTACTGGAAGGTAAAGATATACGCCTGAGCGGTGAAGACGTTAAGCGCGGTACCTTTACTCACCGCCATGCGGTAATACGCGATGAAGCTACCGATAAAGAGTACTGCCGTTTGGGTAATCTTGATGAGAAGCAAGGCCGTTTTTTTGTGTACAACAGCCACCTGAGCGAGTATGGTGTACTTGGTTTTGAGTACGGCTATTCGCTGCCAAGCCCCGATGCCCTGGTGATATGGGAAGCACAGTTCGGCGATTTTGTAAATGGAGCGCAAATAATTATTGACCAGTTTATAAGCAGCGGCGAAAGTAAATGGCAGCGTAGCACCGGCCTGGTAATGTTACTGCCACACGGTTACGAAGGCCAGGGCCCCGAGCACTCATCGGCGCGTTTAGAGCGTTTCTTACAGCAATGTGCCGAGTTGAATATGGTAGTGGCCAACATCAGCGACCCTGCCAACTTCTTCCACGCCATACGCCGACAGATGCACTGGGAGTTCCGCAAGCCGCTAATCATTATGAGCCCTAAGAGTTTGCTGCGCCACCCGCGTTGTGTATCGCCTATAGAGAATGTAACGAAAGGTGGTTTTCAGGAGTTGATAGTAGATGATGTAAAAGGCAAAGCCCGCAAGGTGCTGTTCTGCTCAGGCAAAATTTACTACGACCTGTTGGAGTATAAAGAGCAAAACAATGTTACCGATGTGGTGATAGCCCGCGTAGAGCAGCTATACCCTATACCACAGGATAAAATGCTGGAGCTTACCGCTAAGCATAACAAGGCTACCGTATGCTGGGTACAGGAAGAACCACAGAACATGGGTGCCTGGTCGTTTATACTAAACCGCCTGTACGATAAATTGCCTATGCAGGTAATTGCCCGTAAAAACTCGGCTTCGCCGGCTACCGGCTTTAAAAAGGTACACAGCCAGGAGCAGAAAGCTATTATTACTAAAGCATTCGAATAAGCTGTGCTTATATAAAAAGAAAAGCCCCGCATTGCGGGGCTTTTCTTTTTTAGGGCATACCTGTAAGCAAAAACGCACCGAAGATACCTTCGGTGCGTTTGCTATGTAAGTTATTGGTTAAGCTTACTTTTTCTCGGCTGGTTTGGCAGCAGCGGCAGGGGCCGGAGCGGCAGCAGGAGCAGCGGCAGCAGCAGCTTCTTCAACTGCTTTGCGCGGAGCATTAACACGGGCAAACGGGTTAGCCGGAGCAACCAGTATGGTTACACCAGGTATTTGTATTTCTTTAACACGTTTAATGTGGCCCAGGTCCATATCGCTGATGTCAACAGTAATGTCGCTTACCAGGTCTTTAGGCAATGCAGAGATGTATAGTTTGCGGAATACCTGCTCCAGTTTACCACCGGTTACAGCACCTTTAGGTGTACCGGTAAGTATAAGCGGAACGTATACCTTTACTTTTACATTGTCAACCAGCTCTTGAAAGTCAAGGTGTAGCAGGTCGTCTTTTACAGGGTCAAACTGCGAGTCTTTTACAATCGCTTTGTAAGTGTTACCGTTCAGGTTGATTTCGGCCACGCGGAAGCTTGGCGTATAAATCAGCTTACGAAATTCTGCTGCAGGGGCATAGAACGTTAGTGTTTCTTTACCACCGTACAAACTGCAAGGTACGTTACCTGCCTTGCGCAGTGCACGCGTAGCCTTTTTACCTAGTTCGGTTCTTGGCGTGCCGTTGATTACTACTGTTTCCATTTTTTAATTGGATTTTGGTTTATAAAAAAGTTGAATGTCTTTATTTCTTGTCTATTGCCTGTTTATACCGATGGGGTAATAAACAGCGAGTTAATACTCTTGTGTTCGTGGGCGTTGCGTATAGCCTGCGAAAACAGCTTGGCTACACTCAATACCTTAATTTTTTTCGACTGCTCTTTTAGTGGCAGGGTATCTGTCACTATCAGTTCGGTCAGCGCGCTTTTTTCAATGTTCTCATACGCCTTGCCCGATAGTACCGGGTGGGTGCATATAGCACGAACACTGTTAGCGCCTTTATCCATTACCATGGCAGCCGCATTGCAAAGGGTTCCACCGGTGTCTATCATATCATCTACCAGTATCACATCTTTACCTTCTACACTGCCTATCAGGGTCATTTCAGCTATCTCGTTGGGCTTTTTACGGTACTTATCGCATATCACCATATCGGCGTTAAAATGCTGGGCATAAATACGCGCACGTTTTACCGAGCCTACATCCGGCGAAGCAAAACACAGGTTGCTCCATTTCTGTTTTTGCAGATAAGGCAAAAATATAGCGCTGCCGTTCAGGTGGTCTACAGGTATATCAAAAAAGCCCTGTATCTGTCCGGCGTGCAGGTCCATGGTCATTACACGGTTGGCACCAGCTGCTGTAAGCAGGTTGGCTACCATTTTGGCCGCTATACCTACACGGGGGCGGTCTTTACGGTCCTGGCGGGCATAACCAAAGTAGGGTATCACCGCAGTAATGTAATCGGCCGATGCACGCTTGGCTGCGTCTATCATCATCAGCAACTCCAGCAGGTTATCGCCCGGTGGGTTGGTGCTTTGTATAATAAACACAAACGAGCCGCGCACCGATTCTTTTATCTCCGGCTGAAACTCGCCATCACTAAATTTAAGAACTTCCATTTTACCGAGCGCCTGGCCATAGTGGTCAGCAATATCTTCTGCCAGGTATCGGGTGGCAGAGCCTGTAAATATCTTAACGTCTGTAGTCAGTAACATCGGTGCCCTTTTTAAAGGATTGCAAAGTTAAATTTTAAGGCGAGAATTGAAAGCCCCCGGCAGCTAAAAGTTTAATTACGCAACCGGTTTTAAATGAACAGGTTAGCGCTTGTTGGCCGGGTTTAATAATAGCAAGCAAACAATTGCCGCTGTTTACCTGCGCCTTTTAACGTACAGCACTACCGAATATAGCTTGGGTGCTACACTAACTATGGCCAGCGAAAGGTTCAGGTCGCGGCAGTTGGTTTTGGCCTGTTTCAGCTCTTTAAAAAACACGGTGGTGCTGTCATCGCCGGGTACCTCGTTCCATTTGGCCCATTGTACCGTATCCAGGCAATAGCCTACAAAGCCTTTTAGTTCTTCCAGCTTATTTATGGCCGAAAGCGAGTCGAGGTTCAGGTTGGTTTTGGCTACAAACCGGTTGTCCTTATCTGCATAGTTTATAGGGAAATCTTCCAGTTTAATGGAGTAGCCCGGCACCGGCAGCAGGGGGCTTTGCTTTACAGTGGTGCCATCGTACGAATCGAAATTGTCGTGCCGACCCAACTCAAATACCTTGTTCAGGTTGCGGCAAAAGTTTTGCTGTTTGTAGCTTACAGCCTGCCCGTAACCTATCAGGTTAAGCAGTAGCATTGGTAGTAGTAACAGTTTATTCATAGCCGTAAGTACAAAGCAACAAAAGCAACCCGAGATTACTAACCGCTTAACATTATTTTATCCGGGGAGGCCACAAAAAATACCGGCAGGCTATACAGCTTCCTGGTGGCTGCACGGCACTGCCGGTTCTACCCTAACAAAGTAGAATAACTCTTTACTTACTGCCTGTAACGTTCAGCAGTTGTTTAATATGCTCTATCTCGTTATTGATAGAAGTAAGCTCGGTGCGTACGGTTTTGTTTTCGGTTTGCAGGTCGCGTATCATTTTCAATAGTTCCTGGGTGGCCGAAATATTAAGCGTGCTTAATGCTTCATAGTCCACTGTTCTGAAATCGTTTACCTCGCGGCCAAATACAAATACTTTTCCCTCTGCCTGTAGGTTAACGGTAAAGCTGTTTTTATCGGCGCTCAGTACCTCTGCTATGGTTGTTTTATCTGCCAGTATCAGTTTTATCCGTTCGCCGGCTTGCAGGTTGTTGGGTAATGTTATCCGGTTGTTATGTATGTCGGCCAGCTGGTATATATCCGGCACCACATCGGTAATACGCGATACGGCCGTAGGGTAAACTTCTTCTACCTGCTGGGCTATTACTTTCTTAACTTCTTTATTGCCTTTTTGCAGCGTATCTACAAAGCGGTAGTTGGTTATCTTAATTTTTGCCAGGGTGTTCAAATCATCTGCGGTATTGCTTAAGCCGGTAATACGTTTAATACGGGTATCGCTATACGCATTAAACTCAGTAGCCGATACCCTGCCGCTGGCATGTATCGAGTAGTTGCCGGTACTGGTAGAGGTACCTACGTTGGCGCTGCTGTTAAGGTAAGCAAAGGTAAGGTTGCGGCTTACTTCGCCGTTTACCACCAGTATAGCCTGGGTGGGGCTGCTGGTACCAATACCTACGTGGCCGGTGCTGTCAATTATCATTCGCTCGGTATTGTTGGTTAATACGCGAATGTTGTGGTTGCTTTTCTGGTTAATGTTTAAGGCGTAAGGCGATGAGGTATTGCCCTGGCCATTCAGTCCTATCTCGGCAGTAAGGTTGCTGCTGTTTTGCAGTATAAAGCCACTGGTACCGGTAGCCGATGAGGTAGTAGATAAGCGCATAATAGCATTGCCGGTGGCCGCAACATCTACTTTGTACACCGGTTGCGATATACCTATACCTACCCCGCCGTTTTTCAATACAGTAAATGCATCGGAGCGGAAATTGCTGGCTGTGCCGTTGCCAATGTTGAATATACGGTCGCTGCCAACCCAGTTGTAAGGGTCGCCATTGTATAGGGTGGCATACATGCCTACTGCTGTTTCGGCAAACGAAGGGGCTGTGTTGTTAAAGCCGGTAGCAAACGAGTAATCGCCACCTGCTTTATTGTAACCACCATTGGCATGTGCCGCCAAACCGATGGCACTATCGCTTACCCCTAGTGCACTGCTGTGCTGGTTGGCTACATAGCTGGCATAGCCACTAACCAGCGCATTGTTAACCCCTGCTGCTATGGAGTTTGACCCTACTATAGCATTGCCCAATACATGCAGTTTGGTGGCCGGATTGTTGGTGCCTATACCCACGTTGCCGCTTTTTAGTACCACTATAGCGTTCGATCGGTTAGCACTGCCGGTTCCGTTACCTACGGCAAATACACGGTCGGTGGCTGCAAATGTTGTGGTAGATGCTGGGCTGTAAGCAGTAGGGTAGGTGCCTATGGCAAATTCGCCATACGATAAGGCAAGGCTACCGTGGCCAAAAGCTGCCGAGGCCAGCCCCGATGCGGTATCGGCATAGCCCAGCGCAATAGATAAGTTACTTTGTGTTTGCGATTGAAACCCGCCGGCTATAGAGGTGGTAGCTGCACTGGTAGATGAACAACTGTTGTTTAATACCACCGAAAAATTACCTGCTACCGAATGATTATTGCCGGCCGCCAAAGCTGTTTGGGCCGTAACTTTATTACTTGATCCCAGGGCAACTGAGTAATCGCCGCTTATGTTATTGTTGCGCCCTGCGGCTAAAGAGTAAAGCGTAGAAATAGTATCGGTATTGCCAACGGCCAAACTGTGCATACCGGTCAATGAGTTTAAGCTACCCATGGCTGTATTGCCACCGCCGCCTACATCGTTGCTGCCGCTTATCGATACGCCTCCGGCTACTGTTAGTAACGCAGTGGGGCTATTGGTGCCTATACCAACTTTACCGCTATTGGTAATACGTATGCGTTCGGTATTGTTGGTGCGGGCAGCAAAATCAATGTTATCGGTGGTGCCAATAAAGTTACTGGCTGGTGTAGTGCCTGCGTTACCCGTGCGCGACCATGCTGTTTGTGCACCATCGGCACCGGTTGGTCCTTGCGCACCGGTTGGCCCTGTATTACCTTGTGCGCCCTGTACGCCGGTGTTGCCGGTAGGGCCGGTTATACCTTGTGCACCTGTATTTCCTGCTACTCCCTGTGTACCGGTTGGTCCGGTAATACCTTGTAAACCTTGCGGACCTTGTGCTCCCTGCGGACCAGTAATGCCCTGGCTGCCGGTAGCGCCTTGTGCCCCCTGTGCACCTGCCGCACCTGTATTACCCTGAGCACCGGTAGGCCCTGTGTTACCTTGTATACCCTGTGCCCCTTGTGCACCGGTAGCGCCATCCTGGCCTGCCTGGCCGGTAGTACCTTGTAAACCTTGCGGTCCGGTGGCACCTGTTGCGCCGGTATTGCCCGGCAAGCCCTGTGGCCCCTGTGCGCCCTGCGGACCTTGTACACCCTGTTGCCCGGTAGCACCGGTGTTGCCGGTTGGTCCGGTTATACCTTGTGCGCCGGTTGGGCCTGTGGCGCCTCCACCTGCACCGGTGGGTCCGGTTGGGCCTGTGGGACCCGTAGCGCCGCCGCCACTACCGGTAGGCCCTGTGGCACCGGTAGGGCCGGTAGCACCATCCTGCCCGGGGCTACCCGCAGGGCCGGTATTGCCTTGCACGCCCTGCGCACCTTGCGGCCCCTGTGCACCGGTAGCGCCTGCCTGGCCCGGTAACCCTGCTGTACCTTGTAAGCCTTGTGCCCCGGTAGGGCCTGTTGCACCGGTAGCACCATCAGCACCCGCTGGCCCTGTAGGGCCGGCAGTTGTATTGCCTGCGTACAGCGCATAAGGTACACTCAGTAGTTGCGAGGTTCCCATATCGGTAAAACTACCGCTGTTATTAATGTCAACTTCTACCTGTAGGTATTTACTGCCGTTGCCCCAGTCTACTACCGATAGGTCGCTTACGCTTCCTATTTTTACAGCAACCAAACCAAATTGGTTGGCTGTGGTGGCAATGGTTTCGGTAAACACCACCGGTCCGGTTTCGGTTTGGTGGTGTATACTAAAGCGCAGTTGCACGGGGGTGTTGTTGGCTACCGGGGTACCGGTGCTGTTACGTACTACGGCCTGGTAGTTTAGCTGTGGAGGGGACTGTGCGTGCGATAGCAACGATAATAGTTGTATCAATACGGCTACAAGTAATCTGCGTTTCATAATGTACGTTGTTAGGGGTTATGAAATAGTGCTTTGGGCAATGCCTTTAAGCACGCCACAAATGTATGTGCCGGCTGGCTCAGTACACTTTACAAAAGTTAATTAGTGGTGGCCGTATAAATTAATTGCAGGGTCAGGCAATGCGGTGGGCTTATAAACAAAAAGCCCCGCACGGCGGGGCTTTTAATTGGGGTTATGTGGTGGTGCAAATTAGAAGTACACTGGTCTTCTAACTTCGGCCAGGTGTTTGGCCAGGCGTACTACCTGTGCGGTGTAGCCGTACTCGTTATCGTACCATGCGTAAACCACTATGCGTTTTTTGTCTTCGCTTACTATGGTGGCTTTGCTGTCTATTTCGCAGGCGTGGCTGTTGCCAATTACATCGCTGCTTACTATCTCGTCAGATATAGAAAAATCTACCTGCTCTACCAGTTTGCCATACAGCGATGCATTGCGCAGTACGCTGTTAACCTCTTCTACACTGGTTTCGCGTTTAACGGTAAGGCTAAGTATAGCCAGCGATACGTTAGGCACCGGCACACGTACAGCATTCGATGTTAGTTTGCCTTTCATGTGTGGAAACACTTTGGTAACCGCTTTACCGGCACCGGTTTCGGTAATTACCATGTTAGATGGTGCACTACGGCCGCGGCGCGATTTTTTGTGGTAGTTATCCAGCAGGTTCTGGTCGTTGGTGTAGGCGTGTACCGTTTCAATGTGGCCTTGCTCTATACCAAAGGTATTTTCAATTATATCTATTACCGGTACTATGGCGTTGGTGGTGCAGCTGGCTGCCGAGAATATACGTGATGAAGAAGCATTGTACTGCTCGTGGTTTACACCATATACTATGTTAGGTATATCGCCTTTGCCGGGTGCAGTAAGTATTACCATGCCGGCACCTTTGCTTTTCAGGTGCTCACCCAGGCCTTTCTCATCGCGCCATACGCCGGTGTTATCTATAATAATAGCATTGTCAATACCATAAGCTGTATAGTCAATCTCTGCCGGCGATTGTGCCGAAATCATTTTTACCGAGTGGCCGTTGATGTTGATAGCAGCGTTTTCTACATCGGGTAGTACTACACCGCCAAATTTACCATGCACACTATCCTTACGCAGCAGGCTGGCACGTTTAGCCAGGTCGTCGGTACTGCGCTCGCGGGTTACTACACCTTTCAGGCGTAGCTGGTGGCCGCTACCGGCATGGTCCATAAGTATGCGGGCTGCCAAACGGCCTATACGGCCAAAGCCATATAATACCACATCGCGCGGTACCAGTTTTTTACCGGTGCCTACAAAGCTGCTTAGTTTTGCTTTTACAAATTCATCTACACTACCGTAGTTGCTGCCTTCGGCGTTGTACTCATTGCTAAGGCGGCCCAGGTCTATTTTGCTGGGGGCTACATCCAGTTTAGAAATAGCCACGGCAATGTTTTTCGATAACTCAGGCGACAGTACCGCACCTGCAAACTGCGACAGGTAGTTATGGTCGTGTATTATCTCGCTTAGCTTTTTATCGAAAAACTTACGGCGGAACAACACCAGTTCCACATCGCGCTCCAGCAATAGCTTGCTGGCTACATGTTGCAACTCAAGGGTGGTTTTCTCATTATCAACCCATTGCTTTAATTCTTTCTCATAGCTTTCTGGCATATCGGTAGTATTTTTAGTGAGGTATTGTAAACAGGGTGCGAATATGTAAAGAATTTGCAAATCTGCGCACTGACTTTTGTTGGTTGGCAAACCAGGCCCCGTATTCGCTATCCCCTTAAAACGTTAACCCACCCCTTATTTACAGGGTTAGTTATCAGTAGGTTACAAAATTTTGATGTTAACCCACCCCCTTTTGCCGTTTTCGGCACCAATGGCAATTGCTACCACACAGGTATGGTGTTGGCCGGTGTTAGATATATAAAATAATTATTAAAATAAAATACATGTATTGTTATTAGGCCGTAGCCGGTTTGTGTTTCAGGTTTTCTACAGCAATAGCCTGGTGGTGCTGCACGTGGTAAATAGCGTTGTACAACATTTCGCGCAGGCTGATGTTGCCCAGCAGCGGGTGGGGTATGCAAAGCGTATCCAGTTCAGGTTCGCTAAAGGTATCTATACGGGTGGTAAGTGCGGCTATCAGTTGGGGCAGTGTTTCGCTTAGTGTAGCGCGGGTATCGGCTGTTATGGTTTCGGGTACGTACTTCGATGGTGCTTTGCCGCCTTCGCTCAGTTTGCTTTTATACTCGTCAAGCAGTGTGTCATAATCGCGGCCCGGTTTATCGGTAGTGCCAAAGGTTTTGGCTATGGCGGCTTTATCCATACCAAACACCTGCACCAGTGGCTTTACGCATATTACTATATGTTCCAGCTGTTGCCCGGCCGTCCACTTGCCGTTGTGGCTGTACATATACTCATCGGCGCTAAGGCTATTGATGTAATTGGTAAAATGAGTGTACCTATCGGTAAGGGTGGTGGTCAGTTCTGCTTTGGTCATTTGAGCATGATTTAAGTAATTACTAAAGTAAAAAATAATAGCCCGGTTGTAGTAGTTAATTAACTGTCATTAGGCGTGTTATTTTATTGATGCATATTTTATATGTTTAAAGTAAAGTTTGTTTATAAACCCTGCATAAATGAAAATACTATCCGCTGCTGCGCTGTTTAAGTTTGTTTTTGTACCAATTATGTTGCTTTGTATTATTCCTGCCGGTTGGGCGCAAAGCACAAAACAATCTTCTGTATCTGCATTCAGCAGTCAGTTTGTAACCCCCTCACATAGTTTTTCAGGTTGCACACCGGGCGTATCGTCCGATGTAATATGCCGCGGTTTTGCACTTAAAGACTTTTATTTTTACGGACAGCTAGAGGCTGTAAACACACAGGGCCAAGCCGGTAAGGCAGGTATGGGCTGGGGAGCAGCAACCTCCTTTGTTATAAGGCCCGAAAAGGTTAGCTGGCTCAGGTTTAGTAATTCATATTACTACTATGCCAATAGCACGGCAATGCAAAACAAGCAGCTTAGTGCTGTTACTATTACAGAAAACTGCAAAGGCCGGCAAGCCAACATACGATTTGCCGGTAAGCTTAAAGTTTACTACAACTACAAATATGCCGGAGAGGTAAATTTTCAGGTTACCAATGGGTTAGATGGTATGTATGTATTTCCCCAGGGTAAAACATTTGCGCTTAGCCTTAATCTGGATGCCGAAGATATGAACGAAGCAGCATCCCGGCTCTATAATTTCTCTTATAAGTTTGAGGTAACCGATTACGAAGGCCACTGCGAGTGTTGCGATGAAATTGCCAGAGCGGTTGCGGGTGGTAACGGCCATGTAGATAACACGGCACCAGGCCCTGCTGATGAAAAGAAGAAAAATGTTACAGTTGTGCAGAAACAATTGCCAGATCGTAGTTCTGCCGTAAAGTTTGCAAAACCGTACGATTTAACCGTTACCCATCCGGCATACCCCGATGCCGGTAATGGCGAAACCGATTTTGATGCCGCCCAGAAAGTATACAACGGCAAGGTAGGTAAAAATATTCCGCTAACGCTCGATTTGCCCATGAACAATCAGTGTGCTTACGAGATGTATGCGAACACTAATGTAATATTTGCACTGGCCGGTAAAAGCAAGGTTAGTTATCAGAATTATTATCAGGATTGTATGGCCGACCCCAAACAGACACCCTGGGTTTCGGTACGCTACGATTTTGAATTGAAAGATGTGGAATCAGTATGCCTTGTTTCTCAAAAAGGAGCAACAGTTAGCTTGTGTGGGTTAATGTTCAAAGCACGGGACAACAAAAATTTATTTAAGTGCACTAAAACCGATAACGGAGAGAAAACAGTGTCTGATGTAAGCGTGTTTGTTGTTTTTCTATCACGCGATTTGGGCCAGGGTTGTGGTACCGATATAGAAAAGAATGATTTGTACACCACAGTTAACCAGCTACGCATTATTGCCTGCAACACGCACAAAGCTATTCAGGCCTCGTATAGCGCACAAACGGTAGCAGCCTACAGGGCCAAAAGTATAGACGCAGCCAAACGTACTGTCAGGTTTACTAATGGCAGTCTTGCAAAAGTAGATGTTCGCCTTTACCACCCCGATAATCCGGGCCAGGTATTTCAATCATATACGTTTAAATCGGGCGAGAGTGCTTATTTAGGTTCGCCACGTTTAAGCATAAGCGGCGATTGGGGAATACAGGTGGTAGCCAGTTGGATTGACCCGCTTATATACCCGGTTGGTGAACTTAGCTACTTACAGGATGGGGCATATAGATGTAACTCAGTGTTTTTCGAAGACCACATGGCCTGGCCTGCTGCAACAATAGAAGAGTACGGTGTAATGGCCACAGATATAGATAACTACAAGGCTACCGGCAATGTAGCCAACGGGTACCTGCTTTTTCGTAACGATTTAGATAGCGATATACTGCTGGAGATTTTTAATGAAAGGAACCCTTTTAATGCATATCATGCGTATGTTATAAAGCCATTTGTAACACAAACTATTGATAGTAAAAGTAGCCAGGATGTTATGAACGGTGCCTGGGCCCTGCGGGCAAGTTTTACAAGGTCCGGCTCAATACCTTCAAAGTTTTTTGTGATTGGAAATCTGGCCACAGTTAATAACGGTTCATTCTTTATAAATGCTTCATCTGTATTGAAAGATGTGCAGCCCAACAGGAGTACGGATATAGTGCTGCCCCGCCAAACAGAGCAACATTATATTAACTTCGAAAATATATATACCGATACGGTTAGGGTGTATCTGTATTCTTCTATGCAGGCTGCTACTCCTTTTAAAAGCTGGTTGTTTCAACCAAAGCAGCAGGCTTACCTTACTACCGATAAGAAAATAAAGGTTGATAGTAACTGGGGTATAATGGTGCAGAGCAATGGCGTAAACACACAACGGTTTGCCGTTGGCGATGTATGTTATATAAACAACGATACCTTTAAAACACACTACGGTATTATAAAGTACAACAAAACATGGCCTACTCAACGCATAAATCAGGTTTCGGCTATTATAAAAAAAATGACAGATTATCGGGCAGCACATGATATGCAGCCAGGGTTTATTGCTGTAAAAAACGATATGGCTGTAAAAATTGAGCTGGATGTGTTTCACCCCAACGATGCGGCAAAGGTATATGCTTATTGGTCGCTCATGCCTGGTGAAGTAATGCTTTTAAGCTACAAAAGCTCATTTTTAAGTGTAAGTGGCGATTGGGCTATAAGGGCCAATTATACGGATAAAGATAGGTTGTTATCCAACGTACTGCTGGTAGGTAATGTTGCCACTCTCAACGATGGGCAATATCAGGTGAATGTTTCTAAATTACTGGCCGAGTAAAATGTAATACAGGTTTGTTTTATACAGTTTGCTCGTTAGGTGTTTGTATATAGGGTATATGTGCATTACTGTTTATTCACGGGCTTTACCCGGTTTAAACAAAGCACTATTTCGCTTATCCAGTTGCCGTTTGCTTCAGCAACGATGTACAGCCGAAGTCATGCCATGGCTGTTTATTCGTGTATTCGTGGCTAAGCATTTTGTATTCACGGGCTTTAGCCCGTTTTAAAAAAGCACTATTCCATTTATCACGTAGCCGTATGCTTTAGCTTACGGCAATTAAAAATACTTACCGCCCCGACCGCCTTGAGCGGTCACCCCGTGCCGAAGCTACGTCCGGCACT
>CAYREY010000085.1:0-18779 GCA_964423405.1 uncultured Chitinophaga sp. | reverse complement strand
CCAGTTGAAAAGTGCCCGAAGCGTTGCCGGTAATTTGAAAGTTAGCATCGGCCAGTGTTGCAGTGCCGGTAACAATAAGGTCACGGTTTACCGTAGTGGCTGCGCCTAAAGATTTAGTGTTACTACCACTTATGGTAAGATTATGGTAAGTGGTGCCTTTAACTGTTTGTGTGCCTGCACGGGTGTAATTAACTGTGTTGGCATTGGTGCTTGCGTTTAGGATTGGTGTAATAGCACCCAAGCCGCCATAGTTTAAAGTGGCTCCGTTGTTGTTATTAAAAACACCGGTAGCGCTACCGTTTATGGCAGTGTTTGCAGTAACGGTACCTGTATTGGTAACCGTAGCCCCCGCGCTTGAAATAGTAAGAGTTGGTACCGTTAGTGTACCCGTGTTGCTTACGGTGGCTGCGGCGTTAGATAAGGTTAATGTGGTAATGCTGGCAGCACCGTTATTTGTCATTGAAGAGGCAGCATTAGACATTGTTACAGCTGTAGACGAAAACAGGTTACCTGCCGTAAAGTTAGACGATATTGTATAGCTGCCTAACCAGGTAATATTAGTAATAGTAAGACCAGACGAGTTGGTGGTATTTATATTTTTAGATAAGCCTGAGAAGGAATATGCGCCGGTACCTGAAGTAAACGTGCCATTATTGGTTACGTTTCCGGTAAAGGTAATTGGTGAGTTGCCAGTAGTAACGCTCCATATACCGTTATTGGTAAAATCGCCGGTAAAAAATTTGGTGCCGGTTGCACTGGTTATATTTATCCGGCCGCCCGCTGCAATTGTCGTAGTTTCAAAAACAGTTATTGCATTTGTTATAGCTAAAATACCAGTTAAGCCCTCACCTACCACCAAGTTTTTACACGACATGCCTGTTGTATTAGCATTTATAGTATGCCCGTTTCTAATTAAAACATTGGTAGTTGAGTTTGGAGTTTCTCCAGCGACAGCTGCTACCCAGGTGGTTCCATTATACCGCTCCCAACTGGTGTATAGATTCCAGGCCACACCTGAAACTCTGGATCTCAAATCCCCAGTTGCCTGCGCCGAAGCCATATATGGCAACAAGCCAACAAAAAATGTTACAACAACCAACTGAAATGCACGCAGGCGTGCTGAGGTAAAACTATTCATAGTGCTTATTTAATTCTGTATTTATAGTATCTGTGCTTAAACAGCTACTGCTGTAAAAGGTTTGTTGCTTATGTCCGCGTTTCCCGCCAGGCCGTAGTACCGGATTAGGGGGGCGTGAAAGTAGGCAAAACGTTATCTAATTGCAAACAGTATATTATCTTTTTTCTTAAATGTGTTAAAGTAATGTTTCGGGTCAAATTACACGCCGGTTAAAGGTTTGTCAAGCACAGGCAACACAAATAGTTGTGTTTTAACATTAAAATATGCAGCAGGGGTATCTTTTGCTTTTATAGTGCTTGCTAAAATGTGTATAGCTGTAGCTAAATAGCTACAAAAACAGGGTATTGGCAGGCATTGCAGCACAAACTACGCTTAATTTATATTTTAGCGCCCTTTATATAATAGTATGTTCAGCCAGTTAGAAAACATTAAGGGCAAGTATATAGAGGTAGGTAAAACGCTTAGCGACCCTGCCACTATGAGTGATATGAAGCGTTTTACCCAGCTTAACAAGGAGTACCGCGAGCTGGAGAAAATTGTAAAAGTATATGACGAGTACCGCAATGTACTGGCCAACATAGAGACCAATAAGCAGATAATAGCCACCGAAAGCGATGAGGAGTTCCGCGATATGGCAAAAAACGATTTGGCTACGCTGGAGCTGGATAAAGAAAAGCTGGAGGGCGAATTAAAAACCCTGCTGGTACCCAAAGAGCCTGAAGATGAGCGCAATGTGCTGCTGGAGATACGCGCCGGCACGGGGGGCGATGAGGCGAGCATATTTGTGGGCGACCTTACCCGTATGTACACCCGCTATTGCGAAACCCTGGGCTGGCAGGTAGCCATAGCCAGCAGCAGCGATGGCAGCGCCGGAGGTTTTAAGGAAATTGTAATGGAGATAACCGGCGAAAACGTGTACGGCAAACTAAAATTTGAAAGCGGGGTACACCGCGTACAGCGCATACCCGAAACCGAGGCTAAAGGCCGCGTGCATACCAGTGCGGTAACCGTGGCGGTGTTGCCCGAGGCCGACGAGGTGGAGGTGTACATTAACCCGGCCGATATTAAGATGGATGTTTTCCGTGCAAGTGGCGCGGGTGGACAGCACGTAAACCGTACCGAAAGTGCCGTGCGCCTTACGCACATACCTACCAACACGGTAGTAGAGTGCCAGCAGGAGCGCAGCCAGCATAAAAACCGCGAGCACGCCATGAAAATGCTAAAGACCAAAATTTACGAAACCGCGGTGCGCAAACACGAAGATGAAATTGCTGCCCGCCGTAAAACCCTGGTTAGCACCGGCGACCGATCGGCCAAAATACGTACCTACAACTACCCGCAGGGCAGGGTTACCGACCACCGTATAAATATGTCTATCTACAACCTGCCGGTATATATGGATGGCGATATAGGCGAAATGATAGACGCCCTGGCCATAGCCGAACAAACCGAGAAACTGAAAGAGGGCGGGGTGGCGTTTTAAATACTGAATACAGTTACCACGAATGCACGAATAATACCTGATTAGGGTTCCCGCGGGGTCTCTGAAGCCAGGCCCGTGCGGGGCAGGACCCCGAGGCTGCGCTAGCCCGCCCTACAAGCCTTTTACTCCAATCTTCGGCGTCTTTACTTCCCAAATAGCAGAAGGCGGGGTTTCCTCGTTGGCCAAAACCTCACCGCAAATACGCTGGCTTTTGTTTTAGAGGTGTTTGAAATCGATAAAGTAGATTGTCATAGGTTTGTAAAAAAATTGTGGTGGTCATATCTAAGATTACACCTATCAAAAATTTATTGTTGCTTTACATACGATTTGTTTTTTATATCATGAAACTTTAATCCCCCAAGGTTATGATTACAATCCAAAAGACTTTGCTTTTACTATTGCTCTTAAGTGTTTCATTAACAACTATAGCCCAAACAAGTATTAGTGGGGGCATCTATAGCAATGCAACATGGACCAAACTAAATAGCCCCTATATAGTTACAGATACGGTTGTTGTTTTTCCTGGCGTAACACTAACAATAGAGCCGGGAGTGGAGGTGCGGTTTAATAATGATATAATTTTAGAGTGCAGGCAAGCAAAAATCGTTGCCATAGGTTCACTTAACGACCCAATAAAGTTTACAAGCAACGCCTTAAACCCAACGGCGGGGATATGGAGTGGTATTCATGTAAACGGTGGGTCAATGATACCAGTTTTCGACTTTTGCACATTCGATTATGCCAAAATGGCAATTTATAATCATCATCTTGCTGGTACACAAAACACAACAGCCGAAGTGCGAGTGTCAAACTCTATTTTTACTAATAATATATCTGGAGCTTATTGTGAGGGTAATGGCGGTGGCTTTACTGTATTCGAAAGTTGCTCTTTTTATTATAATGAGAGGGCTGTTAGTGGCGCAATGTTAGTTCTTAACAGTTGCAATATGGCATACAATATTAAGGCTGTTGCTGTATATCCGTTTGCATATAGTTCGTGTTATATCAATAACTGCGTAATGAGCTTTAACGATTATGGAATAGCAGGGGGCCGTCCCATTAGTACCGGCGCTGTAAACTATTCAATAAGAAATTCTGTTATAAACTGCAGTAATGTAGCCGCTATCGTTCATGGTGAATACACTAATATCACCGATACAATCTATAACTGTGTATTTAGAAACAATACAGTTGCTATAGTAGATAGCAATGGAGGCGCACTTTTAGTTCAAAAATGTATTATTGAAAACAACGGTGTTGGCATACGGCTAAAAAACAGTAATAAAAACATATCATGTAACAGAATATGCGGCAATACTGGGTGGGATATTTACTGTAAAAACAGTTTTTCAAGCAATTTAAATCTGTCTAATAATTATTGGTGCACATCAGACTCAGCCCTTATTTCTTCAAAAATTTATGACGGCTACGACAATCTCAATCTTAGCCTCGTTAATTTTTTACCAGTTGACCCTATTGGTTGTTATCAGCAAGGGGTAAACAACCCTGTTGATACTTTACAATGTAGCGCCAACTCTTGTATAATGACAGTTTCGTCTACCTCAACGGGCGCTACCTGCAGCACATGTACTAATGGGCAGGCTATAGCATATGTCTCAAACGGGTATCCACCATTTACTTATACATGGTCTTCTGCGCCATTACAAACTACTTCAACAGCAACAGCATTGCCACCGGGTGTTTATACAATATGTGTGGCAGATGCCAATGGCTGTACTGCCTGCGATACTGTATTTGTAGACTCTACCAATTGCAACGGCCTCTCAGTTTCAGCACAATCTGTTAATGCTACCTGCGCCCTATGCAGCGATGGTTCCATTCAAACTTCGGTAACAGGAGGAACGGCACCGTATAGTTACACTTGGTACACCTCTCCTATGCAAAGCACATCAGTTGCAACCGGGTTGCCACAAGGTTTATACACCTTTTGTGTAAGCGATGTTCACGGTTGTGTGGTTTGCGATTCGACTACTGTCTCAATAGGGAATTGCTCAGCCCATTTTGACCTTTTCGCAGACACAATTCCTCATAACTACTATGCTGTAAATATGGCGTCTGGAGTACCGCCGCTTACCTATTCATGGAATTGGGGAGATGGAACAACAAGTCCCGGACCGTTTCCGAGCCATACTTATAGTACAGCGGGACTATACACTATTTGCCTAACAATTACCGATTCTGTCGGATGCACCAATACTTACTGCAATGGATTTTTCTTGCATCGCACAGAAAACACTATGATTAACTTAAATGTTGTTTCACCATTAAGTACTGGTGTTTTGCCAATTGCGGATAACAAATCCTTTCATGTTTTTCCAAACCCCGCATCAGGCATTTTGAATGTGTCACTGCCTGTCGAAATGATAGAACCAACAATCAGAATATTCAATGTACTCGGCGAACTGGAATTACAGCCTTCCTTACAACAAAAAACATCTATTGACATTTCTGCACTTAAAAGCGGCATTCATATTATTGAAGTAGCAACTAAAGAGGTTGCATTTAGGCAGAACTTTATAAAAAGATAGATAATAACTCTCCCCGCGGAGTCTTGGTTTCCTCGGGGTCTCTGTTGCAAAGCCCGAGCCAGGCAGGACCCCGAGGCTGCGCTAGCCCGCCTTTTGCATTTTATATTGGCTGCCAAAGTCCCTTTAGGGATTTAGGGTTGTATTTTGTATTGCTGCTATCATGCCTTTAATCACTGCATTAATCACACAAATCCCGGTTCAGACAATGGGCCCGGCCGCATTGCCGTAAAAAATTTATTCGGTGCCCTCGGGGTCTCTGAAGCAAAGCCCGAGCTAAGCAGGACCCCGAGGTTATACTAGTTCGCGCCACTGGCTTTAAAATGGCGCGGGGTCCTAGTTGGCTAAACCCCGGGCTTCAGAGAGCCCGCGGGGACACAAGCACGGCTGAGACATAAGCTTCGTGGGTGGCATTTTAAATACTGAATACCGTAGCCACGAATACACAAATAGTGCCGTAGCTTAACTACTACTTATTGGTGGTAGCTATTTAGATGGGTTTGTACTATTAGTAAGGTAGTGCGATTTTTTATAAAGCCCGTTTGCCGGTTGTGTGGTTACAACACCCGTTTTAGGTTGGGCAGTGTGCAGTTGGTACTGGTGCCATATTAACCAGGCAAACGATGAAAAGGCAAACAATATCCAGATAACAATAAACACGTTTTTCATATTGCAAAGGGTTAGTACCTGCTGATACTAAACCTATTGCTTATTGTTACCTTAAACAACAACAAACGTACATACCCTAAACTGTTAGTGTAGCGGCTGGGGGCCAACCGGTAGTAAATAAAGCTTGTAAGTTGTGGCTGGCAGCAACCAGCCTGCCGTTATACCCCCAATTGCTCTTCTGCCAGTTGGGTACCTTTAATGCGGGCGCGTATTTTGGCAAATGCTATTTCGCGTGCTGTAGAAACATCATCGCAAAACGGCGAGAAGCCACAGTCATCGGTAGTGCCCAGTTGCTCTATAGGTATTACACCGGCGGCCTGTACTATCAAATCCATTATTTCTTCGGGTGTTTCTATGCGCGGGTTTAATACATCGGTTACTCCTAAAAACACTTTCTGGCCGGGCTGCAGGTTCTCTTTAATGGTTTGTAACACTGCGGCCTTATTTTTTTCGCTGGCGTATTGCAAATAAAAATTGCCGGCATGTAGTTTAAACAGCAGTGGCAACAGTTCGCTGTAAGGCACATCGGCACTGTGTGTACTATCGGCATCGCCACCGGGGCAGGTATGCACGCCTATGCGTTTACGCTCTTCGGGCGTAAAGCGGTCAAGCACCTGGTTGTTTAAATCTATAAATGACGATAGCAGCCCTTTGGTAGGGTCTAACTTTATAGCCAACCGTGCTTCGGTAAAATCTATCTGCACATTGTATGCGCCATTGTTCAGGCATTCGCGTATTTCCTTTTCGGCCTCGTTTACTATATCTTCTGTAAACTGATCGCGTGTGTAGCCCTCTATACCTTGTTGCGGGTACAACAAGCTTATAGCCGAAACAGAAATTACAGCCTGCTTAACAGGTGTATGGCTACAGGTTTTTGCTTTTTGCAAATAATGGTTGCTGTAGGTTTGGTATTTAAAAGGCCCCGCTGTAATGGCAGGTAGCTGGCGGGTATGGCCATCGGCAAAGGGTATAACCACCCCGTTTGGCGAAAGATGAGGAAAGCCCTGAATAGGATAGGTTACAAAACTTGGCTTGCTTTGTTCGCCATCGGTTATTACCGGCGAGCCGGTTGCTTCCAGTTCGTTTATAGTTTCGGCGGTTGCTTTATCAAAAAGCTGTTGCAGTTCGCTGTAGGTTATGTCGCCTTTACCAAAATCGGCTATGGCTTTTTGTAAATACGCCGGACGGGGAATACTTCCAATTGCTTCGGTTGCTATTTTACTCATGTTGTATAGGGGGTATGATTATATAATATGCTAAAGATAACAATTCTGCCATTGAAATGTACGTATATATATATATTACTTATATATAAAGTAACAGAGGATTAACATTAACAGGGGTAGGGGTGTTAACATTGAATTTTACAAGCCGCTAACAATCAGGTATTTAAAACAAAAGTGGGTTAACACGGTTTTAAACCCCTGTAAAAACTACAGCGCCTCAAAGTACTCAATAATGCGGCGTTTCAGCAGTTCGTCCTGCTCTTTTAAAACCAGTTTGGGCATATGGGCAACGGCCTCGTAGTGGGGCCAGCCATCCTCATCGGTGCCTATTAGTTTAAAGTAGCCATCCTGTGCAAACAGGCGGCATACGGCTACGTGCATCAGGTCTTGCTTCTCTTCTTTCTCCCAGGTATCTTTTACCATGCCTACTTCGTTCATACCTATAAGAAACAGCATAGCGTTGATATCGGGGCGTTGGCCAAACTCGTTCTTTACACGGTTGCGCACCTCGTACCAGCGCAGGGCCATACTTTTTTCTTCTTCGCTTTTATTATCGTTGAGTAAGGGCATTAGTGGCGGCCTCTCCCATCTGCCTTCGGCATCTTCCCTCTCCTAAAGAGAGGGAAGAACCTATCAGTGAGCTTTTATATTAACTAATAAATACATTGCTGCTCAAAGTTAACTACTTTAAGTTTTCGGCTTAGTATTAAGTGTAAAAGTATCGGCATCTTTTAAAAAAGGTAACTGTTGCCGTGTGTGTTGCAAGTTAGTATAGTCGAGCGTAACGGTATATACATCTTCGGCTTTGGCTTTATGGTATAGCGTAGCGCCCAGTGCATCTATAACCATGCTATCGCCGCAGTGCGGCATACCGGTGCCATCATCGCCTACGCGGTTAACGCCAACGGTGTAGCACTGGTTCTCTATAGCACGTGCTACCAGCAGGCTTTTCCAGGCGTGGCTGCGGCGCTCGGGCCAGTTGGCTACGTACAGCAATACATCGTAGTATGGCAAACCGGTATCGGGGTTAATACCGTTGCGCGCCCATACAGGAAAGCGCAAGTCGTAACATACCATGGGGCAGATGTTCCAGCCGTTGAGGTTTACAAGCAACCGGTTGGTACCGGCTGTAAAAACGTTTGGCTCATCGGTAAGCGAAAACAGGTGGCGCTTATCGTAGGTGTGTAGCTTACCATCGGGCATAACCCACACCAGCCGGTTAAAGTAGTGGCCGCCTTCGGTAATAATAAGGCTACCGGTTACGGCGCATTGTTTTTGGGTGGCCAGTTCTTTCATCCATTGTATAGCCGAGCCATCCATGGGTTCGGCCAATGCGGCAGCATTCATACTAAAACCGGTGCTGAACATTTCGGGCAGTACTATTACATCGGTTTGCTGCACAGGTGCCAGCAAGGCAGTAAAATGCTGCAGGTTGGCAGCAATATCCTGCCAGTAAAGATTGGCCTGTACAAGGGTAACATGCAAATTATCCATAGCACAAAGGTGAGTATTTATTGCAAAAGGAGTGCTTATATTCTCACCAATAAATCGGCAGCGCGTTTAAGGGTTTCCTCTTCTTTGGCAAAGCAAAAACGGATAATGCTGTTATCTATATTGTGCCGGTAAAATACGGATATAGGTATAGCAGCCACGCCCATATCGCGGGTCATGCGTTTTACAAACTCCAGGTCGCGCTCATCGCTTATTTTGCTGTAGCTTACCAACTGGAAATAAGTACCCTCGCACTTAAGCAGGTTAAAGCGGCTTGATTGAATAGCGCGGCGGAAGTAGTCGCGCTTTTGCTGGTAGAATGCGTTTAGCTCCAGGTACAGGTCTTTCTGCTTCATCAGTTCGGCAAATGCCACCTGCGCTACCGAGTTTACGCTAAACACATTAAATTGGTGCACCTTTCTAAACTCGGCCATCAGGTTTTTGGGGGCTATGCAATAACCCACTTTCCAACCGGTAGTGTGGTAGGTTTTACCAAAGCTGCCGGTTATAAAACTACGCTCGGCCAGTTTGGGGTAACGCAACACACTCTGGTGCTGTACCCCATCAAACACTATATGCTCATACACCTCATCGCTTAATACAATTATATCGCTGCCACGGGTTATTTTATCCAGCTCGGCCAGGTCTTCGGGTTTAAGCGTAGTACCCGATGGATTGTGCGGCGTATTAATCACAATCATTTTGGTGCGCAGGTTAATCAGGCGCTTTACCTTCTCCCAGTTCACCTTATAGTCGGGCGCCTCCAGGTCGTAAAAAATAGCCTTGCCACCGGTAAGCTCTACAGCAGGTGCATAGCTATCGTAGGCCGGTGCAAACAATATCACTTCATCATCTTCGCGTATTACCGATAGTATGGCAGTAAAGATAGCCTGTGTACCGCCGGCGGTTATAGTAACCTCTGTATCGGGGTCGATAGCCGCACCGTAAAGGTCGGCAGCTTTTTGTGCAATGGCCTCGCGCAGGGGCATATAGCCGGCCATAGGTGCGTATTGGTTAAACCCGCTACGCATGGCTTTTTCCATTTCCTGCACCAGTAGCGGGTGCGGGTTATAATCGGGAAAGCCCTGCGAAAGGTTAATGGCATTGTGCTCCTTAGCCAGCGCACTCATCACCGTAAAAATGGTGGTGCCTACGTTGGGTAGTTTAGAGTTTATGGAGGAGGGGAAGTTCATTTTTACAAATTCGAAGTAAGAAGTTCGAAATACGAAATAAATACAAAGAAAGTACGAAGTTGGTTTTACTTCACACTTCTAACTTCGTATTTCTCACTTATAAATACCTGTCCAGATCTGCCACCTTAAGGTCAACGGTTATTTGTTTTATCTCCTGCTCGTTGCTGCGCTCACATACCAGCAGCACATCGCCGGTATCTATTACACAGTAGCCTTTTAGGCCTTGTAGTACTACCAGTTTATCTTTAGGTACCATTACCATGTTGTTGGCACTGTCGTATATCTTAACATTCTGGCCAGCAACGGCATTACCCAGGTAATCTTTTTCGTACACCTCGTATAGCGAATCCCAGGTGCCAATGTCGCTCCAGCCAAATTGTGCAGGCACGGTGTAAACGTTATCGGCTTTTTCCATTACGCCATAATCAATAGAGATATTGGCACATTGCGAGTAGGCCCCCTGAATAAACTTGGCCTCGGTTGGTTTATCGTAGTGTTGGTTACCTTCACGGAAAGCCTCGGCTATTTCGGGCAGGTGTTTTACAATGGCGCGTAGCAGGGTTTTGGCTTTCCATACAAACATGCCGCTGTTCCATAAAAAGTCACCACTTTTCAAAAAGGTCTGTGCTATTTCCAGAGTTGGCTTTTCGGTAAAGGTTTTAACCTTGTAAAAGCCATCCTTTGCGGTATCGTCCTGAAACTGTATGTAACCATAACCGGTAGAAGGGCGGGTTGGCTTTACGCCGATAGTTACCAGATAAGTATTATCGCGTACAAAGTCAACGCACTTATTTACAACCTCTAAAAATTTAGCCTCTTCCAGTATCAGGTGGTCGCTGGCGGCTACTACAATAGTGGCGTCCTTATCGCGGGCATATATTTTATCGCACACGTAGGTTATACAGGGGGCTGTATTGCGGCGCATGGGCTCTTTCAGTATCTGCGAATCGGTAAGATCTGGCAACTGTTCCTTAACCAGGCCCTCGTACAAATCTGAAGTTACTACATATATGTTCTCTTTTGGAATAACAGACAGGAACCTGTTATAGGTCATCTGAATCAGGGTTTTACCTGTGTTCAGTATATCCAGAAACTGTTTTGGTTTGGCGGTACGGCTTTCGGGCCAGAAACGGCTACCAATACCACCTGCCATAATTGCAACGTATGTGTTGCTCATTAGCGTGCGTTTTTAATAAGGGCGCAAAAGTAATTATTTGAGTGGGGTATCAAAACACACTCATTCTTTAGCAAAACAGGTGATTTCCAGACAATTTGGCCCATTTAATGAATACTATTTGAAGTGAACTATACTTGTTTTACAGCATCTTATTGCCTGTTTCACAATAAATACAAACGCCCTTTCGGCTTAAAAAGTTTGTCGTAAATTCGCCGTCCCTTTAAAAAAACGGGGTATAGCACAATGCCAGCAGGGTTAAAAACCAGCTTCGTTTTTTAGGGAAAGAATTTTTATATTGAAGCAGAAACAAATTATCGGCATATCGGGTAGAAGGTTTACGTAATACAAATTAAGCACCATGGAGATAGCAGACATGACACCGGCGGAAGCGTTACACGAGTTTTTTGGCTTTACCAAGTTCAAAGGCACGCAGGAGCAGGTTATAAAGTCGGTACTGGCCGGTAAAGATACTTTTGTGATAATGCCTACCGGCGGGGGCAAATCGGTATGCTACCAGTTACCGGCCCTGATGAGTGAGGGGGTAGCCGTTATTATTTCGCCACTGATAGCCCTGATGAAAAACCAGGTGGACCTGATACGTAACTACAGCGACCGCGACAGCATAGCCCACTTTCTTAACTCCAGCCTTAACAAAACTGAGCGCAATGTGGTTATCCGCGACATAAAAGAGGGTAAAACTAAAATGCTGTACGTAGCACCCGAAACCCTTACCAAGCAGGACACCGTTGACCTGTTTAAAGAGGTTAAGGTTAGCTTTATAGCTGTTGATGAGGCCCACTGTATAAGCGAATGGGGACACGATTTTCGGCCGGAGTATCGCCGCATACGCGAGATAATAACAGCTATAGATCAGAAGTTCCCCATTATAGCCCTTACTGCTACTGCAACCCCTAAGGTGCAGAGCGATATTGTAAAAACTCTGGAGCTTAAAAAGCCTAGCATATTCATATCGAGCTTTAACCGCCCTAACCTGTTTTACGAAATACGCACCAAAAAAACGCCGCAACTGGCTATTAAAAACATGGTGCAGTTTATTAAACAGCGCCCGGGCAAAAGCGGCATTATTTACGTAATTAACCGTAAAACCTGCGATGAGCTTTCGGAGCTGTTGCGTGCCAACGGTATTAAAGCCGCCCCTTACCACGCCGGGCTCGATGGCAAAGTACGTACACAAACCCAGGATGCTTTCCTGATGGAAGAGATGGACGTAATAGTGGCTACCATAGCCTTTGGTATGGGTATAGATAAACCGGATATCCGCTTTGTAATACACTACGATATACCAAAGAGCCTGGAAAACTATTATCAGGAAACCGGCCGTGCCGGCCGCGATGGTCTGGATGGAGAGTGCGTAGTGTACTTTAGCTACAAAGATATTGGTAAGCTGGAGAAACTGCTGCGCGATAAAACCGTGGCCGAGCGTGAGCGTAACATACAGTTGATAAACGAAACAGTGGCTTATATAGAATCGGCTGAGTGCCGCCGCAAGTTTCTGTTGCACTACTTTGGCGAGGAGTTTAATGCCAAAGATTGCAACTGCATGTGCGATAACTGCAAAAGCCCTAAAGAAAAGCTGGATGTAACTGCCGATACCAGCCTGGCATTACAGATTATTAAAGCCGTAAAAGAAAACCACGACCTGCCTTACGTAACCAAGTTGCTGATAGGCAAAAAAGGTAAAGAGGTAACCGACTTTAAATACGATAAACAGGCATGGTTTGGCAAGGGCAGTGATAAAGACGAGCACCACTGGAACTCGGTTATACGCCATGCTTTAATGGCCGGCCTGCTGGAGAAAGATATTGAACAATACGGATTGCTGAAGATAACAGCTCGTGGTCAGGAGTTTTTACGTAAGCCACGTGTAATGAAAGTTTCTATCAACCACAATTACGAGGATGATGGCAGCGATGTGGTAGTAGAAGACGGTAGCGCCAGCCGTGGTGTGCTGGACCCACAAGTGCTTAACCTGCTGAAAGACCTGCGTAAAAAAGTAGGTAAACAATTTAACCTGCCGCCATACGTAATTTTTCAGGATACCTCGCTGGAAGAAATGGCCACCAAGTACCCCATTACTATGGATGAGCTTTGCAACATTAGTGGCGTAAGCAAGGGCAAGGCCGAGCGTTATGGCAAAAAGTTTATTGAGGAGATTAAAAAATACGTTGACGAAAACGATATTGACCGCCCTACCGATTTTGTGGTAAAGGGTGTGGTAAATAAGAGTGGCGATAAAATCCGCATTATTCAGGCTATTGATAAAAAAATATCGATAGAAGAAATAGCAAAGATGCTGGGTAAAAAACGGACCGACTTAATTCACGAACTGGAAACCATCGTTAACTCGGGCACTAAGCTTAACCTCGACTACTACCTGGAAACTATTATGGATGAAGATCTGATAGACGATATCTATGAGTATTTCCGTACAGCCGAAACCGACTCGTTAGACGATGCCTTCGAAGAATTTAAAAACGATGATGTGGACGTAGAAAACCTGCAGCTGGTGCGTATTAAATTTATGAGCGAGCTGGCCAACTAAACCCCTACCTGTAATGCACGATACATACGAAATAAAACTGCCGCAGTTTGAAGGACCCTTCGATCTGCTGCTGTTTTTTATAGAGCGCGACGAGCTGGATATTTACGACATTCCAATCTTCAAACTAACTACCGATTTTTTGGATTTCATCCACAAAATGG
Source organism: uncultured Chitinophaga sp. (assembly GCA_964423405.1). Classification (GTDB taxonomy): domain Bacteria; phylum Bacteroidota; class Bacteroidia; order Chitinophagales; family LD1; genus Bog-950. Next base: position 5,132 of record CAYREY010000085.1, on the reverse strand, counting down.
GCAACCTGAATATTGAAATAGCCAGCGAATTTATACTGGTGGCAGCCACGCTGATGCGTATTAAGGCCAAAATGTTGCTGCCGCGCAAAGAGCTGGACCCGCAAACCGGTAAAGAGATAGACCCGCGCGAAGAGTTGGTTAACCGCCTGATAGAATATAAGAAATACAAAGAGGTAACCGAAACCATGCGCAAAATGGAAGAGGACCGCCAGAGTATTACCAAACGCGGTAACGCCGTACAGGAAAACCAGGAAATAGCAACCCTGTTCGAAACAGAGTTTGAGATGCAGAGCCTGACCATGTTCCGTCTGCTTAAGTCGTTTCAAAACGTACTGGACCGCCTGGCCCGCGAAAAGAACAAGAAAGTAGTACACACCGTAGAGTCGCCACCATATACCATTAGCGGCGAAAAAATGGTGATAATGGAGCGTGTGAAAGTTGGCAGTAAATCATCGTTTGATAGTGTGTTTGAGGGTGTAGAAAACCGAGTGCATGCCATCTTCGTTTTCCTGTCGGTGCTGGAACTGATACAGGAACAACAAATACGCATTACCATAGGTGATGGGTACAACAATTTCTGGTTGGAGAAAATAGACCCAACAGAACAAAAAGATGTAGTACTTGACGGACAAGAAAACTAATCTTTACATCGCCACATAACTTTAAAACGAAACAGCCATGAGATGATCTCATGGCTGTTTCGCTTTAAGCAACCACCCGGCTGTTGTAGTGTATTTTTATCTTCGCCCCGTGTCTGCCGAAATAGCCCCTAAGCCTTTAAACCTCTGGAAACTTCTAATACCACTTGCTATTGGTATAGGCTCCTCGGCTTTTCTGCTTTACAAAATGAACCTTAACGAACTGTATAAGGTTACACTCACACAAAAACTTATAATTGGTTTGCTGCTGGCAGCCTTAACCGTTGTACTACGCGATGGGGCGTTTATGTATAAAATATGGCTAAGCAGCGGCAAACACATGACCTGGCGCAAAACCTTTCAAACCATTACCATGTGGGAGTTTAGCGCGTGCGTAACACCCAAAGTAAGCGAAGCCCCCTTTATACTTTTTATACTTAAACAAAGCGGGCTAAGCTATGGCAAAAGTGTGGCGGTGCTTATGCTGAATGCCTTTTTAGATAACATGGCTTTTGTAGTAGTATGGACTATACTATACCTGCTGCTGGGTAGCCAGATGCTAACGTTTGGCTACAATTGTGCCGACCTGGCCGGCAAACCGGTGTTGCAAGCCCTACGCAACTTTGGCAGCTATGCCTGGATAGGCTACCTGCTTATACTGGGGCTATCGCTTTTTCTGGCAGTTGCGCTTTTTATAGTACCACACGCTACCCGAAAATTTTTCCATTACCTGGCCACATTACCCTTGCTAAACCGTTTTAAAAGCGGACTTATTGAACTTGGTAACGAGGTTGAACTAACCGCTCACGAGTTTAAAGGCAAAAGTGCTTCTTTTTGGGTGGGTATGTGTGTGGCCACCTTTATTAACTGGATAGCCCGCTACCTGCTGGCTGTGGCTTTACTATATGCCTTCGCAGTTACCGACTTTAACTTCCTGCTTTCGCTATCGCGCCAATACGTGCTATGGATATTTACCGGCGTGCCCTCTACACCCGGCGCCGCTGGTGTGGCCGAGGTTTCATTTACTGCACTTAACTGCGAGTTTGCACCAAAAGGCCTGGCAGCTGCCATTGCCGTGGTATGGCGACTGTACTCCTACTACTTTTACATTGCGCTGGGTCTGCTGTTGCTACCCAAATGGGCCCGGCAAATTGCCGGCAGGTAAGTTCGGCAGGTATTAATTTTTCGCTGTTTTAAAATTATGGCTGTTTTAAATCAGTGCCGCGGTGCTAAAATAAATGCGTATTTATGTAGTGCTCAACTACATAAGGTATGAAAAGTTTTTACCTCATCCTGCTATTGCTTTTTGCTGGCCTGGCCAACACATCTGCTCAAATTACTATTACCGAAACCGACTTTGCCGATGCCGGCGATACGGTACGCATGAGTGTAGCCACCTGGAACCCGCTATTAAATTTTAGTACCACCGGAGCCAACCACACCTGGAATTTCTCTAACCTCGACTGGCAGAGCCAGTATGTAGATGAGTACCAAAGCACCCTTAATACAGGCGCTACCTATGCCATTACTTTTTCCGACCTGTCGTTTAACCCTTACCGGTGCAATATTGCCAAAGATGCCGACAACCCGCTTACCACGTTGCCCATCGTATCAAGCGTATTTACCGAGGGGGTAAATTTTTATTACAAAAACTCATCTATGTACCGCCAGCGCGGTATTGGTATGCGCGTATCGGGTTTCCGTACCCCCATACCCATGACACACCCCGATACACTTTACCACTTTCCTATCAGCTATGGCAACCGCGATAGCTCGTGGTCAGACTATACCGTGTTTGTGCCCAACCTGGGTGTTTATTCGCATAAACAGCGCCGCTGGAACGAGGTAGATGGCTGGGGTACGCTCACCACTCCTTTCGGCACCTTCGATGCAGTACGTGTACGTACCGAAATACGCGGCGTAGATTCTATTTATGTAGATACCCTGGGGCAGGGCTTTAAAGTAGAAAGCGATATTATACGCGAGTACAAATGGTTTGGCAAAAACCAGAACAATCCTTTACTACAGATTAATACCCAGGCCGGCCTGTTTGGCCAGTTTCAGGGTTTTGAGTTTGTTACCCGCGTAATTTACCGCGATAGCGTACGCTTTGAGCCAACCGGTATATGGGATGCGCAGGCCAGCGACATAAACCTGCAAGTGTACCCCAACCCTGCCAGCGATGTGTTTTTTGTATCGGTACCTTCCAATGAATACAACAACACTTTTTTACGCGTTACCGATATAAGCGGCAAGCTGATGCAAGAGCGCCATGTAAATATGCCGGTAGAACCGGTTAGCACCATTGGCTGGGCAAAAGGCATCTACCTGCTTACGGTACAAACCAATGCAGGCCGCGCTACGCGCAAAGTTGTAGTGCAATAAAACTATTACTTACCGCCATGGCCCAGCATACGTCCAACGGGGGCCAGTAATGTTGCCAACGTATTCTGTACGCCTACAGGCACTTTTGCCAGATATGTTTTAGCCTCAAATTTTTTAAGCCACACCATCACCTCCAGCATGGGTGGTTCGCCATTGGTTATCTTATTTTCATTACTCAGCTCTACCAGTCGGTATAGCAGGTCTTCTACATCCAGTGCTGGTGTAAAGGTTTGTATTACTTCGCAGGTTTCATTATCGCCATTGTAATGTATGTGGCCAACTGCTTTATCAAATACTATCGACTCGCCGGGGCCAAGCTTTTTGGTTTCGCCTTTATACTCATACGTGTAGTATCCTTTCAATACTTCAAACTTCTCGTCCTGCAATAAGTGTATATGCGCTGCAGGCCGTATGCCGCCGGCATGGAAAGTCCATTTTACCTTACAATACTTGCCTCCGGTGCTTTGGTTGGTTTCTAAAAACTCTGCGGTGTCTTTGGTTTTGCTATCCTCTATTATGGTGCCTTGCTTAATCATGGGGGTAATGTTTGTTTAGCTAAAACTACAAATTTATACCAACAGCGTAATTATTGCCACCACAGCACGTTGTACTGTTATGAAACTGTTGGCAGCCTTACTTTGTATTTTGCTTTTAGCCGCATGCAATACCAGGCCTGCTACAACAATAGTTGCCATACAACCAATTGGCCAGGTGCCTGCTGCAAATATTGCTATTGTAAAGCAAGCTCTAGATTCTGTATACCACTATCAGGTAATAGTGCTGCCAGCCATACAGCCACCACAACAGGCTTTTGTAAATATTAAAACGCCGCGTTACCGCGCCGACAAACTGATTGCCTACTTAAAAGAGGCTAAACCTGATAGCGTAAATTACATAGTAGGCCTAACCGGCTACGATATATCTATTACCAAGCACGATTGGCTGGGCCGTATTAAACAACCCAAAAGCAGGTACGAGGACTTTGGCATATTTGGCCTTGGATACATGCCCGGCAAAAGTTGCATAGTGTCGTACTACCGGTTAGGCAATAACGCCTCAGCCCTACATAACCGGCTGGCCAAAATAACAGTGCACGAACTGGGGCTCAACCACTGCACCAACAAAAAATGCGTAATGGCCGATGCCGTAGAGAAGATAAGTACAATAGATAATGCAGAAATGAGGCTTTGTGATTTATGCAGAAAAAGCACAGCTTTTTAAAGCAATACAACATCACCACTAATCGCTTAATATTTATATTCACCCCAACAAAAAATAACCCCGCACTTTATGCGGGGTTATTTTTTTGTTTATGAGTAACGCTTAGTTAACGGTAAAACAGTAAGCAATTCTTGATTTTGAATTTTCAGCAAGCGAAAAGAAGTATTCTCCGCTTTTCAATTCTGTTTTGGCTGTAACTAAATATACACCTTCTCCTACTTTCTTGAAAGAAAGCTCAATAGTAGGGTTTGTTTGCTCGGCAGATGCAACACCTTTCTTATAAATAACATACTCTCTTTTGCCACTTTTTTCGTTAACGGTTGCGTAATTCAAATCCATTAATGTTCGTGGGTCAACACCTGGCTGCAATTTAACTAGAAATGCAGCAGAGGCTTTGTCCAACTTGTTTCTGGAAGTAGTTCCATCTATATATAATGCCCCTTCAGCGCCAAACAAACCCTTAGGTTTAGCACCCACCACATACGAACAAGCATCTAATTCAACAAGTTCATTCTTGGCTGCGTTGTAAAAAAATGGGGTGTTGTTGTAATCAGGCGTGGGGTATGTTTTGTCCTGTGCATTAACAACAATACAAAAAATAAGCAACGTTAAGGTAAGTACATTTTTCATAATGATATCTTATTTGAAATTACAAAATGGGGTTAAAGAAGTAATAATACATATGTAGTGATATTAATCTCTATTTTTTAAAAAACAAAAATGTCGACAATATTAATGCTCATACTAAAAAAATTAGCTACGCTGTATTGCTGATTGGTTTATAACACATAATCACCCTTAAGTACAATTCATTACTACCTCACTTACATTCTTTATATTCACCCCAACAAAAAATAACCCCGCACAGAACCGTGTCGGGGCGTTGTG
>CAYREY010000084.1:13304-19965 GCA_964423405.1 uncultured Chitinophaga sp. | reverse complement strand
TACTTCTTCTACCGTAGGGTTGTTGCCAAACACAATTACCTCATCGCCTTCGGTGGCATCTACGCCGGTAATATCCAGCATGGTCATATCCATACATACATTACCAATAACGGGTACCAGTTTGCCGTTTACCAGCATACGGCCTACCTTATTGCTTAGCTTGCGGCTAAGGCCATCGGCGTAGCCAATACCTACGGTAGCTATGGTTTTATCTTTACTTACCTTGCCTACCCGGCCATAGCCTACGGTGTCGCCTTTCTTCAGTTTCTTTATTTGCGATATGGTGGTTTTAAGGGTACTTACCACCATCAGCTTGTTATCTATTTTGTTCGACGAGTCTAAGCCATACAAACCTATGCCCAACCGCACCATATCAAACTGCGCCTGCGTGTGGCGGGTTATGCCGTTGCTGTTAAGTATGTGGCGTATTATTTTGTAATCGAAAGCGCTGCATATCTGCCGGCTCATCGCATCAAAGTTGCTTATCTGTGTAGCGGTAAAATCATCGTAGGATTTATCCTCGCTGGCTGCCAGGTGCGAAAACACCGATGCTACCTGCAACTGGTGGTTGGCCTGTATGCGCTCAATTAATACCGGTAGTTCTTCTTTATTAAAACCCAGGCGGTTCATGCCTGTTTCCAGTTCTATATGTATTTTATACCGGTTGGCTTCGCGCGGGTGTAATAGCGCCAGTACTTCGGTAAAGCGCTCTAACAAATTAAGCGAGTATATCTCGGGCTCCAGATTGTACTGTATCATTACATCAAAACTGCGCTGCTCGGGGTTCATTACCATTATAGGTAAGGTAATGCCGTTTTTGCGTAGCTCTACCCCTTCATCGGCGTAGGCTACCGCCAGGTAATCTACCCGGTTAAACTGTAAGGTGTTGGCTATTTCAAAACTACCACTACCATAGCTAAAGGCTTTCACCATCGCCATTATTTTGGTGTCGGGGTTTAGTAGTTTCTGGTAGGCTTTCAGGTTATGGGTAAGTGCGTTCAGGTTTATCTCAAGCACGGTTTCGTGTGCTTTCTTCTCTAAAAACTTGCTGATAACCTCAAACCTGAATTTACGCGCACCTTTCAGCAATATCACTTCGTTGCTAAACCGCGATGAGTCGATATGCTTTAAAAAATCATCGGTGCTTTCGTAGGCTTCAAACTCCAGCGTTTCGTTTTTTTCAAACAGTTTGCGCTGGCGGTTAATGGCGGTACCTATACCTATCAGGCGGTGTACTTTGCTTTCTTCCAGCAGGGCAGCCACTTCGGTATATAAGTCTATCTCTCCACGGCCGCTTTGCAGTATGTCGGATAGTATTACCGTTTTTTTAGGGTGCTGGTTTTGCTGCTTTAAAAAGTCGATAGCAATTTTAATCGAGCCTATATCTGAGTTATACGAATCGTTAATTACCGAGCAGTTATTGATAGCATCGCGCATTTCTAAACGCATGGTAATACCGGTCAGGTGTTTCATGCGTTCGCGTATTACATCAAACTCTTTACCCAGGTACAGCATTACACAGGCGCAGTGTATGGCATTTTCTACGCTGGCTTTATCGGCAAAGGGTATTTCAAAATCAAGCTCGCGGCCTTTGTAAATACTGTGTATGAACGAGCGGTTGTTTTTCTGCATTACGCTGGTAACCTGCAGGTCGGCTTCGTTGCTCATGCTCCAGCTCATTACCGGTGCATTTTTGCCACGCAGGGCGTTTATCTCGCCCAGGCTTTGGTTAATGTCCGGGTAATCTTTACAGTATATCAGTACATCGCAGTTTACAAACAGCGTTAGTTTTTCTTTGGTTTTGTGACGTATGTTCAAAAAGCCCTCGCTGTGTGCTTCGCCTATATTGGTAAATACGCCTATGCTGGGGGCTATTATCTTCTCCAGCTTTTGCATCTCGTTCGGCTCAGATATACCGGCCTCGAAAATGCCCAGATTATTTTCACTGTCAATCAACCACAGCGATAGTGGTACACCTATCTGCGAGTTATAGCTTTTAGGGTTGCGTACTATGTTATAATCTTCGTGCAGCAGTTGGTACAGCCACTCCTTTACTATGGTTTTGCCGTTGCTGCCGGTAATGGCAATAGTGGGCAGGGTAAATTTTGCACGATGGTAGCCGGCCAGTTTTTGCAGGGCTGTAACGGCATCTTTTACCAGTATAAAAGCGGCATCGGGGTACTCGTCGGGGTTAATTTCTTTGGTTACCACAAAGCTACGTACGCCCTTTTTATATAATTCCTCTATGTAGTTATGTCCATCCAGTTTCTGCCCGCTTAATGCAAAAAATAAAGTTTGCGCAGGGTGTATCAGCCGGCGCGAATCGAGCAGCAACTCGCTGAAAGAATGCTCTTTTTTAGATTTGTAAAGCAGCTTGCCGCCTGTTGCCTTTACGGCCTCCGATATTTTATACTCCGTTTTCATTTTCTTATGTACACGAATAACATTAATTGGCGCCTAAAGCTATATGCTAATTGCAAACATTAATAACATACCCTGTGCATGTTTTGTATAAATTAGTGTAATTAGTACCGTAATTAACCCTTATGAGTAAAATACGCAAAGTAATTGACCGGATGCGCGCAGGCGAGGACCTGGGGCTTGACCGCAGTGTACAGATAGGCCGCCAACGCACAGTAAACACCGATGGCAGTTACAATATTGAGCGGAAAACAGCCAACCGCTTTGGCGATTTTTTGCTGTACCGCTGGCTGATTACTACCAGTTGGAAACACTACTGGATGGCTATTGTTAGTTTTTATATAGTAGACAATATAGTGTTTGGTGGTATTTATTACTGGATGGGGGCAGAAAACCTGAGTGGCATAGTAGGTACAAGTGAATGGGATAAGTTTATGAGTTGTTTCTTTTTCAGTTGCCAGACGTTTACCACAGTAGGTTATGGCGGGCTACACCCCGTTGGTAAAATGGCCAGTGCCACAGCAGCTATAGAGGCTTTTCTGGGTTTAATGATGTTTGCTGTGGCGACGGGTTCATTATATGGCCGTTTCAGTAAACCTGCCTCTAAGCTGGTGTTTAGTAAGAATATATTAATAGCACCTTACAAGGGCATAACCGGCATGCAGTTTATGGTAGCCAATGCTGTAGAAACCACCCTGATGGATATGGAAGCCCGTGTAAACCTTAGCTGGATGGACGAAGACGACAACGGGCAGCCGTTGCGCCGTTTTCAACAGGCAAAACTGGAGTTTGATAAAATTGCGATGTTCCCTACCAGCTGGGTTATTAACCACCCTATTGATGAAGAGAGTGCCTTGTATGGCAAGTCGCTTGAAGAGTTGAAGAAAATGGATGTAGAAATATTTGTACTGCTAAAGGGCTTTGATGATGTGTTTTCGCAAACAATATATAGCCGTAACTCATTTGTAGTATCGCAGTTTGTGTGGGGCGCTAAGTTTCGTAAACCGTTTTATGTAGGTGATAACGGTAAGCTGGTAATGGACATGACCAAGGTAGGTGAATACGATGAAGTAGCTTTGCCGGGGCTGAGTGTGGCGGTATAGTAGCCCCAAACATGATGCGTTAAAAATAGTTACGCTGTATTTCTTTCAATCAACATAAAAAGGTAGAAAAGTCGTTAAAGGAATAGAACAAGGCATGGTAAATGTTTTGTTGATTCGCGTAGCATGCAAAAGCAAATAAGAAATACGAAGTGTGAAATACGAAGTGTGGCGCTTGGCGTTTGCATATCTATGCTCCTGGTTCTTGGTTCTATGTTCTCTTTCTCACAAGCCCCCGATTTTAGAAACTGGAAAAAAGATGCGGCCTGCAACAAGTGGGTAGATTCGGTTTATAACCAGCTAACGGTAGAGGAGCGAATAGGCCAGTTTTTTATGTTGGCAGCATATACCGGTGGTGCCAACTATAATATGGATTCGGTACTAAGCTGGATGAAACAGGGCAAAGCCGGCGGCGTTATATTTTTTAAAGGCCTGCCCGAGCCACAGGCGGTATGGACCAACCGCATTGCCGACTCGGTAAAAGTACAAAGCTTTATTGCTATAGATGGCGAGTGGGGGCTGGCCATGCGGTTAGATTCTACCATATCGTACCCGCACCAGTTGGCACTAGGTGCTGTTAGCAATAACGAACTGATTTACGAAATGGGCCGCGAGATAGGCCGCGAGTGTAAACGCCTGGGCATAAACATAAATTTTGCGCCAGATGTAGATGTAAACAACAACGCTAACAACCCGGTAATAAACGACCGCAGTTTTGGTGAGGATAAATACAAAGTAGCGCTGAAAGGTATAGAGTATGCACAGGGTATGCAGGATGAAGGCGTACTGGCCTGCGCTAAACATTTTCCCGGCCACGGCGATGTTAGTACCGATTCGCATTTTGACCTGCCTATAATTACCAAGCCGGTAGAAACTTTCGATACGCTGGAATTTTATCCGTTTAAAATTTTATTTAAAAACGGAGTAGGCAGTGCTATGGTGGCACACCTGAACGTGCCGGCACTTGACCCCGACTCTGGTTCGGTAGCATCTGTATCTAAGCGGATAGCTACCGGTTGGCTGCGCGACTCGCTGGGCTTTGACGGGTTGGTGTTTAGCGATGCGCTGAACATGAAAGGTGTAAGTAAGTACCACAAACCCGGCACAGTAGATAGCATGGCGTTTATGGCCGGTTGCGATATACTGGTGTTTAGCGAAGATGCAGGCAAAGGCATACAGAAAATTAAAATGGCGCTGGATAGTGGTGTTGTATCGCAGGCCGAAATGGAAGCGCGTGTAAAAAAGGTACTGGCGTATAAGTATAAACTGGGGCTGAATAAAAAGCAGCATGTAGAGCTAGAAAACCTGTATGCCGACCTGAATAATACAACCGGCAGGCTGCTGCGCCAGCAGTTGTACGAACAGGCGGTTACATTGGCTGCCAATCAGGATAACCTGTTGCCGTTTAAGCACTGGAACTATAAAAAAGTAGCCTCAATATCTATCGGCAATTCGGGTTCATCGGCTTTTCAGCGGCATATAAACAACTATGCCGAGATTGATTTTTTTAACCAGAGCCAGGAGCATAGCGAAAAACCGTTCAATGCATTTTTTGATACACTCAGCAAGTACGATCTGGTAATTGTAGACCTGCATGCGATGGTGCGCTCACCAGCTAAAAATTACAATGTAAGTGAAGAGACCCGCCGCTTTGTCGATTCGCTTTCGGGCCGTACCAAAGTGGTGCTGTGTGTGTTTGGTAACCCCTATGCACTTAGGTTTTTTGAGTACACCCCCTGGGTATTGCAATTGTATGAAGATAACGATGCTACCAACCTGGCGGCGGCCAACGCTTTGTTTGGCGCCGAGAAAATAAGCGGAAGGCTACCGGTAACATCATGCCCTGCGTTTACAGCCGGTACCGGTTTTATAAGCGATACTATTTACCGGCTTAAACTTAGCTGGCCCGAAGAGGTGGGCCTTAAAACCACCGACCTGCAGGCCATGGATAACATTATACAAAAGGGTATACAGGGCAAGGCCTTTCCCGGTTGCCAGTTGCTGGTAGCTAAAGAGGGTAAGGTTATATGGAACAAATGCTACGGCACCAAAGTGTACGAAACCGATGAGCGTGTTAAGCCCGGCGAGTTGTACGATATAGCCAGCATTACCAAAGTAGCAGCTACTACCATAGCTGTAATGAAACTGTACGAACAGAAAAAGATAAGTCTGGATAAAACCGTGGGCGACTATTTGCACCTGCCTAAAGATGCTACCATTAAGCACCTTAAACTGCGCGATGTGCTCACACACCAGGCAGGGTTAAAGGCTTTCTTTATGTTTTATAAAGCTACTATTGATAGCAGCGTTTACGCTAACTACTATCGTAAAACTCCAACCGGTAACTTTACCATACAGGTGGCCGACTCTATTTTTATACGCTGCGATTACCCCGATACAATGTGGAGTATTATCAGCCACTCGGATGTAGAGGGCCACCCGAAATATGTGTACAGCGATAACGACTTTTACATACTGCAAAAGATAGTAGAAAAAGTAAGCGGCGAAAAGCTGGATAGCTTTGTATATAAAAACTTTTACCGCCCGATGGGCTTAACACGTATTGGCTTTAACCCGGCACAACGTTATGCGCGTGAGCGTATGTTGCCCACCGAAAACGATTCGGCATTCCGTAAACAGGTGGTGCGTGGTTTTGTGCACGACCCCGGTGCGGCTATGTATGGTGGTGTAGCGGGCCATGCAGGTGTGTTTAGCAATGCGTTCGATTTGGCAGCGCTGTTTCAAATGTTGCTGAACGATGGCGAATATTGCGGCAGGCGTTACCTCGATTCGGCTATTATTAAAACGTTTACCAGTCGCCAGTCTAAAATATCGCGCCGTGGTTTTGGTTTCGATAAACCAGAACCGGATGTAAGCAAATCATCGCCATGTTACGATGGTGTACCGCTATCGGTATTTGGCCATACGGGCTTTACCGGCACCTGTGTATGGAGCGATCCCAAGAACAACCTTACCTATATTTTTCTAAGCAACCGCGTGTACCCTAATGCGGAGAATAACCAGCTGGTTAAAATGAACATCCGCACCGATTTGCAGGAGGTGATTTATAAAGCGCTGAAGTGATTTTGGATTTTAGATTTGGGAATGCGGATTTAAATACAAAAGCCATTGTAGTACAC
>CAYREY010000084.1:0-13204 GCA_964423405.1 uncultured Chitinophaga sp. | reverse complement strand
CAGCAATGAAACTACGCATTAAGGTAAAACCCGGCAGTAAAACCGACGAGATAAGCCGCGAAGCCGACGGCAGCCTGAAGGTGAAAATAAAGGCACAGCCGGTAGAGGGTAAAGCCAATAAATATCTGGTAGAATACCTGGCAGGGGTGCTGGGTTTGCCAAAATCAAAAATTACATTGCTGAAGGGCGAAACCAACCAGTTTAAAACGCTGGAGATAGAGGCTGAAGAGAGTGATGTAATAAGTAAACTGCCTTAATTTAAATACAAGATTTTATTTACTACTCTATCTCTTTAATAGCGTCGCTGGCTTTTTTCATTTCGTAGCCTTTGCTAAGTAAAAAGCGCAGTAGTTTGGTTTTCTTTTCGCGCGGGGTACCAGTGCGCAGCGTGTTCCATTTTTTAAGGGCCGTTGCTTTCAGTTGTTCATCGTAGCCTTCTTCGTCTATATCGTCCAGGTATTTTTTTACAATAGCGCTATCCAGTTTTTTAACGGCCAGTGCGGCTTTAATTTTTGTTTTGCCCCAGCGTTTTTTGGCGTGGCCGGCTACAAAGTATTTTACGTAGCGCTCTTCGTTTAAAAAGTTGTCGGCAATAAGTTTAGTGGTATACAGCGGGTAATCCTCTTTAGGTACTTTTAGTTTGGTAAGCTTTTGCTTTACATCGGCCAGGCAGCGCTCCTGGTAGGCGCAGTAGTTAGCCAGTTTATCGTATATCTCTTTATCCATAGTGCCGCTGCAATAAAAGCACTGTTGCTTTTATTTTTAGTTTCGTTGCCCGTGAAAATAACAAATTGAAAAACCAGCGCGCCATAATTCTTCTGCTTATAGCCAACTCTATCAGCGGTATATCGCAGGGCATATCTATGCTGGCTATACCGTGGTACTTTACGGCTGTTATACACCGCGAGGACCTTTTCGGGCAGGCATATTTTATAAGCACGCTGGTTTCTTTGTTTTGGGGCATATACGCCGGCACGCTGATAGACCGCTACAACCGCAAGCGCATTTTTTTAGTAATGAATTTAGTAGGCCTGTGTATACTGTCGGCGGTAGCGGTAACCGGTTATGTGCAGGGTGGTTTGCCGTGGTACCTGGTGGCGGGCATATTTGCCACTACCATGTTTATATACAACATACACTTCCCCAACCTGTATGCCTTTGCGCAGGAAATTACCGCCCGCGAAGATTACAGCCGCGTAACCAGTATGCTGGAGGTGCAGGGGCAAATAACCTTTACGCTGGCCGGTGGGCTGGGTGCTATATTGCTTAGTGGTATAGGCCAGCAGGTAACTATACTGGGTCATGTGTTTACCATGCCGGTTAGCTTTGGCGCGTGGAGCATTTACGAAATATTTACACTGGATGCGGCTACCTACCTTGTAGCGTTCCTAATCATCTACCGCATAAAATCGTTACCGGTGGTAGATAAAAAGGTAGATACCAGCCACCTGCGTGAGCGTATTAAAACCGGTGTTATATTTTTAGCCAAACACCCCTTGTTGCTGCACTTTGGTAACGCCAGTATGCTGGTGTTTTTAACGGTAGTAGTATTTAGCACCTATGTGCAGCCGGGCTATGTAAGTAATTTTTTACACCGCGGCGGCGATGTATATGCACTGGCCGAAATGGTGTTTTCGTTTGGTGCGGTGCTGGCCGGTTTTTTAACTACCCGCCTGTTTGGCGAAAACAAAGCGGTGATGGTTATTGTTGTATTGTGTGCTATTGCTGCCGGTATGTACATGGTTATGGCATACAGTAATGCGGTGTGGTTGTTTTATGCCGCTAACTTTGTAATAGGGGCATGTAACGCCGCTATACGCATACAGCGTATTACGTACCTGTTTCACCATATACCTAACCATGTAATAGGCCGGGCCAACAGTATTTATTTTGTTATAAATGTGTTTTTGAGGTTGTGTTTAATTGGCACATTAAGTATGCCGTTTTTCCATGCGGGTACTAATGTGGTATATGCTACGGCGGGCATGGCACTTATTTGTGCGGCGGGTTCGGTAATACTGCTGGCTAACTACAACCGGTTAATGAAACTGCACACGGTTGCCTGAAAACACGAAAAGTCCTCTAAAGGTTACGGCCTTCAGAAGACTTTCCGTTCTAGTATATAAATGTAGTTTACTCGTTATCGTTTACGGGCCAGTATGGTGCTTTTGGGTAGTTTTCTGGTTGCATAGGCCTTTGTTTTTGTTGTAATTATTTACGAGGGTTTTTTATAAAGGTTTCACAAAAAGGAATTAAAAATTACGCCCCGCAGGCTTATCTTTGTTAAACAGGCATTACGTGAGATTATGTTAACCAATTCGATAAAAGACGATATAAAGCACTACTTCAACTATGGTAGTGTAGCCGTGAAGCTGATATTAGTAAACATCGCTGTTTTTCTGGTATTGGGTATTCTCAACCTGATTGGTTTCCTTTTTGAAAGCAGCGGCTGGTACAACCTTATTTTAAGTAAACTGGAGATGCCTGCATCGGTACATACGCTTTTGTACCAGCCATGGTCGGCGTTTACCTATATGTTTATGCATACCGGGTTGTTGCACCTGTTATTTAATATGCTTTGGTTTTACTGGTTTAGCGAGATATTTATACTACACCTGGGCGATAAGCGGGTGTTGCCTCTTTACCTGTTGGGTGGTTTAAGCGGTGCGTTTATTTATGTGCTATCGTATAACCTGATACCTGTTTTCAGGCCACACGTAGATGCTGCTTTAATGCTGGGTGCTTCGGCCAGTATTTTTGCCATAGTGTTTGGGGCGGCTACCCTTAATCCCGACTATGAGGTAAGGATGATGTTTGTTGGTAACGTGCGTATTAAATACATAGCACTGGCGTCTCTGCTGCTCGATATTATCAATATACCATACGGAAATGCCGGTGGCTATATTGCGCACGTGGGGGGGGCTTTAAGTGGTTATCTTTATATCCGGTCACTACAAAACGGGTTCGACCTGTTTGCTGTATTCGATAAAATTGGAAACCCGTTTGCACGCAAGCCTAAACTTAAAGCCGCATACAGAAACGAGAATTACCGTAAACCGGCAGAAAAAAGTAATACCAAAACCGAACAGCAACGGGTAGATGAAATATTAGACAAAATTGCCCGCTCGGGTTATGATAGCCTGAATAAAGAAGAGAGAGAATTTTTATTTCATTACTCTAAAAAGTAACGGCTAACAGGCTATATTGAACTGCAATTTTCAACCCCTTGCTTCGCATATTTTTTAAAACCCTTAATGTACTGGCGCTGATAGTTTTGTTGCTATCGTGCATGGCTACGTATGTAGAGCCGGTTAAGTACTGGCAACTGGCGTTTATAGGGTTTGCGTTTCCGGTAGTGCTGGTGGTTAACTTTTTCTTTCTGGTGCTATGGATTATCAAGCGCGATAGTTTCGGGCTTATATCGTTGGTGGGTATAGTGCTTACCTGGCAGTTTATACACGCTACGTTTGCCGTAAATTTTGGTGCCGAAAACAAAGAGAGTGGCATAAAGGTGCTTAGCTGGAACGTGAAAAATTTTGACCTGTATAACTGGAATAAGAACACCGAAACCCGTGAGCAGATGATGGCGCTGATAGCGCGTGAAAATGCCGATGTGGTTTGTTTGCAGGAGTTTTATACCAATAACCAGTTGTTCCCCAACCTGGAGTACCTGCGCGATACGTTGGGGTATAAATACGTACAGTTTTTTCCGGCGGTAGATTTACGTAAAACACCTAAAAGTAAATTGCAGCAAACCCTATGGCGCAGGGGCGAACTGCACCAGCAGTGGGGCGTGGCTACGTTTTCTAAATATCCGGTGGTAGATACCGGTGTAATAGACTTTCAGAATTCGCTCACCAACAACTGTATTTACACCGATATAAACATTAACGGCAAGGTAACCCGTGTGTACAATGTACACTTTCAAAGCATACACCTGGGGTACGATGATTATGCTACTATAGATTCGATAGAAGGGAACCAGAGTGCCGCCTGGGCACCGGTAAAGAAGATAATGCGCAAAATGAAGCGTGCCTACACCAAGCGCTCGCAACAGGCCAATGCGGTGGCAGAAAGTATGGCAGCGTACAAAGGCCCCAAAATGCTGTGCGGCGATTTTAACGATGTGCCGGTATCGTACACTTACAGCACTGCCCGCGGTAACATGCAGGATGCTTTTATTGAAAAAAGCACTGGTTTTGGTGCCACCTTTGCCAATAAGCTGTCCATCTTCCGTATAGATTACACGTTTTTCGATAGCCATATTACCATTAACAGCTACCGTACTATCCGCGAAGAGCTGAGCGACCACTACCCGGTGGCTGTAACGTTTTCGTTGTAACAGCTTATTGGTGTAATCACATTATATATATTCGCACCCTATGCAGGAACTTAAAATATACAATACCCTTACCCGCGAAAAGGAAGTTTTTAAGCCGCTGAACGCGCCACATGTTGGCATGTACGTGTGCGGCCCTACCCTATACAGCCATGCGCACCTTGGCAACTGCCGTACGTTTATGTCGTTTGATGTGGTTTTCCGCTACCTGAAACACCTGGGCTATAAAGTGCGCTATGTGCGTAACATTACCGATGTGGGCCACCTGGAAAGCGATGGCGATGAAGGCGAAGATAAAATTGCCAAACGCGCCCGGTTAGAGAAACTGGAGCCGATGGAGATTGTACAGCTATACGCCGTAGATTTTCATAAAGTGCTGGACGATTTTAACCTGCTGCCACCAAGTATAGAGCCTACTGCCAGCGGCCATATTATTGAGCAGATAGAGATGACCAAAAAGATTATAGAAAATGGCCTGGCCTACGAAGTAGATGGTACTATCTGGTTTGATGTAGAGAAATTTGCCAAAGACTATCCGTACACAGCCCTTAGCGGCCGCAAGCTGGAAGATATGCTGGATGGCACCCGCGAAAACCTGGAAGGGCAGGACGATAAAAAAGGCCGGCTTGATTTTGCACTATGGAAAAAAGCCAAGCCCGAGCATATTATGCGTTGGCCTAGTCCGTGGGGAGAAGGGTTCCCCGGCTGGCACATAGAGTGCAGCGCTATGAGCAGCAAATACCTGGGCGAAGAGTTTGATATACATGGCGGCGGTATGGATTTAGTTCCTACCCACCACACCAACGAGATTGCGCAAAACGTAGCCTGCTGCAAAAAGGCACCGGCACAATACTGGATGCACACCAACATGCTTACCGTTAACGGACAGAAAATGAGTAAGAGCCTGGGCAACTCGTTTTTACCGCAGGAACTGTTTACCGGTACACATAAGCTATTAGAGAAAGGCTACGCGCCAATGGTGGTGCGTTTCTTTATGTTGCAGGCACATTACCGCAGCACGCTCGATTTTAGCAACGTAGCGCTACAGGCCAGCGAGAAAGGATACCAGCGATTGATGAATGCTGTTAAGCTGTTGCCGGGGCTTAAAACGGCGGATGTATCTACCGTTAAGGTAGCTAACATTAAAGCCGATGTGTACGATGCCATGAACGACGACTTTAATACACCGGTAGCTATAGCGGCGTTGTTTGAAGGCGTGCGCGTTATCAACTCGATAAACGATGGCAGCGATACCATTACGGCTGACGATAAACAAACCCTGCAAACGCTGTTTAACGATATAGTGTTTGAGGTGCTGGGCCTTAAAGAAGAAGAAGCTGCCGGCTCGGATAAGGTAGAAGGGCTGATGAACCTGATACTGGAACTGCGTAAAGATGTGCGGGCTAAGAAAGACTTTGCATCATCTGACAAAATACGCGACGAACTGCTTAAAATAGGCATACAGGTAAAAGATGGTAAAGAAGGGGTTACGTGGAATGTGAGTTAGATTTTTCACAGCAGATTAGTCAGATAAAACAGATTAGATGCAGCATGAACTAACGGGTATTACCCGCTTAATAAATACCAAGTAAAATGAAAAACGTATTATATCTGAGTTTATCTGTGGCCATTTGTAGTGCAATGGTTTCTTTATCATCATGCGATAAATGCAATAAAACAACAACCGATACCCAACCGGTAGAAACCAAACCGGCAATAGTAGTTAACGCACCAGCGTTTAATGCCGATTCGGCGTATAACTATACGGCTGCGCAATTGGCGTTTGGTACCCGCGAGATGAACTCGAAAGGGCACGAAGCCTGTGCTAAGTACCTGATAGACGAGATAAAGAAATATACCGATACAGTTTACCTACAAAAATTTGAAGTAGCCGGTTTTGATGGGGTGAACCTGAAGTGTACCAACATAATAGGCAGTATTAACCCTGCCGCTACCACGCGCATACTGCTTTGCTCGCACTGGGATAGCCGCCCCTGGGCCGATCAGGATACGAAAGACCGAAACAAGCCGATACTATCTGCCTGCGATGGTGCCAGCGGTGTAGGTACGCTGCTTGAAATAGCGCGTGCCATTAAAGCACAGCCACTGGCTAACATAGGGGTAGATTTCTTTTTTAACGATGCCGAGGACCGCGGGTACTCCTCATCGCTGGATGATATTATTAAGCCGGGTGCGTATGTGAGTGAGGGTAGCTGGTGCCTGGGCTCGCAGCATTGGAGCGCCACCCCGCATGTGCCTGGTTACCGTGCCGATTTTGGTATACTGCTGGATATGGCGGCTGCCAAAGGGGCGGTTTTTGCGCGTGAAGGCAATTCGACTTACAACGCCGGGTGGGTACAGGATAAAGTATGGGCCAATGCTGCCAACCTGGGCTTTTCTAACTTTTTCAGCAATCAGACCATAGGCGGTATTACCGATGACCATGTATATATAAACCAGGTGGCTAAAATACCTACCGTAGATATTATACACTACGACCCTAACAGCCGCTCGCAAACCTTTGGCGATTACTGGCATACCCATGCCGATAATATGGATGTGGTAGATAAGGTAACACTGAATGCCGTGGGTAAAACCATATTATATACTGTGTACCAGTATGAGGCAGAGAAAGCTGCAGCTACACGATAGGTAATTACTGAGCGCTTATTAAGCGTGTAATTTTCTGCAGGGTATCTTTCATCTTTAGTATTTCTTCTACACTTATTTCTTCGGTCTGCATTTTGCCTACAATTTGTGTAGGAATAGCGCTGGCCTTCTCTTCCAGCTTTTTGCCTTTGGTGGTAAGTTGTATAAACACACTGCGCTCATCCTGTGCAGAGCGGCTGCGTTTAATATAGCCTTTGGCCTCCATGCGTTTAAGCAGGGGTGTAAGGGTGCTGCTTTCCAGGTACAGGCAGTGCGATATGTCGGATACATTACGGTTATCTTTCTCCCACAGTAACAGAAACACCAAGTACTGCGGATAGGTTATATCCAGCTTATCAAAATAGGGTTGGTACAACCGCGTTACCAGCCGCGAAGCGGCGTAAATAGGAAAACACACCTGGTTCTCCAGTTTTAATATTTCGTTCTGCATAGGGGGTTACAGATATTTTACCAAGTCTTTTTCCAGTTCTTCGGGTTTGGTATAGGGCGAAAAACGCATGATTACCTTGCCCGATTTATCGACAAGAAATTTAGTAAAATTCCATTTAACCGAGCGGCTGATGAAATATGAACCGGCATTGGCTTTCAAAAATTTAAACACCGAATGCGCCTGCGCCCCGTTTACATCTACTTTAGAAAACATGGGGAACGTAACACCGTAGTTAATGCTACAGGTAGCAGCTATATCATCGCTGGTGCCGGGCTCCTGGTTGGCAAACTGGTTGCTGGGAAAGCCCAGTATTACCAGGCCTTTATCGCTATACTTTTTGTACAGCGCCTCTAAGCCTTCGTATTGAGGAGTAAGGCCGCATTTAGATGCGGTGTTTACCACTATTACTGTTTTGCCTTTAAAGTCGTTCATACTCACCTTACGGCCTTTCAGGTCAACGGCATCTAAATCGTAAAAGCTATCGGCTATGTCGGTTTCTTTGTCGAAGGCTCCGGTGCTGTACAGTGCCCACAGTATAAGCACCGGTTGAAAGAACAACCGTATCAGGCGGGCCTGGTCGGTATCTAACCCAAATGCATTGATGTGGTTTACGTATTGCGCAATGTTACCGGGAAAGATAAGCACGTAAAACAACGCCAGCGCATAACCCGCCTGCTTACGCCATTTGGTTGCAAATAACACAGCCAGGCCCAGCGTAAGCTCTGCAATGCCTGAAAGTATTACTACCAGATCTTTACTTAATGGCAGCCAGTTGGGCACCTGCGCCTGAAACTCGGCACGGGCAAACGTAAAGTGGGCAATAGCTGCAAATACCATGGCGCCGCCTATCAGCAGGCGCATTATTGTTTTTACTACATCGGTTTTCATAATCGCATTTTTAAATCGCACGCAAATATATCGCGTACGATTTAATTTGCAAAGCCGATAACATTCTTAAACAAAAAAGCCTCTGCGTTAGCAGAGGCTTTAAAATATGTTGTATTGGTTGATTTAGAAGAAGTCGGAACGGCTGTCGGTAATTTTAGCCAGCTTTTTCTGTACCTCGGCAATGCCACGTGATTTACCCTGCAACTGCTGCGATAAATTGTATTTGTAGCTGGTATAATCGGTTTGCTTAGGTGCTTCCTGCAGGTTGGTGGTTTGCAGGGCAAATACGCCTGCGTTGCCTTTAATAGGTGCCGATACCTTGCCTTTATTGGCCGGGTTGAATGCAGCACCAACTACAGCAGGTTCGTAACCATTGTTAAGGCTGGCATTGTAGAAATTAAGGCGTGGCGCATCTGTAGCCGGTTTACCCAGTTTAGTAGCCAGGTCATCAATAGAAGTTGCTTTGGCATCAGTAATTTTCTTTGCCAGCAGTTCGTATTTTTTCTCGCGTATTACTTCCATTTTAACCGGTTCGCGTACGGCATCTACTTCGGGCAGGCCGGCAGCACGTACCAGTTCAAGCATAGCTACTACGTGTTTATCGCCAATTTGATATACCTGCGATACCTCGCCTTTTTTAGCACCATAGGCCCATTTCACCAGTTCGCGGGCGTTGCCGGTAAGGCCTTGTATGTTAAAGTCTTCATTCTTAACCGCCTCGGCAGTTTTTACACCTTGTTTTTTAGCAGCCTCGGTAAATTTAGCTTCGCTTTGGTTAGCCGATGCAAATGCAGTAGCAGCGCCGTATATGTTGCGTTCTGTTTCGGGGCTTGGCACTATTTGTTTGGTAAGGTAAGCTACCTGTACGCCTACTTTGCTTGGGCGGTCTTCCAGCACCTGTACCAGGTGGAAAGCGTTTTCCTGAGCTACCGGTATACGGTACAGTTTGCCTTTTTGTGCGCGGAAGAAAATCTGATCGTTATACAGTTTTTCTTTTTCGCCCTGTTTAACCCAGCCAATATCGCCGCCTCTCATTTTGCTCATCTGGTCGTCGCTGTACATGGCGGCAAACATGCCGAAGTCCTGTTTCATGGTATCTACCATGCGTACAATGCTATCCATTAAAGCAAATTTCTGGTTGGCAATTTCCTGCGATGTTACGTTGGCAAACGATATTACCAGCTCGCGTACGCGTACCGAATCGGAAATCATTTTGCGGTCGGTAATTTTAGCAAGCTTTACTGCGTTGCCATCTACATAAGGCCCTATCAGCGATTTAACCGGCAGAGAGAACAACGAATCTTTTACCGGCGACATTACTTTATCGTTGCTGTAGTAGGCATCATCAAAAGCAGTTTCAGAATATACTTTTACAAAAGCAGAATCATCTGAAGTAGTTTTTTGCTCGGCAAATGCAGCGCGGTTTTCTTCAATTGCCTTAACAGCAGCAGCTGTATCGGTAGCCGAAGGTGCAATATCAAACGTTACAAACTGTAGTTTGCGGGTTTCGTCATCTACCTTAAAGCGGTTAGGGTGTGCATTGATGTATGCTTTCAGGTCTTCATCGGTAACCTTAACATCGGCGTCGTTTATTTCGTTGTATGGCAGTACTACATAGCGGGCATCGGCAACGCTTAGCTGGCTGTTGTAGTTCATTTCGGCCATCCAGCCGGGTATGTACAGGCCTTTGGTAATAAGGCTGCTGTATTTTTCCTGATACTGGTTTTGTTTCAAAAATTTTTCGAAACGCAGCCACTGTGCACGGGCAGCTTCTGAGCCTTCGCCCTGCTGGCTAAGCTGGTTAATAACCATACGAACACGCGAAGGGTCGAACTGGCCGGTTTGCGGATTTTTAAACTGTGGGTCGCCGGTAAGGTAAGGCGAAGCGTTTTCGGCACTGGTAGCCAGCTCACTCAACTCCTCGGCTGTTACGTTAATACCCAGTTTTTCGTATGCATTTTTGAAAAGGATGTCGTTAACCATCTCATTCCAAGTTTGTATACGCAGGTAGTTACGCTGGTCTTCGCTCATAGACTGGCCCCGTAGCTGTTCTTCTGCATTTTTCAGGTTCTCCTCGTATTTGGCGTTAAACTCCAGGTAGGGTATTTTCTGGCCGTCAATTACACCAACAGTGTCTTTGCGGCCGCTAAACACACCCGTTTGCGAGTTGGTAGCATCCATAATCAGGAAAAGCACGATAGAAAGACCGATAAGGAAAATCAGCATTCCGCTGCGTTGACGAATTTTACCTATTACTGCCATGTGAGTTATCAGGTTTTAAGCAGGGCCTTTACAGCCCGTTGTTTACATTATATATTATACCTAAAAAAGGACGGCAAATAAAAACGAAAAAGTCGGAAAATGAAATAAAATGATGCTATATGAGGTTGCCAAAGCTTAAAAAGGGCGAATGTCTATTAATTTATACAAACAAAGACTTGTAAAGCAGCTTAAAAAGTATCTCCGAAATATGCCCGGCACAAATATTTGGTTATATTTAGCTATCAACACTCCCAACCTATGAAGAAAAGCTTACTTGTTGCAACAGTGTTTTTGTTGTTATCGGGATGTAACTACCAAACCGAAGAAACTGCCGGGGGCCAGGTGGCCGTGCAGGAGCAACTGGCACAAACCATGCTGCGAACCTTTAACCAGGACCCTAAAGCCAGGGAATACTACGTAAAAGTAGAACCCAGGGATAACGATGTACCTGTAAAACAAAGCAAGGCTATACTGGGCCTGCTGGCCGGTATGCAGGCACAGCCGCAGCACTTTACCATAAAACCGGTAGAGATAAACGAGTTGCAGGGCGAGTATGGTACCCGTGTATCGGTTAGCCCCAACAGCTTTACCTATAAAGACGGCCGCGAGGTAAGTACAGATGTAGACATAGAACTGAAAGAATGTTACACCACCGGCGAAATGCTGGAAGAAAACCTGACTACTACTTTTGGCAACCAGGCTATGGAGAGCAAAGTAGCTGTATATGTATCGGCTACCTGCAATGGCGAAGAGGTACTACTGAAAGACGGCGAGGAGATAACTATAGATTTTCCGTTTACGCTTAGCGAGGGCGATGGGTATAATTTTTACTATGGCACACCGCTTAACAATTACATGAACTGGTTGCCTGCCGGTGAAATTGAAGAGCCGGGTAAACCCGCCAAAACGCAGGTAGCAAAGCCAGAGTTTAGCTACAAGGGCTACAGCCTGGGCAACTACCTGTTGGCGCAGCTGGAGTACCCCGAGGATGCCAAACGCAATGAGCTTTCATCGAACGTAGAAGTAACCTTTACGGTGGATAAGAGTGGTAAAGTGCGCGATGTAAACTGCGGCTCGGCATACAAAACGTTTCGCGATGAGATAATAACTACACTGGAGGCCATGCCCAAATGGAAACCGGCCACCTACGGCAAACGCAAAGTAAACTCGCTGGTAAAACTGAATGTAGATTTTAACCTGCGCCGCAAAAAACAGGTGATTGTAGATTTTTCGGAAAACAATGTGATAGCCATAGTAAACGATAAAACCGATAGCAAAAACGGCAGCCGCACCTGTACCCGCCAGTTTGATAAACTGGGCTGGATAGCCTGCAACCGGGTGGTAGAAAACAGCGGCAACCAGGCCGATGTGGTAATACGCGATGATGCCGACAGCGATGTGCGCATTGTGCTTAAAAACAAAAACACCATTGTGCGTGGCGACAACTGTGTAGGCTACAGCCGGTTTGATGACCTGAAAGTAGGCCAGCCTGTGTATGTGGTAGCGGTGCGTTACAACAAAGGCGAAATGTACTATGCCCTGCATGCTGTAACGCTGGATAAGCAAACGGTGCTATCGCTTAACTGGGTAAAGACAACTGAAGATGAGTTTGAAGAGGCCGTGCGTAATATAAACCCACAGGTATAACGGCCTATTAAGCATATTAAAAAGCCCACCGGTACACCGGTGGGCTTTTTTGTTTGGTACCACTACAGAAACCTGTTGCAACAAGGGTTTGGCCCTGCTTTTACTGATAAAAATCAGCACCACAACTGGCGGCTGTTATGTTTTGTAAGGCAACATTGGGGTTGCTTTGTATTAAATAAAATATCATGCAAGTTAAATACCCGCTATTGGCATTTTTAATTGTATTGCTGCTGGGCATAAGCGGCTGTAAAAAAGAAGATACCGTTATAACCGATGCCGATTTTTATAAAAACACCAGCGCAGCACTGGTAGATTGCTACGTGGCTATTTATAACCAAAACATAGCCGGCTACCCCGAAGGGGCCGTAGATAAAACGGTGAGCGGCCCGCTGGGCGGCGATGTACATATAACCGGCAGCACTACTGCCAGCAGCAGTACAACAACTACCGATTTACTTTTTACGCTTACCAATGTGCCTTACGTGTACCATAACGGCGACTGGACCGTAACCCTTACCCTTACCGGCGATGTAACCTACAACGGTAGTTTTTCGGGTGTTTATAAAAGCATTAACCACCAATCGGCTAACCTGAGTGTAGATGGTACAGTAGCCTATAAGCAAACTACCCGCAATATGGATATGACCGGTAGTGTAAGCATAAACCGGAACAACAATACCGTTACTGCTGTAATATTCGGCCATGCCGTATCGTACTAAAACAACCCTAATGAAAAAAGCAACTATACAAACGGGCAGGCGCACGTTATGTGCTGTACTAACTATAGCCATACTTGCAATACTGGGCACCGGTTGTAAAAAAGACAGCAGCAAGGTACCAACCGTTACTACCGGCGTAGTTACCAATATAAGTGCTACCGGTGCACGTGCCGGTGGTGCCGTTACCAATGGTGGCGGTTCGCCGGTTACTGAGCGCGGGGTGTGCTGGAGCACTACCGGTGAGCCGGG
>CAYREY010000083.1:15807-20352 GCA_964423405.1 uncultured Chitinophaga sp. | reverse complement strand
TCGTCTGGGTGGCGGGATTCGAACCCACGACCTCTTGCACCCCATGCAAACGCGCTACCGGGCTGCGCTACACCCAGAGAAACCGTCGCACCTTAAGCGGACGAATCCTCTGGTATGCTGCATGTTGAGGCGAACTTCTACCTCAGACAGGGCAAATATATAAACACTGGTAAAGTATCAAAACTGCAAAAATTAATTACCCATGATAGTTTCACATAAAAAAGGCTCCCGCATCAGCGGGAGCCGG
Source organism: uncultured Chitinophaga sp. (assembly GCA_964423405.1). GTDB lineage: Bacteria > Bacteroidota > Bacteroidia > Chitinophagales > LD1 > Bog-950. The sequence goes on along the minus strand of CAYREY010000083.1, from coordinate 20,105 downwards.
TTACTATTTAGCCGGAGTGAAAATCTGTTTTAGTTGGTCAACCACTTGGTTGCCACCCGATACAGTAATGCTGTTTATCTTTTCGGCTATACGTTCCACGTATTCCATTTCTTTAAGCTTGTACAGCATTTCGTTACCTTCCATCAGCTTGGCAGTATTCAGCAAGCTACGGGTAGATGCTGTTTCTTCACGACGCATGATAGTGTTGGCCTGTGCACGCTTTTCGGCTATCAGTACCTGGTTCATAATATCACGCATTTCGCCGGGTAGTATAATATCGCGTATACCGCAGTTAACTATGGCCACGCCCAGCGCTTCTGCTTTATCGGCCGCCATTTGCATTACAAACGGTGCTACAGCTTCTTTACGCTCCAGTATTTCATCAAGCGTATAGCTACCTAAGTATTCACGCAGCGCCAGCTGCATTAGTGCATACAGTTGTTTTTCGTACTCCTTATTTTGCACCAGTGCTTTTACCACATCGGCAATACGGTATTGTGCGTTAAAGTTTACGCGCAGGCAGGCTTTATCTTTAGTCAATATCTCCTGTCCGTTCATCTCCAACTGTAGTTGACGGGTATCAGCTACCTGAACGCTTACCGGTGTGTTATTTTTCCAGTAGTAGTGCAGGCCCGGTTCAAGCACTTTTACAAAACGGTTATCTACAAATAGTAACCCTTTTTCAAAGTTCTGCACGGCGAATACACGCACGTAGTAGTACACTTCGTTTTTCATTAGCACGGCAGTATCTATGGCTTCGGTAACTTCTACCTTAGCCAGGTTTACCAGTGTAAAGGTGTAATCCTTCACTCCTTTCCAAAACCCGTGACGGCCGGCAGTTACTACACGTTTAAACAAACCATCTTCGAACACCAGTGCTATTTCGGTATCTTTTACCTCTACTATGTGTAGTATTTTAGCAAGCTCATCGTACCCTTGCAGCAATTTCAAATCGCATGGCGGATTGAAAGGTGCATTCATATCGTAACGGTACACGGTTTGCCATGGCCATACCAGGTTCCATCCTTCGTTCAGCATTTTTATGTAGGCGTTGTTTTCAAATACCAGGCCTACCTCGTATGCATTAATTTTCACAAACATTGTTTTTAGTGTTTTAGTTGTGTGTTATAAAATATTGTACCGGTTGCGTAACCAACCGCCACAACTTGCTATTAAAAAAAATGAGAACCTGCTGCACCAGCCATCGGGCGGCAGCGGAAAACAGCTTAAGTGGTTAATACAGGCAGCAGGTTTGCAGGAAAAGTAAACTCAGCAGTAACTTTTCATTTAAATGTGCTGCGTGTAGTAAAAACGGTATCTGCCGTTTTGCAAGCCACGGCCCGATTGTATACCTGTGCTACTTACATAGCACCGGCGTACCGACAGGTACAACAGTTTCTCTTGTGGTTAGCTGTTTTTAAGGAAGCAGCTAAACTTCCGGAATGCAGATTAACGGTCTGCTCTTGTTGCCTAACCTTTTGGCTTCTGTTTCCAATAAACAGATGGGAGTCGAACCCACACTACACAAGTGGAGACAACATAACAACTGGAACAGCTTACAATACTTTGCAGATGCCGCGGGGCTTTACAGAAACCCCTGCTTGTTGTTTGTCATCGTATCCCCGTATCAGGGGGAAAGTTGAGCCGGTGCTGTTAAGCAACCAGGCTAAATCCTATTTTGTTTTTCTGCCTTTCAAAGGTCAGTTCGTTTTGGTTATATACCTCGCTTACCGTCATAGGCCGGGTTACTATTGTAGTAAACCCGAGGCTATCGGACAAAGCCTGTGCTTTTGCAATACTCAGCGAACCAAACTCGTAGCGTGCTATCAACCTGCCTTTACGCATCAGTGCCGAATCGATATTGCTTAGCTGGGTGTTGAACGAACATATAATTTGTATGTTCAAACAATCGGCCAGTAAGCCATCGGATATATTCAACAGGTTAGATACTGCAGAGTGGCCGGCTTCGCGCCGGTCTTGCAACACTTGCTCGGCATCTTCTATTACCAGCACCGAGTTAGGGTTATCTATCAACAGGCTTACAAAATCCGGATCGGTAAGGTTTACTGCTACGTTGTTGGGCACAAACATTACTTTTTTCTTAAGCCTTGCTATAAGATAGCGCAGGTAAGTAGTTTTACCCGTACCCGGTTTACCGTGCAACAGCACAATGCCTTTATCGTTTTTTGTATTCAGCCGTTTGCGTATTGTTGCATCTACCAGCGCAAAGTCATCTTCGTAGTTGGTAGCAATGTTTAGCTTTGTGCGCTTTATCTCCAGCTCGGTTAAACTTAAGCTACCCTGACTAACAACAATCAGATTCACCTCGTTTTTTCTGCGCTTTGCCCGCTCCTTAAACGTTAGCAACAAAGCCGACATTTCGCCCATAAAATCAGCATCGCTATCACTTACAAGTACGCCACAGCCCGAATCATAGAACTTCAACATCCGCTCGTTGTTCATCAAAACAACTGCGTTGTTTATAATATTGCGTTTACGGTTATGGTCGTAATATTCATGAGTATAAACCTTGTCTATAACCGCCGAATAAACATTGGTGATATGAGCAACAGCCCGGTCAACATCTATACCGTGCACCCAACGCTCTACAGCCAGATTATTATATAGCTTAAAGTAGAAACGGGAAGCATCTACGTAGCTATTATCCAGCACTGTAGCAAAATCGCGTTTGGCAAAAACCTCTCTGTATTTAATGCTCATTGTTATTTAATTATTGTTTTTTACTTATCGGGTAATGCATCCGGATAACGTGTTTTAGCTATCCGGTGCAATTGCCCTATTCTACTATCCATCCATTTTAACTATGCGTGGGTAAAACAACCCTACCACATCTACCAGGTCGGCCTGCGCTTTCATTACCGCGTGTATATCTTTATAAGCCTGTGGTGCTTCGTCCAGCCCACCACCTATCAGTTTTACACCGTGCACACGCAGCTCGTTTTTAAGCGCATCTTTGCTAACATTCTGCATAGCTTTGGTACGGCTCATTTTACGCCCCGCACCATGCGATGCCGAGTTAATAGCCCCCTCTACACCTTTGCCCTGTACAATAAAGCCGGGTGCGGTCATAGAACCGGGTATAATACCCAGCACTCCTTCGCCGGCCGGTGTAGCACCTTTACGGTGTACTATCACCTCTTCGCCTTTCCATGTTTCTTTCCATGCAAAGTTATGGTGGTTCTCTACCATGGCTATCGGTTTCTGGCCAATAGCTTTTGTCATCTTCTTATGTATAACATGGTGGCACGCCGAGGCGTAATCGCCGGCCAGGTTCATGGCCAGCCAGTACTCCATACCCTCTTGTGTGTTCAGGTCTAACCAGGCCAGGTGTTTAGCCTCGGCCGGTAAGCGTGTTTTCTCCATCGCTATTTTAGTGTACTGCCCTGCTATACTTGCACCCAATCCACGCGAACCGGAGTGCGATAGCAACGCTACGTATTTACCTATGGGTATGTTCAGTGCGTTTTGCTCGCTGCTTATATCAACAATACCCCACTCTACAAAGTGGTTACCGCTACCCGATGAACCCAGCTGTTTAGCAGCTTTCATCTGCAGATTTTTTACAAAAGGTATCTGGTTAAACACATCGTTATCCAGCACCTCGTGTTCGGTAGTAGTACGAAACTCGCGCCCCGCACCAAACAAGGTATTTTCGTTCAGCTCGCGCTCAAAAAACTTATCGCGGTTTTTAAGCTCAATAGCCTGTACATCAAAAATGCTAAGGCACATACGGCAACCAATATCTACGCCTACACCATAAGGTATAACAGCATTTTTAGTTGCCAGCACACCACCTATGGGCAAGCCATAACCGTGGTGGGCATCGGGCATTAAAGCAGCAGCTACAGCTACCGGTAACTTTGCAGCTACCTGTATTTGCCCCAGCGCGCTATCTTCTATATGCCCCGCACCGTACGTATTAAGCGGCACACCTTCGGCATTTAAACCAAACAACACACCGGTTTCGCCGGCCATGTATTGTTTCAGTTCTTTATCCGACAGTGTTGGGTGCTTTTCGCGCAGGGCCTCCAGTGCCTGCTCTTCGGCCAGCAGTTTTGCCAGTGGCTTCAGCAGTTCATCTTCGGTAAACTCTGCGGGGTTAGCCAGTACGTTTTTCAAAATCCCCAGCGCATCTTCGTGCGAAGTATGCTTAAAGTTTTTCTCCATAGTACGCATAGCCACGCTCACCACAGGGCCTTCGGGGTAGCCTACGCCACGTATGTCTTTACCAGTTAGTTTTAATTTTTTCATGTTGGTTTATGTTTTCAAATTCTTTT
>CAYREY010000083.1:11069-15707 GCA_964423405.1 uncultured Chitinophaga sp. | reverse complement strand
TCTTTACCAGTTAGTTTTAATTTTTTCATGTTGGTTTATGTTTTCAAATTCTTTTTCAATTAACAGCATTTGCGTTATGTGCCGCTCTATATGCTTAGACAAAAAATACAAATACTGATACACATCTATTTTACCCAAGTTATTTACCGTCATGGTAGTATTTACCAATACACCTTCGCCGTTTTTAAGGCTACGTATCCAATTTAAACAATTACCTAACTGCGTAGCCAGCTCTGATTTTATTTCGGCAGTTGCTTTACCGGTTGGCTCCATATGTTCGGGGCGCACCCAGGCAAAACTTTTATGCTTTCCAATTTCGTTTACCTGATACAGCCGGTTTAAATAACCTGCATCTACATCGGGCACGTTGTTTTTTTCAGCGCGTTTTACCGCCTTACCAGTTGCCTTATTAATAATAAGCAACAGGTAGTGATTGGTTAAAGCAATATGCTCCAGTATTTGATTAATGGTCCACCCGCCATTGGCAGGCACATAACCGCGTAGTGCTGCATCTTTCTCAAACCAGGTAAACGCCCGGTTAAAGTTTGCAAGCAAACTTGTTTCTACTACGGTTATAGCCATTGTTATATTAGTTTTCACTTTACGTGTTTTAATAAAGGGCGGGCCAGCCGCCCTTTACTTTTGTTTAATAATTAATCTTCACTTCGTTCTTTAGACCATGCCATACGTACAATTGCAGGTTTAAACTTTGCCAGTACTTCTACCAGATCGGCCTGCGCAGCCATTACAGCCTTAATATCCTTATATGCCATGGGGGCTTCATCTATACCGCCCCCTATAAGCTCTATTCTGTTTTTAACCAGTTCGTGCTGCATATCTTCGGGTGTAATGCTGCGTAACGCAGCGCTACGGCTTAACGCCCTGCCTGCACCATGCGATGCTGAGTTTAGCGAACCTGCCAGCCCTTTGCCGCGCACCACATAACCAGGCGAAGCCATACTAGCAGGTATAATACCCGCCTGGCCATTTGCGGCCGGTGTGGCACCTTTGCGATGCACCATTACCGGTGTGCCGTCGGCCAGTTGCTCCTGCCAGGCAAAGTTGTGGTGATTTTCTATACGGCTTACCGGATATACACCCAGGCCTTTGGCCATTTTGTTGTGTATCTCGTGGTGGTTAGCAGCGGCATAGTCGCCGGCCAGGTTCATAGATAACCAGTATTCGAACCCCTCTTCGCTGTTCATATCCAGCCATGCAAAATGACGGGCCTGCTGTGGCAGGTTTGTTTTGCTAACGGCAATACGCGAATACATATTGGCTATACCTGCCCCTACACCGCGCGAACCAGAGTGCGATAACAATGCCAGATACTTACCGGCCGGCATATTTATTTCGGCACAGGTTTGTGTCAGCTCTATTTCGCCCCACTCTACAAAGTGGTTACCGGTACCCGAGGTACCCAGCTGCTCGTAGGCTTTGTCTTTCAATGAACGTAACTTATCGGTATCCTCCCACTCCGGCCTGTCGATAATACTGCTATCGTACTTGGTTTTGGTTTTACCACTGGCACCAAAAACAGTATGCTTTACCAGCAGGCTTTTCAGCATATCGCCCTGTGTGTGCAGTATAGCCGATGGTATATCAAATACACTTAAACACATACGGCAGGCAATATCAACCCCAACTGCAAACGGTATAATTTTATCGGCCTGTGTAGCTAACACACCACCAATAGGTAAACCATATCCTTTGTGTGCATCGGGCATTAAAGCACCCGTAACAGTTATGGGTAAGCGCATGGCTACATCCATTTGTTCAAATGCATCGGGCTGTATATGCCGCTTGCCAAATACCTGGTAAGGTTTAGCCTGGCTTAGTATTACACTATCGCTATCTGCCGGACCGTATAGCTTACCGTTTTGCTTATACTCTATCACCAGTTGTGCCATAGCGCTGAATTTATTCCAGCCGGCTATATACAGATAGGGAGCACGCAAAACATCGTTTACATGGGTTAGCACCGTTGCTTTATCCATATTGGTGTTACGCAATATGGCGTTAGACAGGCGGTGAAACACCTTTATCATTTCTGCATCGGTAATACCTGCATTACAGATATCGCTGATGCTTATTTCTGTTGTTTCCATAAAATTTGCTTTAAAGGCAAGGGCATTGTTACCCTATACCTTACGGTTTAGTAATTCGTTAGTAACTGCCAACGTATTACCTGGTAACCGTTGGCATTATGGTTTTGCTTTCATCATTACATGATATTTTAGTTGTTATGTTGTTATCAATATTTTCAGTGAGAGTGGCAGGATTCGAGCCTGCTCAGCACAAGTGCAACGGATTTACAGTCCGGTCCGGCTCTCCAACTCCGGCGCACTCTCATATAATTGGGTAAAGCACGGGGATCGAACCCGTATCGCAGCCTCCACATGGCCGCATGCTGCCGTTGCACCAGCTTCACCATAGCTCTTCTAAATCCTCCCCAAAGGGGAAGACTTAAATGCCTGTGGACAAGAATGGAATCGAACCATTAACCACGGTGCTTCAAACCGCTGCTCTACCGTTGGAGCTACTTGTCCTTTTTTACTACCCTTGCATACACCCAGGGATTTGAACCCCAATCGCCGGTTTTGGAGACCGGTATGTTACCAATTACACCAGGCGTATAAGTGCGGAAGAAGAATGAATCGAACATTCGGCAGGCGGCTTAACAGGCCACTACTCTACCACTGAGTTATTCCTCCGGTTTGTCGAAACGAATGGACTTGAACCACTAACCTGTACCTTATAAGAGTACTGCTCTTACCGTTGAGCTACGTTCCGTTATATGTTGGGATGACCGGAATTGAACCAGTACCAGCCAGGCGTATGAGACCCGTGCACTACCGTTATGCTACATCCCAAAAATTGGAGCAAATGGATTTGAACCATTGACCGCGTACGTATCAGGTACGAGCTCTGCCACTGAGCTATACTCCATTTTGAAGTGCACCGGCAAACCGGCCACACTCCATTAGTGCTTTCGCGCGGAGGCGAAGAGAATCGAACTCTTAAACCGCTATTAACGGCTTACTTGTTTTCAAGACAAGTCCCTCGTCCATTCGGACCACCTCCATTATTTAAAAACCAACACACCCCTGATAAAATTTTCTACCGAAAATTTTATCGTCCCCTATCAAGAGCAATGTCATTAAGTTAAGCACCACCTCGTCTCGCTTCGCTCGACCGCCTCCTCCTTAAAATGCCGCCGTGTTGCGGCGAAGGAGGAGAGCTAAAACCAAATACAGCTTAACTTAACTGCATTATTCTCAAGAGAGAGAAATACCAACTGCCAAAACCAGCGGAGAGCGAAGGAATTGAACCTTCATTCCAGCTTTCGCCGGAACCACCTTTAGCAGGGGTGTGCAGCAAGCCAACATCTGCCTGCTCTCCGTTATATTAGTTGGCCCGGCAGGATTCGAACCTGCATCTACTGCGTTCGTAGCGCAGCATTTTTCCGTTAAACCACGGACCATTGTTTAATTCGTCGGCCTGAAGAGATTTGAACTCTTATCTATCACCTTAGAAGAGTGATGTTCTTCCATTTGAACTACAAGCCAGTTGTTGAAGCGACAGGATTTGAACCTGCAACCCGTGCGATGTAAACGCACTACTCTACCGTTGAGCTACACTTCAGTTAAGTTGACCTGGTGGGATTCGAACCCACACTTAGCAACGTTTAAGATTGCCTCCTCTACCAGTTGGGATACAGGCCAGTTAATTGGCTATTGATAAATGTTTATTGATTATTTAACGCAACTCCAATAATCAATAGCCTATAATCAATCTTCAGTTATATCTGTTGCCCCGGTTGGGTTCGAACCAACGCAACCCGCTTTAAAAGAGCGGTACTCTACCTGCTGAGTTACGAGACAATTTTAGTTGGCCTGGTGGGATTCGAACCCACACTGTACACGGTCTAAACGTGCATCCTCTTCCAATTGGGATACAAGCCAATTTTTGCGGTATCAATGGGAGTTGAACCCACACAACCTCCATAGACAGTGGAGTGCACTTACCATTATGCTATGATACCATTAGTTGCCGGGGCAGGATTTGAACCTGCACGGCGGGAGTCAAAATCCCGTGCCCTGCCAGTTAGGCGACCCGGCAATGTTTGTTGCGCGATATCGCTGCCCTGATCGGGACACTTTTCTTTAGCTAATTCATTTTTCATTTAAATTACACTTTTTTGTTATTTAATAATACCAGGCAATAAACCGGTATTTTGTATGAGAGGTGGGGCTCGAACCCACAGCCTCATGGTCCCAAACCAAGCGAACAACCAATTGTTCTTCTCCCATAAATTGCCTCTTCCGGATTCGCAATACGGAAGAGGGCTTAATAAAAAGAACGATGAGCGCAAGCGCGGAATCGAACCGCAATCCTCTGTTTGGTAGACAGACGTATTCGCCTTTATACTACTCGCGCAGGTAGTGGAGCAAGAGAGAATTGAACTCTCCACACCGGCATTGCAAATGCCAGTCGCCAGCCCTGGAACATGCTGCCCCGTTATATCAATAATTTCAAGCACACAATTTCTTTGTACCTTTTGTATCGCGGACGGGGTTTGAACCCGTGTTTCATCTGTGAAAGAGATGTGGCTTAAACCAACTTGCCCACCGCGAC